>NZ_JBALVJ010000072.1:0-16099 GCF_036961165.1 Sulfitobacter sp. | reverse complement strand
CAGATGCATCTTAGCCAAGCCGCAAAACTGTCCTAAAAAGCAGGACCACTTCACATCAAGGAAGGTGATTAATACGCGCGACGTCCCACCGATCATTTCCTAAATGCTGCAGCGTGGTGACCGAGATGTTGTCGATCTTATGCAACATCGCCTCATAGGCCGAAACGCGAAGGGCGCGCTGTACCTGCGTTAGGATCACGCCAAAATGTGCTACCGCGATGATGTGGCTTTGCGGATGGGCAGCGTTCAGGCGATCTACCACGGCGCTCACCCGCGCCATTGTCTGGTTCCAGCTTTCGCCCTCAGGCGCGCGGATGTCACCGGGTTGTTCCCAGAACGCGCGGCTTAGTTCCGGATCGCGCGCCGCTACGGCGTCAAAGCGCATGCCATCCCAGACTCCGAAGTGGATTTCGCGCAAGTCCGGCTCATGCGGCAGACGGGTATGGCGGGGCGCGCTCAGGGCGTCGGCTGTGGCGACTGACCGGATCAAATCGGAGGACACTACAACGGCATCGTCGGGTAAATCATCGCGCACCCGTTCAATCATGGCTGTGTCAGAAAGATCGGCAGGGACATCGCGCCAGCCAACAAAGCTTTTTTCATGTGTGGGGCCGTGCCGCACCCAGTGCCAAGTGGTCATGGGAGGGTCCCTTTCAAAACTTGCGGCAGGCCCGCCACCACCATCACCGCCAAATCTGCTTCACGTGCCAGGGCGATGTTCAACCGTCCTTGGGCCTCGCGGAATCGACGGGCCAATTTGTTGTCCGGCACGATCCCATGTCCGACTTCATTCGAGACGATGACCCAAGGTGCGGGGCAGCTGCGCAGCGCCTCCAGCAGGTTTTCTGTCGCGACTGCGATATCCGCGTCCGCCATCATTTGGTTGCTTAACCACATCGTGGCACAGTCGACCAAGACCGGCATATCAGGCGCCAATGTCGCCAATGGGTCGGCCAGATCAAGAGGCTCTTCGATTGTCATCCAACGATCGTCACGGCGGGCTTTGTGGGCGTCTACACGAAAACGTGTTTCGTCATCTTCCGCGCGCCCCGTGGCGAGGTAGGCCACCTTCAATCCACTGGAAAGGACGAAGTTTTCGGCCCATTCGGATTTTCCCGAAGCCGCGCCTCCCAGAACGAATGTCCCTGTGGGCAACATTTTCTCCAACCTTTTTGTGAACCTTTATGTCGCCTCATGCGTAATCTTAACAAAGCGCCACTTCAAGGTGACTACATAATCTAGGGAGATGGAACAGATGGCGATTGGAACTGCGCAGGACTTCTCACTCACTCGTACGGCAATGAAAGCCGAGCTTCTGGACGCCGAAACAGAGCTGAAGCTGGCATATGCTTGGCGTGATCAACGCGACGAGGCATCTCTCCACCGACTGATAAACGCATACATGCGTTTGGCCATCTCGATGGCATCGAAATTCAAGCGTTACGGCGCGCCGATGAATGACCTGATCCAAGAGGCGGGTTTGGGGCTGATGAAAGCCGCCGATAAGTTCGATCCGGATCGCGGCGTGCGCTTTTCGACCTACGCCGTTTGGTGGATCAAGGCCTCCATTCAGGATCATGTGATGCGCAACTGGTCTATGGTTCGCACTGGCTCTACTTCCTCTCAGAAATCACTCTTTTTCAACATGCGTCGGGTGCAGGCACGGTTGGAACGTGAGGCGGCAAGCGCGGGCGAAAAATTGGACGGTTACCAATTGCGTCAGATGATCTCGACCGAGATTGGCGTACCTTTGCATGACGTTGAGATGATGGAAGGACGTTTGTCCGGTTCAGACTATTCGCTGAACGCGACCCAGTCCTCTGAAGATGAGGGGCGCGAGTGGATCGACGCGCTGGAAGACAACAGCGCCCAAGCGGCAGAGCGTGTGGAAGAAAGCCACGACACGGCGCAGTTGCGCACATGGCTCGTGGCTGCAATGTCCGCCCTAAACGAGCGTGAGCAGTTCATTGTACGTGAGCGTAAACTCCGGGATTCCCCCCGCACTTTGGAGAGCCTCGGCCAAGAGCTGAGCCTCAGCAAGGAGCGTGTGCGCCAGCTGGAAGCAGCGGCGTTCCAAAAGATGCGCAAGTCGCTTGAAATGCAGTCACAGGAAGTTCACCACTTCCTTTCATGAACATATCCTTACCCACCGTAAGAACATTAAGCGCGGCCTTCGTGGCTGCGCTTTTTTCGTGCGCTGCAGCAGCGGAAGTGCCGCAAGCTGCCCGTGATGCCGATGTGGTGGTGCTGGGGGAACAGCATGACAACCCAGCTCACCATCAACGACAGGCAGAGTGGACTTCAGCCCTTGCCCCGCAAGCGCTGGTTTTCGAGATGCTGAAGCCCCGACAGGCTGCAAATGCCAATTTCGACTGGGCAGATCAGGCAGAACTGGACGCGGCAATTGACTGGTCACAAAATGGTTGGCCGTCGTTCGATCTGTATTTCCCTGTTTTCGAAGCGGCACGTGGAGTAGCCATATTTGGTGCTCTTGTCCCGCGCGAGGAACTGCGCGACCGGTTGGAAAACCCCATCGTAAAGCACCCGCTTGCAGCGCTTTTCGGGCTCGACCAACCCGTTGATGCTAAAGAGCAGGCCGCGCGGGAGGCCTTGCAAGCTGCGGCTCATTGTGATGCTTTGCCGGAAGAGATGTTGCCGGTAATGGTGACCGCGCAACGCCTGCGTGATGTGGCGCTGGCCGATGCGACGCTGCGCGCCTTGCGGGCAACAGGTGGTCCCATCGTGGTGATTACGGGCAATGGGCATGCGCGCAGCGATTGGGGCATGCCCGCGCTGCTTGCCTATGCAGCGCGTGATGTAACGGTGTTTGTGTTGGGTCAAGGTGAGGACGGAGCAGATGTTACAGGCACCTTCAATCTGACACTGGACGCGCCGTCGCCAAAACGGGCCGATCCTTGCGACGCGTTCAAACAGTAGGGTCTGGTGCTGTGGGGGCGCGCCGCCTATGTTGAACCCGAATTAGCCACCCGAGGGGCGTATCATGTTAGCCGGTAACCACATTCTACTAATCATCGGTGGCGGAATCGCTGCGTTTAAATCCCTTGATCTGATCCGCCGTTTGCGCGAACGCGGCGCGGTTGTGACCCCTGTCCTCACCCGTGCGGGCGAGGAATTTGTCACGCCGCTGTCTGTCTCTGCCTTGGCAGGCAGGAAGGTATTTCGCGATCTGTTTGATCTGGGGGATGAGGCCGAGATGGGCCATATCCAGCTGAGCCGCGTTGCCGACTTGGTTGTGGTGGCTCCGGCGACGGCTGATCTGATGGCGAAAATGGCGGGCGGGCTCGCCAATGATCTGGCCTCAACCCTGCTGCTGGCCACCGACACCCCCGTTATGATCGTTCCGGCCATGAATGTACGTATGTGGGAACACGCTGCGACCCAGCGCAACCTTGCGACCCTGCGCGGTGATGGCATCACGGTGGTGGGCCCCAATTCGGGTGACATGGCCTGCGGTGAATTCGGCCCCGGCCGCATGTCTGAACCGTTAGAGATTGTCGCCGCTGTCGAAGGCGCACTAGCAGACGGACCTTTGAAGGGGCGCCGTGTACTTGTCACGTCCGGCCCCACGCATGAGCCGATTGATCCTGTCCGCTACATCGCCAACCGATCTTCCGGCGCGCAGGGGACCGCACTGGCACGCGCATTGGCGCAGCTTGGCGCGCATGTGGTGTTTGTCACCGGCCCTGCCGATGTGCCGCCACCCGATGGGGTAGAGGTGATCGCGGTACAAACCGCTCAGCAAATGAAGGATGCGGTTGAGGCGGCGTTGCCAGCAGATGTTGCCGTTTTTGCCGCTGCTGTGGCCGATTGGCGTGTGAGCTCCGCCTCAGACCGCAAGCTCAAGAAATCCAAAGACGGCCTGCCAGTGTTGGAGTTTGCGGAAAATCCCGACATCCTTCGCGGCGTTAGCCAGATGACCGCAGGCCGTCCGCCTCTTGTTGTTGGGTTCGCCGCCGAAACCAATGACGTGATTGAAAATGCGACGGCCAAGCGCCTGCGCAAGGGCTGTGACTGGATTGTGGCAAACGATGTCTCTCCTGCGACCGGTATCATGGGCGGCAGCGAAAATGCCGTGACGCTGATCAGTGATGAGGGCGCAGAAGAATGGCCGCGCATGGGTAAAGACGCAGTGGCGCAAAAGCTGGCCGCTCGCATCGCTGCCGCGATCACGGGATGAGCGGTGTCGATATTCGCCTAATGTGGGAGGCAGATGCCGACCGCACGGTTGGGTTGCCCCGATACGAAACCCTTGGCGCAGCAGGAGCCGATCTGCGAGCGAACCTGCCCGATCAACGGGCTGTGACGCTGGAGGTTGGCGCGCGTGCGCTGATCCCCACTGGCCTGCGCCTTGCCATTCCCGAAGGGTATGAAGTGCAGATCCGCCCGCGTTCTGGCCTTGCTCTGAAACACGGGATCACGCTGCCCAATAGCCCTGGCACGATTGATACTGACTATCGCGGCCCTTTGGGTGTGATTGTAATGAACGCAGGCGATGCCCCTTTCATCATTGAGCACGGCATGCGGATTGCACAAATGGTGGTCGCACCAGTAGTGCAGGCTACATTCCAGGTGGTTGACGAGCTGGAGACCACCGCTCGCGGCAGGGGCGGTTTCGGCTCTACCGGAATGGAGTAAGCGGGTGCTGGTATTTATTCTTGCGGCAGCTATCTGGGGTTTGGGCGCAGTTATGCGCACGCCACGCCCCGCGCGTTGGATCATGATCAGTGTTCTGCTGGTGGCGGTGATCGGCGTGCAACTTGTTTTCCCTGAAGGGCATCCTTTGCGGGCAGCGACTGGTGGGAATGCGATGATCTGGCTTATCGTGGTGTCAATTGGGGCGGTGATATGGGCCTATTCACGGGTCATCTCGCGTCTACGCACGCGCACAGGCGTGGATAAAAAGAAGCAGTCTCAACCCGCGGGCCGTTCGGGCAGCTTTTCCGAGACAGAGCTTAACCGCTATGCCCGCCACATAACCCTGCGCGAAGTGGGCGGTGCGGGTCAAAAAGCCCTCAAGAACGCCAAAGTGCTTGTGGTCGGGGCAGGTGGGCTTGGCGCGCCAGCCCTGCAATATCTGGCAGCCGCCGGCGTTGGCACCATCGGTGTCATTGATGCGGACATAGTTGAGAACACCAACCTGCACCGTCAGGTCATCCATAAAGACGCATCTATCGGCATGCCCAAGGTGTTCTCGGCCCAGGCCGAGATGGAAGCGCAAAACCCCTTCGTCACCGTGCGCCCCTATCATCGCAGGTTGGATAAAGGCATCGCCGCTGAATTGATTGCGGAGTATGATCTGGTGCTGGACGGCACCGACAATTTTGAAACACGCTATCTGGTCAATGCGATCTGTGTGCAGGCGGGTGTGCCCCTAATCTCTGGCGCGTTGAGCCAGTGGGAAGGGCAGCTGAGTGTTTTTGATCCAGCGCGTGGTGCCCCCTGCTATCAATGCATTTTCCCTCAAGCCCCCGCTGCCCATCTTGCGCCCAGTTGCTCTGAGGCCGGAGTGATCGGGCCGTTGCCAGGTGTGGTGGGCGCGATGATGGCTGTTGAGGCCGTCAAGCTGATCTCCGGTGCGGGTGCGCCCCTGCGTGGCCAGATGGTGATCTATGACGCGCTCTATGGTGAAAACCGCAACATTCGCATCACGCCGCGTAACGATTGCCCGATTTGCGCCCATACCCACGCCTGAACGTTGTATCCCCCGCACCGCGCTCCTAGTTTGAGTGCAAAGGAGACCGCTAATGAACACTCTGCTGCAAGACTGGAAAACCCCTTTTGGGATCGCCCCTTTTGACAAGGTCGCGGATGAAGATTTTGCGCCCGCGTTAGAAGAAGCTCTGGCAGCCCACAGCGCCGAGATTGACGCGATTGCCAGCAATCCGGAGCCTGCCGATTTCGCAAATACGGTTGAGGCGTTGGAGGCCGCAGGAAATCTGTTGGATCAGGTCTTGGGTGTGTTCTACACTGTTGCAGGTGCCGATAGCACGCCTGAGCGTGAAGCCTTACAGCGCGATTTCTCACCCAAGCTTTCGGCCCATTTTTCCGAGATTTCCAGCAACAAGGCGCTGTTTGGGCGGATCAATGCAGTCTGGGAAAGTCGCGATACACTGGGCCTGAGTGATGAGCAGGCGCGGGTGCTGATGCTCACGCACCGTGGCTTTGTACGGTCCGGCTCTGCGCTGACTGGCGTGCAAGAAGCGCGCATGAAAGAGATCAAGGGACGGCTGGCCGTTCTGGGCACCCAGTTCACGCAAAACTTGCTCGCGGATGAGCGTAGCTGGTTCATGAAGCTGGATGAGTCCGATCTGGGAGGCTTGCCGGATTTTGTCGTCGATACGGCCCGCGCGGCGGGCGAAGAAAAAGACGCAGGCGGGCCTGTGGTCACGCTGTCGCGGTCGCTTATCACGCCTTTCTTGCAATTCAGCCCCCGCCGCGATCTGCGTGAGACAGCCTTCAAGGCTTGGGAAGCACGCGGTGCAAATAGTGGCGAGACGGACAACCGCGCCATCGCCGCAGAAACACTGGCCCTGCGTAAAGAGCGTGCAGCGCTTTTGGGGTATGATAGCTTTGCCGACTACAAGCTTGAGACTGAGATGGCGAAAACACCTGACGCTGTGCGCAACCTGTTGATGCAGGTTTGGGAGCCGGCCAAGGCACAGGCAAACGCGGACGCCGAAGTCTTGCAACAGATGATGCGCGATGATGGCGTGAACGGAGATCTGGCCCCATGGGACTGGCGCTATTATGCTGAGAAGCGCCGCGCGGCAGAGCATGATTTGGATGAGGCAGCGCTCAAGCCCTACTTCCAACTCGACCGGATGATCGAGGCGTCGTTCTCTTGTGCGACCCGCCTTTTCGGGCTGGAGTTCAAGCCGTTGGACGTGCCGCTCTACCATGCTGATTGCCGCGCATGGGAAGTCACGCGCAACGGGGCGCATGTAGCGGTCTTTATCGGTGACTACTTTGCCCGCGGTTCCAAACGGTCAGGCGCGTGGTGCTCGGCGATGCGCTCACAGGCGAAGTTTCCACAGGTTCAGACACCCGTGGTCATCAACGTATGCAACTTCGCCAAGGGTGAACCGGCGCTGCTGTCCTATGACGATGCGCGCACACTGTTTCACGAGTTCGGCCATGCCCTGCACCAGATGCTGTCGAACGTGACGTATGAGAGCATCTCTGGCACCTCTGTCGCGCGCGATTTTGTGGAATTGCCCAGTCAGCTTTATGAGCATTGGCTGGAGGTGCCCGAAGTGTTGGCTGAATTTGCGACCCATGCCAAAACCGGTGAGGCGATGCCGAAAGAGATGCTGGACAAGGTCCTTGGTGCTGCGACCTTCGATATGGGCTTCCAGACAGTAGAATATGTGGCCTCAGCGTTGGTTGATCTGGCTTTCCACGAGGGTGAGCCGTCGGCCGATGTGATGGAAAAGCAGCGCGCCGTGCTCGAAGATATCGGGATGCCTTCGGCTATCACGATGCGCCATGCCACGCCGCAATTTGCGCATGTGTTCTCGGGCGATGGGTATTCCAGCGGCTACTACAGCTACATGTGGTCCGAAGTGATGGACGCCGATGCCTTTGAGGCGTTCGAGGAAGCAGGCGGCGCGTTCGACCCTGAACGCGCCCGCGCGCTGGAACAGAACATCCTCTCCACCGGCGGTAGCCGCGATGCGGCAGAGCTTTATGTCGCCTTCCGTGGCCGCTTGCCAGGTGTTGAAGCGCTACTCAAAGGCCGCGGGCTGATCGCGGCTTAATAGCCAAGCGCGCGATCAACGAGGTTCAGATTGGGCTCGCCAGCCTCACCCCGCCGAATGTTTTCGACGATCTCGCCGCTTGCGGTGCTGGCGCGGGTTTCGGCGGCGATGTGGGGTGTGACAGTGACGCCGGGGTGCGCCCAAAAGGGGTGCTCCTGCGGCAACGGCTCAATCCGGAAAACATCCAGCGTTGCATGAGCAATCTGTCCACTATCGAGCGCCGCAATCAGAGCATCGTCATCGATTAGCGGACCACGACCTGGATTGATGATGAACGCGCCGCGCGGCATCAGTGCCAGTGTTTCGGCATTAAAGATGTCTGTAGTCGCTGGGGTGTCGGGTAGCAACGTTACCGCAATCTCGGCTCGGCCGAGTGCTTCGGCGAAACCGTCATCGCCATTCAAACAGGTTACGCCCTCTACAGATTTGGGGCTGCGGGACCAGCCGGCAACCCGGAACCCGAGAGAGAGCAGCGCGTTGGCGCAGGCCGTACCCAGAGCGCCGAGACCAAATATGACGACCTCGCGTTCTTGCGCGAGTGGTGGGGCTTTGGTGCTCCACTCGTGGGACGGGTTCACAATATGCGCGTCCATCCCCAGATGGTACCGCAGCACATGGCCTGTCACCCATTCGACCATCCCTTTGGTCAGGCCTGGATCAACCATCCGCGCAAGAGGGATGCGCAGCGTCTCGTTGCCGGTGATCTTCTCAACACCGGCCCATAGGTTCAGGACCGCTTTGGCGCGGGTGTAGGGCGTGAAATCTTGCAGATCACTGTTCGGGGCGTAGACGATGTAATCCACCTCGGCAGGCGGGATGTCTTGCGCTAGATGCGCTTTGATGCCCGCGGCTTTCAGGGCATTGAGTAGGGGCGCCTCATAGGTATCCCAACAGTCTGAGCGGGCGGCAAAAAGAACATTGATCATTTCGCAAACGCTCCTTTCATATCTGCCAACCCTTTGACTTCGATCGGGTTACCTGACGGGTCCATGAAGAACACTGTGGACTGCTCTCCCGGCTCCCCGGGAAAGCGGGTTTGAGGTTCAAGAACAAAGTCGACACCCTCGGCCACTAGTTTGTCAGCCAGAGCACGCCATTCTGTAAACTCCAGCACAACGCCGAAATGCGGCATCGGCACTTTATGCTCGCCGACGAGACCGGTTGCTTCCACCGCCAAAGGCTTGCCGAGATGGCACGAAAGCTGATGGCCGAAGAAATCGAAATCCACCCAGGTTTTGGTGCTGCGCCCCTCTGCACAGCCGAGCAGGCCACTGTAAAAAGCGCGGGTCTGGTCAAGGTCGATGACATTGAAAGAAAAGTGGAAAATGGACATGTAAGGGCAGCCTTATCTGACGGGGTTCGCCCACAGATAGCCCAGCGAGCCGCCCATGCAAAGAGCCGTGTCAGCGCGGCCTATGCACATGGGCTGACTGAACCAGGCCAAAGGCTAGCATCAACACCAGCATCGCTGATCCACCATAGCTTACCAGTGGCAGCGGTACACCCACAACAGGGGCCATGCCCATAACCATCGACATGTTGACGGCGAAGAACAAAAAGAAATTCAGCGCAACCCCAAGCGTTAAAAGAGAGGCAAAGCGGTCTTTGTTCATTATCGCAGAAACCACGCAAAACACGATGATAAGTCCGTAAAGTACCAGCAAAGACATCCCGCCGACAAACCCGAATTCCTCGGCTAATGTGGTGAAGATAAAGTCAGTGTGCTTTTCCGGAAGGAAGTTCAGCCGAGATTGGGTGCCCTGCATGAACCCCCGTCCGGTCCATCCGCCAGAGCCGAGCGCAATCTTGGATTGGGCAATGTGATATCCAGTGTTCAGCGGGTCTGATCCGGGGTCAAGGAACGTATCAATCCGGCGGAACTGGTAGTTCTCAATCAACTGCCATTCGGTGCCGCGTGACTGGAACACCGCCGCGATTAAAGCCACACCTGCGGCAATCACCGTCGCAAAATAAGCCCAATGCACACCGGCGAGGAACATCAGTCCGCCTCCCGCTGCCAGCAACAAGATCGCCGTCCCGAGGTCGGGCTGTTTCACAACCAGAATGGTCGGCACAATGATGATCAGCACTGGCAGAAGTACCCAAAGAGGGCGTGAGGTCTTCTTTGCGGGCAGCCAATCATAATAGGCGGCTAGAAACATTACCAATGTGATCTTTGTCATCTCGGACGGTTGCAGGCGAAAAAAGCCAAGGTCAATCCAGCGCTGGGCGCCCATCCCCACTTCACCAAATAATTCGACCCCGATCAGAAGGATGACCGAAGCCCCGTAAGCAACACCTGCAAGATTGCGCCACATCCAGATCGGCACTAAACCCACGCCCACCATCAGAGCTAGACCAAGGGCAAAACGTTTCATCTGTGGCTCGGCCCACGGGCTATAGCTGCCACCGGCCACCGAATAGAGCATCAGGAAACCGGCGCCCGCCACTGCCGACAGCAGCAAGACCAATGGCCAGTTGAGAAACAATACTTTGCGCAGGCCGGTCGGGACCGACTTTACCGTGTATTCAAGATAACTCATGCCTGATCCTTACCCTTTTTGATGCGGGCATCGGGCTGCACATCCCTCAAGCTGCGCTGTTGGGTCTTGATGCGCGCGCGGTCTGCGGTTGGATAAGCGTCCAGCGGAGGCTCTCCGCCGTAGAGGGCCTGTAGCATGATATCACGCGCAATCGGTGCCGCCACGGAAGAGCCGCCGCCGCCATGCTCTACCAGCACAGCGCAGGCATATTTGGGCGCGTCATGTGGGGCGAAGCCGACAAAGAGCGCGTGATCGCGCTGCTCCCATGGAACTTCACTGTTGTTAACGACGGCAGAGCGGACCTGACTGGTACCAGTCTTGCCTGCCATGCGCATACCGTCGGCTATTATGCGGCTGCGGTAAGCTGTGCCGCGCCGGTCGTTAACCACCGCATACATGGATTTGCGCATTTTCCGCAGATTGCTTTCGCGCATATCAAGCGGATCGTTGCCCTTGACCGGATGCTCGACCCCGTTGACCGATTTGATCAGGCGCGGTTTAACCTCGCGCCCTGTGGCAAGCCGCGCTGTCATGATGGCCAGTTGCATCGGAGTGGCCAGCATAAAGCCCTGACCAATCGAGGCGTTGACCGTGTCCCCGATCACCCAGGCTTCGCCCCTCTGGCGCAGCTTCCACTCTTTGGTGGGCGTCAGGCCCGAATTCACCGAACTCAGCGCTAGATCGTGTTTAATCCCCAGACCAAAGCGGTTGGACATGGCGGAAATCTTTTCGATCCCGACCTTGAGCGCGAGATCGTAGTAGTAGACGTCGCAAGAGCTTTTAAGTGAGGTCTCCAGGTCAACCCAGCCGTGGCCCGCGCGTTTCCAGCAATGGAAGCGTCGCCCACCGATTTCCAAATGGCCGGGGCAATAGACGGTCTCATCCGGCCCGATGATGCCGGCCTCGATCGCGGCCATGGCGGTCATCATCTTGAAGGTCGAACCGGGGGGATAAGCGCCCTGAACGGTCTTGTTGACCAGGGGGCGGTAAATGTCGTTCAGCAGCGGATCGTAGTCTTTAGACAGGATGCCACCGATAAACAGGTTGGGATCGTAGGATGGAGCAGAGCAATTGGCGACAATGTCTCCTTTTTCGCAATCCAGAATCACGACCGCCGCACTTTCACCGCTCAGTCGGGCTTGCACGTAGTTCTGTAAATTTGCGTCGATGGTCAGTTGAATATCCGCGCCTGATTGTCCCTCGCGGCGCTCTAGTTCGCGCATGACGCGGCCCGTCGCGTTGACTTCGACCTGACGGGTGCCAGCGACCCCGCGCAGCAGCGCTTCCTCGCGTGCCTCCACGTTGATTTTACCAATCTGGAAACGGGGTATACGCAGCACCGCATCCGGATTCTCGAGCGCTTCGAGATCTTTCGGGCTGACGCGTCCAACACGGCCCACCACATGCGCGAAATCAGACCCGCGTGGATAAACGCGGGTACTGCCCACCTCAGGAGAAATACCGGGCAGGGCGGGGGCATTCACCGAAACCGCGCTGACAGCATCCCAGCTTACATCTTCGGCAATCGTCACGGGCAAGAAGGGCGCAGAATTATCTGACAACTCCTCAAGCGCTCTTTCAGTTTGTTCTGGTGACAGATTAATCAGATCGGCTACCCGCTGCATCACAGCGCGGAAATCGCCTGCATCTTCGCGCACCATCACGATGCGATAGCTGGGCACGTTCTTTGCCAACTGCATGCCGTTACGGTCAAAAATTTCGCCGCGAACCGGCGGGATCAGGCGGATATTGATGCGGTTTTCTTCGGCCAGCAGGCGAAACTGATCGGCTTGATCGACCTGAAGATACCGCATACGCGCCGCCAGACCGCCCATAAACAACAGCTGCGCCCCGCCCAGCAACGCTGCGCGGCGGCTGAGTTTCGTGTGGCTGGCATCTGTTTCGGCTCTGCTGCGTCTCATGCGTTCTGCCTCATCATCATTCTATCCGCGACCGCCCAGCGAATCGAGCTCGCCGGGGGCAGCGCGTCGCACGCCCATCAAAGTGCGGGTGATCAGCACCACAAGCGGATAGACGAGTATCGTCATGCCCAGCTCCATCAGGCTCAGTCTAAGTTGCGGGGGCTGGACCAAGAGAACAGATAGCACGATCCGGTTCATCAGCAAAATGCCGACAAGCAGTAACGATACTGCGATCCATTCAGCGCCGAAGGTTGCATCGCGTAAAGACCGGCTGCGGTTACTGAGGTTATTGCAGGCAAGAAGTGCCAGCAATGCCCATAGACCGGGCGGGCGCTGAAGCAGCAGATCGGTAAGCAAAAACAGAATCGCTAGCAGCAGTGCAGGCACGTATTCGGGCCGCCGCAAGGACCAAGCGAAGGCAAAGGCGATCAGCAGGTCTGGGCCGACCCAGACACGGTTCGTTCCCTGATCCAGCAGCGCACGCAAACGTGCTTCAGCAGGATCGATGGTTTCCAAAGGCGGGAAAAGGTCGGGGGTGAACAGGCTCACGGGCTGCGTATCAATTGGCAGCAGGTGGAAAAATAACAGGAGCAGGGTCAAAGCGGCAAAGGCGCTGCGCATCAGCCACAGGCGTACGGGAGAAAGCTCGTCCATGGTAGCTATTCCGTGACGGCGGGCGTTGCATCTTCCGCCGCTGGTTCGGTAATGGCGCGGGGCGCAGTGGCAATGACCGAGGGCGAATTGACTACCGCATCGGTCCCGTGATGACGCAGCACCCGCAGGAACTCCAACCGCTCGAAATCAGCGGCAAGCCGCACACGTAGACGGCCGCTTGGGTCAGCCGAAATTTGCCCGATCAGCAGGCCTGCGGGAAACACGCCGCCATCGCCAGAGCTGATCACGCGGTCGCCGGGGCGCACCAGATCGGGGTTCTCAAGAAAATCAATCGGCGGCGCGGCAGAGTTGTCGCCGGCAATAATCGCGCGCTGGCCCGAAGGTTGGATCACCGCCGGAATACGGCTGGACGTATCGGTGAGCAGGATCACCCGCGCGGTATTCTCGCCCACACCAGAAATCCGACCCACAAGGCCGATACCGTCCATCGTCGCCCAACCCTCAACAAGCCCGTCGCGCGCACCCACGTTCAGCAGAACCGACTGCCGGAACGGAGAGCCGGAATCAGCCATCACAACGCCAGTGACATAGGTAAGACGCGGATCGAGCCGTACATTGTTAAGGTCAAGTAGACGCGCGTTCTCTTGCTCAAGCTGCAAGGCCGCCTCTTTCCACGTTTGCATGCGCCGGAGTTCCGAGCGTAATTCCTGGTTTTGTTCAGTCAGGCGCTGATAGCTTTGGAAGTCGCGGAGCAGGTTTACGGTTCCTGTGACCGGCGCCATCGCCCAATCAAGGTTCGGCACGAGCTTGTCGGTAACCTGCGCGCGAAACCGCTCTACCCGCGGGCTGTCGATCCGCCAAAGCAAAAAGACCGCGCCCAACACCAGCACAAGCACCGCCATTAAAAGGCGGCGCAATGGGCCGGTATAGTCACTGGACTGTGATCGGTCTCTGGCCATGACGGCGTGACGTCCTCCTCAGGCCTGCTTTAGCTGTCGTAGTCGATAGCGTGCCGCAACTGCTTCTCGTACTCAAGCGCTTTACCGGTTCCCAGCGCCACACAATTGAGCGGCTCGTCGGCAACAGAGATCGCCAGACCGGTCTGCTCACGCAGCGCTAGATCTAGGTCACCCAGCAACGCGCCACCACCGGTCAGCATCACGCCACGGTCAACAATATCGGCAGCAAGGTCGGGCGGCGTGGTTTCAAGCGCGGTCATGACCGCTTCGCAGATTTGCTGCACTGGCTCTGCCAGAGCTTCGGCTATTTGGGCCTGCGTGACTTCGATCTCTTTCGGCACGCCGTTCAAAAGATCGCGCCCACGTACCTGCATTGAGGTGCCGCGCCCATCATCGGGCATACGTGCGGTGCCGATGGAGGTCTTGATCCGCTCGGCGGTGGTTTCACCAACCAACAGGTTCTGCTGACGGCGCAAGTAGCTGATGATCGCTTCGTCCATCCGGTCACCACCCACGCGCACAGAGCGGGCGTAGACGATATCGCCAAGCGACAGAACCGCGACCTCGGTTGTGCCGCCACCGATGTCCACAACCATGTTGCCGGTCGGGTCAGTGATGGGCATGCCGGCACCAATTGCCGCAGCAATCGGTTCAGCAATCAGGCCCGCGCGGCGTGCGCCAGCACTCAGTACCGACTGACGGATCGCACGTTTTTCAACGGGTGTCGCGCCATGGGGCACACAGACGATGATCTTTGGCTTGGAGAAGGTGGAGCGTTTGTGCACCTTGCGGATGAAGTGTTTGATCATCTCTTCGGCGGTATCAAAATCGGCAATTACGCCTTCGCGCATCGGGCGGATCGCCTCAATGCTGCCCGGTGTGCGGCCCAGCATCAGCTTGGCGTCTTCGCCGACAGCTAGGACCCTTTTTACACCATCTTTGACGTGATAGGCGACCACGGAAGGTTCTGACAAAACAATGCCTTTGCCCTTCACATAGACCAGCGTGTTCGCAGTCCCCAGATCAATCGCCATATCAGACGAGAACAGACCGCGCAGGTTTCCAAAGATCGACATGTGGGCAACACCTTGCAAAATACGAATTGACCCGCGTCTCTGAGATACGCAGGATACGTCCTTATAAGCGCGGGGTGCGGTGGGTTAAAGAGGGAGTTGACCCTGTTTCGGCGTCTTTGCGCCGCTTGAAGTCCGACGGTAAGGGATCTGTTGGCTTACAGGATCAAAGAGGTGACAGAATGAAGAAGATACAAACACTTGGTGTGCATCACATCACGATTATGGGCGCGGACCGCCAGACAAGTATCGACTTCTGGGAGGGGTTGCTGGGCATGCCTTTCCTCTTTGACCAGCCAAATCTGGACGATCCAGAAGAAGGACACCTCTATTTCGATCCCGGTGATGGCCGTTTGATCACCATCTTTACCAACGAGGATCGCAAGCCAGAGCACAGGCGGACACCAATGGACGCTGGCTGTGTGCACCACCTTGCGTTTGAGCTGGACCGCGCGATGTTTGATCAGGCCACTGCTCGCCTTGAAGCGCGCGGCATCGGTCATTCGGGCGTCAAAGACCGTGGCTTTATGCATTCGATCTATTTCAAAGACCCGCTGGGCCTGCTGATCGAACTTGCTTGCTACACCTTCATCCCGCCGCGCGGTTCCAGCCACGCCGAGGTCATGCTGGAAGCACACAAACTGCGCGTCGCACGAGGAGATAAGGCGATCGGGCGCGAGCATTTGGCCGACGCCAGCGTCGCGATAGTTGAGCGGTCGCAGGGATCACTGAGTCAGGATCGCGCGGCGAAGAATCCCTATAGGTGATGCCGACGGTTTAGGTGGATCTAGCAATAGTTGAAGGTCAGTTCTGAGCCCAGAGCAGAAATGACCAAATCCTGCTGCATGCGCTCGCAGCGCGGAAATCTGCTGCGCCGCCACGAAATGCTTGCTGCATCACAGAGTCGAACGCGGTCATTCACGCAGCGTGCAACAAATCAAAAGCAATGAATTCACACAGTGCGGGACGAAGCCGACCTTCGAAATTCCGAGTTAGCGTTTGACCCGATGCCCAGTATAAACCCAAATACAAAGAAGAACGATTGCGGCGAATGTTGGATCAATGGAATCTAAGCTCACCCCCCTCAGAATGATCTCCGCTACCAGATTTGACAGAAAATTATCGCCTCGTAGAACAACACCGATTATGACTAAGAGAGGTGGTCCCAGTAATTCGACCAGTTTGCAGCCAACTTAAGGTGGACCAAGG
>NZ_JBALVJ010000071.1:0-16288 GCF_036961165.1 Sulfitobacter sp. | reverse complement strand
GATGCATCTTAGCCAAGCCGCAAAACTGTCCTAAAAAGCAGGACCACTTCACTTCTGGATGCAGCCCCCTCGGTTAGAGCAAAGTACAAACTTCTGGCCTCGGCCCTATTCAAGGAAACACTTATGTCAAACGTCCATGTTGTTGCAGTTATCACCACGAAGCCCGGTCAGCGCGCGAGCGTTCTGGATATGTTCAACGCCAACGTGCCGGCCGTATTGGCGGAAGACGGCTGTATCGCTTACGAGGCGACGATCGACACTGAAAACGCAGGCCCGATGCAAAGCGCGTTTGGCCCAGACACATTTGTTGTGATCGAAAAATGGGAGAGCATGGAAGCGCTTGGTGCGCATGCCAGAGCCCCTCACATGAAAGAGTATGGCGCGAAAACAAAAGACATGCTGGCAGATCGCAAAATCCACATCCTGTCGTCTGTGTAATAAAACGCTAAGGCTGAATTTCACGCTTTAGGAACGCCGTTGGCCTTATTGCACAAATCTGTTTGAGGGTGAGCTTGCCCTTCCCCCCAAACGGACTTAGCCGACGGCCACGGTACGTGGTATGCCATGCGCTGTGACGCCATCGAGGATCACGGCACGGATTTGGATTTCTGCGACTTGGCGATCAAATTTGCGGACCATAAGCAATTAAACCAGCAGTTTCACGTATTGCATCTTGGTCTCGATACGGCTCCGGCGGTGGTATCCGGTCAGGCACCCCAAGAACAACACCCCCCCGCCGCGATGATATCGGCGCACCTTCAGGTATGCCTTAAGGTGCGCGAAATATTTCTCGTGTCGCGCTGCTTGATGTTCTTCTGGCAAACAAAATCGGAAAGAACTAAGTCGCCCCAAATCGACAGATCGGCTTGAAACCGCATTTCGCGAACATGTTTTCTGGGGGCGTAAAGATTGTAGGTGCCTTTCGTGGCCTCATACCCGCAATCGAACGAATGTTCCGGCTTGAGATCAAGAGTCGAAATGATAGTCACGCGGCACACATCCTTTCGTTGCCTGTTCAATCTAAGCTACTCTCCATCTTTTGGGTAGTCTCCAAGGTGGTTCAGGTTGCTCTCTAACCCTGCTGGTCGCTTTCAACCTGGCGTAGGTAGCCCACTGCGGGCGGCTTTCCACCATGGGCGGCTTGCGGCTGCGGATAGTTGTATACGGCGATCCAACCCTCGGCGCCCGCATTGGCCTGCGAGCCGGTCTCCCAAGCGTGCAGGCAGACACTTTCATACTTCAGTCACCGCTAATGCGCTCGGTGAAGATGTCGTCGAGACAGCGCCTTTTGCCGTCCGTGGGTGTTCGGGTACTGACCCGCCGCAAGCGGACAGTCCACGCGAACGACGTGAACTGCAGCCCTCGTCCGGGCGCTGTCATTTGAGTAAGGTTTTTTTTTCGCAAGCGCATCAGGCCGTTTTGTCTGAGTTGCATTCGTCCAACCAAGAGAATTGCTGCGCTGAGCACGAATGACCGGCCTCGGGAAGCTGCATCGCGGCGTCGTGCGCCTTAGCGAAGGTCCGAAGTGGGCCGGAAGCGACATGCGTCAGCTTATTCGGGGTGCGGGTCATTTACTCACTAAGTAGCTCGCACTCCGTCCCTTCGGTTCTGCGTTCAAGCTACGCGTTCGCCAAGGGCAAGCCCCTGGACACTGGCCGCCTGCGGCGACCTTGGGAGACGTCCAACTCTCCCAAACCCTCAAGGGGCTTTCAGCCCGAGAAAGGGAGGTTTCGCCCACCCCTTTCATACCCCCTCGCAGGGTCGTCGTTCGCCACTCCCCTTCCAGCACCCCCTGGCAGCCTGTCCGGCTCGGACCAAAGAGGGGACTTCCCTCTCTGGACGCTCCAAGGCAATGACCACTCGCCGTCGGTCCCTGCACCCTGTCAGGCGTCTCCGACGGTTAATCAGCACTTGCTGTCACTGACTTAAACGGCCCAAAGCCGCCATTCGTCAACAAGAGCCACGCCGCAGTGCAGCTTCCTTGAAGACGACATTGGCGGGGGAGCGCAGCATTTCGGGGTGTCGAGGTCTGCTTAGCGGGACAACGCGGCCACTGATCTTCTCGAGCCAGCCACTACAAAAAAAGCGCTCTAAATCCGTATTCTCGGCAGGCGAGCAAGCCCCATGCACATCATTTTTTCTGGTGTGACTTGAATTCCTAACCCATAGGCACCTTGGCACGATTTGACCTAAGTAATGAGCAATACTCAATATAAATGCGAGTCAGCCCATTGGCTGACGCAAATATGAAGAGGGCCTATGCTGAGGTTTTTGTTGAAAACAGCCGTTCGGTCTGCACTTCGGGCTGCAGAAGACAGCTACAACACACCTGAAAAAAAGGCGCTAGGGGAGAGCGACGAATTCACAATGCTCTGACGTCTTTACTGGACGAAAAAGAATATCGGGTGTTATCGGATTTAATTCTGCCGGTCGCAGGGGGTACGACGCAGTTGGATCATCTCGTGTTGTCCCGCTTTGGGGTTTTCGCAATTGAGACCAAAAATATGTCTGGTTTGATATTTGGGGATGCCAACCAGCAGAAATGGACGCAAGTACAAAAAGGCGGTAAGCGCCGTAGCTTCCAAAACCCTCTACGACAGAATTATGCGCATGGTAAAGCTGTGCAAAAAAAATATTGGGTGTCGACAAAAAAGTGCTGCATAACTTTGTTGTGTTTACTGGCACCGCCGAACCTAAGACGGTAATGCCAGAAAACGTTGCGTGGGGATTGCAGGCGCTTGGTAGGCTGATCGGTGTGCGCAAACAGCTTGTACTTACAGACGTCCAAGTGAACGATTACGTCCGAAAGCTGCAAGGTCAGGCCTTAGAAAACACTAGAGTTGTGCGCAAAGAGCATGTGCAAAGTCTTGAAAAGAAAGCTGTAGCCAAAACCATTGTCCCTTATCCAATACGAGCCGTTCCCGCTGAATCAACGTCTTGTCCGAAGTGTGGAGGTGAAATGGTTAAGCGAACTAACCGAAAGACGGGTGGTACTTTCTGGGGTTGCTCAAAGTTCTCTAAATGCAGAGGTGCGCGAAAGACGGCATAACTCATGGTCGCCACTTCGGCCCAGAGTAGACCTTCAGCGCACAAACCGGTGCCGCGCCGCGGCATTCCTACAGCAGACACGGCTAGACGGCTCAAATTCTATTTTATGCCAAAAATTATTCAAATTCATACGTAAATTCATTACGGTCAGATTGTCAAAAGTGAGAGCTGGTTACTACCCAGTCGGTGCTTTCGCTGTTCGCTATCCGCCATCCGCTACAAAACCTGCTGTCTCGATTGCAGAAATCGCGCAGGCTTCATCGTTGTCGGAATTGTCACCGGTGATGCCAACCGCACCCAGAATAACGCCGTCGCGCTTGATCAGAACACCACCGGCCACCGGCACAAGCGAGCCACCTGCCAGCGTGTTCATTGCCTGAATGAAAAACGGCTCAATCTTTGCCCGCTCATACAGCGCCCGTGATCCCAGCCCCATCTGGACCGCCCCCCGCGCTTTGCCTTGGGCAATTTCGGGTCTCAGCGCGCTGGTACCATCCTCGCGGGCCAGCGCCAACAGACAGCCGCCAGCGTCTAAAACGCCAACCGTCAAAGGCTTCAGTCCGTTGTCCTTACGCCAGCTGAGGCAATCGCTGATGATACTTTGGGCCTGTTCGAGGGTAAGAGGCATTAGCTGATCCTTTTGAGTGGCCGGGTCACGAGGCGATGATCGCCTTAGACTGGATGAGCGCATCAATCTGCGCGGTGTTATACCCCATCTCGGTCAAGACATCGCGGGTATGTTGGCCCAATATCGGGGCGGCATCTGCTACATGTGCAGGCGTGCGGCTAAACTTTACCGGGTGGCCAATCGTCTTGACCTTGCCCGCAACCGCATGATCCACATCGACAATCATATCGCGGGCCAGCGCCTGCGGGTCGTTGTGCATTTGCAAGATATCATTGACCGGCCCGGCGGGCAGTTGCGCTGCTTCCATGCGAACAAGCCAGTTCTCCGTCGTGTCTTGCACCATATAGGTGTTCAGGATTTCGATCAGTGCAGGCAGGTTACGTGCCCGTTGCGCGTTGGAGGAGAACCTTGGATCCTCGTCCAGTTCGGGCGCCTCGATCACATCAAGGAACCGCATCCAGTTGCTTTGGTTCGCGGCACCAATATTGATCCAGCCATCGTTGGTCTGGAACGCCTGATAGGGGGCGTTGAGCGGATGGGCAGAGCCAAGCGGCTCAGGCCTTTCTCCGGTGGCGAAGGCAATCGCGGACTGCCAGTATGTCTGAGTAATCGCAGCCTCAAACAGGGAGGTATCCACCTTCTGCCCAAGCCCAGTCTGCAGCATATTGGCATAGGCCGCCGAGACGCCCATTGCTCCGAGAATGCCTGCGTTGATATCGGAAATCGGAGCCGCGACTTTGACGGGCGGCCGCCCCGGCCCCTCACCTGTGATTGACATCAAGCCCGACATGCCTTGCGCGATGAGATCAAAGCCACCCCGCTCTGCATAGGGTCCCGTGCGGCCAAAGCCCGAGATTTCGCAATAGATTAGGCGCGGATTGGCGCGGGCCAGATCCTCGTAGGACAGGCCGAGCTTTTCCATCGTTCCTTTGCGATAATTCTCAATCACCACATCGGCCTCGGCCAGCATTTTGCGCAAGATGTCGACGGCGGCTGGGTCCTTGAGGTTCAGCGAGATACCGCGCTTGTTGCGGTTCATCATCATATAGGCGGCGGATTCACCCTCGATCTCGGGGGGCACAAAGCGGCGACTATCATCGCCCGCAGGCTTCTCCACCTTGATGACGTCTGCCCCCATGTCGGCCAGCATCAAACCACAGACGGGTCCGGCCATGATATGCGCCAGCTCAATGACACGCATTCCTTTGAGCGGACCTGTCTTTTCGCTCATTTGCCTGTCCAAACTGGTTTGGTTTTACCCAGGAATGCCTCCATGCCGATTTTGAAATCGTCGCTCATGTAGCAAGAGATGATTAGATCGGCGTCGTCCACTTTGAGTGCTGCACGGTTGCGGCGCAGCGCCTCTTTGGTGGCGCGCAGGGTCAGCGGGGCCATGCTGCCCACCCGTTCGGCGAGTTCACCCGCGCGGGCCAGCAAGCTGTCTTCGTCAGGGAGTACTTCGCTGATCAAACCGACCTGCAATGCCTCGCTCGCCTCGATCAGACGCGCGGTAAAGATAATCTCGCGCACCCGGCCTGCCCCGATCAGTTCGGACAATCGCGCAAGGTTTCCAGCGGCAACGCAATTGCCCAAAGTGCGTCCAATCGGGAAGCCGAATTTCAGACTGGTCGAGGCGATACGAATATCGCAGGCCGCCGCAATTGAACCGCCTCCACCTGTGCAGGCCCCGTGAACCGCGGCAATCGTTGGCACCGGACAGCACTCTACAGCTTCCATAACAGCATCAATCTGCGCTTCATAATCCAGTGCGTCCTGTGGTGTCTCAAAGGCGCGAAATTGCGTCATATCAGTGCCCGCGGCAAAGGCTTTGCCGCCTGCCCCCGCAATCACCACCGCACGCACTGTCCCGTCTGTAGGCATCTCCCGACACAATTGCGCCAGCCGCTCGTACATCTCGAACGTCAGCGCATTACGCGCCTGCGGGCGGTTGAAGGTGATCCACATGATGCCCTCGCGGACCTCATCGGTAATCTCGGGGGTTTGATCTGTCATCGGTAGAAATACTCCACAAGGAACATCGGCACGGACGGCACATAGGTGCACAGCATTAGCACTGCCAAAAGCACACCAACGAACCAGATATTAACCTTGGACACTTCCCAGATGTTGGCGCGCGCTACGGAACAGGCGGTGATCAGTACGGACGCCACAGGCGGTGTTTGTTGACCAATGGCAAGGTTTAGCGTGACCACCAAGCCAAAGTGCACAGGGTCAATACCTGCCGCCGTGATGAGCGGGATCACAATCGGGATCACCAGAATGATGGCGGCGGCAGAATGCAGAAAGAAGCCCACAATGAGGAAGAAGAAGTTGAGGATCAGCAGAATCGCCCATTGTTGATCGGTGATCGACAAGATACTTTCTGCCAGTTGCTGCGGGATCTGTGCACGTGTCAGGAAGCCCCCCATCAAAACTGAAGCGGCAACCAGCAGCATGACAACAGCCGTCTGGATGCCGCCATCCAGCATCGCGCGGCGCAAGTGGCTCACGTCCAAATTGCCATACCACGCAGAGACGATAATCGAGGCCAGAACGGCAAGACCCGCCGCTTCAGTCGCCGTGACATAGCCGCCAAAGATACCCCCGAGAATGATCACAGGCAGGGTGAATGCGGGCAGCGCGTCGATGAACGTTTCGCGCAAACGGGCGATGTTGAACGCCGCCTCGGTCGGGAAATTGTACTTTTTGGCGAAGAGGTAAGCGACCGTCATCAGCCCCCCAGCGCCGAGCAACCCCGGCACGACACCTGCAACAAACAACTGCTCAACAGAGGTATTTGCCGAAGCCGCGTAAAGGATCATCGGAATCGAGGGTGGAATGATGATTGCCAAAGAGGCCGAAGACGACGTCACCGCAGCGGAGAATTCCTTGGAATAGCCGCGCTTTTTCATCTGCGGGATCAGGATGGAGCCCATCGCGGCAACATCTGCCACAGCAGAGCCGGAAATTTCGGCAAAAAACAGAGACACCCCGATGTTGACCATGGCAAGGCCACCGCGAATGAACCCGATGATCGCAGTCACGAAGTTGATCAGCCGGTCGGTGATGCCGCCCGCATTCATAATGGCACCGGCCAGCACGAACATGGGGATGGCGATCAGGGAAAACTTGGTCGACCCGTCATACATATCCAGCGCGATTGTGACGAGGCTACCCGTTCCTTCGGTGGCCAGCAGGCCCAGCACACCCGCCATCGCCAAGGCAACAGCGATGGGCATGTTGATGCAGATCATGATCAGCATTGCAATAAAAATAGCGGCCATCAACATCAGACGTGGTCCTTGTTTTTCTCGAGTTCGGTTTCGACTTCTTCTTCAATCTCTGCGTGCTCGAGCGATATGCCAGCAGCTGTCAGTTTGAGAAATCCGGGAAGGCTGAGTGTTTGGCACAGCATGAACAGGATCGCGCCAATCGGGATGATGGATTGGGTGAATTGGATGGGGACCCAAGTGAGGGAGACCAAAGTATCGCCAGCCAGCACATCAAGAACCTGAAAGCCCGCCCGCGCCATAAGGAAGAAGAAGAGCAGTACAATCGCCTCGCCCAAGAGCAAAACGACTACCTGTATCTTTTGCGGTATGGCCAGCAGCACAGAGTCAAAGCCGATATGGCGGCGGTGCAAGGCGGCCAGCGCAGATCCGTAATATGTGATCCAAGCCAGCATGATGGCGGCGACCTCGTCATACCATGAAAAACTCTGCCCCATCAGGCGGGCGAACACGGCCATGGTTACGATCAATGTTAGCAGGACCATCAGGCTGATCGTGATCCATTCAAGCATCCTGCTCAGCATCCGATTGATGCGCGACAGGGTCGGGTAGGCAGCATGTTCCATGTGGGTCAGACCTGTAGGATACCGGACATCACGTCCCAAAAGCCATAAAGCGGGTGCGTGCCGTTGGAATGTTAATAATTGGGGTCAAGCGGCAAGCAAAGTGCCTGCTGCCTACACTCCGGTCAGCTGGCGTTGCCAAGACCAAGCACGGTGTCGATCATCTCCTGACCCCCCTCAACCTCATCCGCAAACTGGGAATAGATTGGCTTGGAGGCCTCAATGAAGGCGTCCTTGTCGGCTGTGTTTACAGCGACACCCGCATCCTCGATCACTTTCAACAGGCTCTCTTCCAGCTCCGCTGCTTTCTCGTAGGTGAAGTCTTGCGTCTTGTTGGCGCAATCCGTCAGACCCGTCTGCATATCAGCGTCCAGCCCGTCGAACTTCTTTTTCGACATCAGGATATACGCAGGCGTATAGACGTGACCTGTAACGGACAGATACTTCTGCACTTACTGAAACTTGGCCGATGCGATCTGCGCATAGGGGTTTTCTTGTCCGTCAATCACGCCGGTTTGTAGCGCGGTAAACACGTCAGAAAAAGCCATTGGCGTTGGGTTGGCCCCATACTCCTGGAACATCTTCAGGCGCCAGATACCGTTTGGCGTGCGCAGCTTGATGCCTTCCAGATCGGCAGGCAGGTTGATCGGGCGAACGTTGTTGGTGATATTGCGAAAGCCATTCTCGGCCAGACCGACAATGTGATAGCCGTTGTCATTGGCAGCTGCCTGAAACTTATCCATCATTGCGCCCTGAACACGGCGCATGTGGTCACGGTCTTTGATGATGTAGGGCATGTCGAAGATACCGAAGGTATCGTCCACCGAAGACATCACCGAGGATGGCAATGAAAAATCAATCTGCCCCAATTTGAGTTTCTGTAGTAGCTCTTTGTCTTTGCCCAGCTGCGACGACCCAAAAGTCTGCACTTCGACAGCGTCGCCCATCGCACCGTTCACACAGGCTGCGAAGTTTTCAACCGACGCCTCAAACAGCGATCCCGGATTGCCAACATGGCCAAATTTCAACGTCATATCAGCTGCGTAAGCACTTGTCGCCATGCCAATGGCCGTGGTTGCCGCAAGCAGTTTTGCAATAATCTTCATCACGTTCTCCTCCCAGAGATTAGATTCTTCCATTTTCTCGCCCCTTTTCGGGGTCACTTTTCTAGCTTAGCAATTCCATCGCCGCTTGAACGCCGCCGGTTTCATGTGGGACGTTCGCTTGCTTCAGGCCCATCTCGACACCAGCAAGCGTGGCAACCAGCATCAGATCGTTGAAATCGCCAAGGTGGCCAATACGGAATACCTTGTCGGCAACTTTTGATAGGCCATTTCCAAGGGAAATATCGTAATGCTGTAATGTGCTGGCACGGAACCCATCTGCGCTGTGGCCCTCGGGCAGCTTTACCGCCGTCAGTACACCACTCTCCTGCCCCTGCTTGGTGCAGAGCACTTCGAGCCCCCATTTGCGAACAGCCGCTCTTGCTGCCTGACCGTGACGCGCATGGCGGGCAAAGACGTTGTCCAGCCCTTCTTCATGCAGCATATCAACAGCTTCATTGAGCCCGTAGAGAAGGTTCGTCGCAGGGGTATAGGGGAAATATCCGGTCTTGTTCGGGCCAACCATTTCAGCCCAATCCCAATAGGACCGTTGCAGCCCCGCTTTGGCGTTAGCGGTCATCGCCTTTTCGCTAGCGGCATTGAACGACAGACCGGGGGGAAGCATCAGGCCTTTTTGGGATCCTGAAACCGTGACATCCACGCCCCATTCATCATGCTTGTACTCCAACGAGGCAAGGCCAGAGATGGTATCGACCATGAAAAGCGCAGGATGCCCTGCGCGGTCAATCGCCTTGCGGACCTCGGCGATTGGTGAAACGGAGCCCGTCGAGGTCTCGTTATGCACGACACAGACAGCTTTGATCTTTTGACCCTTATCTTCAGCCAGATAGGCTTCGATCTGGTCGGGATCTGCACCGCCGCGCCAGTCGCCTTCGATAAACGCTGCCTGCAACCCCAGCTTTTCGGCCAGTTTCTTCCACAGCGTGGAGAAATGACCTGTCTCGAACATCAGTACGCGATCACCAGGCGACAGCGTGTTGACCAAGGCCGCCTCCCATGCGCCGGTGCCAGACGCAGGATAGATGAACACGTGTTGCTGCGTCTTGAAGATGGACTTGAGCCCGTCCAGCGCCTTCATGCCTACGGCTGCGAAATCGGGACCACGGTGGTCGATGGTCTGCTGCCCAATTGCGCTCAGGATCCGGTCAGGCACAGCGCTAGGGCCGGGGATTTGTAAAAAATGGCGGCCAGCTTTTCTCATGACAATCGATCTCACATTCAGGTGTGTTAAAGCGACCAAGAAAGAACCCCAAGGCCGACGAATTTTCTTTTCAGTTGAACCAACGTAATTTTTAATTCATAATTAAGTCAACAGCAATGATCGCCCTTAACTGATATTGGATCGCATATGTCTGGTCTCTTCGACGCTCTGAAATCTCGTGTTCAGGGTGACCTTATGTTCGACAGCTTTTCGCGGGGACGCTATGCCACGGATGCGTCGCTTTATCAGATGATGCCATTGGGGGTGCTGTCGCCGAGGTCCGAAGATGACATCCGCGCCGCCATCGATATTGCTGGCGAACAGGGCCTACCCCTGCTTGCGCGCGGTGGAGGGACGTCGCAATGCGGCCAGACCGTGAACGAAGCACTGGTGTTGGATAATACACAGTATTTCAACGATATTCTTGAGCTGGATGTGGAGGGCCAACGATGTGTTGTGCGCCCTGGAATCGTTTTGGATGATCTCAACCGTGCGCTCAAACCCCACGGGCTTTGGTTCCCTGTTGATGTCTCGACCGCATCCCGCGCTACCATCGGCGGGATGACCGGCAACAACTCCTGCGGCGGCAAATCCCTGCGCTACGGAATGATGCGCGACAATGTTTTGTCGATAGACGCTTTTCTAGCAGACGGCAGCAAACATCATTTTGGGCCAGTCGAGTCCGCCGTATCCCCCCTAATGCAATCGTTGACGGAGGACCTGCTACACCTTGGCACCCGTGAGGCCGCTGAGATCGACGCCCGATTCCCCAAGGTCATGCGCCGGGTGGGTGGCTATAATATCGACGCGCTGGTGCCCCGCGACACCCCCAACAACATGGCGCATCTTCTAGTGGGCTCGGAAGGCACGCTTGCCTATTCCACCGCGATTGAGTTGAAACTCTGGCCCATCATCTCAAAGAAAGTCCTTGGTGTTTGCCATTTCCCGACCTTCCATCAGGCGATGGATGCCGCACAGCATCTGGTCACACTGAACCCCCAAGGCGTTGAACTGGTCGACGCCACAATGATCGGGCTGGCCCGTGATATCCCGATGTTTCGCCAGACCATCGAGGAATTCGTGACCGGCAAACCCGACGCCCTGCTGCTGGTTGAGTTTGCCGAAGAAGACGCAAGCCTACACGCCGAGAAATTGCGTCAACTGGATGAGATGATGGGCGATTTGGGATTTTCGTGGTCCGGTTCGGGCAAGAATTGGGGCGGTATGACTCCTGTGCCTGATCCTGCGATGCAGGCACGTATCGCTGATCTGCGTAGCTCTGGGCTCAACATCATGATGTCCATGAAAAGCGACGGCAAGCCAGTGTCATTTGTTGAAGACTGCGCCGTAGAGCTGCCCGACCTTGCGGCCTATACGGCTGGCCTGACGGAGATTTTTCAGCGCAATGGGACCAAAGGCACATGGTACGCCCATGCTTCCGTCGGCTGCCTGCATGTACGCCCTGTCCTGAACCTCAAGCTGGATCAGGACGTCAAAACCATGCGCGCTATTGCCGAAGAATGCTTTGATCTGGTCGCACAGTATAAGGGCTCCCACTCGGGCGAGCATGGCGACGGGCTGGTCCGATCCGAGTTCCATGAAAAGATGTTCGGGGCTCGCATGGTGGCCAGCTTTGGCGAGGTCAAAAAGCGGTTTGATCCAACTGGCCTGTTCAATCCTGGCAAGATCGTCGATGCGCCCAGGATGGATGACCGACGCCTGTTCCGCTATGGCCCCGACTACAACGTGCCTGCGTTTAAGACCGGCCTCGACTGGTCCGACTGGACAGGTGGCGGAGACGGTTTCCAAGGCGCGGTTGAGATGTGCAACAACAATGGTGCCTGCCGCAAGCTCAAGGGCGGGGTGATGTGCCCATCCTTCCGCGTGACCCGCAAGGAGCAAGACCTCACGAGGGGCCGCGCAAACACGCTGCGCTTGGCGATCTCGGGGCAATTAGGGCCCGATGCGCTGACCTCGGACGAGATGGCCGAGACGATGAAGCTGTGTGTGTCGTGCAAAGGCTGCAAACGCGAATGCCCCACAGGCGTGGACATGGCCCGCATGAAGATCGAAGTGCAGGCGGCCCGCGTGCGCAAAAACGGTCTGAGCTTGCAGGACCGTCTGACTGCGTTTCTGCCGCGTTATGCCCCATGGGCGGCGCGGCTGCCGCTTCTGGCGAATCTGCGCAACACGGTGCCGGGCCTGGCAAAGCTGACCGAAAGGTTGACCGGCTTTACTGCCACCCGCAAACTGCCGACATGGGCCAAGCACCCGTTTAAGGACAGTGAGGCAGAACCTCATGATGTCCCCAAAGTTGTCGTTTTTGCCGATTGCTTTAACCGCTACTTTGAACCTGAAAATCTGCGCGCCACGCTCAAGGTGATGGAGGCCGCCGATGTGCCGGTGCATCTGGCACAGGCCCCCAAAGGCGAGCGGCCGCTGTGCTGTGGCCGCACATTCCTGTCTGCCGGTTTGATAGATGAGGCAAAAGTGGAAGCGCAGCGCTTGGTTGACGCCATGATGCCCTATGTAGAACAGGGCCTACCTATCATAGGGCTGGAGCCCAGCTGCTTGCTGACCCTACGCGATGAAATTCCGGCCCTTCTGCCCGGTGAAGACACCGCAAAGCTCGCCGCCAAGGCGCGCATGCTGGAAGAATACATCGCCGATCAGGAAGGCAATCCCGATTTCCATCTTCCGCTGACCTCTCCTGCCGCAAAGGTTTTATTGCACGGACATTGCCATCAAAAGGCAATGGGCGTTATGTCGAGCATCGAGAAGACCCTGTCGCTCTTGCCCGATACACAGGTCGAGACTGTGGAGACATCTTGCTGTGGCATGGCCGGCGCATTCGGATATGGTGCCGACACACATGAGACATCCCGCGCCATGGCAGAGTTGGATCTGGCGCCTGCAGTAAGGAAAGTAGACACAGAAACTTTAATTGTTGCAGATGGCACATCCTGCCGACATCAGGTCGCAGACCTGACCACACGCCAACCCATCCACATGGTACGCCTACTGGAAATGGCTCTGAAAAAGTGAAATCACGTCCCCAATGGCTCAAACAACAAACTCTCAGGCGATCACCCGCACCTCGTTACATCACGAGCTGGTAGGCCGACTTCAGACATTGATCATCAATGCGGACTTGGAGCCCGGATCTAAGGTGCCGGAAAAGTTACTATGCGACCAATTCGGGGTGTCGCGCACCCCGCTGCGTGAGGCGCTCAAGGTGCTTGCCTCGGACGGGCTGGTGCGGCTTGAGCCCAATCGCGGCGCATGGGTGACCCGCGTCACGATTGAAGAGGTTGAAGAGGTGTTTCCGGTGCTGGGTGCATTGGAGGCGTTGTCGGGCGAGCTGGCCTGCCAAAACATTACCGACGCTGAAATTGACGCGGTCCGCGATTTGCACGCGCAAATGATACAAAGCTATAAGGAGCGCGATCTGGACGCGTATTTCAGCATCAACCAGAAGATTCACCGCGCTATTTTGCTTGCAGCCCGGAACGGTACGTTAACTTCATCCTGTCAGGCCTTGTCACTGCGCATGCAGCGGGCCCGGTATCTGGCCAATATGACTCAAGGGCGATGGCAGGACGCCGTGCAAGAACACGAGCGTATCTTGGAGTTTCTTATTGCGCGAGATGGTCCCAACTTGGCGCGAACCCTGATGGGTCACATGAATTCCAAGCGCCTGTCGGTTGTAAGGTGGCTTCAGTCGGAAGGGGCGATGAAAGGCTGAGGGTTTTCCGTTGATCCGTTTGTCAGTATTGTACGAGCTGACATTCTGCTTTTCGCTCAGGAAAGGTACAAGGTGCCTAACATTCAATCCAGGCCAAAAACATCGATTGGGTTACGTACTAAATAGGCTTTTTAGGCGAAACTGCCCAAACATCTAGAGAAACTGCCCAGACATAACAACGAAGCCGGGCAACAACCCGGCCCCAAAACCTAAGCTGCCCCGCCGGAGGCACCAATTCCGGCAACGACCCTCCCAACATGATCAAAATCACAGCGAGACATCTCGCAACAAAGGGGGGTCATGTAACATCCCCCTCCACTAATACGAAAGCGCAGGTCAGAGTAGATGGAAGCACAAATCTTACATTCCGGCTTTGACGGTCTTAAGTTCACGCTTCAAATGGACATTCCCCCGGCCCTTCGCGCAGAACTGCTTGCCGCCAAGGACCACGCAAAGAAGACCCATAAGACAGCGTTTTGGAGTTTAGTTCAATCAAGCTGAACGCCACCAACAAAGGTGCACGCGGTTTCACCGCCCATACTGGCGATCATGGCGCAGTCTGGTTGTTCCAAGATCCCGAAGACCGCATTCCCAACAATCCCGGCATCACGATCGGCTTTCGGGCCTTTGGTCTTGCCACAGGTGGCCTTGATCGGGCTGAACGACACTTTCGAGCCTGCATGGACGCCTTCGGCATCCCGTATGTTGAAACGCAACTGCGGGTGGCGCGGGCAGACTTTGCCGTCGATTTCCTTGCCCCTTGGTTCGAACCAAACCGAGAATGCTTGGTTGTGCCGCCCGGAACCAAGGTCACAGAATACACTGGTGTTGATGATACCGCGACCACTTCAAGCGGAGCACGTGTCACCGGATTGCGGGCCGGAGCCATCGCGAACCGTCAAATCGCGATCTACGACAAACGCGCCGAAGTCATCCAAAGCAACAAACTTGGCTGGCTCACCATCTGGAATGCGGCGAGAGAAGCCGTCGGCAAACCACCGTTAGACTTCACTGATCGCAACACCAGCCAAGTCTGGCGTTTCGAGTTACGCCTTGGCTCTAAGCAACTGCGCAATCGTTTCGAGCTACGCAGCTGGCAGGACATTCGCGACACCATCGGAGACGCGTTTACAGACGCTATCAAACGCATTCGCTACTTCTACCCGACACATGACCGCAACCGCGCCCGCTGGCCCGCCCACGAACTCTGGCGGTCGTTAGAGATGGTTATCGGTAGTGATCTTCAGCAAAACTGCTGCGGTGTTCTGCCTAGCGACGTGATCCAGGCCAACCGCACCGCAAAAATGCGCGAGTTAGACCTTGATGACAGACGCCGGACTATGGCGGGTGAAGCGCTGTTCAATGGTCTGGAATATCCCATCTTTAACCGCGTGGGGTCTGTAGAGGATTGTCTCTTTCTGGACCTTGGCGGCAAAGATTGGGCATCAGTGTGCATCGATGCAAACGGCTGGAAAATCGTCAAGCGTGGTGCAGTCCGGTTCCTACGCTCCCGCGCCATGCAAGCTTTACCTGCGCCAGTTACTGGCCCTGCCGATATCAATCTGTTGCGGCCCTTTCTGAACGTAAGTTCAGAAACCGACTTCAGAATGTTGGTCGCGTGGTTATTAGGATGTTTCCAGCCAAAAGGCCCCTATCCCATTTTGATCTTGACCGGGGAACAGGGCAGCGCCAAGAGCACGACTGCAAAAGTGCTGCGCAGCCTTATTGATCCGGCCAACCCGATGACTCGCAGTGCGCCCCAATCTGAGCAGGATTTGGTAATTGCGGCCCGGCACAATCACGCACTCGCCTTCGACAACCTGTCGCATATCAAACCCAACCTTGCGGACGCTTTGTGCCGGATTGCGACGGGTGGCGGCTTTGGCACCCGCAAACTGCACACCAACTCCGAAGAAGTGCTGTTTGACGCAACTCGCCCGGTCTTGATGAATGGCATCCCTGATCTTGCCAGCCGACCCGATCTGGCCGACCGATCTATCATTGTCTCCCTGCCGGTCATTGAGGAAACCGAACGAGAGTTTGAAGCGGAGTTTTGGACGCGGTTCAATCAAGCCGCCCCTCACATCCTTGCAGTACTTCTAAACGCCACTGCGACGGCTCTTGCAAGGCTCTCTACTGTTACGCTCACAGAGCGCCCACGCATGGCGGACTTCACGAAATGGGTAAGTGCTGCAGAACCTGCGCTTGGGTGGCCTGAGGGGGCGTTCTCGGAGGCCTACGCCGCAAACCGGCAATCCGTGGACTCTGCGGCTATTGAATGCAACCCAGTGGCCGAAGCCATCGTCAGCATGATCATGGATCGCGGCCCGTTCAAGGGAACCGCGACAGAACTGACCAAGGCGCTACGCAGTCTTTATCCGCAACTCACAGACGATCCGCTGATCTTTCTACGACAGCACAACAAGCTATCAAGCGAATTGAAACGGGTTCAACCTCTGCTGCGGCGGCAGGGGATTACCATGTCCAAGGCGCGGCAAGGCAAAACCGGGCAACGCGCGATCTGTATCAAACATGGATAAAGGATCGTCAGCATCGTCAGCCTTGCCCGTTGGCTGACGATGCTGACAGTGCTGACGATGGAATTGCGTGTTTCAGTATGGCTTGGGGCGCACTCGGCCCAGAGCGGACCTTCGCAAAGGGTCGCGACCGAGCAATACAGCTTTCCTAA
>NZ_JBALVJ010000070.1:0-16500 GCF_036961165.1 Sulfitobacter sp. | reverse complement strand
GGGTTGGATACATCTTAGCACGCTGTCCAATTTTGCCGGACCACTTCAAACCAAGTCCGCAGGCTTCAAGGAAGCCTGCGGTTGTCGTTTAAGATGCGACTGAACTTGATCGGCTAATCTCAAAATCGGATGATTGGGATGAGATGTACCAAACCAATGCAGGCTCGTCTCAGTTTCCCAGTCACAGCATTCTGCTAGGTCGCACAGTATTACGCCAAGCTAAAAGAGCGCGCCGCCCGTATCGCGCGGCTTAGCAAAGGTGCAGCAACGCAAGCGTTTGTTAGCTAATGAAATATCATCCGGCAACCGAAGTTGTGGTGCGGTCGGAGGGCACCAAAGTGCTGTTCAGCTTTGTATCAATCTGTATCGACAAACTCTATTATATCATATTTTACTAGCACTTACTGCACTAACGTGTTCACTTCTGTATCAACCCATACAACATGCGGTAGGGGGACTGGTAAGGGGGCTGTATGGCGAGAGAACTGAACAAACTGGCAGCGTTGACTGTAAAGTCCGCACCCGCTGGCAAGTATGGAGATGGCGGCAGTCTATGGCTCGTCAAGTCCGACGAAAAGAGCGGAAAGTGGGTTCTTCGGGTACATGTGCACGGACGGCGACGTGAAATGGGGCTTGGCGCTTATCCTCGCGTCTCGCTGAAAGAAGCCCGCGCCGAGGCCGAGAAGTGGCGCCGGGTTGCCATAAACGGCAACGATCCGATCAAACAGCGCGAAGCAGACCGCCGCGCCTCCCAGCGCAATCTTCACATACTGCGTGACGTAGCGTTTGATGCCTTCGAGAGCCACAAAGCCAGCCTCAAGGGCGATGGAAAGGCCGGACGATGGATGTCACCGTTGGAATTGCACGTGCTGCCCAAGCTGGGGGCAATGCCCATTGCTGAGATTGATCAGATCGACATACGCAATACGCTCCGCCCAATATAGAAGACAAAGCCCGACTGAAGTGGTCCGGCAAATTTGGACAGCGTGCTAAGATGTATCCAACACTGATGAATGGATACGAGAATGACGAAGCGACGGGACTTTTCAGACAAGTTTAAAGCTGCTGTGGCGCTTGAGGCTCTGCGTGGCGACAAGACGGTTCAGGAGATCGCAGCCAAGCGCCAGCTGCACCCTACGCAGGTGAGCACGTGGAAACGGCAGGCGATTGAGGGCATGGCAGGCGTTTTCTCAGACAAGGTCAAGAAGGCCGAGAACAAAGACGGTGAGATCAAAGAACTACATGCCAAGATTGGTCAGCTGGCGGTGGAGAACGATTTTTTGTCACAAGGGCTGAAGCGATGAGCCCGTCTAAACGTCGCGAGATGATCTGCAAAGTGAATACCAAATTGAGCCTAACACGGCAGTGCAAGCTGCTGAAGATTAGCCGGTCATCGTTGTATTACCCCCCCGTTGGTGTGAACGCTGAAACGCTAAAGCTGATGCATGAGATCGATCGGGTCTTCACGAAATATCCGTTCTTTGGCAGCCGCCAGATCGCGGCGTATCTACCCCAATCAGGGTTCTCGGCCGGACGGCATCGAATTTGCCCGCCGCGAAGTGCGCGTAGCCCTGCCTTCAATGGAGAAAGGCTATGAACTGACGCCTGAAGACACTGCCGCCATTTCGTCTGCTGCAACCCAAGCTGCCCAGTAACAACTTTCTGAAACAGGCGAAAAGGACGGGGGGAGATAGGCTCATGACATCCAAGAGCGTTCCAAAACCCTTAGTTTTTGGAACACGCAGAGACAACCCCGATTGATGGCACACAAAATCCCATTCAAAACCATAGCCGCTGTTGAAGGTTTTAGTCTTTCTCACGGTATCAGACCTTCGTACGCTTTGCAGCATTGGTCAAAGTGGGCTCTGACCAGTCAATCGCCGCGTCGAGCATAAAGGTCCGCTCAGGGCCGCGAAATTGCAAATCACATTTGTTCAAAGAGCTTTGCGGTGTAACGCAATATTATATGCTATAAATTCGCGCAAATTTATGCGCGCATGAATCAGCCTTAGCCCCTGATATCTGGTGAAAGAGGCGCTACGTTCCGCGCTTCCCTACAATGTTATAAATAAGACCCCCAGATAAAATCTGGAGGCCAACTGTGTCCTATAAGTAAGAATGCGTCACCTTCGGGCGGCCCCTTTTTTGTTTGGCTTAGGTGTTTAGCGGATCAGACTGGGATTCTCACCTAAATCGAGGCCCGGAAAAATATCCGTTTCCAGCGTTGAAGCGGGCAGGCCGAACTGACTGTGCAGAAGCCATCCCAGATATGCGCGCACATCGCGTGTAGGCATCAGATCGCGGCGCGCATAGAGCTGCGCTTCGTCTAGCCCGGGCCAGTCGCCCATGACCTTGCCACCGCGCAGCGCGCCGCCTGCCATCACCATCAGCCCGCCGGTGCCGTGGTCCGACCCGCCAGAGCCGTTGGTCCGTGCCGTGCGACCGAACTCGGTCACTGCTACAACGGTGGTTTTGTTCCAGATTGGACCGGACACGGTGCTTTGCAGAGTCAAAATGGCGTCGGCCAAACGCCCCAGCGCAGAAGGTAAGACCCGCGCCTGATTGAAGTGGGTGTCCCATCCATTGATAGAAAACGCAGCAATCCGCGTGTCATCACGCAAGCGTTTCCCGATAAATTCTGCGATGCGCATTTCAGTCGAGGATTTTCCAGCGTTTCGCATGTTATTATTGGCCATCGCCATCATCTCATTCGGCGAACCCATCATAGCAACCGCATCACCGTCGCCATCCGATATATCAAGAGCTTGCGCCAAAGCGCTGGCAAAGGGCGGATCGTCAGCCATAATCAGGCGCGCCAACTCAATCGCCTGCGGGCTAAGCGCCAGATCGGCTTCGGGGGACCAGCGCTGGGTTGTGGCGGGGCCACCTAAAACGGCAAGCGGGTCCTGACCCACGGCATAGGCGGTCTCAGAGGTGCTGTCGGGAAGATGCTGCAAGACGCGGTTCAGCCAACCATCACGTGACACGCCCTGATCAAGTGCGCTCAACCCCGCTTCAAGCAGGTCCTGCCCGTCAAAATGGCTGCGCTTGTCACGGTACGGGGTCGAGACGGCATGGGCAAAGCCAAGCTGACCATTTTTCCAAAGTGGCATCAGCGGGCGTAGGGCTGGGTGCAAGGCAAAGTATCCGTCCAGATCAATGGCGCCTTCGGGATCGTTCAGGCCTGCATCCCCGCGCAAAGCGGCGTAGGCGGGGTCTGCGTAGGGACGGACTACGTCCAGCCCGTCCATGCCGCCGCGCAACAAGATCACGACCAGCCGGTTATCTCCGGGCGCAGCCGCAAGGCTGACCGGTGTCAACAACGGGCTTGCCGCAAGAGAGCAGCCGATTATCGCTGAACGGGAAAGAAAGGCGCGACGGTTGAAGGTCTGTGTCATTGGATCACGTCCTTTGAAAAGCGGGCGAGGCCAGCACAAGGCCAACCCCGTCCCATCGGCTTTCGGCAGCTTCTGCTGCGAAGTCCACTGCTGGTGTTGATAGATCGCCAAGTGCGGTGCGCACAAAGACACGGGGGTCTGGTAGATCGGTCACCAGTGATTGTGGCGCCGAGACGGCCCATTGCAACCGCGCGGCGATCCCCTGAGGGGCGATCCATGCCGCGTCTTCTTCGGGCAGCCCGTCCGGGCCTACCGGCTTCTCCCAGACGTGGCCCATGAGGGCCAAGGGCCGAATCAAAAGCCTGCGAAGCATGCGTTCATCCAAAGCCGACAGTGCTTCGGGCGGCACTGCAAGCGCACGCAAGGCCGAGCCAACGAATTGCAGCGGCGGCTTCACGTTGGTGCGCGTAGGGTTCCATGCGGCGGGATGTTCAAGCAGAGCAGCGGTCACTGCGCCCAGATCGCCGCCGGTGTCCATATAGCGCGCAGCAAGGGCATCAACGAGCGCGGGATCAGGTGTATCGGCCACGAAATGCACCGCCAACTTCCACGCCAGATGCCGTGCAGTGGCAGGGTGGCGCGCCAGATCCCGTAGCACGGCCTGTACGTCGCGGATATGGGCCTGACCGCCGCCATAGGTCTTTTCCAGCACCGTCTCACTGCCCGGTTCTGCAAGGTCTTTGCGGAACTTGAGGCGCATAGGTTGGCCATTTGTGACACCTGTCAACAGCTCGGCCAGTTCGCGTACGTCGTCTTGGGTATAGGGCCCGTTCACGCCCAGCGTATGCAGTTCCAGCACTTCGCGTGCGAGGTTTTCGTTCAGGCCGGTAACCTTGCCCCCCTTAACAGCGCGTGCAGAGTTTGGCCCGATCGACTTTTGCTGGTCCAGATAGTGGATCATCAACGGGTGCAGAACGGTCGCCATCAACATGTCTTCGAACAGGCCGGTGATCCGGGGGCGGATCGCGTCTTCCATATAGGGGGAGCCAGCACGGCGGATCACACCAGCTTTGCCTGTTGCGGTAAAATGATCGGCCCAGAAATGGCTGAGACGCTCACGCAGGGGAGCATCGGTCCAGATCCAGCGGTTAAAATGCTGCCCCAGCCAGCCGCCCTGTGCGATACGGGCGACCTTATTCAAAACGCGCCGCTCTTTGATCGAGGCAAGTGCCTTTGGCGAGCCACGTTTCGTACGGCGTAGTTTGGCCAACCGCTGGCTTTCCGCGATACGGTTTTGGAAGATTTCGAATGTCTCTATCGGGAACCGCTGCGCGGCAGTGTCTGGACCCTGTAGGCTGGCCACCATCTGCGCCGCAGAAGCGGGGGGGGCATGGACCGGAGACAGGCCGCAGCCAAATCGTATGTCTGCCAGCTGGGAGGCAAAGAGCATTGATTGATCCTCATGAGTTCACACCCAAACATAGCACTGCTGGAGTGCAATATCATCGGGTAGTTTTACCGCCTTTTGCAAAAGAGGCGAATTACTGCCGCTGGAGTTTGAGCAATCAGGTGGCGGGCTCTTCGGGGATGGTAAGTTTCGCCGTGAAACCGCGCGCAGCCCCTTCGCACGGAGAGAAGATATCAACACTGCAACCGGATTGGTTACATAGTTCCTGCACAATCGACAGACCCAGTCCAAAGCCTTCGGAGACGGGTGTTTTACGCACATAGCGCGCGCTGATAGCGGCGAGATCGGCAGAGCTCAGTGGATAGCAATCGTTTGAAATGATGATCTGTCCGGGCGTGCCTGCATCGACAACAACGGGGACTTTGCCAGAGGCGTATTTCAGTGCGTTATCAAACAGATTGCTAAGGATAATGCCCATCGCATCGGGATCAACGCGGCTTTGCCACTGGACAGTGGGCGGGATGATCTCAAGTTTGGCTTCATCAGGTTCGCGGTCGCGCAGTTCCTTGAGCATCAGGCGGATCACAGGGGTGATATCGGCGCGAACCGTATTCACGCCCAAACCCGATTGGGCGCGCGACATCTGCAACAAACGCTCGATCAGGCGGATGAGGCGTTTGAGGCCTAGCTCGATTTCGACCGCACTGCCCGCCAGCGCGTGATCTGCCAGCCGCGCCTTGAGGCGCTGGACGTGGGCAAGGCTGATTGCCACAGGGGTGCGCAGTTCATGGGCGGCATTTGTGGCAAAGGCCCGCTCGGCGCTCAGGGCAGCGTCCAGCCGCGTCATCAAGGTGTCTAGGGTGTCAATGGCGGGCTCTATCTCGGTAAAGGCATTCTGGCGGTCGATGGGGGTCAGGTTGTGTTCGTCCTTTTGCGCAATGTTGGCGCTGAGGCGCGCAATCACACCGGCCGAGTTGCGCGCAGCGCGGTAGGCGGTGCCGGCAAAAAACAGGCTAAGCATTACAAATCCAGCGACCGTGCCAAAGATCACATCGCGGATCGCTTCGTTGCGTTCAACCATCGGGGTGGCAACGATCACGGTGGCGGGGTCTGCTGTGACAACCGCATAACGGTGGCCGTTAGCGGTGGTGAACCCGTTCTCGGGGGTGGCAGGAAGAATGGCTGACGTGGCACCCCGCGATTGCGCGATGATCTTTCCCGCGCGGTCTGTGAACCAATACTGCGTACGCTCATCTACTTCGACCAGTTGCTCCTCGAATGCCATCAAGGTGTCGATGCCCGATCTCAACTGTGGACTTCCGCTGTCTTGTGACCGCTCGAATATAGTCAGAAGAAGATTCGCTTTGCCCAGCAGGCTACTATCCTGCAGCTCGTCGTATTCTTCTTTGACAAGGTTGTGCACAATCACAACACCAATCCCCATGGCCAATATCCCCGGTAAAAGCAGGGACTTTAGCAGGGTCCGAAACAGGCTGGTCGGTTTATGCGTCATGGGTCCAGTTTGTATCCCATGCCGCGGTGCGTGACGATCAGATCCTTGCCCAGTTTCGCGCGCAGCCGACTGATGTGCGCCTCAAGCGCATTGCTTTCGACTTCCTCGCCATAAGCATAGATCGCGGCCTCAAGGCTTTCTTTCGGCACGATTTTGGATTTGCGGCGCAGCAGAACCTCCAGAATGCCCCATTCCTTTGCAGTCAGGCGGACGGGCTGGCCTGCGCGGCTCACGCTTTGATCGGTTAAGCTGATGCTTATGTCGCGCAGTTGCACTGTTTGGGACATCTGGTCGGCGCTACGGCGGCAGACAGTGTGAATGCGCGCCTTTACCTCGTCCAGATCGAAAGGCTTGATGACATAGTCGTCGGCCCCACGGTTCAGCCCGTCAATCCTGTCCGAGATTTTGTCGCGTGCGGTGAGAATGATCACGGGCGTGCGCAGGTGACGGTCCCGCAGTGCAGTCAGGAACGTCAGGCCGTCGCCGTCAGGCAGTTGCAGGTCCAACAGGACAACATCGTATTCTAGGGCGCGCAGGGCGCTATCTGCTTCGTCAAGTGTCGTGAACCATTCGACGATGTGATGGTCGGCCTCCAGATGCTCGGCCAGCGGACGGGCCAGCGCACCTTCATCCTCAATCAGCAGAATGCGCATGGTTTTCCTGCTCGGCCTTTGCCGATTTTTGCTGCGCGCGATAGGACAGCGGCAGGGACGCCAGATAGATCACGTTGACGGCGATCAGGGTGGGCCAAGGGTAGACCATCAAGCAGACCACCAGAACCACGGCGGCAACCACAGCAAACGGCAAATGCGCACGTTTTATGCTGGCGTGCTTGATAGAAACTGTCGGGATCGTGCTGACAGCCAATAGCCCGACGCCGATGATGTATATTGCGCGCAGAACCGGAAAATCGGTGTTTTCGAAGCCGTTGAGGTGCATGAATATCGGCATCAGCGCCAGACAAGCCAGTGCAGGGGCAGGGACACCGACAAAGTAATCGTCTTTCTTCAGCACCACGTTATCGCTGCGCATCGACAAGTTGAACCGCGCCAGCCGTAGCGCACAGCACACTGCTAACACCAGCGTTGCAAGCCAGCCGAGGCTGGCAAGGTCGGTGTCGATATAGAGCGTGTTATACAGCAGCATCCCCGGCACGATGCCGAAGTTGAAGAAATCCGCAAGCGTGTCCAGCTCTGCCCCAAAGGGGCTTGCCGTGTCCAGAAAACGCGCCAGTTTGCCGTCGGCTGCATCCAGAAACACAGCCAAGAGGACAAAATATAGGGCCATCTCGATGCGCCCGTCGAGGCTCATCCGCACCGAGGTCATGCCTGCGCAGATTGCAAAGACGGTGACCACGCTGGGAACGATATGGCGCAGCTTGATGCGGGATGGTGTATTCATTCGGGCAGGCCTGGACGTGACTGGTCGGGGTTCAGGATATCCGCAAGGATCGTCTCACCGGCAACGGCGGTTTGACCCACGCTCACCAGTGGCAAGACGCCAAGTGGCAGATAAATGTCCAGACGGCTGCCAAAGCGGATCAGGCCAAAGCGGTGGCCCGCACTCAACGTGTCGCCTTCTTTGACGAAACACACAATGCGTCGTGCAACCAGACCCGCGATCTGAACCACACCGATGCGCACGCCTTGTGCGGTCTCAATGGTGACGCTGTTGCGTTCGTTATGCTCGCTCGCTTTGTCGAGCGAGGCGTTGAGGAATTTGCCGTGGTGGTAGACGACGTTTGTTACTGTACCTGCCACAGGGGCGCGGTTCACGTGGCAGTTAAACACGTTCATGAACACGGAAACGCGGGTCAGTGGCGCATCACCAAGGCCAAGATCGGCGGCTGGAGTAACGTCTTCGATCAGCGACACCACACCGTCGGCGGGAGAGATCACCAACCCCTCTTGTTGCGGGATCACGCGCACCGGATCGCGGAAGAAATAATAGCACCAGACCGTGGCTCCGACGCCAAGCCAGAACAGAGGCTCCCAGATCAATCCCAGCAGCAGGGTCACCGCTGCGAAGATCGCAACAAACTTGCGGCCCTCTTTGTGCATAGGCACGGCGACGATTTTGAGCATATTCATGGCGTATCTTTCAGTCAGTTCGAGGCTAGGGCACGGAATACTACCGTTCCCAGAAAAACGCCATTGGCGCAGAGCAAACACATGGTTGCAAGCGACCCAAGGTCCTTGGCGTCGCGTGCGAACTCTTCCCACTGTGGAGCGAGATGGTCAACGATGCATTCAATCGCGGTGTTCAGCGCCTCTACTGCGATGAGGCCAAAAAACAAGACCAGCAGAATGGCGTATTCCAGCATGCCCACACCCAGAGCGGTGAACAGGATCAGGCATAGCGGCAGCGCCAGCGTGATGTGGCGAAACGCCGTTTCGTGCCACAGCCTGCGCAGCCCGCCGATAGAATATCCCGCAGCAGCAAATAGATGGGCGATGCCCGTGACCCGTTGGGGTTTGATACGCGGTGGAGTTTGAGGTGTGGTCATCTAGAAGAGACTCTCACTTGATCCTTGCAGGTCGCAAAGATGTCGAGGTTGGGATTGCGTTCCGAGGTCTTGATATCAAGCATACCCAGTAACGAATGGAACAGGTTGTCATGGCTCAGCGCCACGTCCTTTTGTGCCGCCATGCAGGAGGTGTTCAGACCAAAGCGATTCTGAAAAGCATCTGACATCCACAGGATCAAAGGTACCTTGTTTTGATACTCAGGGGCCATGAAATAGGGTGATCCATGCAGGTAGAAGCCGCCTTCGCCTAGAGATTCGCCGTGGTCAGAGACATAGAGCAGGGCCGTATCCATGCCGTCCTGATCTTGTAGGAACGCAATGGTTTGGGCCAGAATTTCATCGGTATAGGCGATGGTGTTATCATAGGCGTTGGTGATTTCTTCGGGCGTGCACTCCTTGAACTCGGCTGTGCGGCACGCGGGGGAGAATTTCTCGAACTCTTCGGGATAGCGCAGGTAATAGGTCGGGCCGTGGCTGCCGATCTGGTGCAGGACCAGCACGGTATCTTGGGTAATGGTTTGCGCGTAATCCTTGAGTTGCTGCATGAAAATGCCGTCCATACATTCGCCTGCCGCACAGAATTCAGCGTTATCGGAATGGGTGAGTGAACGGGAAGGGATGCGCCCGGCCAGTGCCTTGTCGCCGGTGTTGTTGTCCCACCATTCCACATGCAGTCCTGCATGGGTCAGCACATCAAGGACGTTTTCATTGGACACGCCGTTGGCGTAGGAATAGCCGCCGCGATCAAACTTGGAGAACATGCAGGGCAGAGAGACTGCTGTGGCCGTACCGCAGGAGGACATATTGGTGAAACTGACGACAGGCAGCTTTTCAAGCTGCGGGTTCGTGGGCACGTCGTAGCCGTTGAGGCTGAAGTTCTGTGTTCGAGCGGTCTCACCCGCCACAACAATCGTCAATAGCGGGCGTGTAGCTGTGGCGTATGAAGGCCCTTTGGCGGCGTCCTCGCCAATAGCTGCTACAGTCACATTGGTTGTCGCCAGCATCATCTTGGCATAACGGATTGCGCCCACAACAGGGGCGCCGGGTTGGAAGCTGCTCATGTAATCTTTGCGCTCCCGCAGGATGGAGGAATAGGTTTTCATATCGCTCATCAGCAACCCTGCAGCCATCGCGAGGCTCACTACAAGGCTGAGCACCGGCGATGCTACGGTACGAATTATCGTGGTGCGTTTGACCTTGATCATGGCAACCACAAGCGACGGCAGAACGCCGTAGATGACGATGTGAGAAACGAAACCGAAGGTGATCAGGTGTTTGGATTCAGTCACCGTAGTCACCATCACGTTCTGGATCATGTCGCGGTCAATGATGACGCCTAGCGTATCCATGTAATAGGATGTGACGGCGCTGGTCAGCAGCATGAAGATCGCAAATGGCTTTACCAGCCAAGGAAAACTGAAGGCGCTGAAAAACGCCAGCACCAAAAAGAATACCGCACAGCCGTATGCAAAAAAGCTGATGGCATGGCCCGAGAAAATCTCACTGCCGATGCGCCAGAAGGTGCTGTTATCCGCGACAAAGGCGAAGGTGATGGTCAGCAGCAAGATAGACAGCGGTGACAGCGGCCATGCAGCACGCAGCGCAGTCAGGCGGGTTCGAAGCGAGTCAAGAGAGGTCATGGAGGGCCTTAGTCAGTTGATTTGGAGCCATTGACCATTTCAACCTTACGCGAAACTTACGGAGTTTCCGGAGCGCTTATGGTGCGTGCAGTTGGGGCGCCAGAACGTGAGGCGAGGACCGCAATTGCCTCTAACAGTTCGCCTTGTGAGGGGATAAGATGGCGGCAGGGCGTGTTGCCCCCCCCATTTGCTATTGTATCAGGAGTGCTGGATGAAATTTCGTTTCCCGATCGTCATCATCGACGAGGACTTCCGCTCGGACAACTCATCCGGCCTAGGCATTCGCGCCGTTGCCGAAGCCATCGAGAAAGAGGGCTTTGAGGTGCTGGGGGCGACCACCTATGGTGACCTGTCTCAGTTTGCCCAGCAGCAATCTCGCGCCAGCGCTTTTGTCCTCTCGATTGACGATGAGGAGTTCACCCCCGGGCCAGACCTTGATCCTGCCGTTCTCAACCTGCGTACCTTCATTGAGGAAGTCCGCTGGAAGAACACGGACGTGCCGATCTATATTTACGGTGAGACCAAGACATCGCGGCATTTGCCCAACGACATCCTGCGTGAGCTGCACGGCTTTATTCATATGTTTGAAGACACGCCAGAGTTTGTGGCGCGTCACATCATTCGCGACGCGAGGAAATACCTCGAGGGCATTAAGCCGCCATTCTTCAAAGCGCTGCTGGATTATGCCGAAGACGGCTCATACTCATGGCACTGCCCTGGACACTCGGGCGGCGTGGCCTTTCTGAAAAGCCCGATTGGCCAGATGTATCACCAGTTTTACGGTGAAAACATGCTGCGCGCAGATGTCTGCAACTCTGTCGAGGAACTGGGCCAGTTGCTGGATCACAACGGTGCAATTGGCGCGTCAGAACGCAACGCAGCGCGGATTTTCAACGCCGATCACTGCTTTTTTGTGACCAACGGCACCAGCACGTCGAACAAGATGGTTTGGCACTATACGGTTGCACCGGGTGACGTTGTCGTAGTGGACCGGAACTGCCACAAGTCCATCCTGCATAGCATTATCATGACCGGCGCTATTCCGGTCTTTATGAAGCCCACACGCAACCATTATGGCATCATCGGTCCGATCCAGAAGTCAGAATTCAGCATCGAGGCGATCCGCGAAAAGATCCGTGCCAACCCTCTGCTGGCCCATGTGGACGCAGACACGGTCAAGCCGCGCATCATCACGCTGACCCAGTCTACCTATGACGGCGTTTTGTATAACACCGAGATGATCAAGGACATGCTCGACGGGTATATCGACAACCTGCATTTTGACGAGGCATGGCTGCCACACGCGGCTTTCCACCCGTTCTATGGCCATTTCCACGCTATGGGCCGCAAGCGCGAGCGGCCCCGTCATTCGATTACCTATGCTACTCAATCCATTCACAAACTGCTGGCTGGCATCAGCCAAGCCAGCCAAGTGCTGGTGCAGGACAGTCAGGACACTAAGCTTGACCGCCATCTGTTCAACGAAGCCTACCTGATGCACAGCTCTACCAGCCCGCAATACAGCATCATCGCCAGCTGCGATGTCGCTGCGGCGATGATGGAGCCTCCGGGCGGCACTGCATTGGTGGAAGAAAGCATTCTTGAATCGCTCGATTTCCGCCGTGCCATGCGCAAGGTGGATGCAGAATATGGCGATGACGACTGGTGGTTTCAGGTCTGGGGGCCGGACGAGCTGGGCGAAGATGGCGTGGACGCGCCGGAGAACTGGGTGCTCAAAAAGACCAACGCCGAAGGGGTGCAGCCTGCTGACGGCGAAGAGTCGTGGCATGCCTTTGGCGATATGGCACCCGGCTTTAACATGCTCGACCCGATCAAGGCGACGCTCATCACGCCCGGCCTTAACCTTGACGGACGGTTTGAAGAGAGCGGTATTCCGGCGTCTATCGTTACCAAGTATCTGGCTGAACACGGCGTTGTTGTAGAAAAAACAGGTCTTTACAGCTTCTTCATCATGTTCACCATTGGGATCACTAAAGGGCGCTGGAATTCACTGCTGACCGAATTGCAGCAGTTCAAAGATGACTATGACAAGAACCGGCGCATGTGGCGCTGCATGCCCGAATTCTGTACCAAACACCCGCGCTATGAGAAGATGGGCCTGCGCGATCTGTGCCAGCACGTGCACGCGCTTTACGCCAAATATGACGTCGCGCGCCTGTCTACGGATATGTACCTGAGCGATCACACGCCAGAGATGACGCCTAGTGCCGCGTTCTCTTGCATCGCGGCACGCACCACACAGCGCGTGCCGATTGATGACCTTGAAGGGCGGATCACCACCAGCCTTGTAACGCCGTATCCTCCGGGCATACCGCTGCTGATCCCGGGCGAGGTGTTTAATAAAAAGATCGTTGAATACCTTAAGTTCAACCGCGCTTTCGCGCGCGAATGTCCCGGGTTCGAGACTGACATCCACGGTCTTGTGCAAGAAGAAGACGAAAACGGCCAAATCCAGTACTTCGCGGATTGTGTCCCCGCAGAATGGTCGTGAAACGCACGCAGGGGCCTGTCGGGAGCCTGCGTGCGCTTGTGCTACTCAGGGGTCAAGTGTCGATCCATGCGGGCGATTTCCCTAACCGTTCTAGCAAGAAGTCCATAAAGACACGCACCTTTGGCGATAGGACGTTTGTCTTGGGGTAAACCAGCCATAATGCGCTGTTGTCTGCCATTTGGTAGTCGGGCAATACACGGACCAATGTACCGTCTCTCAACTCTTGATAGGCGCTCCAAAGGGAGTTGACCGAAATGCCGGCACCAGCAATCGTGGCGAGCTTTTGGCTGAGACCGTCATCAAGGATCAATCTTCCCTTACTTGCACTTGGATCAAACGTCACTGCTTGCCCGTCACTGCTGATCAAAGGCCGCGCTTTTTGTGCGCGAAAGCCAATCAGGCGGTGCTGGTTCAGATCAGCGGGCTCCTGAGGGGTGCCGTACTCTTGCAAATAGGCGGGGGAGGCACAAAGGATTCGCTTGTCCTCGGCCAGCCTGCGGCCTTTGAGGTTTGAATCCGCTAATACCGAATTGCGTAGCGCCAGATCAAAGCTGCCTTCGATCAGATCGAACTGAACATCAGACAGGCGCAAATCCAGTGTCACGTCAGGATGGGCGGCCAGAAAATCCGGTAAGATCGGCGCGACGTGCAACTGCGCGAACGTACTGGGCGCGGTGAAACGCAAGGTGCCGGTGGCAGTCGGCTTGCCCCGTCCCAAAGCAGCCAGCCCCGCGTCGGATTGTTGTAGAATTTCGCGCGCATAGGGCAGGAACTCTGCACCTTCTAGCGACAGCGACACCTTGCGCGTCGAACGGTGCAGCAGATCGGCCCCGACTTCGTTCTCAAGCTTTGCAAGGCGCGCGCTGGCGACCGCGGGCGCAAGACCCAGCGTGCGCCCCGCCGCGCTGATGTTGAGCTTTTCAGCAGCAAGCACAAAAAGGTGAAGAGCGTCCGTGTTCATTATATAGAGTTTCCGAATTCTGAAGCATGATTGATGCGGTTTATATGTTTGTTCTGCGGGTTATGATAGTTCCCAATAGGATTTCTGGGTCGAACCAGACAGGCAGCGGCTAGGTCACCACGAACACGCAAGGGGACACTTACATGAGCACGACAATTCTGATCACAGGGGCGACCGATGGCATCGGTCTTTTGACTGCAACTATGTTGGCGGCTCAGGGCCACAAGATGCTGTTGCACGGACGCAGTGCGGATAAGCTTGCTGCGGCTGCCAAACAGGTGGGCGGCGATGCCGAGACCTACCTTGCTGACCTCACGCGCCTTGGCGACGTCCAGCAGATGGCCGATGCGATCCTTGAAAAGCATGATACGCTGGATGTGCTGATCAACAATGCTGGAGTTCTGAAGGCGGCGCAGACAACCACGCCAGATGGCTACGACATCCGCTTTGTCGTGAATACCTTTGCGCCTTATGTCCTGACCCAACGCCTTTTGCCCATCATTCCAAAGACGGGGCGAGTGGTGAACCTGTCCTCGGCCGCACAGGCGCGGGTCGATTTGTCTGCGATGGCGGGAAAGGTCCGTCTGGATGACATGTCTGCCTATGCGCAAAGCAAGCTCGCGATAACGATCTGGACCCGTGAGGTGGCCAGAACTATGCCCGACGGGCCTGTTGTCGTTGCGGTTAATCCGGGTTCGCTGCTTGCCTCGAAAATGGTAGAGGAAGGGTTCGGCATTGCGGGCAATGATCTTTCGATTGGGGCTGATATCCTGTGCCGTGCTGCTCTGCATGAAGAATTCGCGGAAAAGTCTGGTGCATATTTCGACAATGACGCTGGTCAGTTTGCCCAACCTAATGCCGCAGCTTCTGATCCCGACCATGCCGCAGCGGTGATGCAGGGGGTCACACGGGCAATTGGGACGATTGTATAGAATACCCGAAAACTGCATCCAAATTAGGTCGGTTTATGCTGATTATAAGGTGCATTAAGTCGGGTTTATCACTAATCAATCAGGAGTATCCCCGATGAAAGCCATGATCCTTAATACCTACGGCGAGGCCTCTAAATTCGAAGCTACCGACCTTGCAGCCCCGACAGTTGTCGCCGGACAAGTTGTTGTGCGCATCGCTTCGACCAGTGTGAACACAGTCGACACCAAGATCTGTGCCGCTGGCAACGACTCGCCGCTGTCGCCGCAATTGCCCGCACTTCTGGGTATGGATTTCGCCGGCACAGTCACCGAAGTTGGTGAAGGCGTGACCGACTTTGCCGTCGGTGACGAAGTCTATGGTTGTGCCGGTGGCCTGGCCGACTTGCCGGGCGCGCTGGCCGAATTCATGTTGGTCGACGCGCGCCTGATCGCGCAAAAGCCGACGACGATATCCATGCGCGAAGCGGCCGCACTGCCGCTGGTGGCCATCACCGCCTATGAAGGGCTGATCCGCGCCGAAGTCTCTACTGGCCAGAAGGTGCTGGTGCATGGCGGCACAGGGGGTGTTGGCCATGTTGCGGTGCAATTGGCCAAGCATTTCGGTGCCGAGGTTTATTCAACCGTCAGCAACGATAAAGCAGCGGCGATTGTAACTAGTTTCGGTGCCGTGCCGGTCAAATACAAGAACGAAACAGTGGCCGACTACGTGCGCGCCCATACAGGCGGTGCAGACTTTGACGTTGTCTATGATACTGTCGGTGGCGAAAACATGATCCCTTCGTTTGAGGCTGCAGCCCTGAACGGTCAGATTGCAACGACGGTCAGCATGCTTGAGCTTGATCTGAGCATTGCGCACATGAAGGGCCTATCGATCCACGTTGTATTTATGCTGATCCCGATGCTGCACGATTTTATGCGTCAGGCGCATGGCGACATCTTGCGTGAAATTGCGACAATTGTTGATGCGGGTGCCTGGAAGCCGCTGTTGGACGAGCCTGTGTTCGGTCTTGAGCAGGTTGGTGAAGCCTATGCGCGGCTTTCGAGCGGTCAGGCAGTGGGCAAGGTTGTCGTAGACGTTTGACGCCTGCAAAAAGCAAAACCCCTGCGGGTGTTGACCAGCAGGGGTTTGAAGAAGTGATAAGAGATAGAAGGTGAGTGGGATTGGCTTGCTCACCTTTTCTACATCAGGCCGTGCGCATGCGCTTGCGATTGGCGTTCGCCCAAAGTCGGAAAGTCTCTAGCGTGATGAGCGGGGCAAAGTTCACCATAGCTGGAACAAACCCGCCCCAATCTTTGAGTGCGGCCCAATGCAGCAGGGTCAGAACGGCTGCGGCATAGACGAAACGCTGCAGTGTTTTCCAAGTCGGGCCAAGCTTGCGTACCCAAGCGTCTGTCGATGTAATCGCCAGCGGGACAAAGATCACGAAAGCAAGCCAGCCTGTCCAGATATAGAGCTTTGAAATTTCATTCACGGTTGCGGCGGCACCGCCTTTGTCCACCAGATAAAGCAGGGTGTGAAAAGCCGCGTAAGCAAAGGCCGCAACACCGATATGGCGCCGCCGCTTCATAAACCAACGCGGTCCACGCCAGCCTTTGAGCAGCATGTTCAGCGGGGTGTGAAGTGGTCCGGCAAAATTGGACAGCGTGCTAAGATGTATCCAACCCGAAC
>NZ_JBALVJ010000069.1:0-17802 GCF_036961165.1 Sulfitobacter sp. | reverse complement strand
TTCGGGTTGGATACATCTTAGCACGCTGTCCAATTTTGCCGGACCACTTCAGACCCCGGACTAAAAGAGAGGCTAAACGGGGCCAGCCCTTTGCCATAAATGTTGGCTTTATTGCTCAAATCTGTTTGAGGGTGAGATTGCCCTTCCCCCCAAACGGACTTAGCCGACGGCCACAGTACGTGGTATGCATGCGCTGTGAAGCCGTTGAGGATCACGGCACGGATTTGAATTTCTGCGACTTGGCGATCAAATTTGTGGACCACAAGCAATTCAACCAGCAGTTTCACCCACTGCATCTTGGTATCGATACGGCCCCGGCGGAGGTATCCGGTCAGGTTTCGCCACAAGGCGCCGCCCGGGTACTTTGAAGATCGGACCGCTTCGTTACGAGCCAGGGCTCGTAACGAAGCGGTCCGATCCTCAAAGTGGACCTATCACGTATTTGTGCCGCTCAAAGTGCTCGTTGACGCGACCTTCCGTTCGAAAGCGACAGGGCTTTTCCAGCCCCGTGCTGAGTGCCGCTGTCATAGATTGTAGAAGCCGTTAATGTATTCAAAGACTACCATCTCAGCAGACCGGCGTGTCTCCCACGTACCGCGCCAAATCAGCTCTGTCTTGATGGTCTTGAAGACCGTTTCAACGGCGGCATTATCATAGCAATTACCCTTGCCGCTCATTAACGCCCTGAACCCGTGCTGGCGAAGGATCTTCTGGTAGTCATGCGAGCAGGCTGCCCCGGTCCGTGTGATGGATGCAGCCTTTGGATGGCGCTCGGAATGCTATGGTCATGTTTAAAGCCAGAATCGCCAAATCACGCCTCATTCGGTTGCTGACGGCCCAATCAATGACACGACGAGAGTGCAGGTCAAGGATCTCCGCAAGATATAGTCAGCCTTCGCGGGTCCAGATATAAGTAATGTCACCTGCCCATTTCTGGTTTGGACCATCTGCTGTGAAGTTTCGGTCCAGCAAGTTGGGCCCGATGTTGAACTTGTGATTACTGTCCGTCGTTGCCTTATATTTAGGCGTTCTAACAACAGGTATACCGTTCTGGCGCATCAAACGGCCAACGCGGCGGTGGCCTAGATCCAGGCCGATCTCTTTCAATTTTTCCGTCATGCGCGGCCTGCCATAGCGACCAAGGCTGAGACGCGGCTGCTCCTTGATGTACGCTAGCGTGACCAGATCAGACCGCTGTCTGCGGCTGGCAGGACGACTGCGGAACGCCAGCAAACCAAGTGAACTGACGTCCATCACACGACACATTTGATCGATGAAAAATGCAGATTGGTGCTCTTCCCCTCTCGTGCATGAAGACATGCTCTGCCAGACAGTGAATGAACTTAAACCTCACGGCTTTAGGCTCGCAAAGAACACCGTGGCCTTTTTTAGAATTGCCCTTTGCTCCTTGAGGATGCGGTTCTCACGCCGAAGCCGGTCATTCTCTTGGGCGAGGCTCAAATCCTCTTTCGACACCACGTCCGTGTCTCGATGCGCTGTGATCCATTTGTTCAGCGTCGACATCCCGACACCCGGGTCATCAGCCACTTGCTTGTGCGTCAGCCCGCTAGTCAGCGCTATGCGCACCGCACCCTTACGAAATTCGGCAGTCCGTGTTCGTCCCATAGTTCGTCTCCTTTGTTGCAGTAAATGCGATCAAAGGAGCGGCATCAAACCGGGACAGGTCCAGACCGCGCCTGATGCGCGCCCCACATCAAGGCAAGGTTGCACGACACTGCCGGGCGCAACCCTTCAGCCTTACCATCCAAGATGGGCCAGACTGTCGCCATGCAGGTGCCCAGCATGAGCACCGCATCAGCACCGCTACCGGACAAATTGCGATTTGCTTTCAAAACTCCGTCGCCCCTCATCGCATAGATCAGGTGGAAGGCATCAGACGCATTTGACGGGCCAGCCCTGACGCCTCAATTACAACCGCGTCAGCCACAACGCCAAATCCGGGAAGATGATCAAGAGAGCCACCAGCAGCATCGAACATCCGATATAGGGAAAGGCTGAGAGATATATCTCGCGCATTGTCGTTCCTTTCGGGGCGACCCCCTTCATTACGAAAAGGAGCAATCCAAAGGGTGGTGTGGTGAAACTAATCTCTAGCGCAAGAAGGATGATGAGACCAAACCAGATCGGATCAAATCCAAGCGACGCGGCCAGCGGGAAGAAGATGGGCACGGTCAGCAGCATTATGGAAATCTGCTCCATGAACATTCCCAGCAGCAACAGAACGCCGAACATCACCAGCAGCATCGCGATCGGCGCGATGTCAAAGGACGTGGCCCAGCGGATCAGCCCGCTCGACGCGCCCGAGAATGCCAGCAGTTGGCTGAAGGTCGCAGAGCCGAAGACGATGAGATAGGCCATCAACGTCACACGCAGCGCGCCGATCACGGATTTCTTCATTGCTTTCCATGTCAGACAGCGGAAGAGAACCGCAAGGATCAGCACTCCCAAAGCACCAAAAGCCGCGGCCTCGGACGGGGTAATCAGCCCGGCAACCATGCCGATCACAATAAGCACCATGACCGACAGCATGGGCAGAACATCGCCAAATATCAGCCGCAACTTCTGGCCTGCGGTCAGTAGTTCGACCTCATAGGCCGGCGCGGCCTCCGGGTCGATCCAAGTCTGAAGCCAGATCGTCGCCATGTAAAACGCTGCCAGGATCAATCCCGGCACGATCCCGGCAAGGAGCAACGCCCCGACGTCGATCCTGGCCAGTGTGGCCAACAGGACCGCAAGAGCCGACGGCGGAATGATAATTGCAAGCCCGCCGGTGCCGAGGATCGGTCCGATAGACATGTGTTTCTTGTACCCGCGCGCGGTCATTTCAGGGACCATCAGACTGCCAAGTAGCGCCGTCGATCCCATGGACGATCCAGACAGAGTCGAAAAAGCAGTGCCGCCCAGCACTGTTACATAAGACAGCCGTCCCGGGAGCTTGCCGAGCAACCGATCGATCGCATTGAACATGCGCGCGCCCAAGCCGGTGTGAAAGAATATCTCGCCCATCAACAAGAACAGCGGGATCGGCACGAGCGCGTAGTTAGTAAGCCCACCAAATCCGTTGTCGAGCAACAGCGACACGCCCCGTGCCCCGCCCATAAAGAACCATGCACCTACGATATTAGCCGCAAGAAAGGCCAGCGCCACCGGCATGCCAATCGCCATCAAGAACAGGATTGACCCTAAAAGCAGGGCCAATGATTCAAACCATTCCATTATTCGTGTATCCCTGCTTCGCCGGAGTGCATCAGGTCATCGCCAAAGACGAAGCGCGAAAATTCCACCGCCATTAGGCCAAAACTGACCGGGAAGGTGAGTGAGAGTATCCATTTCGGGAAATAGTAAGCGCGTACGTCAAAATCGTTGCGCGCGATATTGGTCAGGAACATCTCGGCCCCCTTCCAAGCAAGGATCGCGCAGGTCACCACACAGATTACCGCCACCAGACGGCTGACCACATGGCTTATTTTGACTGGCAATGCGGCCGTCAACAATTCGATATGCACATGGCCCTTTTCGCGCACCAACCAAGGCGCGCCGAGCATCGTCATATAAAGGATCGCATATTCCGACGAGGTAAAGAGCCAGGCAAAGGGTTGTAGCCCCGCGTTGCGCATCACCACTGACAAGATGACCGATACCATCAGCCAGACCAGCATGGCACCTGCGATTCCCGCCATCGCATAAAGAAATCCACGGTAGATCCGTCTGAACATCGGGGCGGCCTTTCTGTAAGAGGAAAGACGGCGCGCCGGGCAGCGGCGCGCCGATGGGCCCTTAAGGGGCTTTAGACTTATCGTAGAACAGCTCGATCAGCTTGTCGTAGTTGCCGTCGCCCTGCGGGCTGTCGACCATCAAGCCTTTCATGCGGTCCCAAGTATTCTGGGTCGCGGCCTCAATGTAGTTGGCGGCCGCCTCGCCTTCGAGGGTGACAACCTTCATGCCGTCCTCTTCGAGCTTGGCGAAATCTTCGTCCCGCACGGCGCTCAGATTTTCCGTGCTCGACTGCTCATGCGCGATGGCGGTGTCTTGGATAATCTTGCGCGCCTCGTCAGAGAGGCTGTCCCACTTTTCAAGGTTCACGATCACGCCAAGATCGGTCGAAAAGAAGCAGGGTTCGATCCGGTAGTTGAGGAACTCGTTCCACTTGAGGTCGATCAGTCCAATTTGCGTCCAACCGGTCGCATCGACCACGCCGCGCTCCAGCGCCGAATAGACTTCGGTTGTCGGCAGGTCGATCACCTGCGCGCCGAGGTATTCGGTGAAGAAAGCGTTATAGACGGCGTTGCCGCGCAGTTTCAGGCCGGACACATCAAGGTTGCCGCTCTCGTCGAGCGACGGCTCTTCGCGGGTCCACAGGTTGTAGCAGACGCCGCTGTCGAACCAGCCAAGGTATTTCACGCCCATCTTTTCCTGATGGATCTGGTCGATCAACTCAATCCCGCCGTTCTCGCGCACTTCTGGCCCGGTCAGGTTCGAAGTTACCAAGGCATCCTTTTCAGGCAGCGACCCAGCATAGAAACTGCCCGGCGTATAGACCATGTCGACCACGCCATTGCGCACTGCATCGGGCTGCTGGAACATGCCGATGGCCTCTGGTCCACCGCGAACCTCAATCTGCACAACGCCTTCGCCGGCTGCGTTCACCTTGTCCACGAATTCGAGGAACGACTTGGTGTAGATCAGCGATTCCGGGAAGGCGTGAACTGCCGTCAGCGTTTCTTGTGCGAAAGCAGCACCTGTCAGAGCCGTGGTGGCGAGGATGCCCCCAATTATCGTATGTTTCATTTCTTTCTCTCCCTGATTGTGGGGCTTTGGCCCCGTGATTGATGTGCCATTGAAGTCAGGACACGGCACCGCCCTTGGTTAAAGGAATGACCCATGGATGCGCGGCTTCGCGTGTCTTGCGAAACGCCTCGATCTGCACGCCATGCTGCGCGGTAAGATCAATGTCATCCCAGCCGTTCACCAGTTTCTCTTGCCAGACCGGATCAAGGTCGAGCGACAGTTCGGTCCCCGCAATCACGGCCCTCCCGGTACAGAGGTCGATCTTTGCGGAAGCATCTCCAGTGCCGATCTTGCTGATCAGCATTTCGATCTCTTCTTCGGTCACCCGCGCGGGCAGCAACCCGTTGTTCACCGCGTTTCCCGCAAAGATATCGCCGAAACTTGGGGCAAAAACCGCCCAGACGCCGAAATCGACGAGCGCATAGACCGCCGCTTCGCGGCTGGAGCCGCTGCCGAAGTTCCGCCGGGTGACAAGCACCTCTGCGCCCGCGAAACGGTTCAGTACATGGTCTGGATCGTCTTGCCGCGCGTCGTGCAGCAGGAATGCACCGTAGCCCTCTGAGCGGGGCGCGGACATGAACCGGGCCGGGATCAACTGGTCAGTATCAACATTGGCCTGCGCCAGCGCGACGGCCTTTCCCTCCAGTGCGGTCCACCCCTTCATGTCCGCCCCTCCAGCAAAGGCCGCACGTCTGCAAGATGTCCTGCCACCGCTGCGGCGGCCACCATGGCGGGACTCATCAGATGGGTGCGCGCACCGCGCCCTTGCCTCCCCTTAAAGTTGCGGTTGGTCGAGGATGCACAGCGCTTGCCCGCCTCAACCTTGTCACCGTTCATCCCGACGCACATCGAGCACCCCGCATCGGCCCATTCCAACCCCGCGGCGGTAAAAATCTGTGCCAACCCTTCGGCCTCGGCCTGTTTTTTGACCTGCGCCGAGCCCGGCGATACCAGCCCCGGCACCTTGGCCACGCGTCCGACCATAACCTTGGCAGCGAGCCGCAGATCCTCGATCCGGCCATTAGTACACGACCCGATGAAAACCTGATCGACCGCGACCTGATCCAGCGGCATTCCCGGCGTTAGCGCCATATAGTCGAGCGCCGCCTGAACCGTCTCACGTCGCGACCCTGCCATCTGCTCCGGGTCCGGCACTTGACCGGTGATCGGCAGCGCCTGCTCTGGCGAAGTGCCCCAGGTCACCGTCGGCGCGATTGCGGTGCCGTCCAGCGTCACTTCTTGGTCAAACACCGCCCCATCGTCGCTGCGCAGGTCTTGCCAATTGGACACAGCCGCGCCCCAAGCGTCGCCACTCGGCGCAAAAGGCCGACCCTTGATGTAATCAACCGTCACCTGATCCGGCGCGACAAGTCCCAGCCGCGCGCCGCCTTCAATGCTCAGGTTGCACAGAGTCAGGCGGCCCTCCATCGACAAGGCGCGGACCACCGGCCCCGCGTATTCTATCGCATGACCGCGAGCACCGTCTGCGCCAAGCTCGGAAATCCAATGCAGCGCCAGATCCTTGGCCGTCACCCCCGGCCCGAGCGCACCCTCAGCGGTGATCCGCATGGTTTTGGGCCGCTGCTGCCAGACAGTCTGTGTGGCAAGTATATGTGCGACCTCCGTCGCTCCCACGCCAAAGGCCAGCGCGCCGAAAGCGCCATGGGTCGATGTGTGGCTGTCGCCGCAGTTAATCAGCAGGCCCGGCAATGTCAGCCCTTGTTCGGGGCCAATCACATGCACAATCCCCTGCTCCGGATCGCGCAGATCGAACAACTTCAACCCATGCGCCCTTGAGTTCTCGCCCAGCGTTTTGATCATCCGGCGAATGTCCGGGGCCACCGAGCCGGGCCGCGTTGGCGCATAGTGATCAACGACCCCGAAGGTCAGTTCGGGCGCGGCCACGCTAAGTCCCCGCTCCTTCAACTTGGCGAATGCGTGATGTGACCCTTCGTGAACAAGGTGCCGATCCACGAACAGCAGTGATGTGCCATCGTGGCGGCGCAAGACTTCATGCGCGGACCACAGCTTTTCGAGCAATGTTCGCGGCGCGGTCATTCGGCGGTTTCCCTTTTTGGCGTCTGAATCACCGGCTCCCAATGGCGCCCCTCACCTGCGCCCACGCGGCTGAGCGACATTTCCAGCTTGAACATGTCAGGTCGATAAAGTGCTGAAAGATACTCAACCCCTCGCCCCTCTGAATTGCGCACCACTCGGTCGATCGAAAGCAGCGGCGCACCGATACTGACGCCAAGCGCTTCGGAGACATCGGGAGAGGCGAGCGTGGCGCTAACGCTCTGATTGGCTGAGGTCACCTTGACCCCCGACCGCTCGAGCAGGCGAAAGAGCGGCGTGGTCGCCAGCTCCGCTTCGGAATAGCCTTGGGCGATATCTTCCGGCACCCAGGTAGTCAGGTGCGAAAACGGTATGCCCTCAACCAGACGTAGCCGGACCGCCATCTGCACGCGATCACGGGGCAGCAGCCCCATCGCGCTTGCAATACCGCCAGGTGCCACACCATAGCTAAAGGACAACAGCCGCGCGGTCGTGCTCTGCCCCATTTCCACCAACTGCGGAATTAGGGTGCTGAAATCAGCAGCCATCGCGGGCTGTGGCCTTGGCCCGCAGACCGTGGTTCCCGACCCGGCCCGCCGCTTGATCAGCCCCTCGCGTTCCAGCGCATCCAGAGCCCGGCGCACCGTGACACGTGAAACCTCCAACGTCGCGGCCAACTTCTGCTCACCCGGAAGCGCCTCACCTACCGAATAGATGCCGCGCGTAATTTCTTGCTGAAGGTGCAAGTAAACGCGCCGCGCCTTGCCCCCCTCGGGCAACGTTCCGATCTGATCTGAAGAATGATTCCGTGTCATTTCGGCCCCGTGGATTTCTTTAACCCTAACAACCAAAATTTTTAAATCAAGAAATCTATCTGCTATTTGGCAAATTATTTGACCTATACTGATGCGATAATCTGTACTACCAATAATACAGATTGACCAATGAGGAGGAAGGGAGATGCCGTGCCGATCGTCGAGATCCATTTGATCGAAGGCTATAGCGACGCAGACAAGTCCCGTCTTTGCACAGCACTGACGCAGGCCGCACGACTGGTCGTGCCTGCGGCGCCAGACGCGATCACCGTGATGGTCCATGAACTTCCGCCGGGCCACTACATGCGCGGCAATGCCCATCGCCAGCCCGCCCCGGCCAAGCCGGACCCAAGCGACGTGGTGCGCCGGTATCTTGCCGCAATGGAGGCGCGCGAGCTAAAGCAGGCGACCGCCCTATTGTCGGACGGCTTTACCATGACATTTCCCGGCACTGCCCCGATGACCACCCTCGACCAACTGATCACTTGGGCCGGGCCACGGTACAGGTTCGTTACCAAGACCTACAAAGGCTTTGATGCGTTGCAAAGCGAAAGCGAAGCGGCCGTGGTCTACTGCCGTGGCACGCTTGCCGGTGAATGGCCCGATGGTACGGCCTTTGGTGGCATCCGGTTTATTGACCGGTTCGAGGTCATCAAAGACAAAATAATTCGCCAAGACGTGTGGAACGACATAGCAGAAACAAGGGACGCCCCATGACAGACGAAATTGACCCCATCACCCTTGCGGTCCTTGCCGGGCGCATGGAACAGATCGCCGATGAGATGGACGCGACCCTGTTTCGTGCCGCATTCAACCCGATTATCGCCGAAGCGCATGACGCCTCGCACGGGCTTTACCATGCCACCTCCGGCGATACGCTGGTACAGGGCAAGTCCGGTCTTCCGATCTTCGTGGGCGTGATGTCCTTTGCCGTAAAGGCGGTGATCGATAAAGCGGCGGAGCATGGCGACCTTGAAGACGGCGACATCTATATTTTCAACGATGCACACCTCGGCGGCACCCATCTGAGCGACATGCGTGTGGTGCGCCCCTATTTCCAAGACGGCAAGCTGTTTTGCTATCTCGCCTCTGTCGGCCATTGGCATGATGTCGGTGGCGCGGTGCCGGGCAACTACAACCCTGCCGCCACCGACGCTTTCCAAGAGGCTTTCGTCCTGCCGCCCGTGCGGCTGGCCAAAGCCGGGGTAGTGCAGACCGACATCATCGACATTCTGATGCGCAATACGCGCTTGCCACAATCAGCGCAGGGCGATCTCAACGGTCAGCTCGGTGCGCTGGATCTTGGCGTGCGGCGGTTGGATGAACTTCTCGACGAATACAGCGCCGAGACGGTGCGCGCCGGGCTGGACGCTCTGCAAAATCGGGCTGAGACTCTGATGCGGGCCGAACTGACCGATCTGCCAGACGGGCGGTGGGAGGCCGAGGATTTCCTCGACAACGACGGCATCACCGATGAACCGCTGCTGATTAAGGTTGCCTTGGAGATCAAGGGCGACACCATGACGCTCGACTTCTCCGGCACCGCCGATCGCTGTGCCGGGCCGGTCAACATCGCGCTACCGACCGCCGTCGCGACCGCTTATGTTGCGATCAAACACATCTTTCCAAGCCTGCCCGCCAACGCAGGCGTCATGCGCCCTATCGACGTAATAATTCCCGAAGGGTCGCTACTATCGGCCCCCTTCCCCGCCCCCGTGGGTGGCTATACCGAGACGATCCTGCGCATGATCGACGTCATCTTTGCCGCCGCCTCGCAGGCCGCGCCGGAGCGGGTGGTGGCCAATGCCTATGGTACGATCAACGCTCTTTCCATCTCAGGTAAGCGGGCGAATGGGCAACCTTGGGTGATGTTCAGCTTCTACGGCGGCGGGCATGGCGGCTCGATCGAAAGCGACGGGTTGAACCACGGCAATGCGCCGATCTCAACCGCGACAATTCCGCCGATGGAAATTCTGGAAGCCGCCTATCCGGTGATGTTCAAACAATGGGCCCTGCGCCCTGACAGCGCTGGCGCAGGTCAGCACCGGGGCGGCATGGGTGCAACCTATGAGATCGAAGTGCTCGAGGAATCCGCCACCGCCTTTCTGTTCGGTGAGCGCGGTCGCTTTGCCCCTAAGGGGGCCGCAGGCGGCGGTGAGGCGGCAAAGAATGAATTCGCATATGAACAGGACGATGGCTGGCACAACCCGCCGATGGCCTCGAAGATGGTGGGGATCAAGCTCAAGCGCGGCCAGTCTGTGCGCCTCGACACCCCCGGCGGCGGCGGCTATGGCCCGGCATCAAAACGTGACGCCGCAGCCGTCGCACGGGACGTCGCGGGAGGGCTGATGAGCGCAGATCTTGCCACCCAGACCTACGGCGCAGCTTGGAAGGAAGTTACAGAATGAGCAGCAGCAACCGGATGATCGGCGTCGATGTAGGCGGTACCTTCACAGACATTTTCGTGCTCGACGAAGCCACGGGCATCGCCGAAGTCGCCAAGGTGCCGACCACCCGGCCAGACCAGTCGGTCGGCTTTCTTGCCGGGATCAATTCGCGGGTATCGGACATCTCCACCGTCTCGGTGGTCGTCCATGGGACCACGGCGGGCACCAATGCCTTGCTGGAACGCAAAGGCGCGCGGATTGGGGTGATTACCACCCAGGGTCTGCGGGACGTGCTGGAAATGCGCCGCCGGGACCGCCCCCGCACATGGGGCCTGCGCGGCGAATTCAAGCCGGTCGTGGACCGCGAAGTGCGCCTTGAGGTGCCCGAGCGAACGCTGGCCGATGGCACGGTCCGCACCCCTGTCGATCTGGATGCCGTCAGGCAGGCGGCGCGTCAGCTTATCGATGACGGCTGCCTTGCCTGCGCGATCCTCTTTGCCAACAGCTATGCCAATGGGGAAAACGAGCGCGCGGCGGTGCAGGCGGTGCGAGAGATCTGGCCAAATGCCCATGTCTCTGCCTCGGCCGAAATCCTGCCTGAAATCCGCGAGTTCGAACGGTTTTCGACCACGGCGCTGAACGCCTATCTGCAACCCGAAGTCTCTGGCTACCTCGCGCGATTGGAAACGGCGCTGAAGCAGGGCGGCTTTGGCGGTGAGTTCATGATCGTGCAGTCCAATGGCGGCGTCATGGATGTGGACACCGCAGCCCGCTTACCGGTGCGCACCGCGCTGTCCGGCCCAGCTGCGGGGGTAATCGCCGCAGGCTATATAGCCGAGGCGGCGGGTTTCCCAGATGTCATCACCGGGGACATGGGCGGTACATCTTTTGACGTTTCGCTGATTGCCAAGGGGCAGTCGATGCTCTCGCCGCAGACCTCCATCGATTTTGGCATGGTCGTGCGCTCACCGATGATCGAGATCACGACGATCGGCGCGGGCGGCGGCTCGATTGCTTGGGTCGACAAGGGCGGGTTGTTGAATATCGGCCCGGAAAGCGCCGGATCGATCCCCGGCCCCGTGGCTTACGGTCAGGGCAACACCCGCCCCACGGTCACCGACGCCAACGTCGTGCTCGGACGAATCGACCCCGACAACCCGATCGGGGGCAAGCTGGAACGGCTTGATGTGGAAGCGGCCTCTGACGCGATCTTGCGCCATGTAGGTGAGCCGCTCGGGCTGGATGCGCTGGCGGCGGCGGAGGCGATCTTGCGCGTGGCCAACAGCCGAATGGCCGGTGCGCTGCGCCTTGTGTCCATCGAACGTGGCTTTGACCCCAAGCAATTCGCCTTCATGCCTTTCGGCGGCGGTGGCGCTCTGCACGCTGGTGCGATGCTTGCGGATGTCGGCCTCGCGCGGGCCATCGTGCCGCGCTATCCGGGCGTCACCTCGGCCATGGGCTGTGTGATCGCTGACATGCGACAGGATTTCGTGCAGACGATCAACGCAGGCCTCGCGGGGATCGACATCCTCGCGCTGACGGACTTCATGCAATCCCATGTCGACAGCGGCAACGCCACGCTGGACGCGTCTCGCACCCATTTCGAAGGCCGCGACATCAAGTTCACGCTTGATATGGCCTACCTGGGTCAAACTCACACCGTGCCCGTCCCCCTACCCGTGACTGTGAAAAACGGGACCATCACGCCGCCGACAGAGCAGCAGATCGGTGACGCTTTCGATGCGGCCTACCGCGCCACCTATGGGCGTCTGCTAAAGAATGGCACCCGCCGTGTCATCAACCTGCGCTCTGCCGTCACCGGTCGCCGCCCGCGTTTCGATCTGGCCACCCTCGCTCCCCAAGGCGGCAGCATCAAGGCAGCCCATAAGGGCTGCCGTCAGGTCCATTTTGGGGACCGCTGGCACAAGACCGAGCTGTATGACCGCCTCGCCCTGCCCGTGGGGGCCGAGATCCTCGGCCCGGCTATCCTTGAGCAGCCCGATGCCACTGTGCTGATCGAACCGGGATTGTTGGGCAAAGTGGATTCCTATGGCAACACATTGATCGAGAGGGTCTCGACATGACACCATCCGACACCGCCCTGCTAACCATCGACCTGCAAAACGACTTTCTGCATACAGAGGGTGCCTATGGCCGGGCCGGACAAAGCGCTGAGGCGATCCTCGCCCTACCCGAGCGGATAGCGCCGCTGAAAGATGCCCTGACGCAGGCCGGCGGCTGCTATGTCTCGGCCCAGTTCACCCTTGTGCCGGGGCGCGATGATGAGCCGTTGATCGCAGACCACCTGCGCAAGCTGCGGCCCTTCCTCACCAAAGGAGATTTCGCGCCCGGTGGTTTCGGCCATTCGCTGGTCGACACGCTGGCCCCAGCGGATTTTACCGTGGAAAAGGTCGCCTATTCCGCCTTCTACCAGACCCGGCTGGAATACATCCTGCGCGCAATGAAAATCGACACGTTAATCATCGGCGGGATCGTCACCAACGGCGGCGTGGCCAGCACTGTGCGCGACGCGCATCTGCGCGACATTCACACGATTTTGCTCTCTGACGGATGCGCGGCATTCAAAGAGGATGTACACAAAGCCACGCTGACATCGTTGGGCTCCATCACCAAGGTGATGACCTGCGCCGAAGCCACCGCGATGTTTGGAGACGCAACATGACCCTGCGCAGCCGCTTGACCAAAGATGAAATCCTGATTGCGCCGGGGGTTTTTGACGGGCTGACCGCCACCCTTGCCACGGATGCAGGGTTTGAGGCGCTGTATCTTTCGGGTGCTGCCGTCGCCTACACGCGGCTGGGGCGACCCGACATTGGCCTGACCACAGCATCTGAGATGGCCGACACCATGACCCTGATCGCCGACCGCACCGATCTGCCGGTTATCATGGATGCCGACACCGGCTTCGGCAACGCCCTGAACGCGCGGCGCACGATGCAAAGCTATGAGCGCGCCGGGGCCGCCGCCTTGCAGGTCGAGGATCAGAGCTATCCCAAGAAATGCGGCCACCTGTCCGACAAATCGCTGATCCCCATGGCAGAGATGGCTGGAAAGATCGCCGCCATGGCCGACGCCCGCCGACATGACACACTGATTGTCGCCCGCACCGACGCCATCGCGGTCGAGGGTTTTGACGCCGCGATTGACCGGGCGGGCAGCTATATTGATGCAGGCGCGGACGTGTTGTTTGTCGAAGCGCCACGCAACAGCGACGAGTTGGGCAAGGTCGCACAGATCTTCAAGGGGCGCGTGCCCCTGCTGGCCAATATGGTCGAAGGCGGTGCGACGCCGATCTCCTCGGCGGCGGATTTGCAAGGCATGGGCTTTAACATCGTGATCTTCCCCGGCGGCATTGTCCGCGCCTTGGCGCGCACGGCTCAGGACTATTATGCCAGCCTGCGCAAAGAAGGCAGCAATACCCCTTTTGCGGATCGTATGCATGATTTTGACGGGCTGAACGACGCGATCGGCACGAATGAGATGCTCGCCATGGGCAAGCGGTTCGATGGCAACAACTGAGCTCGAACCGCTTGCGGCCTTCGACCTGTCGGTCGAAACGCTGATCATCGGCGCCGGTGCCTGCGGCATGGTCGCTGCCTTGGCAGCGCATGAGGCGGGGCAAGACGTGCTGCTGGTCGAAGCCGATCCGGTGCCGTCCGGCTCCACCGCCCTCAGCGCGGGATTGATCCCGGCGGCGGGCACGCGCTTTCAGACCGAGGCCAGGATCGAAGACACCCCGGCCCTTTTCGCGCAGGACATTCAGGCAAAAGCCCACAATGAGAACGACCCCGATCTGGTCGCGGCCCTCGCCGGGCAAGCGGGCGCGGTCATCGAATGGCTGGCGGACAGCCACGGCCTACTCTTCTCATTGGTCAGCGATTTCGACTATCCGGGCCATAGCCGCCGCCGCATGCACGGGCTTCCCCAGCGGGCGGGGCGCGAGCTGATGGATGCGCTGCGCAGCCGGATCGAAGCGCTCGATATTCCGCTGATCTGCCACCGACGGGCCAGCCGCCTATTCGCGCAAAACGATGTAATCGCGGGGGCGGAACTGACCCTGCCCGACGGAAGCTGCGAAACGGTCGGCTGCAGACGGCTCATCCTCGCCTGTAACGGCTTTGGCGGAAATCAGGAGATGGTAGCCAAACACATGCCAGACATCGCCGACGCGGTCTGGTTTGGACATGATGGCAACCGGGGCGAAGCGATCAACTGGGGTCGCGCGCTCGGCGCGGCGACCCGCCACCTTGGCGCGTACCAAGGCCACGGCAATGTCGCCCATCCGCATGGCATTCTGATCACTTGGGCCACGATCACTGAAGGCGGGTTTCAGGTGAATGCGCAGGGCCAGCGGTTCTGGAATGAGAGCCAAGGCTACTCCGAAGCCGCGCGCGCAGTGATGGCCCAGCCGGGGGGCAGTGTCTGGACCATTTTTGATGGGCGCATCGCCGCGATTGCACGGCAGTTTGATGATTTCAAACTGGCCGAGCAGCAAGGGGCGATTGCCGTGGCTGACAATGTTGCGGCTTTGGCAGATCAGCTCGGCATCCCACGCACGGGCTTGCAGCAAACATTCGACGCGCTGCCGCAGGACGGCCGCGATGACTTTGGCCGGTCTTGGCAATCTCAGCCGCTCGTCCCGCCCTACCACGCGGTAAAGGTCACCGGCGCTCTGTTCCACACCCAAGGCGGGCTGGAAATTGACCCTGCGACGGCACGGGTGCGCAAGGCCGATGGGGGCAGCTTTGCCAACCTTTTTGCCGCTGGCGGTGCCGCCTGCGGTGTGTCCGGTACAGGCGACAGCGGATATCTCTCAGGCAATGGCCTTCTGGCCGCAACAGTGCTGGGCTATATCGCCGGACGGGGATGATTATCCCGGCGGCCCGGGCTTTGTTGCACAAGTCGGGTGAAGGACGTTCTTCCCCTTACCCCAGACGGACTTAGCCTAAAGGCTCAGTGACAGGCATGCCAAGAGCCATGTAGCGGTTCAGCACGGCGATACGGATTTGGATCTCAGCAACCTGCCTTTCAAAGTCCCTCGCCATCAACGATTGGCCAAGTAGTTTCATACAGTGGATCTTCGTTTCGACGCGGCTTCGGCGGTGGTATCCGCTCCAGCGTCGCCACAGGGTGCGGCCCAGATATCGTTGCGCATTGACGGCATCGTTGCGGGCGATTGCTCAGGCACTCGTCGGTTTCCAGGGCTTTGCATTCTTGCGTGGCGGGACCACCGCACGTGCATCTCTGGCGGCAATCGCCTCGTGGCATTTACGGGTGTCATACGCCCCATCCGCAGTAACGCTGCCGATGTCCCGATCGGATAGAATTTAGTTCAGAAGTTCGGGTAGCATGGGTGCGTCACCAATGTTGCTTCCGGTGACTTCGACCGCTCGCACTTCAAGCGTTTCCTCATCGATGCCCCCTCTCGGCAGCATCCTTTGGATGCACCTGCCGGGCAATGAATGTGTATCTTACGCCAGACGCGGCGTTTGGAGTCTCCATGCTTGCGTGCATTCCACTCGCCTTCATCTTCGGCCTTGATGCCTGTGCTGTCCACTGCCCGGCAGTCGCCGCTTGCGGCGATGAGAGGGGATGAGGAGGTTCAATGGCACCGTGGTGCCACGATACGGCAGGCTCACGTTCAGTGTTTGCTGACGTCGGCATAAGGTGCTGAAATCTGGCGTAGCCCAATCCAGCCCGACAAGCCGCAGCAGGCTCTTGACGAACCCAGTTGCCCGGCGAAGCGGCATGCCGAAAAGGACCTTCATCCCCTTCTCGGGACATTGCTGCGCAATGCCCTGCCGGGCAATGGTCAGACAGGTCTGAATGGCGGCATCACTGAATTTCTGTTGCCGACCGCGTTTGCCGCTTGGCGGTGGTGTCCAAACCGACTTCTCACACATGCAAGCATGTGCTACCAGTCAATGGATAGACAATGATCCGCGCTGATTCAAGCTGTCATTGTAAGACGACCAATTCTTGGTATTGTACTTCGTAGGGACCCAACTGCTCATCCCAGTCAGCTATCACGCTGGATCCATAGAGTGAATCCCATCAGCCCATTTATGCAACAAAGCCGCTGTTCTTCAGTAGTTTCCATCGGCTGGTCAGGATCAGATCCGTGTAATTCCGATTGATCATGCGCCTTGCATTCGCTTGAACTCATCGCTTCAGCCCTTGTGACAAAAAATCGTTTTCGACCGCCAGCTTCCCCGATTTTGGCATGCAGTTCTTTGACTTTTGCCCCGTTGTCTTCCGCTTTCCTGACATTGTCGGAAAATACGCCCGTCAGTCCATTAATCGTCCGCCGTTTCCACGTCATCATCTGCGCCGGATGGATCTTATGCTTGGTCGCAATCTCTTGCACCGTCTTATCGGCACGCAGCGTTTCAAGCGCCATGGTAGCTCTAAATTTGTCAGGAAAACTGCGTCTTTGGGTCATTTGTGTATCCTATCGTCAATGTTGGATACGTGTTAGCACACTGTCCAGTTTTGCCGGACCACTTCAATAAGTCAGAATGTGATATGATCACGCGGAAATCAGTTCGGGTAAGGCAGCATCACCCCTAATCTTTCGCTCGGATTGATCAATATCAACCCTTCGGTCTCGGAATCGGGTGATGATCACGATGGCCAGTCCAAAAACGCGGCACCCACTGCGATGGACTGGAAACAATCCGACCAACCCCCCCCCGATGGGTCCAATGCTTTGGTCGGGCAACCGAATAAAAGGATTACGACATGAGAAATTTTCTAGCGATACTGCCCCTGATCATTCCGATAGCCGCCTGTCAAACCCAGCAAGACTCAACGATAGCGGGTGCGGCAACCGGTGCGTTGATCGGGGCTGCAGTGTCCGGAGACGATGACAAGGTGCTGGGTGCAATCATTGGCGGCGCTGCCGGAGCGTACGCAGGGAGCTACATTGGCCGTACCCAATCCGGTTCCTGCGTCTACGAGCGAACAGATGGCTCGCGCTATGTCGACACCTGTCCTTAAATAAGGAATCTTGATGATAGGCCATCTCATCAAAGTCAAAGCGATTGATCTGATACTTATCTGATCACAATCATGCTGCACATCTGTCATTCGTACATTGGGCAGTATTTAGATCGGTGCGCAGAGCGAAGGTAATATTGAAGCAGTCGCTGGTTGGAGTTGGATGTTGCGGGCATCAATTACGCTGCAAACAACGCAACCAGCATCAACCCGCCATCGCAAAACACTCTCGTAAAGCCAGAAAAAATTTGGCCGTATCGTGTATCGAGAAGCCTCCGTATAAACACGGAGACCCTTTCTAACGTAAGTTCAAAGAGATACGCTCCCAAATTAAAATAACCTGAGAACTCATATCAAATTCTAAAGGGTTTACTGGGGTCGATGAACCGCTTCCTGAAAGTGGCGTGCTGCTGCCTTGCGCGCTACCAAGAGCAAAATATTGGTATGATAGATCCATCTTAATCGGGCCATTTTCACTTTGTCCTACATTCCATGAAACACTGGCACCCAAAGACCAAGCCAAATTTGTGTTGTAATCGATGCATACAACCCCGCAGCATGCCTATTTCCAGGTGACTGCAAGGCAGCTATATTTGCGCTATGCGCCAATAAGGGGCACTAAATCTATCTATTTTCAGATTTTTGTTGGGGATTACTTCGTATTTGTAAAACGCACAGCAATAATGGGCCGCAGAAACGGCTGCGACATAGCGCAG
>NZ_JBALVJ010000068.1:0-18122 GCF_036961165.1 Sulfitobacter sp. | reverse complement strand
TCGGGTTGGATACATCTTAGCACGCTGTCCAATTTTGCCGGACCACTTCAGGTGAGCGGTAGCGGGTCTTGATAGGCCAGCCGTAGTCCGATTTCAGACGGTGGATAATGGCACCGAGACGCCAGCCACGCATCTCGCTGATTTCGGTTGCGTGCGAGATTTCGCGCAGGTCCAATAGCGCCTTACAGGTCCAGCGGATTTTTGTTCCGCCTGAGTAGAATTGATCGGATTTCATAGTTTCGTCCTTACGGTTGATGCCGCAAGGCGCTGGGCGTAAGGTGATTACATTCCTTGCACGGAAAACGCTCCACCCGCCGCCCATGCGCTTTGCATGGCGGGGGGTGAAGTTATGAGTTTGCAAGTTCTTGTAGGGTCGCGTCGATGTCCGCTTCGCTCCAGTAAAGACGGGAACCGATTTTAACGGGCTTGGGCAAACGGCCCAACTCACAGTCGCGTAAAATTGTCGTGCGACCACGGCCTCCGAGTTTGGCTTGTAGATCGCGGAAGGTTAGATAGCGCATTGTGGTTCTCCGTGTTGCTTCACTAGCAACCAAAAAACACAGAGTTAGTTATTTCAAAATATGCGCCTATTAGAGACCGTACAGGATTCTCATAATCACCATAGAGAATGAACATTTTTTACCCATGGCAGAATGTCCCAATCTTCTCTGGGCGCAAAATCATAGGGCTCAATTTCCAATATATTGTCCGGTAATGGACCAACTCGCCAAATATTAGGGAAGTATTGAGGGTATTTATCAGCGATTCTCGTCTCAAGCTCAAAAGCGGTTCGTATAAGCCTCGCCAAATAGTCTTCGGAGTGTTCCATCCCTATCGGATACTTCGCTGGGTCGGAGCAAAAAAGCTCGACTGCAATAAAAGTTGCCGTACTCCTAAAAGATCGGAACCGTTTCTCGATATCAGCTCTGCCAGACGCCGAGCGAACCCTCTTAAAGTTTCCACGTTCATCCGTCTCCGTTCCTGCTTCAAAGCCAACACCATCACGCTTTATTACAGATTTAAGATACTCAGACGCTAATTTTGTCGCGCCATAAAGGGTTGGGTTTTGAACGCCACGCAACTCCAGAAGTCGGAAGCAAACCAATGTAACCCCTGCGACGGCACGTTGCCCTAGGACACGGTCATGGGCCTTTATTAACTCTTCGGTTATCTTGGTCAGTGTTTAGGCTTCTGGGCCAACTACCTTTTCCCTGTAGGATTCATCGATAAGTAGCAATTTGCATTGCCGTCTTTCATCGAAATCTTGAAAATTAGGATATGCCAGAATGCTTGCGAGCGTTTGATCTGCATTGGGTCGGAACGCTCCATCCTTAGTAAAAAGATCAATGTTCATTTGATTGCCACCACAACACCTGTCTCACCTTGACTGGAATTTAGGCTACTTCCCCAACGCTCCATCAAAGCCCGCCGTTGCTCAAGATAGTCCGTCCGTCTGTACGACAGTTCCACCGCGCCGCCCGATACATGGCCCAAACAAATTTCAGCGACTTCACGCGGCGTGTTTGTGGCCTCTGCGGTCCAGTCCCGGAATGAAGACCGGAACCCGTGCGGACGCTCGACCATGCCGCGCCTGTCCATGTATTTCGACATCGTGGCATCCGAGATAACACCCTTGCGCACCCCAGCGAACAGAAAACCATCACGCGCAAACGGCCTGGCCTGTTCGATCACCGCCAGCGCCTCCGATGATAGCGGGGCCCTAAAGTCGCTGGTCGCGTCCTTACGGCCCTTCATAGCCTCCGCAGGAATGGTCCAGACATCGCCCTCAATTTGATCCAGATGCAGGAACCGCAACGGCGCAGCCCGTACTGCCGTGAGGATAAGCAAGCGCAAGGCGAGTTCGGTCACGGTCCCTTGGTCCAGCGATTGATAGAAGGCGGGGACATCGCGCCAATGCAGCGCGGGGGTATTCTGTGTCGTGTGCCGCTGCTTCCCCAACAGCGCCTTGGCTTTGTCCACGGCCTGAATATCAACATCCAAGCCCAGCGCCGCAGCGTGACGGATGCAGATACCCAAACGGTTCATGGCCTTCTTGGCTGTGTGCGCCTTTTCGTGCCAGATCGGCGCAAGGGTGTCGCGAATGTCGCGCTGGTCAATCTCGGACACAGGAACCTTGCCCAACTTGGGAAGGATGTGCAGTTCCAGCGGAGAATACCAGCGCCCTGCCAGCCCATCACCTTTCAGTTCAGCCTTGCGGCTTTCAAATGCATCTAGGGCAATATCGCCGAGCAGGTGCAGGTTGCGCTTGGACGCACGCCGGGCGGCTTGGCGTTCCTTGATCGGGTCTTTGCCTTGTTGGGATACCCTGCGCCACTTGTCCGCTTCCAGCCGCGCCTCTTTGAGCGATACGCGGGGATATGCGCCCAGCCCCATTTCACGCCGCCGCCCGTGGACGTGAACACGCAGCACCCATTTGCCGCCGCCATCATCTTTCTTGAAAATCCACAATCCGCCGCCATCGGAATACTTGCCCGCCTGAGCAGCCTTCACTGCCTGCGCCGATAGCTTGTTCAATGCCCTCATTTTTGGCCCACCTTCCAGTCCACCCTCAACATATAGTATGAGGCGGTGCGCCGTGGAATACCAAAACACAGGAATGACCTATAAAATATGGCCTATCGGCATTTTCAGGTGTACCGCTGCACCCCAAGATATAGGGTTACAATGCCCTCCAGCAGCACCATGTTTCACTGACATTTCAAAATATTGCTTCCCGATTTAGCAGGCATGTCGCTCTGGCGCGCTCTGCATTTTTAATGCGGATGGCAGCATGCGGCTGTAAGATAGACGCGGACTGCAAGGTCGAAAGCGGCGACTTCGCCCGCCCCGAAAGGGCAGGCAATTCTTTGTATGGAGCCGTCTCTTAGGTTTTTTTACGTGTCAGCCGATGGATGACGACGAAAAATACCGGCACGAACAGGACACCCAGTACCGTACCGGAGATGGTCCCGCTCAGAACGCCTGACCCGATGGCAGTCCGTCCACCCGATCCTGCGCCGGACGAAAGCACCAGAGGCATAACACCCAGCGAGAACGCCATGGACGTCATCAAAATCGGGCGAAATCTCTGTTTCGCAGCTTCTGCAACGCCGTCGTACAATGAAGCACCAGCATCGACCTGTTCGCGTGCGAACTCGACGATCAAGATCGCGTTTTTACCGGTAAGTCCGATCACGGTCAGCAAGGAAACCTGAAAATAGACCCCATTGGCAAACCCTCCCAGCCATGCGCCGACTAGCGCGCCCACGATGCCGATTGGCATCGCCAGCATCACCGCAAAGGGAATCGACCAGCTTTCATACAAGGCTGCAAGGCATAGGAACACCGCCGCAAGCGAAAGTGCATAGAGCAGGCCAGCTTGGCCGCCCGCCTCGATCTCTTCCAACGAAAGGCCGGTCCATGCAATTTCGAACCCCGGTGGTAGCTGCTCCGCAAGCGCCTGCATCTCTGTCATGGCCTCACCGGTTGTAACCCCCTCAGCCGGGCTGCCCTGAAGCTGCACTGCTGCCACGCCGTTATAGCGATAAAGCCCCTGCGCGCCGTATTTCCAGCTCGTCTTTGAAAACGTCGAGAAGGGGACCAGTCCGCCTGTGGCGTTTCGGACCCTCCAATGTTCGAGATCTTCGGGCACCATGCGATACGGCGCGTCACCTTGGACATAGACCCGCTTCGTGCGGCTGTTATCGATGAAGTCGTTCACATAGCGGCCAGCCCACGCGATCGACAACATGTTGCCAACCTCCGTCGCCGACAGGCCCATCGCACCTGCAGCCCGCCAGTCAATGTCGATATCGAACTGTGCGGCGTCTTCCAGCCCATTGGGGCGGACCGATGCAATCTTGTCGCTTTGCGCGGCCATGCCCATCAGTTGGTTGCGAGCAGCGAGAAGTTCCTCGTGGGTTTGACCGTTGCGGGCCTGAAGGTAGAAATCGAAACCACTGACGTTGCCAAGCTCGATCACAGCTGGCGGAACAATAGGGAAGACAAACGCCTCCTGAATTTGCGAGAACGCGCCAAACGCCCGTCCAGCAATTGCCGATACGCCTTGGCCTGGACCTTCCCGCTCTGACCAATCTTTGAGGCCAACAAAAGCAAGGCCCATGTTCTGACCCTGTCCTGCAAAGCTGAAACCGCTGACCGTGAATACCGACTTCACCAAATCAGATTCGTTCTCCAGATAGTGGTTAGAAACCTTTTCCAGTACGCGGTTCGTCGCTTCGGACGTTGATCCTGTCGGGCCTTGGACGATGGTGAACAGAATGCCCTGATCCTCATCCGGCAAAAATCCGGTCGGTGTGCGGATAAAGAGCAGGATCATTAGACCGCCGATCAGCAGGTACACCAGCCCTACGCGCACCGGCCTGCGGATCAACCATCCTACAGATTTGCTGTAGCGGCCAAGCACGCTGTCAAAACCCTTGTTGAACAGACCAAACACACCGCGTTTTTTCGCCCCATGTTCGGGCTTGCGCAAAAGCGTCGCACAAAGCGCAGGTGTCAGCGTCAACGCAACCAGAACAGACAGCGCCATTGCCGAAATGATGGTGATCGAGAACTGTTGATAGATCACACCGGTTGAGCCTCCAAAGAAGGCCATGGGGATAAACACGGCAGACAGAACCAACGCGATACCAATCAACGCGCCGGTAATCTGACCCATAGATTTTTTGGTTGCCTCGTAGGGATCAAGGCCCTCTTCCTCCATCAATCGCTCGACGTTCTCGACGACAACAATCGCATCGTCCACCAGCAGACCGATTGCCAGCACCATGGCAAGCATCGTCAGCGAGTTGATGGAAAAGCCGAATGCCGCGATCACGCCGAAGGTGGCGAGTAGGACCACAGGCACAGCCAATGTCGGGATCAGGGTTGCGCGAAGGTTCTGCAGGAACAGCAGCATCACCAAAAACACCAGCCCGACCGCTTCGAACAGGGTCACAACGACTTCTTCAATTGAGAGTTCGACAAAGGGTGTCGTGTCATAGGGGACGACATGTTTCACGCCTTCAGGAAAGAAGGCAGAGACTGCCTCCAACCGCTCTTCGACCAGCTTGGCTGTGTTCAGCGCGTTTGCACCAGTGGCCAGCTGGATCGCCATACCGGCAGTGGGAGAGCCGTTGAAACGTGCGGACGTCGCATAGTTTTCGGCACCGATCTCGACCCGAGCAACATCGCGCAGCAGAACCAGACCACCGTCAGCTTCGGCGCGGATCACGATCTGCTCGAAATCCTCGGGTGACGACAGGAGAGATTGGGCAGTCACAGTCGCAGTTAGGGCTTGCCCATCAATAGCGGGAAGTGATCCGAATGAACCTGCAGAAACTTGTGCGTTTTGCGCGGACACTGCAGCTACAACATCCGTTGGAGTCAGCTGAAAAGCCGCCAATTCGTTCGGGTTCAGCCAGATCCGCATGGCGTATTGCGCCCCAAAGACCTGTACGTTTCCGACCCCTTCGAGGCGGCTAAATTCATCCACTAGGTTCGTAACAAGGTAATCTGACAAATCCACCGCATCCAGCGACCCGTCTTCGGACACCAGCGCCACAACCATCATGAAGCCGCCGGCTGATTTGCTCGCAGTGACACCCTGCCGCTGAACCGCTTCGGGCAAAAGCGCTGTCGCTTGGCTGAGCTTATTCTGGACCTGAACTTGCGCGATGTCGGGATCAGTACCTGTCTCGAAGGTCAGGGTGACGTTGGCAGCACCGGTCGATGTGGAAGACGAGTTGATGTAGCGCAGGCCATCAAGACCCGTCATCTGCTCTTCGATCACCTGCGTCACAGTGTTATTAACGGTCTGCGCCGATGCACCGGGATAAACGGCTGACACCTGAACCGAAGGCGGCGCGATCTGCGGATACTGCGCAATCGGCAGGATCATGATCGACAGAATGCCCAAGCCCATAAGCATGATTGCAATGACCCAAGCAAAAATGGGTCTGTCGATGAAATAACGTGCCATTAGGTATCCTTGTCGTAAATCACTTTATGCCGCGATGCTGGCATTAGTCAGACTGTTCGGCGCTATCGCCTTGGGTCTGTTCCTGAGGATTCACAACCGCTCCGGGCGCTGTTTTCTGAAGACCCGCAACAATGATCCGGTCCCCCTCGACAAGCCCGTCGGTTACGATCCAATCGCTGCCACGGGTCCCCTCAACCTTGAGAGTACGCGGCTCAACAACGTTTTCGGCATTTACCACCAGCGCAGTCGGTTCACCACGGCGGTCAAAGCTTACACCTTGTTGAGGTGCCAGAATAACGCCCTGCTCAGCACCGAAAGGAATTGTCGCGTTCACGTACATGCCTGGCAGCAAAATTCCGTCAGGGTTCGGGAATTTCAAACGCAAAACCGATACGCCTGTGAGCGGATCAACCTGAGGCTCAATCGCAAGAACACTGCCGGTTTGATCGTACTCGAAACCGTCCGCCAAGCTTAGCGTCACGCTGGGATCAATAGTTGCGACCACATCGCCACCTGCCAGTTTGATCGCACGGCGACGGCGCACGATGTCGGCGGCAGATGCAGTTACATCAACATAGACAGTGTCAATTTGACGAATGACCGCCAGAGGATCGGCCTGCGCCGCTGTCACCAACGCACCGGGCGTGGTTAGCGCCCGGCCAACCACACCGGAGAGCGGGGCCGTAATAATGGAGTGGTCCAGATCAATTTGCGCCGCGTTAAGCTGGGCTTGCGCAACAAGGAACGCCGCATATGCCTCGTCTCGGAGTGCATTCGAGTCATCCACCACTTTCTGGCTCACAACTTTTCGCACAAACAATTCGGCATTCCGCTTTTGGTCTTTTTCAGCATTGCTCAGAGCTACCTGTGCCTGCTCGACTGTAGCTTTGGACATCTGCACCTGCGCGCCATAGATCGCATCGTCAATCTGGTATAGCGGATCGCCCTTAGTTACTTCGCTGCCTTCTACAAACAGCCGCTCCAGAATGATTCCAGAGACTTGTGGGCGCACCTCGGCGACGCCCAGCGCCACAACGCGACCCGGTAGAACCCGCGTCTGCGTCACGTTCTGCTTTTCAAGCGTGACCACCGTGACTGCAGCAGGCGGTGGCCCTTCTTGCGCTTGTAAGCCGGTGACAGGTGTAAGCATCGCAGCCAACAAGAGCAGTAGCATTTTCGTTTTCATTTCAAACTGCGCGCGCTGCATTAGTTTCTCCTGCATCAAAGTCAGTTCTACAAGTAGCTCGAATACTGCGAGCGACCACTTTCGCCTGTCGCTGGCGACTGTGCTCTCTTTCAATCAGGCTTCAGGGGTCATTCTAACAATAGATTTTACTGTCACGCCGCGCTCGTCGTCAGCCACGGCCTCATTAATAGCCTTCAGGTCGTAGAAATTGCCCAATTTGTCAAAGGGGAACTTACCCGTCACGTAGGGATCAGCCAAAGTGAACATCAACACATCGTGAATACGGCCCGCTTCAACCACACCGATCAGTTTCTTGCATATTTGCCTGATCGAAGAGCTTCACCGCACGACTCGCCATGTCCAGTTACCCCTAACTAAGGGCACCACACCAATTGGAACGGTCTGCACAAAATCGAAAGCTATAGCCCTATATTTCGTTCCGAAATGTCAGGGTTGTCAGAACAGCAGTCCCGAAAATACAATTGCCAACCCCGCGCCAACCATCAGGATTGTTGGCAGCACGCGTTGTGCGCCGATCAACCCGTAAGAGATCAACATCAACCCCGCTGCGATCCGCAGCATGGCAACAAGCGCAGCAAACGGGTCTTGGGCCAGTCGCAGGATGTCGGGGTTCGCAATCATGCCGAGCGGAATGATGTAAAGGCCCACGCCCAGCGCCATCGCGGTCAGCGCAACCTTGAGCCAGTTCTCTCCGACCATGCCCGCAGCAATGAATACCGCGCCGCAAACCGGCGGTGTGATGGTCGACAACAGCGCGAACCAGAACACGAACAAATGCGCCTGCAACGGCTCCAGCCCCAGCTTCATCAGCGCCGGCCCCGCCACTGAAACGCAGATCACATAGGCCGCCGTTGTCGGCACCTCCATCCCCAGAAGCAGGCAGGCAAGCGCGGTCAGCAATAGCGACGGCCAGAGGAGCCCGCCAGACCCTTCAAGGATCAGCGAGGTCAGCTTGACCCCAAGCCCCGTGATTGACAGCACACCAATGATGATCGAGGCGCACAGGATGATGGATGCGATCATCGACACCTGTTTGGCTGCGTTCATGACAGCACTGGTAAAGCGCTCGATGATCTGGCCGCGGCGGCTTTGCAGATTTCCGTTTATCAGCAACAGCAGCGCGCCTACGAGGATAGCCAGTGCAGCGGCGTATTCCGGCGTATATTTCGCTACGAACATCGCCCAGAGAAGGGCGGAAAAGGGCACAAGGAAGAACAGCGAGGTGATTATTACATCGCGGCGCGCGGGCCGGTCTTCAAGGGCAACGCCTTTAAGATCAAAACGCCCCGCATAGGCATTGATGCCGAACCAGACGGCGAGGAAATAGAGGAACGCGGGCAAGGCCGCCGCCGCCATGATCGACGTGTAGGGGACGCCTGTCAGCTCAACCATCACAAACGCTCCGGCGCCCATCAGCGGAGGCATGATTTGACCGCCCGAGGACGCGACAGCTTCGACTGCTGCTGCCAAACGCTTTGGATAGCCCAGATTGGTCATGGCCGGCAGGGTGACTGCGCCGGTAGAGGCTACATTGGCCGATGCAGAGCCGGAAATAGAGCCAAATAGCGCAGATGAGATCACCGACACTTTGGCCGCACCGCCCTTGAGCCGCCCTGCGGCGGCGGCGGCAACATTCATAAAGCCCTGCCCCGCCTCGCCAGCATTCAGGACCGCGCCAAAGATCACGAAGATCGCCACAACACTAACCGACACCCCGGTGAGCGAACCCCATATCCCTCCCTCGGCAATAGTAAGCGTGCCCAGAAAGCTGGCGGTCGGCGTGCCGGAATGGCCGAATTGGCCCGGGATATATTGGCCGTACAGGCCGTAAAGCAGCGCAAGCCCCGCAACGATGGGCAGGGGCCATCCAATCGCGCGCCGTGCAGCCTCCAGCGTGACGCCAAGCAGGACAGTCGCCACCAGCGTTTGGAAATCACTCTCGAGGAAACCGTATTGGTCACCAAGGCTATCGCTGTTCACTGCGATCCAAATGGCTGCCGCCACGCCTAGTGCGGCCAGAATGCCCCCGCTAAGCAGCGATGCGCGGCTTTTGGCGCCAAACACCAGCACGAAGGGCAAAATAAAGGCCATATGCAACGGCCGACTGACAAGGTTGGGCAGCAGACCAGAGAAAACCAACATCAGGTGATAGCCGACCAGACAGGTCGCTAGCAGCAACCACAGCGCGCTTTGTAAACGGCCGTCAAAAAGCTTTGTCATGGGAATGTGGCCTTATCGCAAAGAAGTAGAAACAGGCCGGACCTTATATCCAGCCTGTTTGCGCCTGTTACTTCTGTGCGTCGGTCAGGGCAATGCCTGCCTCTTCATAGTAGCGCTGTGCGCCGGGATGGATCGTTCCTTCGATGGTGTTCATCAGGCCTTCGTTCACGCCATTCCACCAAGGTGCGTTTTCACCCAGCTTGGCTTTGCTTTCCCAAAAGGTTTTGGTCAACTGGTAGGCGGTGTCATCATCCATACCCGTGGTGGTGTAAGCGACAACCGGCAGCGATGTTGTGGTGATGTCTATGTCCTGCCCAGCATACGTGCCTGCAGGGATTGTCAGCATGGTGCGTTTGGTTTGTGCGATCTGGTCATCGGACATAGACAACACAGTGACGGGCGTGGAGGCTGCCGCTTCGATCACGTTGGGCGCAGGCCATGAGCCTGCCGTCACGAACCCGTCGATCTGCCCGTTCTTGAGCGCGGCAACCGCATTCGAAAGCTCGGCATCCGCGATCTTCACCTTCTCGGCCATGCCGAACAGTCCCAGATATTTCTCACCCTCGGTCGCCCCGAAAGAGCCTTTGCCAAGCAGAATGGTTTTGCCTTCAAGACCCGTGATATCAGTCACGCCGCTGTCTTTGGACATGACGAAATGCATGGTCAGGGACGGGATCGGGAACAGGGCGCGAATCTCATCGAACTTGGGATCACCTTTGCCTTCGAACATGGCTTTGCCACCTTGGGCAAGGCGCACCAATGCCGGCGGTGTTGTAAAGACATAGTCGCCACCGCGCGCGCGCGCTTCCATCACGTTCTGGACGGAACCCTGGCTTTCTTCGACAGTGACGATGACATTGCCATCGGTCCCTGCCTTCATAGCCTCAGCCAGTTCAACGCCCATCTGGTAGTAGGACGAGCCGGTTTTTGCCGATTTATAGGTGATACGGGTTTCAGCAGATGCCACGTTCACGCTCAAAGCGGTGAGCGCAAGAGCTGTCATTGTAGACTTGATCAGGGTTTTCATCAGAACTCCTCCTCCGGGATTTATTTGAGTGCCGACGGTGACGTTTTGCCTCGATTTTTGCAACCTCAAAACGGTACACTCACGACAACGACCGTCGGTGTTAAAGCAGAGAAATATCCGAGCGGATCGAGCTTGCCGTGCGGGCCAAATTCTCGGACACGGAGATATGCCGGTCCAAACCTCCCTGCCCTTCACTGCGAGCATTACGCAGATTATTGGCAGTGCGGGTGGCGTTTTTTCGGTTTCGATCAGGGCTGAAGCCATTGCACTGCGCTCTGTCCGGATAGCCGCACGGGCGCGAACATATTGCTTCGTGCTGATAACCTTCGACGCGTGCTGTAGATCAAGCCGGGCAAGCGCTTTGTCCTGAACGGCCAACCGCTCTGGCAGGGATGTTTGCACCAGTGCCATCTGGGCGTTGGTTCTACGCAAAGTTCGGACGACGGCGCTGGGCGTAACGGTGTCGACTTGGCGTTCAATCTTCTTTTTGCCGATAGCTTTACCAACCAGCCCCCCCCCCCCCACGGCACCGGATGCCGCACCAATCACACAGTTTTGAGCGTTTCCCACCGAAACAACGGCTATGCCGCACCCCAGCGCAGCGCCGCCCCCCGCACCCTTGAGCGTTGTTTGCACCAAGACCCTACGCGACAAAGCTGCAAGAGTTTCGCTTTGCTCATTCGCGTATTGGTCCTGCGAAGAAAAGCTCATCAGAAAGACGTCAGAACGTCTGGAGTGCGCATCAGGCGCCGGACCACACGCTGTCACAATTGCGAAAGAAAGTGGGACGAGGCGGCACAAAACTTTACGCATGCAAAAGAAATTCCAGATTGTTTTCAAATTCTCGCCAATCGCGGAATGAGGTCAAAAAAGGCAAGTTATTACAAAATTAGTTATCTTCAATTTACGCGTGTAATTTGGCGTTTCTTTTTAAATTCATAAGATTGCCAGCAGCCCAGAGTAGAAGCGCATACTCGTTTCTCCGAATGCGCCGAGCATTTCGTCGCAAGGTGCGATGGCTGGCTTTTGCTCATTCACCGCACGGCGCTGCGCGATGCATTGTTGATCGCGGCCCTGAATGTGGCCGCGATCTTACATTTGGCAAACTCGCATTGAACTGTTTCCTATGGGTACGGGTCGCCTCCAACCCATCGCCCATGTGGCTTTAGCCCAGCGCCCGCAACAATTCCTGCGAAGGCTTGCCAGTAACTGGCACCCCCTTGCTCGCCTGATAGGCACTGATCGCTTTTTCGCTGTTCGGGCCGATAACGCCGTCTGTACCGCCAGTATCAAAGCCACGCGCAGTCAAGCGTTGTTGCAACGCCACCCGATCGTCCTTCGTCAGGCCATTGGCATCCGGCGGGAAGCTAGCACGCAACGGGCCCGCGCCACCGATACGGTCAGCCAGATGGCCCACACCAATCGCGTAGGCGTCCGAGTTATTGTAGCGCTTAATTGCACGGAAATTGCTTGTCACCGCAAAGCGGGGACCACCGGGCTGCGGTTGGATGATGCTGCCCTGAGGCGCGCCGTTGCCAACCTCACCGCCCCATCTGACACCGCGCGTCCAGCCGTTGCGCTGCAGGTAAGCCGCTGTTGACGCAAGCGCATCTGTGGGGTCTTCGGACCAGATATCGCGGCGGCCGTCGCCAGTAAAGTCGACGGCAAATTCCTGATAGGATGTCGGAATAAACTGAGTGTGCCCCATAGCACCGGCCCATGATCCCGTCATGCGTGAGGCAGAAATATCTCCGTTCTGGACAATTTTCAGCGCCGCAATCAGTTGCTTTTCAAAGAACGCTCCGCGCCGCCCGTCAAAGGCCAGCGTGGAAGTGGCGGATACGACCGGCACATCGCCGCGACGCTCACCAAAGAAGCTCTCAAGGCCCCAGATCGCACAGATGATCTCGGCGTCGACGCCATATCGCCCCTCGAGCGTCTGTAATGTGCTGCGGTGGCGCGCGAAGGCGGCGCGGCCCTTGCTGATCCGTTCGTCAGACGCGGCAATCGCAAGATAATCCTCAAGGCTGCGTTTGAATTCAGTCTGGTTGCGGTCACGTTTGACACAGCCGGGCAGATATCCGGTGCCGCGAAACGCGTTGGTCAGTGTGGATTGGCTGATCCCCTGCCCTGCCGCCCGTGCGCGAAAGCTGGAGACCCAAGCATCATAGCCAGCGTTGGGGGTTGGCAGAAGGTCAGCAGGCAAGGCTCCGCCAATATTGGCGCTGCTCCGCATCGCGGGCGCACCGCCACAAGATGAGAGTGTGAGGACCCCAAGGCCCACTGCGAATTTCCGGCGTGATAGTTGCATACTGCTGCCCCGTTTTGGAGTTATGGTTTTGCGCGTATGCTATCGTATTGGATGCCCAAGGCAACAGGTCTTGGATAGGCCGCGCAATACTGCGCGGCGCTTTGCCAACGTTCAATCGGATTGTGATGGCTGGTACAGCGGCACCGTCGACAGGGACATCTTGGCCGAACCGTTCTGAATCTCGCGCGCGTGGCTGATATAGATCAGCGTTTGGTTCTTCTCGTCAAAGATCCGCTTTACACGAAGGGATTTGAACACGATAGAACGGCGCTCGCGGAAGACTTCTTCACCCTCATCGCTCCGGTCGATGTCGCCTATTTTGATCGGGCCGGTTTGACGGCAAGAGATAGAAGAATTGGATGGGTCTTCGAACCAGTTACCCTTTTGCAGGCGGTCAATAATGCCCCGCTCGAAATAGGTGATGTGGCAAGTAACGCCTTCGACTTCGGGATCTGCCAGAGCTTCGATGATCAAATCGTTGCCAAACCAGTCAACGTCGACTTCGCCCACCGCCTCCGCAGTCAAAGCGGCTGGGAGGGCGATGGCGGCTGCGGTGAGGAGATATTTAATCATGACCACAAACGCACGGCAGCGGGGAAAGTTCCCCCTGCGGCAAAAATGCTTTGCAGCGCTCCGCTATTGCCAGAAGAGCGGTGAGAACATTATATGAACATTATGACAAAAATGACTCTCCAAGAAAAACTCGCTGTGCTGAGCGATGCTGCAAAATACGACGCGTCTTGTGCCTCCTCTGGCACAACGCGACGCAACAGTGCTGATGGGAAGGGGTTGGGAAGTACCGAAGGCTCGGGCATTTGCCATGCCTACGCGCCGGACGGCCGCTGCATCAGTTTGCTTAAAATCCTGATGACCAACTTCTGCATCTACGACTGCGCCTACTGCATCAACCGTGTCTCATCAAGCGTGCAGCGCGCGCGGTTCACGGTAGAAGAGGTCGTGCATCTGACGACCGAGTTCTACCGCCGTAACTACATCGAGGGACTTTTTTTATCCTCGGGCATCATCAAAAGCCCCGATGACACGATGGCAGACATGGTGCGCATCGCGCACGAGTTGCGCCATACCCATAACTTCCGGGGCTACATTCACCTAAAGACGATTCCAGACGCCGCGCCGGAGCTGATAGAGCAAGCAGGCTTACTGGCTGACCGTCTGTCTATGAACATCGAATTGCCCACTGACGCCGGCATCAAAGCCTACGCCCCCGAGAAGAACGGCGATGAAATACGCCGCGCCATGGGACGGGTGGAGCTGCGCAAGCAAGCGTCAAAGGAGCGGACGCACACAGGAAGACGGGCAGCGAAATTTGCGCCGGCCGGGCAGAGCACGCAGTTGATCGTGGGTGCGGACGGTGCGGATGATGCGACGATCCTGAACAGCTCAACGCGGCTCTATAGCTCGTACAAGCTCAAGCGGGTCTATTACTCTGCCTTCTCCCCCATTCCGGACAGCGCGGCCTCTCTCCCGCTGATCAAACCGCCTTTGATGCGCGAACATCGGCTCTATCAGGCAGATTGGCTGCTGCGGTTTTACGGGTATCAGGCCGATGAGATAGTGACGTCCTCACAAGGCGGGATGCTGGATCTTGAAATAGACCCAAAGCTGGCGTGGGCGCTGTCCAACCGGCAAATATTCCCGGTGGATATCAACCGCGCATCGCGCGGTCTGCTGCTAAGGGTTCCGGGTTTCGGAACAAAATCGGTGGCGCGCATCCTGTCAGCACGACGGAACGGGGCGCTGGGGTTTGGTGATCTCAAACGCATAGGGGCGCTGGTGAACAAGGCCAAACCGTTCATTGTCACGCGCGACTGGTCGCCGGGCAGCATGACCGACGCGGCCAACCTGCGCGCACGGTTCGCACCACCGCCAGAGCAATTGAGCCTACTGTGATCTACGCACCGTCCCTGCCCCGCCTGGGCGTCTTCGCGGCATGGCGCGATGCAGCACGCGCGCTAGCCAGCAATAATGTGTCCCCAGATCAGATCCAGTGGAGGATGGAGGGGGCTGAATGCGGGCTATTTGGGTCGGGCGCTGCCCTGCCCGCGGCACAACCAATGACCATGCCGAAAGATTTTTTACCTCTGGCTAAGCTTGTTTGTGCCAGCCGTGCCACAGGCGCGCACGATCTACTCTACCGCGTTCTGCTGCGCTGTCGCGGCAATGCAGGCCTGCTGGGCAACCGCGCCGACGCCGAGGTGCAACAACTCGAAGCATTGGCTAAAAACATCCGCCGTGACATGCACAAAATGAAAGCTTTCGTACGCTTTCGCGAAGTAACGCCGCAGGGTGCCAACCGCCGCCAGTTCCTCAGCTGGTTTGAGCCTGACCACTGCATCGAGGAGTTGATCGCAGGCTTCTTCACTCGACGATTTGCAGACATGGATTGGGTGATTGTCACGCCAGAAGTGACCACCAGGTTCGAAGGCGGCACGCTCACCCATGAAGCTTTGCGCAGCGATCGTCTTGATCTTAGAGACGAAATCGAAAACCTGTGGCGCACCTACTACGCCAACATTTTCAATCCAGCTCGCCTTAAAATCAAAGCGATGCAGTTGGAAATGCCCAAAAAATACTGGAAGAACCTGCCAGAAGCGGACCTGATCCCCGGCCTTATCGCGCAAGCTGAGGCGCGCGTGCATCAAATGCAACAAGATGCCCCCACGCTCCCACCTATGCGCGCCGAACGAATATTGGACCGACTACCTGCGCGCGCTAAGGCTGAGAACATCCACGACTGCGCCCGCTGCCCGATAGGGGCGCAAGCGACTCAGGCTGTTCCGGGCGATGGGCCGCACGACGCGCGCCTTATGATCGTGGGGGAACAACCAGGCGATCGGGAAGACCTAAGCGGCAAGCCCTTCGTCGGCCCCGCAGGACAGGTGCTGGATAGCGCCTTGAGCGAAGCCGGATTGGACCGCAGTGCGGCCTATACCACGAGCGCGGTCAAACACTTCAAATTCCAACCTCGCGGAAAACGGCGCATCCACCAAAGCCCGAACCGGTCCGAGATATCAGCCTGCCGCATCTGGCTGACGCAAGAGATCGCAACCATTCAGCCGGCACTGATCGTGGCGCTCGGTTCCGCCGCCGCTGAGGCATTGACGGGGAACGGCGCGCAAATCATGGTACGGCGCGGAAAGATTGAAACCAGCCTTGAAGGGCTGCCTGTGCTTATATCAGTGCATCCATCTGCAATTCTGCGCAGCTCTGACAGCGCGAACCTACGGGGCATGATGCTGGACGATCTCAAGCAGGCCAGAATCATGATTGACGCGCTAGAGAACGGCACTCAGGCCACCCAAGCCGCCCTATCTTAGATCGCACAACAAGGGCCTTACCCCTAGAAATGCTGCGGGCGCAAATTTTTCTGATTTTCATGCCGGTTTGTGCTTGTGCTCCCTGTCCGACAGGCATAATAAAGCCAAACGAAATTGGCGCGGGATGGAGCAGCCCGGTAGCTCGTCAGGCTCATAACCTGAAGGTCGTAGGTTCAAATCCTACTCCCGCAACCAATTTCTCTGATTAGCATCAGCATGTTAACGGCCACCTTTGGGTGGCCTTTTGCGTTTCCGGCGGTGCTACGCTGGTGCTACAAATTATAGTGACAAACTCGTGGAGCGACTCAACACGTTCACCACAAGCCAAATATCTCTGGTTAAGCGCGGAGGGAAAGCAACGTAATTCGGTAACAACTACGGCTTGGCTGGTCTGCCCAAACGGCCCCCAATCAGACCAAAACCCCGATCAATCTCGCCGTCCAGATCGAAAGTCGCGCTTAAATCGGTCGTCAGATTCCCGAACCACCGCACATCGGGTTACGAAGGCTTGTTCAGTGCGCAAAACAACGTCATGCATGCGGGAGGATGTTCTGCTTGGGGATGTCGGTTAAATAAATTAAGGAATTTCATGGCACTTATTATCCGCAGCAACGATCAGACCACCGGCGACACGATCAGCAACGGCGACGACTACATCCTGCGCGACAGGGTGCTGGTCAGCAGCAACAGCACCAACGCACTGCTGTTCGACACCGTCGACAACAGTTTTGCACAGATCGCGGGCGCCCTCGCCGTGTCCGGAACGGGAGCGGCCCTTCGGGTCAACTCGAACTACGTCACGGTCGATATCCTACCGACCGGATCACTGGCAGCATCTAGCATCGCACTAAATATCCAAGGAACGGATGCGACGGTCTACAACGCAGGCAGCATCCTTTCCAGGCAGGGCGCGGTGCTAATCGCAGCCACGGGGACAGGCGCTGTGGTGGTCAATTCTGGATCGATGACCGGGGGATTTGCCTTTAGCATCTACGCGAACGACACAGAGATCACCAATAGCGGCACCATCACAGCCGGAACCGACGCCATGTTTGTCGGCGCAGCAGCGGACGGCCTGTCGCTGGACAACAGCGGCACCATGCGCGGAGGCCAAAATGGCGTCACTCTGAACAACGACGGGCACACTGTTGTCAATTCCGGCCAGATAGCCGGTGGACGCGACGGTATCACAGTCGATGGCGATCGCAACAGCATCATCAATTCCGGCACGATTGACGGGGGCCGCTTCGGTATCTTCTCGGAAGCACCAACCGCCGGTTCTTTGACGCAGATCCAGAACACCGGGCAGATCCACGGTGACGAAGCTGGGCTTCGGGCGTCGAATAGGGTGATCCTTGGATCCTCCGGCACGCTGTCAGGCAGAGACGGGATTGTGTTTCAAGCTGGGGCGGATGGCAGCGCCGTGTCCAACTCCGGGCGGATCGACGGCAATTTTAGCGGCTTCACTATATTTACGGGCGTGGACAACGTGTCCGTTGGCAACACCGGCGTGATCGCAGCGCAGTCCTTTGGGGTTTTCAGCCTTGCTGCGAACACGAGGGTCACCAACAGCGGCACGATCGAGACCGGCGCGGTGGGCACTGCGGTTTTTTTCAACGGGGCAAGCGGAAAGCTGGTCAACACCGGGACGATCAATGGCGGAAACAGCGGCATTGCAACCGGATCGGGAGCAACCGACAGCACGATCATCAACAACGGCACGCTTACCGGCGCAGCCAGAGCATTGTCCGTCAATGCAACAGGCACGGTGCTTCAGAACAGCGGCATGATTCAGGGTCAGGTGGGCTTCACTGCAGCCGGACTGGTGATCAATAGTGGCACGATCAATGGCGATATCGACCCGACCGGAACAGGCCCTGCAATAGACATGTCAAGCAGCGCGGACACGGTTGTCAATCGCGGCACCATCGTCGGTGACGTACAGCTTGGCGCAGGCAATGACATCTATCGCGGCTTTGGTGGCACCGTTCTAGGCACCATCGATGGCGGTACGGACAACGACACCTATTTCATCG
>NZ_JBALVJ010000067.1:0-18235 GCF_036961165.1 Sulfitobacter sp. | reverse complement strand
TTCGGGTTGGATACATCTTAGCACGCTGTCCAATTTTGCCGGACCACTTCAGACGTTGCATGCATTACTTTGGACGGCAGGGTTTGTCCCGCTAAGCGGACCTCCATGCAAAGCGCAGCGAAAGTCGGCTTTCCGCCCCTTGCGTTCCAGTATTGTATTTGCACGTCAAAAAGCTATGCTCCATCGCGCACAGTGAGCGTCCCCTGCGGATAGGCGGCGATGGGCAAGGAGTTTCCAGTGCGCGATATTGTTGATTGGCTGACTGAGCTTGGATTGGCGAAGCATGGCGCATTGTTTGTTGAAGCTGAAATCGACTTTGAAACGCGCTCAGATATTGAAGAAGACGATCTGAAAGAACTTGGTTTGCCGCTTGGTCCTCGAAAAAAGATATGGGGAGCGATCAAGTGACTGAGCGAAGTCCCCGAAACAACCACCAAACCTCCAGTTGAAGGCCCTGTTTCTACAACGCCTTCGGAAGCAACCTCTCCACAATCGGACGCAGAGCGCCGCCACCTGAGAGTGATGTTCGTCGATCTTGTCGGGTCCACCGAGATGGCAACACGGATGGACGCCGAGGGTTTTTGCGTCTTTGACGATAGAAAGGGCAAGGGCCCCGGACAAAGTATCAATGACCGCTGATCGGTCGGTTGCCCCGTCCAGTGCCGTGATGATCCCGTCGACGAAATTCCGTTTGTAGGTTCTGACACAATAGATGATTAGATCGGATCGATCTTCAAAATAGTAGTGCAAGATGCCCCGCGACATCCCGCTTTTCGCAGCAATATCACGCAAGCTGGTGTTGGCGTAGCCCAGTTCTTGAAGTGCATCGATCGCACTCTCTGCAATCTGGCGCTTCTTTTCGTCCCGCTTTGCGGACTTGCGCAGCGCGCGGACTTTCAGTTTCGTTGGCATGTCGGTCATGGCATCAAATTGCGGCGTGTTCGGGCCGGAGGCAAGTATGCATCCAGCCCAAGCGCGATGCTATCCCAACAACGCATTCAAGAAAATGCGGGGAAGTTTGAACCAGCTTGGTTTGTGTTGGAACTGGGTCAACAGGCTGCCCATTTTGTCTTGTTTCTTGTTGGTGATGAACCACGGCGGGCGCGGCAGCAACGTGAACTGCCCTGATAAAAGCCCGCGCGGAAACGGTCGCCAAGGGGCCTGAACAACCACCCGCTCGGTGCTGTCCAACATGAAGGTGTTGTGGACGGTTCCGATGCCCGATTGGACGTCTTGTGGTGTGTGACCCGGAAACGCCCCCCACGGACAGGCTGTCGCCAGAAACGCCAATCCGGTCCATGCGTTGATCGCGATGGTGCCGTAGTGCAGTCCTGCGATAATCTCCTCGAACTGCTTTTTGCCAATCTCGCGGATTGTCTTGGGGTGGATCAGAATATTCGCCCCCAAGGTTCCGTAGAGTTCATCGTTGGCATAGGTCACGGCGTTACGCAGATAGGTTGCAGCGTCAGGCGCATCCATGTCGTGCGTCGACATTGCGGGCGCAAACACCTCGTTGGTTTTGAACCAGTCGCTGTCATCGACGTCGTTGATGATCAGTGATGGCGCTGGCCCACGTGTCACTGATGTCGGGGTCTTCGCCTGTTTCGCGAAGGCATCAAGACGATCCTTTGCGCCAGGGTAATACGCGCCACGATGGGACTTCTGCGCGATGTCATTGACGTGGGCAAGAAGCGGCACGGCTTTGTCCCACCCTTTCGGCATGATCAGGACCTGACAGGCCACACAGTTGAAGCCTGAGTTGTGCAATTTTTGCGTGGCAATATGTTCCGCCTGAAATACAAGATCGGCAGGTGTCCACGGTCCGGGCACCACGATCGTCGGGCAGACAGCACCAAGTTCGGACGTAAAGTGTTTGTCGTTCTTTGGTGTGTTGGCCGCGCGGTTCTTTTCGCCCTCGGCCCCTGTGCCCCAGACAATCGCGTCATGGGTTGCCCCTGCGCCAGTGATGTGAAGTTCCGAAATGATTACATGGTCGGTCAGATATGCTCCTGCTGCGCCGTCGCCTTTGACAATGCGAAGGGCGTCAACGTCGATCAGCGGTTTAAGCGCCACATGCAGAAATTCGGTCAAATAGTCATTCACCGGATTCATCTTCAGAATAACAACCTGATTTTCCAAAAACAACTTTTGGAACACATCAAGTGGTGCAATGGACGCGATGTTGCCCGCCCCCAGAATCAACGCGACCTTGCCGGTGCGCTGCGAAGCCGGGATGTCATAGGCAAGCGCAGCATGTCCGGTCAGGTTCGTAGCCGTGACACCTTCTTGCATCCAGACCTCGGCTTTGACGCCCGACAGCAGCAAGTGATCCCAGATCGAGTGTGGCATGACCTTTACGGCGATCTGGCCGGTGGTCAATTTACGGGTTGGCAGATGTTTGAGGAACGCTTTGCCGTCCATCTCACTCAGCGTGAGGATCAGACCATTGCATGCCGACATCACCGCATAGGGCCCCGAGGTCCATTCTTCACCTGCAAGCGGTGATCCTTCGGGTATCTGTTTTTTGCGCGTGGCCGTTTCGGCCCAATCTTGCGCGACGTGCATCAAGTTATTTTTGACTTGCTTCAAAAGCGCGATACGGTCCGCGACGCTTGTCCGTGCCCACGTGTCTTTGGCCCCGTCCAGCGCGCCCAGCGCCGCATCATATTCGTCCACGTAAGACGCATTCATATTACCATCCATCTTAAGCTCCTCTTTGGTTTCGCCTTCGTCCAAATGCCGCGCACGGCAAGCAAACGGTTGGCATTATGCCGCATATTCAGCCTTGATCATGTCGGCACATTTTTCTGCAATCATGATTGTTGGCGCGTTGGTGTTGCCGCCGGTCAGCGTCGGCATGATCGACGCATCTACGACGCGCAGTCCCTAAGTAATCCCCCCATTTTTAGCGGGGTGCGGTCGTAGAACTCACGCGGCCATTTTCAGTTTCATGGCGGGTGTAATTGAAGTGGTCCTGTCAATTGGGGCAAATTTACTGCTCGGCTAAGAGGTATCAGTTTTCTGTCCATTCCGGATTTCGTGTCTGTGTCAAACCGAAGTATGCGGTAACATTCGGGAAAAATGATCTGGTTTTCTGTTATTTTGACCGCAGGACCTTGCAGATGCGCATGCGCCTTCCTTCGCTTAAAATCTGGTTCCCAACCCTATGTTTTAAAGTAGTTATTTTCATGAAAACCATGGGAAAACAAAGGCGTACCCAGATACCGCAACTTCAGCCGAAATCATCACGAAACTTTGCCCCTTGTCGGGAAAAAAATCTGCGAGTGGGGGCATAACAGGTGTGGCGCAGAGCGGGTTTCTGACTTTTAACCCCCCCCCGTCTCTTAACAGTAGGTTCGAGCGCATCTAGGTCGCTGGCAAAATGCTGCTAAGTAAGTGAGGCTTGGCCGTTGCTGACGCAGCTACAGGGAGCTGGGACAACTCCGAAGTGTGAGCACAGCAGCCGTTCGATGCATCCCAAAGTTAGTCAGATTGGGCTACTTGCAGACCTTCGCTGCACGTTGCACCAAGGTCCGTTGTGCCGGACTTTCCCGTCATTCACTCTGATCGGATTAAACGCCGCTGTCGGCAGCTAAGCCCCCCACTGCATGGTGCTGAAACACCCACAGTCAGGAATTGGGTTGTTTGTCGCAGCTTGAACCTAGACAATAGAGATGCGCGAGGACATAGATCGCCGCATGATTTTGGGGCACTACGATGACCTGTGAGGGAACCCAAGCAGCGTTCACCTCGATCAGCCCCCGTAGCGACCGACAAAGGACATGATTATGGCCAGTAACAAGATGAATATTGCGATTATTCCCGGCGACGGGATTGGCAAGGAAGTCGTCCCCGAAGGGGTGCGTGTCCTGAACGCAGCCGCCACAAAATATGGCTTGGACTTTAACTTTGACGAATTTTATTTCTCGTCATGTGACTACTACAAGCAACACGGCCAGATGATGCCGGACAACTGGAAAGACCAGATTGGCGGCCATGACGCGATTTTCTTTGGTGCAGTTGGCTGGCCGGATACGGTGCCGGATCACGTATCGCTATGGGGTTCGCTTTTGCAGTTCCGTCGTGAGTTCGACCAATATGTCAGTCTGCGCCCAGCTAAGCTGATGCCCGGCGTGACCTCTCCGTTGGCAGGGCGCGGTCCTGGCGATATCGATATGATGATCGTGCGCGAGAACACCGAAGGCGAGTATTCGTCGATTGGCGGAAGGATGTTCCCCGGGACTGACCGCGAGATTGTCATGCAGGAAACGGTCATGTCGCGCGTGGGCGTTGACCGGATATTGCGATATGCATTCGATCTTGCACGCAAACGTGGCGGGAAACTGACCTCGGCGACCAAGTCGAATGGGATTTCGATCACGATGCCCTATTGGGATGAGCGTGTTCTTGAGATGCAGAAAACCTATCCTGATGTCGCAGTCGATAAATACCACATCGACATCTTAGCTGCGATGTTTGTGCTGCATCCTGATCGCTTTGACGTTGTTGTAGGATCAAATCTGTTCGGGGATATCCTGTCCGATCTGGGTCCGGCCTGCACGGGAACCATCGGCATCGCACCATCGGGCAATATCAATCCAGAGCGAAAGTTCCCCTCGCTGTTTGAGCCCGTGCACGGCTCGGCACCCGATATCGCGGGCAAGGGCACTGCCAACCCGATCGGTCAAATCTGGTCAGGTGCGATGATGCTAGAACATCTGGGGCATCCTGAAGCCGCACAAGGCATAATGACCGCGATCGAATCCGTTCTGACCGATCCCGCGTTGCGCACCGGAGATCTTGGGGGGACGGCAGATACCGTAACCTGCGGAAAAGCAATCGCGGCGGCTGTCTGACTGGCGACATTCCCGCCCATTATACGTTCTGGCCCAACCTTCCCTGACAGCAGTAGTTTCTTCTTCACAGCTACAACTTTGGCGACCGCAAAACGATGAACCGCTACATAGCGGACGGCAGCTTTTCCGCACTGCGGTCCTTCAACCGCCGAAAAGGCTGCACGATGCACGAACGACCGGTCTGAGGAAGCTGCACTGCGGCGTCGGAAGGCTGGTTCAATGGCTGGTCTGGGCCGGGAGCAGTCAGGGCCACGAAGGAGCGGGAACCAGACATTCGCTGCAGGAGCGAAATAAGAGTTTGAAATCGTTCAAGCAGACCTTCGAAGGTCCCCGTCGTCAGACACCTCGGCAACAACGAGCGTTCCATCCGGTGCTTCGAAAGTCGCGTTACCCGGCCATATCCGTCAGCAAAGCCTGCGCTGTTGCCCGATCTTCGGGGCAATCGCCTTCTGCGATGCTGTCATGGACGGGTTGGAGGAGAGCGATCGCCTCGGCGGTCTTTCCCTGATCTCGCCACAGGCCCGCCAGATCGATGGCCGCGCGCAGCTCCCATAGCTTGGCTCCTTGCTGATAAGCGACGTCGAGGGCCATAACGAGGTATTTTTCCGCAGCTACTGTGTCACCTTCTGCCAAAGCAATGGTCGCTTGCAATCTGTGGAGGTCGGACAGGGAACTGGTCTCTCCTGTCTCGTCGATCATATCTTGAGCCATCATGGTGAGTTCAGCCGCGCCGCTATGATGGCGCATCGCCATGGCTGATCGGGCAAGGTCAATGTGAAAGTGAGCTATGTTCGTTTTAAACTTTGTATTGGCAACTACAGCCCCCGCGCTTTTTCGATATCTTTTGATGCTGGATTTGTCGCCCTTATGCGCAGCGAGATTTTCTTCCAGCATTGGCAAGAAAGCCAGCCAGAGCCCCAGATTATGTTCCTGAGCAAGCGGCGCTATTTCACTCAGACATCGCTCATAGTCTGGACGATCACCGGACATCACGTCGAATAGACTTCGCATAATCAGCAAATAGCAGATTGTCTGTTTATGATCGGTCGACTTGGCATGGCTTTCGGCCTCGTCCAAATGGGTCGCAGCACGTCTCGTCTTACCCAACATCAACAAATTTAGTGCCTGAGAAATGTGGATTGCTGCGCCAATGTCTTGCCCAAACTGGTTGGCGAGGCTCGCATGTGCAATGGGGTCATAGCTGGCCATAGCGACGTCAAGATATCGTTGCGCCTCTGCAAAATTTCCCATAAAAAAGTGCGAGAGACCTGCAACACGGTTGGCAACCACCATTGGGGCCGTGTTCGGCGCATTGGTTGTCTGCTCGACAAGTGCTTCCGCGCTGCGTAACGCATCCGCGTGCTGCCCTCTGGTTCCTGCGGCAACCCACAAGCCGTACAGGATTGAGTACCGCAATGGGGTTTCACCAACTTTGTCAGCAATACCCAACGCCTTTTGGAACGCCTCCAGTGTTTCATCAGCCGAGTGACCTCTGCGGGAGAGATAGGTCATGCTCAGCGGCACTTGCAGCGCAAGCGCGCGTTCAAACGGCGGGCTTGCGCTGTTTTCAAGTGCAGGCGTGATCAAAGCAATCGCTCGGCCAAGATGCGAGATCGCCTCATCAAACGCCGGTCGCGCGATGGCGGCTTTGCTGGCGGCTTCCCACAGATCGATGGCGCGGTTTGTCAGGCTCGCAGCTTCGGCGTGAACGGCGAGAAGCTCAGGGGCGCTGTCGGGGTCTGCCTCCAATGCCGTCAGAATGCGGGTGTGGACCGCCCTGCGCCGCTCTTTCAGCAGGCTTTCATAGGCGGCATCACGGACCAACGCGTGCTTGAACAGATACGTCGCTTCAGGCGGAAAGCCACGTCGATAGATCAGTTCGGCTGCGATCAGACCTTCCATGGCCTCGGATAATTCAGTCTCCGGCAGGGGTGAGATTTGCGCCAGCAGTCCGTGGCTGAACTCCCGCCCAATACAAGCGGCGGTTTGCGCCACTTCTTTGATCGGGTTCAACCGGTCCAGACGCGCCATCAGGCTGTCATGTAGTGTTGTCGGGATAGCAATGGTGCTCAGCGGGCCATTCAGGACGTATCGCTCGCCGGCTTCTTTCAGCGCGCCGGATTCCAGAATGGTCTTGGTCAACTCCTCGACGAACAGCGGCACACCATCAGTCCGTTGTGCGATGATCTCCATGATCTCATCCGGCAACGCCTTGCCGCCCGTTAGCTTGGACACGATGGCACCGATCTGGTCCTTGCCCAGACGGTTCAGCGCGAACTTCGTGACGATGGGATGCCCGCCAAAGCCGTACTCGAATGTCGGGCGGGCTGTGGAGAGGATCATGATCGGCTGATCGGTGATCTGATCCAGCAGGATATCCAGCAGCTCCTGCGAGGTCGGGTCGACCCAGTGCAGATCTTCAAAGACAATCAGGACCGGTTGCGCCACCGCTTGGCGGACCAGTAACCCTGTTAATGCCTGCATCGTTCGGGCGCGCTGCTGGGCTGGTGTCAGGTCTAATGCGCCATAGCGCGCTTCGCCGTCGAGCCCCAGCAGTGGTGTCATCAACCGCAATGTATCCTGATCAGGACCAAGCAGCGTTTCCAGCTTGTCCAGGCGCGCATCAGGGGAGTCTGACGGTGTGAACCCCGCCGCGAACGATATCTGCTGCGTGATCGGATAAAAGGCGCTGTCTGCGTGATAAGGCGAGCACTGGAAGGTAATCCGCGTGTGGTGGTCCTTGGCGACTTCGTCGATGACCGCCTGCGTTATCCGCGATTTACCGATACCCGCCTCGCCGCTAACGATGACCACTTGTCCCTGACCCGTGCGGGCCAGCGCCCAGCGTTCGGTCATCAACTCGATCTCACGCTCACGCCCGACGATGGGGGTCATCGTCCCTGACTGGCGGGCGGCAAAGCGGCTTTGGACCGAAGCGTCACCTTCGACCAGATAGGCATCGACGGGGCCACTGATGCCTTTCAGATCTTGTCCGCCGAGCGGTGAAAGTTCGAAGATCGTGCCTAGCAAGCGTTGCGTTTCTTTGGCCACGACCAGTTGGTTCAGGCCCGCGACCCCTTGCAGACGCGCAGCAAGGTTTGGTGTCTCACCGACCACCGCAGCCTCTTGCGTCGCACCACTGCCGATCAGGTCGCCAACGATGACGACACCGGTTGCGATACCGACGCGGGTCGCGAGAGGTGATCCATTGGGTGCCTTGGTTTTCTTGACGGCGTCAATGATCGACAGGCCTGCACGTACAGCGCGTTCAGCGTCATCCTCGTTCGCGCGGGGCCAGCCAAAGTAACACATTACACCATCGCCCATGAACTTGGCGACGAAGCCTTCAAAGCGGCTGACAACTCCTGCAACTGTGTTCTGGTAGCCGGTGATGACATCGCGCATGTCTTCGGCGTCCATCTGTGTTGCCATCTCAGTCGAGCCAACGAGGTCGACGAACATGACAGTCAGGTGACGACGTTCGGCGTCCGATTGTGGAACGGAGGCGGTTTCGGATGCCACCAGTTCTGGCTGTACGTGCGCTGCCGTTGCGCTTGGTAGGTCACTCAACCTTTGGATCGCACCCCAGATCTTACGTCGGGGACCAAGAGGCAACCCAAGATCCTTGAGGTCATCCTCAACCAAGTCAGGCAGCGTCTCAAAGTCGATTTCAGCTTCAACAAAAAAAGGTGCATGCTTCGCCAATCCAAGCTCAGTCAGCCAATCAACAATATCGCGCACTGGAAACTCCTTGCCTACAACCGCATGCCCCAACGTAACGGACAGCAAGGCTACTTTCATTCTATCCCGAACCGAGTGGCGGGATAGAGTTACCCAGCGTAAGGCTTTAGGCCTTAAAGGATTGCCACGATCACCAGTAATACAGATCGGCCTGTGCGCGGCTAAACCGAATGAACTTCATGCATGGCAACGCACTGGCTTCGGCTGCATGTACGTAATAGCGTCACCTCAGCGGGAGAGACAAATTGCAAAGAAAATTAGTGGCAGTGTTGGCCGCCGATATCGTTGGGTATTCGGCCTTGATAGGTGTCGATCAAGGCGGCACGCTTGCAGCCCTACGTTCCTTTCGCACAGAAATATTCGGGCCAACGGTGGCCGGACACCACGGTAAGATAGTCAAGTCGATGGGTGATGGGTGGTTGGTGGAATTTGGCTCTGCGGCTGAAGCTGTGAATTGCGCAGTACTCATTCAGGATCGACTGGCGGGGCATCCACTAATTGTACTCCGAATTGGCGTGCATATCGGTGACGTTGTCCACGAAGACGAAGATATATTTGGCGATGGGGTCAATGTTGCGGCCAGACTTGAGGCATGGGCTAAACCGGGTGGTATCGCAATTTCTGACGCGGTCTATTCAAGTCTCGACGGCACTTTGACCCCATCCTTCGACGATGCAGGACTGCAAACGCTCAAGAATATCGCCAGATCTTTGCGCATTTGGACGAAGACGATGACCTCTTTCGTGGCAATCGTCCAAACCGAACGTGGATTTTCCACAGGCTACTCACATCTATCGATCGTACCTGTCGCAACGTCTGACGATCGTGCAGATGTTCAGGAACTGGCCGATGGTCTGACCGGTGATCTCGATGAAATGCTGGCAGCAGCGCGGTGGCTGGTGGTCGCTGTCCGGGAACAGCCGCGTCCCAATGATTACGTTCTGAAAATTGCGCTGCGGGCCCGGGGCGACCGGCTACGTCTAGAGGCGCGGTTGTTCGATCCGATGGGCAAACAAATCTGGGCAACCAAGCTTGACGGTGATTTGGCCGACAGTTTCGACTGGCAGGACACGACAAGCGAAACTGTCTCGCTGGAAGTCTTAACCAGGATGCTGGACGCGGAGAGTGATCGCCTCGCCTGTATTCCACTTGCCAAACGGACGGCAGAGGAATGTCTGGTACAGGGATTCATGCAAATACGCTCGGGCGATGAGCGGGGGATGGAGGATTCGATATCGAGCTATATGCTTGCACTGGAAAAAGATCCGCAATGCGCTGATGCCTATGGAGAAGCTATTTGGTGGACCTATGCGGGAATGACTGTTGGGTGGGAACGCGCACGGCCTTTCTACGAGAATTACTTTCAAGACTGGGTAACCCGCAGTCGCCATCTGACGGCCCAGAACTCTGTATTGGATATCGGTGTTGCATTGGCCGACTTCCACTCAAACTCGGATGTAACACCGGTGCGAAATGCGATATCTGGTGCGCTTCGGCGGTCCGCGTCGGATGCAAATGTGCTATCAATGTCTGCCTGGGCTTCGCTTTGGTGTGGTGAAGCTGCGACAGCATTTGACTGTTTTCGAAAATTTGAACGCGTCGGTAAATACCATCCGTTTTGGGTTGCGTCAAAAGGCGGCAGCGCAACTGCGTCAGTCCAACTTGGCGATGATGCGCGGGCTATTTCGGATGCCACTGAGGGCTTGCAATTCTCTAACACCTATCCCACTTTTTTTGCGGTTCTGGCATCTGCCTATGCGCTTTCTGGCCAACTCAAGAGCGCAAAAGAAGCGCTTGTCAAATATCGTGAGCTGGTACCTGACCGAACGATTTCGTCATGGAAGGAGATGAACGATTATGGGGGGTCTGCGGGCGGGAGGCGGTATTTCGAGGGATTACGCAAGGCTGGCCTGCCTGAATAGCAAACTTCGACCAACATCAATCCTCCCGGATCTAAATTTGATGACCCCTGGTTCGTTGAAAGAATGACATTCTAAAAAGATGCTGCAGAATGCACGAATTGCAGCAATGCGAAAGCTGCAGCGCAGCGTTGAGAAAATTGGTGAATGACCGGTCTGGGCCGGAAGCACCAGCGTCCCACGAACCGACACAGGGGGCGGAGAGCCGACATTCGCTGCACCGGCAAACTGAATTGGACAACTTGAAGAAAGCGGACGCTCGGGGCTGCGACCCTGTCTCTCTGATGTGCAAACGCAGCGAAAGTCGGCTGTGAGCCCAAATAGACATAATTGTTGTACCGCAGCGAATGTCTGCTCCGCGTTACGAATGCACCAAGTCGCCGTGCAGCATGTCTTTGCTCGGTGTCAGGCCAAACTTGCGGGTATAATCCCGACTGAAGTGTGTCGGACTTTCATACCCGACCTCATATCCCGTCGCAGAAACGGTGTTTTGCCCGCTTTGCAACAGCTCGCGCGCGGCGATCATCCGCAAGTCCTTTTGAAATTGCAGTGGGGTGGTTCCCGTTACTGATTTGAAATGCTCATGAAAGGATGACTGGCTCATCCCGGCAGTCTTGGCCAAGCTTGCAACAGCGAGCGGTTCACGAAAGTCTGCTCTGATCTTCAAGATTGCTTTGCCGACGCGACTGGCGTGACTATCAACGGAGAGCAGGTTGCGCAACATTCCCCCGATGGGCGACATCAACAGGCGAAAATGCACTTCGCGTAAGATCGCAGGGCCAAGCACCTTCGCCTCGAGCGGCTTATTCGCCAACGATAGATAGCGACCGAGCGGTTCTACCCATGAAGGATCGGCAGGCCCTGCGGACAAGGATCGTGCGTTTGGAACCTCGGTGACGGCTTCGCCAACCTGTTCATACAAGCTGCGGATCACACCCAAGTCCATAGAGAGGATCAGGGCAAGATAAGGGATATCAGGACTGGCCAGCGTGATCTTGGATACAACGGGAAGATCATGGCTGACTAACAGTGCATCCCCAGCCCGTAGCTTGACAGATTGCCTCCCAATTGTCGTTTCTTTGGCCCCTTGTAGGATAAGACAGATGACAGGATTGTAAACGACCGCCTCTAACGCGCTGACTTCTTCCTTGCGTAAGACAAAGAGGTTTGGCAACGATGTGGACGACTCGTTGCTTTTATTAGTCAAAAATGTTGCGGCGTGGTTTGCAATTTCATTGAGCTGCATGTCAATCTCCTCGGGTCATGCCATAGCAGTCATTGACCTCCAGCGCACCTATAACCGCAACGTTCTGGAGGAATAGGCATACTCAATGGAGGATATGGCAGGCGTCATCCCATCTGCGCGGTTAGAGTATCCTTAACACTACGCCACAACTGGAGAAGATCATGACCGATATGCAGCAAACTTTTCGCCTGAACGATGATACAGCAATCCCCGCTGTGGGCTTTGGCACATATTTGGTGTCAAACGATGACGCCCCGGACGCCGTGAGTTCCGCTATTTCAAATGGGTATCGCCACATCGATACAGCGACAGCTTATCAGAACGAAGAGGCTGTAGGAGCGGGCATCCGCGCTGGCCTGCAAGCAACTGGACTGGCACGCGACGCTATATTTGTGACCGCGAAACTTTGGCCGGGCAATCCGGCATGGGGCGACACGCCGAAATCACACGACCAGACAATTGCCGAATGTAATGCAAGTCTTGCGAAGCTTGGACTGGATTACACCGACCTCTACCTAATTCACGCCCCTTATGGTGGGCCGGAGCGTATCGCCCAATGGCGCGCACTGCTCGAGTTAAAGCAGATGGGCAAAGCCCGTTCTATTGGTGTGAGTAATTTTAACCAAGGCCACCTCGACGAGATCAAACTGGCCGGTCTGCCGATGCCCGATGCGAACCAGATCGAACTGCATCCTTGGTCCCAAAAGCCAGAGTTGATCTCCTACATGACCGAAAATGGGATTGCTCCGATTGCCTACAGCAGCCTTGTCCCACTTTCGACATGGCGGACGCAGGAGGGGCAAGATAGTGCTAAGACCGATGCGATGAAGGCTGGTGGATCGGTGTTCACACAGATGGCCGCTAAATATGGCGTATCCGAAGCGCAGCTCCTTTTGCGGTGGGGCGTGCAAAACGGTTATGCCGTACTACCCAAGAGCCTGAACCCAGATCGGATGCGGCAAAACATCGACCTTGCGGGGTTTCAAATTGACGACGCAGACATTGCGTCCATTAAAACAATGGATCGTGGAGAGGGTGTCGCTTGGGCGTCGGGCGATCCAAGCGCGGCCGCGTGACGCTTCGATAGCCTTACCGACGTCCGCTTTGGTTTACAGAGCGGACGATGTGCATCAAAACCGCAAAGCACACTTTGTCCGCACACCGACGTTTAAGCCAGCAAAAATGCTGCAAGATACACGAAAGTCCGGTTTGACGGGCCGCACCGCAGCATCCTGAGGTGGCCGCTAACGACAGCAATGGGCCGTTCCCGGTACACTGGCTTGAAGATTTCACCTTCCTCACAATGTCGGTAGAAAAGATGCCGTGGAGAAACTGGAAGGGGCTCGAATCGTGACAAAGAACTGGACTGCGATAAAGGGGGCGTTGTCAGGGTTTTCCAGGGTACAGCTCGTGGGCCTTGTCCAGGACCTGTATCGCGCCGACCCGAAGAACCAGGATTTCCTGCATGCAAGATTCCTGGTTTCGGATGGGTGCACCGACCTTTCGCCCTACAAGAAGCGGATCAAGGCAGCCATCAATCCAAGCCGTTGGGACGCACCCATCAAATACCGCGACGCCCGACGCGCCATATCCGATTACAACAAGGCTAGGGGACAGCTCGGCGAAACGCTGGAGCTAATGTTTTACTACGTCAAATGCGGCAATGACGTCACGCTGGAGTTCGGTGATATGGATGAGACGTTCTACAACAGCATAGGGTCCATGTTTGGCTCAATCGTAAAGAAATTATCCGTGCAAGCCGACTCGGAACTGACGGCAACTTGGCTGGATCGGCTGGAGAAAGAACATCAACGCGTTGCCAATACCGGCTGGGGCTATGGCGACGAACTTGGTGGCTACGTCGAAGACCTCAGGTCTTCGCAAACATAGTTCCTATCCGGTCCGGTCAGTGCGGCGTCAACAGTGTCCACTCAGTACGACACAGATTTGTCCACCGCTCGGATTTGCGGCTGCGTCGAATGTCCGGAACGACGGGCCGCGGCGCAGCATCGGGGTCTGTGGCAGATGTCCGCAAAGGGCCAATTCTGTTGAAAAACTCGAATAATTGGATTTCGAAAATTCCCGAAAAAAGCACGCACTTGCGGATACTCAGTGAAGATTGCCGCGAACGGTTCCAAAGAGAAGCAACAGGTCTTGGAGCCGTCCTTTTGCCGAACCCCTCGCCGAAATATTATGGATGCGCTGTGCGGGGAGATATTTTTGATATTTGGCCGAAATAGGAGTTTTTCAACAGAATAGGCCGAGAGCAGACCGAGGCGGTTGGAAATGAGATCAATGCTGCGGCATGTCCAGGTTGATTGGCATCACCGCTGGTCAACCATAACAAGGCCTTGCTCAGGACCAAGGTCCTGCCCGCCTGCGGGTCTTAGTTTTGGGAACACGACTGGCGGAGATTTGCTGATCTGCGGCGTTTGAAGTTCGTCCGTATTGCGGGGCCATGGCCCGAAGTGCAGCCACGCGGTTCTCGGTCGCAGGATGCGTCGCGAAGAGGCTGTCGTGTTTGTGCGCGTGCAATGGATTGATGATGAACATATGTGCTGTTGCCGGGTTGCGCTCTGCCGCGTGGTTGTCGATCCGGGCCGCGCCCATCGCGATCTTCTCCAATGCGGAGGCCAGCCAGAGAGGCTGCCCGCAGATCTCGGCCCCTGCCTTGTCAGCGGCATATTCCCGTGTCCGACTGATCGCCATCTGGACCAGCGCCGCCGCCATGGGGGCGAGGAACATCATCATGAGTGTGCCGATCAGCCCCAGCCGCTCGCGAGAGCCGCCGAAGAAAAGTGCAAAGTTGGCCAGCATCGAAATGGCACCGGCGAAGGTCGCGGTGACCGTCATGATTGCGGTGTCATGGTTACGGATGTGCGCGAGCTCATGGGCGATCACCCCGGCCAGTTCCTCACGCGTCAAGCTGCGCAGGAGGCCCAAGGTCACTGCCACGGCCGCGTTCGCTGGGTTGCGGCCTGTAGCGAAGGCATTGGGCTGTGGCGTGTCGATCAGATAGACTTTGGGCTCAGGCAGGCCTGCATTCTTTGCAAGTTCGGCGGTCAACGCGTGAAGTCCCAGCCGATCGCCCGGTGTCACCGGCTGGGCGTTGTGCATGCGCAAGACCATGCGGTCCGAGTTCCACCAGGTAAACACGTTCATCAAAGCTGCGACGATAAGGGCGAGAACTGCGCCGCCTGTGCCGCCGATCAGGTAGCCTACGCCCATGAAAAGCGCGGTCATTGCGGCCATCAGCACCGCTGTCTTAATATAACCCATCTCTGTCTTTCGAACTCCGCACTGAAGTAATTAAACAAATATGGGGAGGTTCCCGGCATCTGCAAGGCGCAGAAGAAATCAGGACCTTCTTAGAGGCGTGGCTGGGTGACCGGTCCGGGCCGTGAAGGGCAGGTGACGGCCGCCCATTTAGACGCGTATCCCAAAGCCGCGCGTCTTTTGTTGCGGAACGGCAAGACCGGTACAGCGCCAACAGACGAACAGCGAACCTTGGGGATGACGGCCCAACCATTGAAACCAGAGTTGTAGTTCACTAAATCTTACCCGTGGTTTGAATATGGAGATACATTCATGACTGATATCCTTGAGAAAGAAACGTTTTCCTTCCAGACGGAAGTGGGTCAACTGTTGGAAATTGTTGCGGGCTCGCTCTATTCGAACCGCGAAGTGTTTTTGCGCGAGCTTGTTTCGAACGCTTCTGACGCCTGCGATAAGCTGCGGTACGCAGCCCTGACCGATGCAAGCCTCGCGCCGTCTCAGGATTTTGCTATTACACTCGAAAGCAACCCCAAGGCCAAGACGCTGTCGATCAGCGACAATGGGATCGGCATGAGCCACGCCGATCTGCTTGATACCTTGGGCACGATCGCCAAATCCGGCACTGGCGCCTTCATCGAGGCCCTTAAGGCGGATGAAAAGGACAAAACCAGCTTGATCGGGCAGTTCGGCGTGGGGTTCTATTCAGCGTTCATGGTCGCCTCACAAGTGGACGTGCTGACCCGCAAAGCCGGAGAAAAGGAAGCATGGCTTTGGCAATCTGACGGTAAAGGTGCCTTTACGATTGCACCGGCCGAGCGGGAGACAAGCGGAACCACGGTCACTTTGCATCTGAAAAAGGACGCCAAGGAGTTTGCCGAAGAGGCGCGCATCCGCCATATTATCAAGACATATTCCGAACATATCAGCTTCCCTGTCAAGCTGGGGGATGAAACCCTGAATGCAGCTGAGGCGTTATGGACGCGGCCTGCCAAAGACATCACCGCTGAGCAATACAACGAGTTCTACCGCCATACATCCAACGCCTATGATGACCCCTGGCATGTGATGCACAACAAGGTTGAAGGGACCCTGAACCACACAAGTCTGCTGTTTGTGCCGGCGTCTCAACCCTTTGATCTCTTTGAGCCAGAGCGCAAAAGTCATGTGAAGCTCTATGTCAATCGCGTCTATATCACTGAGACCACCAAGGACCTGATCCCCGCCTATCTGCGCTTCCTGCGCGGGGTGGTGGACAGCCAGGACCTGTCACTGAACGTCTCGCGCGAAATGCTGCAAAGCGATCCGCAGCTTGCCAAGATCAAGACGTCGATCTCCAAAAAAGTGCTAAGCGAGTTGAAGAAAAAAGCCACAAAAGCGCCGGAGGAATACGCGGCGTTCTGGGGAAATTTCGGTGCCGTACTCAAGGAAGGTTTGGTCGAGGAAATTGCGCTCCGGGATCGCATTCTGGAAATTTGCCGTTTCGCGTGGACTGGTGCGAAGGAGCTGACCAGCCTCACCGACTATGTGTCGCGCATGAAAACCGGCCAGGACGCGATCTATTACATTGCAGGCGATGACGCTGCCAAACTGGAGAAATCTCCTCATCTTGAGGGCTTTAAGGCCAAGGGCGTTGAAGTTCTGCTACTGTCCGACCATGTGGATGAATTCTGGCTGCAACACATCACGCAACACGATGGTAAGCCCTTTAAATCCATCACGAGAGGGGCCGCTGATCTGGATCAGGTCGAAGCCGATGAAACTAAAGGGGACGCGGAAAAGTCGGATGAGGCTGATCTTTCCGCGCTGATCGCTGCAATAAAGGCGGAGCTTGGTGAAGAGGTCAAGGACGTGCGCCCCTCAAAACGTCTGACCCACAGTCCTGTTTGCCTGATTGCCGATGATGGCGATATGGATGTGAACCTCGAACGCCTGCTCAAACGCCACGGGCAACTCGCCCACGGCATGCCTCGGGTGCTGGAACTGAACCCCAGCCATGCGCTGATCACCACCTTGGCCGCGCGTAGCACGTCAAATGCGGCAGGCGCGGACGACCTTCTGAAAGATGCCGCGCACCTGTTGCTCGATCAGGCGCGCATCGTCGAAGGTGAGGTCCCGACAGACCCGTCCGACTTCGCACGGCGCTTGGGAGCCGTCATGGCGCGTGCCTTCGACGTTTAGAAAAAGCCGCCGCGAGGACTATCGGATGATGCCTGAGCTGGTTCTCGCGGTTGCGCTTGTTCTTTAAATGCAGTGCGCAAGAGCGCACCGCACGCGCGATAGGTTCGTCTGGCGTGGTGGTTGAGTCCGCAAGGTCTCGGCCACGCTGGATGCGCAGTGGATGATCAATACAGCCCACCAGTGCAGAATGAAGGTAAGTTAGTCCTGCACATTGTCATTCGGGAAGCCAAAATGCTGCAAGGTGGACGAATGACCGGTCTGGTGAAGCTGCGCCGCAGCGCTCAGCCATGAAGCGAACGGCCGGTTAGGGCCGTAAGCGGCAGCCTTCACGAAGGGCGGCAACCGGCCATTTGCCGCAGGTGCGCCCTATACATGCCGAGACAGAGGAAGCCGACATCCATCCCAGTATTGCAGGGGATCTTTCGCTGCATCGCCGCAAGGCGGCTTTGAGCCCAACTCGGACCCATATTACTATTTTGCTGCGTGCGCTCGCAGAAATAAACTCACTGCAATGCCGCAACACGTGTCGCTGCGTTGTAGCAACAAAACCAGCCGTTCGTGCATTTTGCAGCAAAATCCGAAGGAGGAATGACCAGGTCGCGGACAAGCCGAACCATCAGCCTGAAGCGGCCGAATGGCTGGTTCTTGACCGCAAGCGGCATCAATGAGGCAGAAGGCGAATTTTGAGCGCCCAGCATTTTCTTCGTGGCACCGGCAATAGCCCGTAGTTTGCAAAACAAGAAACGGGGCCGTCACTCCGGCAAGCCGGCCTCGCGCAGCGCGCCCAGCAGATTCTGGCGGTAGGCCTCGTTGCGGAAGTTCTTCCACAGGCGGACATGGGCGAGGCGGAATGCCGGATAGGCGCGCAGGACCTCGGCGGCCTTGGCCTTCGCCAGGTCCGTCTGGCCGAGCCGGGCGTGGCAGGTCGCCAGAAGTTCGGCCTTGATGAAGTTCAGCCCGTTTATAAAACGCACAGCAATAATGGGCCGCAGAAACGGCTGCGACATAGCGCAGTTGTA
>NZ_JBALVJ010000066.1:0-18793 GCF_036961165.1 Sulfitobacter sp. | reverse complement strand
ACGCAGAGAACCGTATCCCACGGAAGCTGTAGGGTCGACGTGGACGGCCCTTAGCGGACATTGACTTCACTAAAAAATGCCGCAGCGCGGCGTTCCCATAACAGACGTTCAGTCGCAGCGTCATCGGAGCAAAAAGCGCGACGACTCGATGGGCGTTCAGCTTTACCAGATGATTTTTCGCGCGGTAATTGCGGACATAATTCCAAGCCCTGCTGCAATCCAAAGAGCCGCGGTATAGCCTCCGCCCCAGTCGTAGGTTTGGCCTGCGAGCCACGGTGCGAGCAGTCCTGCAACGCCCCAAGCCGTGAAGACACGTCCATAGGCATGCGCGCCATTCTCGCCAGAAAATAGGATGGCAATGGCTGCCGGATAGGTTGCTATTGTTCCTCCATAGGCGAAACCTACAACCCCGAGGAGCGGGATCGTTACGCTTGGGAAAACTGAAAGCGCAAGCAACGCCACAGCACTGAGGAGTGGCAAGATTGTGAGTATGAAGCGATGGGAAACCCTGTCAGATAGCCATCCAGAGAGGAGGCTACCTACAAGGTTGCAGCCTGCTATGGCGGCAGCCGCGATCCAACCAGAATAACCCGCAGTTTCTGAAATTCCTGCGGCGTGGCCTATTGCCATAAGTCCGGCAAAAACACAGCTGCCATATGCTACCCAGATCGTAACAATACGGCCCCACGGCAAGCTGACGTCGTTCGAATCCGCTTTTGTGCTGGAGTATTGCACGCCGCTCCGCGCGACTAAAACGGGCGCACCAATACCGACAAAAATGACGGCTGAACCGAGGGCAGTCATAGCCGAAACAAAACCTCCAAACGCCAATGCCACTTCAAATCCGTATGGGGCCAGCACAGCCCCCAAGGCGTAAGCTGCCGTGACGACGCCCATGGCGAGGCCCGAATGATCCGGGTTGGCGCGTGCTGCGAACTGGAGCCCAAAGCCATAACCCAGACCGTTAGCGATACCGAAGATCAGGCTATACCCAATCAAGACGGTTTCTACGCTGCTTCCAGTTCCTGCAATGCCTGCCCCAACGGCACCAAGGAGTGCGACCCAGATATAGATTGTCGCTGGCTGCAGGCGGGAATAGACGGCCGGACCAAACCAAACTGCGGTTGTCAGAAAGACCAAACTGAATGAATAAATCAAGCTGACTGTCGCGCGAGACGTTTCGAACATAGTTTCCAGAGGCACTAGAAAAACTGAAAACGCATGTATCGAGCCGAGCACCATCGACACCATTGAAGCGGCGAACAGGACTTTGCGTCCTTGAGGGCTAGGCGGACTCATGGACGAACTGTAGCGTAAGTGGCATGTTTGGCAACTGCGCGAGCGCTGCTTAAGAAGCAGGTGAAACTTGAAGAGGCTCACCGATCGAAGCTGAAGCTAATCTAATTATTTCACGCGCTTCGAAGCACATCGATGTCGAAGACGTCCCTTAGAGGGTCGATATCTGAAATCTGTAACTTGGAGAGGGTTGGTCTCTAGAAGTTGCTGTCAGGTACAGGACATCCATCGTATGGGATGATCTGTTCGACAATGCTCAGGCAGCACTCGATGAATGTACTGGCAACCATCCACAAAGATGGCTCCGTGGCCTTTGTCAGAGGCGCTTCAAACGTGATTTCGTTTAAACGATTGGCTAAGCGCGAACAGCTTAGATTGATCATTTTCTATCGTGCGGCCTAGGTCTTCTTTGGAACAATATCTTAACGGCAATCGACAAAACGACCGACGAGATCGCGTCCTAATTCACCCTCTTCCATAGATCTGAGGTGCTATCCTCACGTTCGCTGTGGCAGTCCAGAAAGTTGACCTTGTTGTCACGGAGTTGCTTGGTGAACGTCGCCGAACCTTCCATCACATCGACTGTCCTGTCGTAGAGCGGCGGCGGCTTCGTGCGGCCCGCCTCGCCGAATTCCAGAAACAAAGGGCTATCAACGACTGGTTCGGAAGGGCCAGAAAGCGAATCGGGATCGGTTAATATCCCAAGGGCGCCCTTCCCCCGCCCAGCAAACCAATCTCATGCGTCGCGATGATCTAGATGCTCAGTCCGTCATGCGTTTGGATCCAGTCCAAGACCGCAATGACATCGGGCCGTGCGGCAAGCCCGTCACGCGCGGCGACAAAATAACCGCGCTGCGATGTAACACTGGGACCGGCAATTCGCACAAGAGCGCCTGTTTCAAGGAAACTATCGAGCAATCCCGCCCAGCTCAGGCAAACGCCCTGTCCTGCCAACGCCGCATTCACAAGCATCGCGTAGTTGTTGAAGTCCATGAGCTGTCTGGGTTCCAGCTGGGGCTTGCCCGTTGCTTCCAACCAAGCCGGCCAATCATACCAATGACGCCGCCCCGATTGCATGGTGAGCAACGTCAAGCGGGTATAGTCGACATCACTGGCGCTTACCTCCTTGCGCGCGAGATAAAGCGGGTTTGCGACAGGAAATACATCTTCGCTTAGAATCCGGGTTTCACTAGGTTGGGTCGGGTCCGGCAGCCCAAAGCGCACCGAAACCTCTGAGGTGGGGGTTGCCTCCCCATGTTCGTGGCTCATGATACGGATTGTCAGTTCCGGAAAGGCTACCTTTAGATTCTCAAGCCGAGGGATCAGCCAAAACGCCACAAAGCCCGATGGACCGCTTATGGTGATCGCCTGTTTGCCGTTCCCCTGCCGCAACACGTCGACAGCCTGCTCGATCTGGCCGAAGCCGCTGCGCAAGGCACGCACCAAGACGCGCCCCTCTTCTGTCAATCGCGCAGGTTTATGAGTGCGATCGAACAACCGACAGCCGAGATCGGCTTCGAGCGCCGCTATCCGGCGGCTTATTGCAGGTTGCGACACATTCAGTTCTGAAGCGGCACCAGTGAGAGAGCCGTTCCGCACAGCGGCGTAAAAGGCCGTCAGGCCTGAAAAGGACGGGAGTGATATCATAACATAACCTCAAAGTATAATATGTATCATCTTATCGATATTGCGGGACTGCACAACCGAGGCTACCAAAGAGCTACAATCCATTGAGGGAGATCAACATGTCCGAAGCAGCCCTTCACGACATCGACACGCTTGAGGCAACTTATGTCGACGCATTGCCACAGGCCGACAACAATCCCTTCGCCCCGACGGGCATGGCTTTTATTGTCGACGCGGCGACAACACCGCTGGAAGGCGGCACAGACCCAATCTATGGTACCGTGCAGTGGCGGACGCTGATCAGCGGCGATGAGCAGACCAAGCGCGAATTTGTTCTAGGCATTGCAGAATTTGAACCGTTTGGCACGCTGATGCAGCATCGCCACGATCCTGCGGAGTTCTATCTTGGCATCGAAGGCGACGGAATTGTTACCATCGACGGCGTGCCGCATCGCGTCGCAGAGGGCATAGCTGTCTATATCCCCGCGAATGCCGAACATGGCATAATTGCAGGGTCATGCGGTCTGCGCATGACATATGGCTTCGCAGAAGGCGCATTTTCCGATGTGGAATACCGTTTCTCGGCATCAACCCACTGAGTATTCTACGGACAGCCTCCATAGCGGGTTTTCTCAGGCTGGAAGAATGCCGGATCTACCAACTAACTCTGAACTAAATCGCACAGACAACTGTGCGCTCCATTCCGGAGGGCAAGGAGTGATCTGTGCGCATCAAAAAACTGCTGCCCCAGGAGATACAACGATGAAGCATGATCTTTTTCAAGCGATGCTAGAAGTGATCGCAGTTGAATATGAGGCGGAATGTGATCCACTGGGACCGCACACGGCGCAAACCCTGATGGTGACACCGTCGCCGGTTGCCTTTGATCCGTTGCCGCTAGGCGCTTTCGATGCAAGCATTCGTACTGTTCTAGCCACAAGCAACCATCCCGTCGCGCGGGCAGCGCTCGCGGCACAAGAACAGGTGCCCTGGGGATCGAACCCGGTGGAAGATCTGACCGAGGACAGTATTGCAGCGATGATCAACGTGGCCACTCTTATGGGGCCCGATGGGCCAATCCCCGCGCCGGATGTGCGGCTGGGATTGGTCTATATGCGGCCCGACAGCTACTACCCGCTGCACCTCCACGATGCCGATGAGACCTATGTGATTGTTGCGGGACAGGCATTGTGGAAGGCGGGCGAGGATGTCCGCATGCGCGGGGCGGGTGAAATGATCCATCATCCTAGCCTGATGCCACATGCCTTCCGGACCGGCCCAGAAGGATTTCTCGCGATTTGGCGTTGGAGCGGGGATATCAATACCCACTCTTATGCCTTTGTTGAAGACTTGGGCGGCGTGCTCTCGGCATGATGCGATCCAATAGGCCCGGTAGCGAGCGCCTTGCCAGCGAAGACGAGCAAGGCTCCAAGGCCCGCTGACACTGGACCTCCGGCGGCAACTCATACCTGCAGCGAAAGTCCGGTTCCCGCCCCCTTCTGTTGGAGGAACACGAACGGCCCAATGCTGCCGTCCACCGGTCATTCTGGTGCAGCGCTGCAGTTTTCGCATTGCTGCCATTGATGACAAGCGCAGCATTTTCGATAACCGGATTCCTACTGGGCGTATTTATTTCCGCCGTTCTCACAGTTCTTTGCAGTCATCGGGTTCTATACTGATTGACGGGGCATCCTTAGTGAACGCTCGCCCCCCCCGGTGAGATCGTCATTCGCCTGGCCATAATGTCGAAGCGCAACGAAAAGGGCACCCAAGGGTGCCCTGTTCCAAATTCGGATCGATCGTTCAGGCGAGCTGAAGATTTGCCGCCGATTCGCGGCCGTCACCACCGGACTCGATTTCAAATGTAACTTCCTGATCGTCGTTCAACGAAGTCAGGCCTACGGCCATTCCATTTGCTTTGCGACCCGCGATCCTGAGGACATGCTTATCAAGGCTTGGGCGACCTGAACACGCTCCACATACACTTGCAATTTTGTCAGTTGACAAAGAATTGGTATACTGGTCTGATATCCGTACCAGTATACCAATACGCCGCGCTTGTTTATAGAGATGTGGCCGTTTTTCGGGGAGGGGAATACATGGGAAACGCGACGTTTCTGGATATCAACAACACCTCTTTGGAAAAAGTGGCTCACCGGTCCGTCAAGGACGAAGTGGCCGAACGGGTTGCGACCCTGATCGCGTCCGGCGTTCTGAGTGTCGGCGCCAAGCTGCCCAGCGAGCGTGATCTGGCAGCAACGATGGGCGTCAGCCGTGAGACAGTTCGCGGCGCTTTGCTGATCCTTTCGACCAAGGGGATCTTGTCGATCGTGCAGGGCGCGCGCACGAAAGTCATCTCTGGGAATGTGGGCAATCTGGGCTTGTCCGCGTTGTCAAACGGCCGTGTGACAGACTATTCGCTGGAGGATGTGCATGAAGGGCGGCTCATGGTCGAGGCTCGTCTTTCGGAACTTGCCTCTACCCGCATTGATGCCAAAACTCTGGACGCGCTTTCAGCTCTGATAAAAGTGCAGGAAAAGGCGATGAATAATCCGGTCAACTTTTTGATCGCGGACCGTGCGTTTCACACCGCTGTCTACCAGTCCAGCGGCAATGCCGTTTTATCCGATCTCGCTGCGACCCTCTATTCTTACCAGCTTGACGATCGTCGCCGCGCTGTCAGCAAAGCAGGTGCCATAGCGCAAAGCATTGCCGACCACCGCCTGATCCTGGCGGCACTCGTCGCACGCGATGCCGATGCGCTGGCCAAGGCGATGGGCGTACATGAGCGCCGCATTTACGACAGCACCCGTGAACTGCTGGCAAACCCCACAAATGAGGTGAAGACATGAGAGTTGCGATCATTGGTGCGGCCGGCATGATTGGCCGCAAACTGGCGGAACGCATTGCTACAACAGGCCGCATCGGCGGGCAGACCGTCGATGCAATGACACTGGTCGACGTGATCATCCCGCAGGTGGCTGAGGATTTCGCGGGCGAGAGGGATGCTTTTGCCGCCGATCTGTCCGCGCCAGACGTCGCATCGCGTGTGATCGCGGAACGTCCCGAAGTGATTGTGCATCTTGCCGCCATCGTCTCTGGTGAGGCAGAGGCGGATATGGAAAAGGGTTACCGCGTCAATCTCGACGGTACGCGTGCGCTGCTGGAGGCGATTGCCAGCATCGACAGCTACTGCCCCCGCGTGATCTATGCCTCTTCACTGGCCGTGTTCGGCGCACCGTTTCCGGCAAAAATCCCCGATGACTACCACCTGACGCCGCTCACCAGCTATGGCACTCAAAAGGCAATGGGCGAGATGTTGCTGAACGACTATTCCCGCCGCGGTCTACTTGACGGCATCGGCATCCGCTTTCCCACAATCTGCATCCGGCCTGGAAAACCGAACAAGGCCGCCTCCAGCTTTTATTCGGGAATCCTACGCGAGCCGTTGAACGGAAAAGAAGCGATCCTGCCCGTCGACGACGATGTGCGACATTGGTTTGCGAGCCCGCGTGCCGCTGTCGGGTATATTGATCACGCGGCCACGCTTGATACTGCTACTATGGGTGCGCAACGCTGCATGACCATGCCGGGTGTGAGCGCCACCGTGAGTGAGCAGATCAAGGCTCTGCGCGCGGTCGCAGGTGACGGCGCAGTGGCGCTGATCCGCCGCGTGCCCGACCCTGCTGTGGTGAATATCATCGCAGGCTGGCCACGCGATTTTGATACTGCACGTGCCCTGTCATTGGGCTTTCGTGCCGAGCAAACATTCGGAGAGATCATCGCAGTCTATCTGGAGGACGAAATGGGCCAAAAGGCCCAGAACGGGGCCTGAACGTCCCTGCCATAACACTTTGGCCGGTCGAGTGTGTATTTGGGGAGTAGACGATGTTGATTGATTTCGTGGGCCTTGGCTCGATGGGGCTCGGGATGGCGGTCAGCCTTGTGAAGGCGGGCCATACTGTGCGCGGCTTTGATCCTGCGGCGACGCGGGTCGAGATGCTGATTGCGCAGGGTGGCTCCGCGTTTGGAGACGCAGCGAATGAGGCCGACGCGGTAGTCAGTGCGGTGCTCAATGCCGATCAGACGCGCGCAGTTCTATTTGGCGAACAGGGTGTGGCTAAGCGCCTTCGGCCGGGAGGTGTGATCATCTCCTGCGCGACCGTCTCGCCCGCATTTGCGGCGGAAATGGAGGCGCAGGCGGCAGAGATCGGCTTGCTCTACCTCGATTCTCCGATCTCGGGTGGTGCTATCAAGGCCGCCGCAGGGCAGCTGTCGATTATGGCGGCGGGCACGGTCGAGGCCTTTGGCGTGGCGGGTCCAGCGCTGGAGGCGATGGCGGAGACAGTACACCGTCTGGGCGAGCATGCAGGGCCCGGTTCGGCCATGAAAGCAGTGAACCAGCTTCTCGCAGGTGTTCATATCGCCGCCATGGGCGAAGCACTGGCCTTTGGCGCGTCCCAAGGGTTGACGCCTGCGCAGGTGGTGCAGGTTGTCTCGGTCTCTGCCGGTACGTCGTGGATGTTCGAGAACCGCGCACCCCATGTGGTGGACGGCGATTACACACCTCGTTCAAAAGTGGACATCTGGCTAAAAGACCTCGGCATCGTGACAGACATCGCGGCATCCTCCGCCCTGCCAGTGCCAATATCATCCAACGCGCTGGCGCAGTTTCGCGCGGCGTCCGAAGCCGGCTTGGGCGATGAGGACGACTCCGCCATCGCCAAATACTTTGCCCGCGCAGGCGGCGTAATCCTGCCGGGAGATAGCTGATGTTGCTGGGCTGCATTGGAGACGACTTCACGGGTTCCAGCGATTTGGCGAATACGCTGGCCAAGGCGGGCATGCGCACGGTGCAATACAGCGGTGTGCCAGACCGCCCTGCGGATGCAGATGTGCAAACCGGTGTTGTCGCCCTGAAAACGCGTTCCATTCCGGCTGCGGATGCTATCGCACAATCGCTCATGGCACTTGATTGGTTACTGGAGCAGGGCTGCGCGCAGATCTATTTCAAATATTGTTCAACCTTCGACAGCACGGCGGAGGGCAATATTGGCCCTGTCGCTGAAGCTTTAGCGGACGCTTTGGATGCGCGAGCCGTCATCGTCTGCCCCGCGTTTCCCGGAACGGGCCGGTCGATCTATCAAGGTCATCTGTTCGTGAAGGATGTCCTGCTGAACGAAAGCGGAATGCAGAACCACCCGCTGACGCCTATGACGGACCCGGACATCAGACGGGTTCTGGGCGCACAATCAAAAGGGCCGGTGGGCCATGTGGAAGCGGCCACAGTGTTGTCTGGCGCCTGTGCTATTCGCGCCCGCCTTGATAGCGAAGCCGCGGCAGGCAAACGGCTTATTGTCGTTGATGCCTTACAGGACGCGGACCTGATGCACATCGGCATGGCGGCCAAGGGGCTCAGGCTGGTTACAGGCGGATCAGGGGCGGCGCTTGGGTTGCCTGCGAATTTCGGAATTACAGCGCAAGACAGAGCGCTGTGGACCGGCGAAAAGGGGAAATGCGTTATTCTATCAGGGTCATGTTCCATTGCGACACGTAGCCAGATCGCGCATCACAAAACATCACATCCGTCCATGGAAGTAAGCGCCGATATGTTGTTCGCCGGACAGATCACCGCAGAGACTGCCGCAGACTGGGCAATGAATGCAGACGGGTTGCCGCTGGTGTACAGCGCCGCTGATCCGGACGTGGTTACCGCCGCGCAAGATAAATACGGGCGCGATGAGAGTGCCGGGAAATTCGAGCAGTTCTTTGCCGACGTAGCAATAATGTGTACCGCAAAGGGGGTGCACAAATTGCTGACCGCCGGTGGGGAAACCTCTGGCGCTGTGGTGGAAGGGTTGGCCCTTACGCAACTCGAAATCGGACCGGAGATTGATCCGGGCGTACCTGCGCTGCGAGCGCGCGACAGGCTTGTACTGGCGTTGAAGTCAGGTAACTTTGGCAGCGTTGATTACTTTGAGAAAGCCGCCAGAATTTTGGACGGAAGCAAAACATGACCACCGCCTTGCGCGAACAGATATGCCTTCTGGCAAAATCCATGTTTGATCGTGGTTTGACGGGGGGCAGCACGGGTAACATTTCTGCGCGCACTGACGATGGCGGGCTTCTTGTCTCGCCGACGGGGACCAGTTTTGGCAGGCTGGACCCCGCGCGGCTTTCGCATTTTGACGCAAACGGCACGCTGGTTGACGGTGACCCGCCCACAAAGGAAATGCCGCTGCACGCGGCATTCTACGATACGCGCAGCACAGCGGGTGCAGTTGTGCATCTGCATTCTTGCCATTCGGTTGCGTGGTCGATGATGCCGGATGTGAACGCCGATAACTTTCTGCCGCCCATGACGCCCTATGCCATCATGAAATTGGGGCGCGTGAAGCTGCTGCCGTTTTACCGGCCCGGTGATCCCGCAATGGGGGAGGCAGTGCGCGGATTGGCAGGCAAGAGGTCCGCTGTGATGCTGGCCAATCACGGGCCAGTGGTAGCGGGCAAGGACGTCGAAGCCGCGTGCAACGCCATTGAAGAACTCGAAGACACTGCGCGCCTTGCGATGCTGATGCGCGGCATCCCTGCGCGCATGCTGGACGCAACCCAGGTGCGCGATCTGGTGACACATTTCGATATTGAATGGGACGACTGATGCAATTTTCCGCGAACTTAGGTTTTCTGTGGACGGAGCTGGCGCTGCCTGATGCAATTCGGGCCGCGAAAGCAGCGGGATTTGACGCCGTCGAATGCCATTGGCCCTACGATGTTGATAGCGCACAGGTCAAAGCGGCTTTGGTCGAAACCGAGCTGACGATGCTGGGGTTAAACACATCGCGGGGTGATGTTTCTGCGGGTGACAACGGACTGTCTGCGCTGCCGAACCGTATTCCACAAGCCCGCGCTGCAATTGATCAGGCGTTGGCCTACGGCGATGCTATCGGTGCGCGCAACATCCATGTTATGGCAGGGTTTTCGCGCGGCGTAGAGGCGCATAGGACCTTTGTGGAAAATCTGAAGTACGCCTGTGCTCTGGCTGCGGCCAAGGGCATTTTCATCTTGATCGAACCGCTCAATCGCTATGACGCGCCTGGATACTTCCTCCAAACGACAGAACAGGCCACGGCGATCATTGCCGAAGTGGGCGCCCCAAACCTAAAGCTAATGTTTGACTGCTATCATGTGCAGCTTATGGAGGGCGACCTGACCAATAAGCTGGCACACCTGCAAGATCACATCGGCCACATCCAGTTTGCAAGCGTCCCGGACCGGGGCGCGCCGGACCATGGAGAGATCAACTTCGACCACGTTTTTCACGTGATCAAAGGGCTTGGGTATTCAATGCCACTCGGGGCGGAATACAAACCACAAGGTGCAACGGATATGCCGTTGCAATGGTTGGAAAAAGCGCGGTTAATTTAGGTGCTCAAGACTGCACATTTCAATCAAACCAGCCAGCAGAAGCAATGGCCGCACAGTTCGTTGAGACTACAAAATCAAAGTGGAAGTTCGGTTAAGCCGCGGCGCTACCGAAAGTGCGCTCACGTGAAGGAATAGGCTTTCTGCGCATGCTAAAGCTGCGCCTGCAAAAGGCTTGAATACGTTCGCTTTGCAGTCCTTGATGCTCGTCGCGAGCGAATGTTCGGTTCCCGCCCTTCCTGCAAGCAACTCCCAACAACACGAACGGCCCTGAGCGGACCTTGGTGCAACACGCAGCGAACGGCCGCTCCGAGCCCTCTTTAACATTTTTCTGCATCATAGCGAATGACAGCTATGGCGACAGTTAGCACATGCTGACCCACCAGATGGCAGACAAAGCAGCCCAGTTTTACGATAAAAGGGGCATCGGACTGAACCGACACCCCTTGGGTCGTATCTTAGTCCGGGTTTGTGGCAGTGATCATCCAAGACGAGCTTGGCATGATAATGCCGTCTTTTGATGTATTTTGCCGCTCAATCGCTTCTCCAAGAGCAGCCTCAATCATACTGCGCTTTTCTTCTGCTTCTGCACCGGCCTCTCTGAACACTTCTCCGGCGGGCCCTATAGCGAGTTGAAATGCAATAGCGTCGCTGACGTTGTTACCTATCAAAACTGGGCAATCGACCCGCTTGAATTCAACGTTTTCATAGCCCGCAGATTTCATCATCGAAAAAACCGTTTCCTCATTTGACATTGAAAACGGACCTGGTCCGCACGTTTGGGCATCGTCACCAGGTTGCGGCAGAAATTCCAGCACAATGTCTTTGGCCATTGAAAGCCAAGGATTGTCGGCACGTTCTCTCCAGACGATGTGAGCCATTTTACCGCCTGGACGCAGTGCTTTGCGCATGTTGCGCAGACCCGCGACCGGATTAGCAAAAAACATCGTCCCGAACCGTGCAAATACAAAATCAAAGTCATCTTCTGGCAACGTAATCTCTGCATCGCCGCGCATGAACCGGATGTTTTTAACTCCACGTTCCTGCGCGTCATTGGTCGCGAAGTCCAGAAACGCATCACAGCAATCCAGACCAACAACGTCGCCTTCAGGACCAACAAGATTTGCCAGTTTGATGGCCGTATCGCCAAAACCGCAGCCAACATCAAGCACACGATCGCCGGACCTAACAGGTAGGGACGGAAAAACAGCCTCGCTGTGCTCAGTTAACCCACCAACGAGAACGTGTTTGAACTGAAAGAATTTTGGCGCGAGTATTTCGTTCCAGAATTCCACAAACTCGGTATCTTCAGGATGTGGATTTGATCTCTTCGCAACTGACATTGTGACGGCCTTTCTATTTGTGGTTTGGCCGGGCGTGGACTGGCCAAGGATTTATCAGCGATTGACGAACTGCAGCGAATAGGCTGTTTGCCCTTAACTGGTTCCAATTGCTCATGCAGCATCAAGCCAGTAATTTGGCACCGTCATTTAGAAAGGCGATTGATCGGGCTGCTCCAGCAATTTCTGCGCCTTCTATGAGGTCGTCTGCGCCGATTCCTCGCGCACTCGCACATGCGGGACAAACCCAAAGCTGGCCTTTGTTTCGAAGATAACTGTTGAAAAGTTCTGCCATGCTTGGGTAGTTTTCGAGGGCCAACCCATCAATACCACCTTTTGTAGCCATCCGAACGGCTTCGCCGGTCATGAATACTGCAGTTTCATCTTCCTTGGCTGCAGAAGCGCCCGCAATAATCATAGACACAGTAGCCTTTTCCAGATCATCGCTTCCGAAAATACAGTTGATTAGGAATTTACCAGACATTAAATTTTTCCTCCGTTTTATTATTTTTACAGGGTGGCAACCATGTGATGCCACATCTGCAAGAAGCCCATCAACAACGCAAACGCCACCCCAACAGCAAAGCTGCTGTCCATTTTACAGGATTTTGGAGGGTGGGTTTGCGACATATATTTGCCGCTTATGGTGCGACGCTATCTGTTTAGTTATGGGATGCAACCGAGTAATTTTTGCTTGCGGGCTTTGCGTCCTAAGTGGTTCGACGACCAGATGGGTATTCTTCAAAGTGAAATGGTCCTACTTTTTCGAAGTGGTTTGAGGCTTGGCTAAGACGCATCTGGTCTGTGTTCATGCCGCTTTTCGGATTTCCGCTTGGGTGCAGTATGGGGTGTCCAGCGTACGCTCCTCACGCTCTATGAGTTCGCCAAACCAAACCAGACATTGGTGCTTCTGAAGCGAATGGCGGTTTTGTCCCACTTAGCGGACCTCGATGCAAAACGCAGCGAATGTCTGCAATCCGCCCTTCGTGGAGGCTGCCGCTTCCGGCCCTAACCGGCCATTCGTGGTGTCCGCAGCTAAGGTCCGTTATGAGCCCTTTGTGCAAAATGCTGCGACTTGTATGAAAGGCCGCTAACGAACGAAACAGACCTTGTTTGCAGTGCCAAGGTGCCTTTAACCTTTTGAGCGGCCGTCACAAAAAAGAAAGGTTTGGCTACATTTTTTGGAGTGCTGGCTCAGTTTGTGCAACCAGCTCTCTCGCGCGCTCGCGCATGGCAAATTTCTGGATCTTGCCAGTTGAGGTTCTGGGGATGGTCGTAACGACAAACTTTGCCGGAATTTTGTAGGCCGCGAGCCTATCACGACACCATATGCGCAGCGCCTCGGTGTCGATCTCGTGCCCTGGTGTTAGCTCGATGAAGGCGCAGGGTGTTTCGCCCCATTTCTCATGGGGCATGGCGACCACGGCGGCAATTTCGATGGAGGGGTAGCTGTAGAGCACCTCTTCCACCTCGATGGAGGAAATGTTCTCACCGCCTGAAATGATGATGTCCTTCGAGCGGTCCTTGAGCTGGATATAGCCATCAGGATGCATGACGCCCAGATCGCCGGAATGGAACCAGCCGCCTGCAAACGCCTCTTTCGTAGCCTTGGGGTTGCGGAAATATCCCTTCATGATGACGTTTCCGCGAAACATGACCTCGCCCATCGTCTTGCCGTCACGTGGCACAGGCTGCATTGTTTCGGGGTTCAGTACGTCCAGTTGCTCCAACGGCAGGTAGCGTACACCCTGACGAGACTTGAGCGCGGCTTGCTGGGCCAGTGGCAATTCAGACCACGCGTCGTGCCAATCATTGACGACCGCCGGACCATAGGTTTCGGTTAAGCCATAGAGATGGGTCACGTCAAAGCCTGCGGATTTCATGTCCGCCAACAGCTTTTCGGGCGGCGGCGCGGCGGCGGTGAAGAACTGCACCGTGTGGTCGAGGCCACGCTTGACCGCATCGGGTGCCGATATCATCAGCGACATCACGATCGGAGCCCCGCACAGATGGGTGACACGCTCGTCCGCCAGCGCATCCCAGATCGGTTCGGCGCGAACCTGACGCAGGCACACATGGGTGCCGATGATGGCGGAGAGCGTCCAAGGGAAGCACCAGCCGTTGCAGTGGAACATCGGCAGCGTCCAGAGATAGACGGCATGTTTGCGCATTGAGGTGGTGAGCGCGTTGCCTTGCGCCAAAAGGTATGCGCCACGGTGGTGCGAGACGACGCCCTTTGGATCGCCGGTTGTTCCGGATGTGTAGTTGATTGAAATCGCTTCCCATTCGTCTTCGGGCATCAGCCACGCAAACGCAGGATCGCCATCGGCGAGGAAGCTTTCGTAGTCATCCCCGTCAAACGCCACCCTTGCGCCGTCATATTCTGCGTCGCCATATTGGATCACCAGCGGTTTGACCTCGGCCAGCGCTAGCGCCTCTTGCATCAGGGGCATGAACTCGGAATCTACGATGACGATCTTGGACATCGCATGATCGAGTTGAAAGGCAATAATCGCCGCATCAAGCCGTATGTTGATCGAATGCAGAACGCCCCCGCACATGGGCACCCCATAGTGACATTCCAACATGGCGGGCGTGTTGGGCAGTATGGCTGACACGGTGTCCCCCCGCTCAATCCCGCGCAGCGAAAGCGCCGAAGCAAGTTGCCTTGAGCGCGCATAGAAACCTGCGTAGCTGCGGCGCAACGCACCGTGGATGATCGCCGTGTGATCGGGGAACACCGTGGCTGCGCGTTCCAGAAACGTGAGCGGCGTCAGCGGCTGGTGGTTTGCCGGATTGCGGTCCAGATCGGTGTTGTAAGGGTTCATGTCTCAGGCGTCCTGCCACTGGGGCGCGCGTTTTTCGATGAAGGCGCCGATCCCTTCTTGAGCATCATGCGCAAGCATGTTGTCGACCATCACCCCAGAGGCGTAATCATAAGCCTGCGCCAGCGGCATTTCTCGCTGCGCGTAAAAGGCGCGCTTGCCTGTGGCCAGCGTCATGCTGGATTTGGAGGCGATCTTTCGGGCCACTTTGGTCGTGGCGTCTTGCAGGGCGTCTTCGGGCGCTACGCGATTGATCAAACCGATCTCGGCGGCGCGGGCGGCAGAGGTCATATCGCCGGTTAGCAGCATCTCCATCGCATGTTTGTGCGCCACGTTACGCGACAGGGCAACCATGGGCGTCGAGCAGAAGAGGCCGATGTGAACCCCCGGTGTGCTGAATTGTGCAGTCTCGGAAGCGATGGCCAGATCGCAGCTTGCCACCAGCTGGCAGCCAGCCGCCGTGGCGATGCCGGTGACTTCGGCAATCACGGGCTTGGGGCAGTTGACGATGCCTTGCATCACGCCAGAACACATGGACATCACGGATGCGAAATACGTCTTGCCGCCGTCAGGCCCGCTGCGCCCCGCTGTCATCTCTTTCAGGTCGTGGCCCGCACAAAACGCAGGGCCGTATGCGGCCAGAATAATGACGCGCACGGCAGGATCGTTGTCCGCCGCGGCAAAGGCCGCACCAAGTGCGCCCAGCATCGCCTCGGATAGCGCATTGCGGCGTTTCACATCATTCAGCGTCAGGCGTAGAATGCCCTCATCACTCAGGTCACTTAGTAGGATATCGCTCGACGTCATGGTGCTATTCCTTTGAAGACACTTAGCGGATGTTGATCTCGACACTGTCCGCAAGGGTGTTGGCAATAAAGCAGTAGCGGTGCGCGCGATCCTGCATCTGGGCCATTTCTGCGTCGGTCACGGAAAACCCCGTGTCGAAGCGGACCACAGGATGAAGGTCAATCCGCGTGACAGACATCTGCCCTTTTGGGTTCTTGCCAAGATGCGCCTCGGCATAGTCGTGATAGCTTGCGACCGGCCAGCTGGCTTTCGCCGCCAGCGCAAGAAAGGTCATCATGTGGCAGCTCGACAGCGCCGAGGCCAGCGCCTGCTCGGGGTTTGTATTTTCCGGATTGCCGCCCCAATCGGGGGCCGAGTCCACGGCAATGTCATACAACTGGTTCATCTGCACGGTGTGCGCGTTTGAATAAGAGCCGGTGGCAAACACAGGCTCGGCGCGGTGCCAATGCAGCTCGATGGAAAGATCGGACATGGTGCAAGTCTCTTGTAAAGATGGGAGGGGTGCGGCGCGTGCCACCTCAAGAGTGTGCGCGCCGCCGGGGGGCCTTACGCCGCCGCAATCTGCTTTTTGGGATCATAGAACGGGCGCTCGACGACAATGGCCTTTGTCGGGCCGGACTTTGCAACAACTTCCACCTCAGCCCCCAGCACAGCGGCATCTGCCGCAACCATTGCCAGCGCGATGTTCTTCTCGAGGCGCGGCGAATAGACCGCCGAAGTCACGCGGCCAATTTCGGTGCCGTCTTGGTTGATCATCCAGAAAGTCGTGTTCGGACCAGTAAGCGGCTCGCAATCAATGATAAGGCCGATTTGCTTGCGCTTCGGACCCTCTTCTTTGATGCGGCGCAGGGTTGCCTTGCCGATAAAATCCGCCTCCATGTCGAGGTTCACAAGGCGGTCAAAGCCCAGCTCGAATGGGTTTGTGTTAATGTCGGCATCTGCATGATAAGATAGCATGCCCCCTTCAATTCGGCGAATCGAGGACGTGTGACCGGGCTTGAGACCGTGCGCCATGCCTGCGGCCATAATCCGCTCCCAGAGCTGATCGCCCATTGAGCCGTCGCGTAGATAAAGCTCATAGCCCAGCTCGCTGGACCAGCCTGTACGCGACACGATAAGCGGGATGCCGTCCAGTTCGACTTCGCGCAGCCAGTAGTATTTGAGGTCCATGATGCTTTCGCCGAATAGATCTTGCATAATCAGGCCCGAATTCGGCCCCTGAAGCTGGAGCGGCGACACGTCAGGTTCGCCAATCTTTACGTCCATTCCCGAATGCACGGCAACGCCTTGCGCCCAAAGCAGGATGTCGCTGTCGGCCAGCGAAATCCAGAAGTGGTTTTCCGCCAAGCGCAGCAGGATCGGGTCGTTCAGAATGCCGCCATCGGCATTTGTGATCAGGATGTATTTGCACTGGCCCACGGCCATCTTTGACAGATCACGACAGGTCAGCATCTGGGTGAACTTCGCAGCATCCGGTCCAGTGATCTCAACCTGACGCTCGACCGCCACATCACACAGGATTGCCTCATTTACGAGGTTCCAGAAGTTTTGCTCGGGGCTGCCGAAATCACGCGGGATATACATGTGGTTGTAGACAGAAAACCCCTTGGCGCCCCAACGGACTGTTGCACCGAAATAAGGTGATTTGCGGATCTGTGTGCCAAAGCCAAAGTCGTCTGCTTGTGTCATATTTTCGTGCCTTTTGCAGGTGGCCTGACCGGCCAGTGAAGTGGTAAAACCTGCTGATAATGTAGCTTGAAGCCGACAAAAACTTCGGTCTGATAATGCGCGCCTTTCAGGCTGATCAGACCGATTATAAGGCCACAATCAGCCCGATCAGTCTTCCCGGTCTATTTCGCGCTCTTTGCGACCAGTTTGGCCAGATTGGGTTGGCTGGTTTTGACCTGCCTTGTCGCGATATAGGTCATGTAACGTTCGATCGGGAGGTCCGTGGCAAGCATCTCATCTATCAGAGCCTGAAAGCAGGCAAGGCTCGGCGTCACGACCTTCATCACGTAGTCCATGCCGCCACCGGTCGCGATACAATCCGTCACCTCGTCAAGCTTGCCGATGTACGCCTCGAAACGATCAAATTCAGCCTTACGGTGAGACCCGAGAGAGACAGTCACAACAACTTGCGTGAAATCAACGATGCGCTCCAATGCCAACTCGGCGTGATAGCCTCGGATGTACCCTGCAGTTTTCAGCCGGTCCAGACGCGCCCAGCACGGCGTGGGCGACAGGTTCACCAGTTCGGCCAGTCGCATCTTGCTCAACTGCCCGTGCTGCTGCACAGCGCTCAGGATACGAATATCCGTACCATCAAGACCTAACTTTTTCACGCCAGTGCTTCTTTCATCTATTCGAAGTGCCCGTTGCCCAAATATTCTTAAAGAGAACCCTTCCCCCATAGTCTGGGGCAAAAATCAGAGGTCAGCATCAGTTTTTCCGACTGATCTTCCCTAAATCGCGCCAGCTACCCCACATTATGCTCTGTGTCGGCACGGGAAATGTAACGCCGCGCGGGGCCCGGACAAAGGCGATGAACGATGACTGCACCATGACCAGTTTAGGATTTCGTCAGGCCGCGCTGCACAGTAAGCTGACCTTGGAGCAAAGGCAGCGGAGGGCAGCTTAGTCCCGCTCAGCAGACCTCTATGCACAGCGCAGCTAAGGTCCGCAAAGAGCCCTTAGTGCCCGCTTCGAGTTGCGGCAACGGCGGGCAATATTAATAGTTTGCCAAAATCTTCGCTGGACGCCTGAATGCGTCAGTTCATGATACGGGATATTCTATGGAAAAGAATAAACAATAATTGATGCGCGAGCAGTTACGCCAATTAATAACCCAGTTCCTCGTCTTCACCACGCTGTAGCACAGCAGACCAAAAGGAGCACTATTGCTACCTGACATATACATGTATCGCGTTGGTTCAAAACGAAGCGCAAGAATAGAAAAAGACTTCTAAATTTCAGCAACCTACGCGACAATGCCTACCATTTGGGTTCCCGCAGTCAACACGAATACAAACGCCGAAACATATTTGACCAAAGGGTCCGAACCGCGCGGTGGGTTCATCGTCCAGTTTGCCCACTTGTTATATTCACCAATTTGATTCGTATTGTCCCAATTACTCATAGCACCCTCGCTCAACAGCCCCCACCGAACATGGTCGAATTCGCACACAAACGTGGCAAATTTAGGGCAATTGCGAAGAATTTGTGACGACACAAGTCAGTAATTACAAAGAGTGGCAAATGGCAGCTAAGTCCGGCGGTCTCAACTGATCGACGCAACACATGCATTGAAACGCTCTGCGGGAGTTTCGTATCCCAGCGTCATACGTGGTCGCTCGTTGAGCTGTCTTGCAACGGCGCTCAGCTTTGTTTGACTATGTATCGACAAATCTGTGCCCTTTGGAAAATACTGTCGCAGCAGGCGGTTGGTGTTTTCGTTTGAACCGCGTTGCCACGGGCTGT
>NZ_JBALVJ010000065.1:0-18912 GCF_036961165.1 Sulfitobacter sp. | reverse complement strand
GTTCGGGTTGGATACATCTTAGCACGCTGTCCAATTTTGCCGGACCACTTCACCACCAGCACTCCCACCTGTCGCAGGGTCGCGAACAAACGTGTCGGCGTCATCATCGTGTCCCGCTGAAGAAAGCTGAGCGCGATCATCAGCGCACTGGCGTACCACGGGGCATAGTATTCCCAGCGCATATACAGGAGGCCCCAAACCAAAAAGACCATGACCAACAAGAAAGGCCAGCCGCGCTTTAGAACTTCACGTGCTGACGGCAATTTGTCCGGCGCCATACCGACCAACCCCTTGCGGGCGGCATAGGCATCGACCTGCAGGATCAGACCAAAGTAAAACAGAAAGGAAGGCAGGATCGCTGCGACCATGATCGTTGCGTAGTCCACGCCGATAGTGATCGCCATGACAAAGGCGATTGCCCCCATCACAGGCGGCATGACAACCCCGCCCGTAGAGGCACATGCCTCAATCGCAGCGGCGTAGTGGGGTGGGTAGCCAACCTTTTTCATTATCGGAATGGTGATTGATCCGGTGCCTGCAATGTTCGAGAAGATCGAACCCGAGAGCGATCCGAAAAACGCACTCGCAACGATGGAAACTTTCGCGGCGCCGCCACGGTATTTGCCAAAGCCGGCGTTGGCGAGGTCGATAAAGAACTGCCCCGCACCCGTCGCGATAAGAACACCTGCGAATACGAAGAAACCAAGGACGATCTCGGCGACGATCTTGGTCGTGATGCCCATCAATCCTTCGGTTCGGAACACATGCGCCTCGATCATACGTTCAAAGGTATAGGGAATGCCCATCAGCAAGCCGGGGAAGAAGTCAGCGACCAGCGGGTAAAGACCCAGCAGGAACACAACCAGCAAAAACGGAACCCCGCCAGATCTGCGCGCGACCTCCAACATCAATACCCACAACACAACGCCAGCGGGGAAGCTTGTCCAACCGGCTTGGACGATGTCCCATGCGTAGGTCGAAAACCACATTGAAGTGCCCAGCGCGAGAACGGTGGCGATAATATCGTAGATCGGGACGGTGCGTTGGCTTTTGGTCGCGGGTAGCGCGATGAACGCAGCTGCGAGGAAGATGCCGATGAAGAACCAGTAATACTGACCTTCAATCAGGCGCTTGCCGCCAAACGGCACGCCAAACGCATAAGCTAGGCCCATGCCCATGCCCATGTCCAAACCCAAACCGCAGATGCAAAGAACAACAAACGCAATGCTGGTCCATGAGAAAAGAGCCCCGAGCCGCGTAGTTTCCGAGCTGTGTTCGGCATCAGCATCAGAAGTCGTCTGGGTTTGAGTGTCGGACATGAGGTGACCCCGAGGAATAAGGTGAATTAAAGGAAGATGCCAAGAATGACGGAGCGGATCACCGCTCCGTCATTTATCAGGTCAAAGACGTGCTCACAGACGTGAGCGGAAAACCTCTAGGCCTTCGGTGTGCTTGGCCATGATTTCCAGAAACGCTTCGTTCTCGAAATTGATCTCGACGCCTTGCTCCATCGCGTCCTTCATGCCTGCCCGACGTGCGGCAATCCATTGATCCATCTGTTCGATAGCTGCGTTGTTCCACACATCATCTTCGTCGGTCCATTGGCCGATTTCGCGCAGGTATTTCACCGTCCCCTCGTGAATGGGCATTGGGTTGCTGGCTAGGTATCCACGGAACAGATCAACAGACATACGTGCGGCGAATGCATGTGACCCTTTATAGGCGTCATGTGATTGGTGAAACCACTTCGTCATATTGTAGGCGAAATCAACGTCGGCGGTTTCAGGCACAGCGTAAACAAAGTTCGACGTCATTGAGTCGACGCCTTGCGCGGTCTTCACGCCCAGTGAGGTCTTTGTGGGGATCGTCATCGGACGGAAGCTCCGATAGCCGCTCCAGCCTTCCTTGTCCTCTGGATCCATAGCCAACCAACGAATGCTGCCAGTGGCGCCTTCCATTTCGGATAGGACGGACGAGATGGGAGAGCAGTAAGCAACGTCCGATTTTCCCTCAACAACCGAGCGGCAGTTTTCACCATAGCTTGAGGCGGGAACAAAGGTGATCTTTTCCGCAGCTTCTTCTGGCGTCAGCCCTATAAAAGCGGGGAGCGCTTTTGTTATGGCAGTGACAATCGCGGGTGAGAACACGCCAGACGTCACGCGAACGCCGCCTTTTCCAATATCACCAAGGGTCTGTAGGTCTGAATCGCCTGCAACGACAAAGCCCCAAGGGGTATCATTGTGATGCCACAAAATGCGCTGTGGCATTGGTTTAGCGGATGCATAGCCACCCACACCTTCGGGTTGGATTGCCATCTCTGACGCCGACACTGAAGCAATCGCGATGTCTTCACGATCCGTCAGACGCTTATAGCGCATGGGTTCGCTGTCTTCGGGAACAATACGTACTGTTGTACCGGTTTCTTTTTGCAGGGTGGGACCCCAGCCATTCGTCGAGGCAAAGCTGCCCGTTGATGTGCCCGGCGTGCCAATCACTAGCAGACGCGGCCAATCATAATCCTGCGCCATTGCTGCTGTCGAAAGGCCAAGTGTGACCAAGGCGGATCCTAGGCCGAGCTTCACCGATTTATTCAGTTTTTGTCATTTGTCGTTCTCCCAATTATGGTTTTTCTCTAGGTACTTCATTTTGAAACCCACGATCTCAAAACTCACAAGCCGACATACAGGCGCGTCACGTCGGCAGGATGTGATGCTTGATCATAGGTCTGTTTTGGAATGGATATGGCACCCTCCTCGTGCCTATTGCGTGCACCTCACCAAGAACAATACCTTGAAAAAATGTAGCTAATTGCAAAGTTGAGCATCCTCCTCCCGAAGAAGCACGACTCAATCAGTAGGCAGCCTAGGAGGAAAATTACCCAACGGCAATACCGCAAGACGGAATGTCGTTCCGCAAATATGACTGGACTTTTCCACTAGGGGAACACGCCCCTATCTGGGCAAACGCCGTCAAGCCGGTTGGCAGCGGAATTGATCATCCTGGCAAAGTTCCCAACACGAAATTGCACCGCAGCTTGAACCGCGATGCCGAGCTTGCTTCTTCCGAACGGGTCAAAAAGTGTGACCCGTCCGACCGTGATCCATCTCTGAAAACGGAACCCTAAAGCGTGATTTCAATCAAATTCGGGCCTGCTCCAGTCAGACCTTCATCAAGTGCCGCCTCCAGCGCTTCGCAAGTGTCCACGCATTGTGCTGTCACGCCCATTGATCGCGCCATTTGCACCCAGTCCAGTGCAGGGCGATCTAAGGATAGCATATCAATGGCTCTTGGTCCGGGGTTGCCGACCCCAACGTTGGTCAACTCTCCACGCAAGATTTTATAGCTGCGGTTGGCAAAGATCAGGACTGTGACATCAAGCTTCTCTCGCGCCATCGTCCAGAGCGATTGCACCGTGTACATCGCAGAGCCGTCCCCGGACATGCACAGCACCTTGCGATCAGGGCACGCGATGGCCGCACCGATCGCAGCAGGCATGGCATATCCGATAGAACCGCCGCAGTTGTTAAGCCAGGTGTGCCGTGCAGCGCCTTTAGTGGCCGGCGAAAACGCGCGGCCTGTGGTGACGGATTCGTCCACCACGATTCCATCCTCAGGGATCGCACGGGCAATGACCGCAGCTAGTGTATCCAGATCAATGGTGCCAGTCGGACGCTCGGGCAGAGCGGCCTCAACCACATGGGCCGGTGCCGTATCAGTGGCGCCAGCAGCATCGCGGAGCGCCTGAAGTGCAGCAGTCAAGTTGGCCCCAGCATCTGCAAGCGTCAGAATTTGAACACCTTCACGTGTCAGGATCGCGGGCTTTCCGGGATAAGCGAAAAAGCCGATGGGCGCACGCGCGCCAACCAACACGATCCGCTTGAACGGTTTCAACACTTCGAGAGCGATATCAATTGGGTAAGGCACGCGCCCGATATAGACCCGCCCTGCCCCACGCTCCAGTCGCGCGTTCGACCATTCCGACAGCAGCTTGCAACCTGTCTTGGCGGCAATCTTCCCTGCAATTTCAAGGTTGCTTTCAGTCAGCGCTTCACCGCCAAGCAGTAGCAATGTCTCTGGGCCGTCCAACGCACGGGTGGCTTGGTCTAGCAGGCTTTCGTCAAAGGGCGCAGGGACAGGAAGATCAATCGCTTCCGCAGGCTTACCCCCCTCGTTCCATGCAGTATCACTTGGCAAGATCAGCGAGACGATCTGTCCAGGACTGACCATTGCCGCCTGCACCGCGTGGGCAGCGTCCGCACCCACATCAGAAGCGGATTGCGAAGTATGCACCCAGTGCGAAACCGGTCGCGCAATCCCTTCGATATCCGATGTCAGCGGCGCATCCAGCTCAATATGTGTCGAGGCATGTTCACCAATAATATTGACCACACCTGAGCCGGCTTTTTTGGCGTTGTGCAGATTGGACAGGCCGTTCGCCAAACCAGGTCCCAAATGCAGCAGCGTTGAAGCAGGCTTGCGCGCCATGCGGTAGTAGCCATCCGCAGCACCTGTTGCCACGCCTTCTTGCAGCACCAGAACCGATCGCATGCCCGCGATATGATCAAGGGCCGCGACGAAGTGCATCTCGGACGTGCCGGGGTTGGTAAAGCAAACGTTCACACCGTTTGCCAGCAATGTGTGTACAAGGCTTTCTGCGCCGTTCATTTTCGTATCTGTCACGTTGTTTCCTTTTCCCAATAGGGCGCGCGGAGGTCTTTTTTGAGGATTTTTCCAATGGTGCTGCGCGGCAGGGCTGCGCGAATTTCGACTGCCGACAGCCGCTGGCTTTTGCCCAGCGTTGCATTCGCCTTTTGCAAGATATCATCCGCCGTGCGCACAGCCCCTTCGCGCACCACAACAAGGCCAAGCGGGGTCTCACCCCATGCGTCGGACGGGACCCCGATTGCAGCGGCGTCGGTAACGTCAGGATCTTGCAGCAAGACTAGTTCCAGATCATTGGCGTAAATGTTCAGCCCGCCCGAAATGATCATGTCCTTCTTACGATCCGACAAAACCAAGAAGCCGTCTTCGTCAAACGAACCCATGTCGCCAGATCGGAAATAGACGTTCCCCTCCGCATCGCGCCAGATGTAGTCCGACGTCAGGTCGTCGCGGCCAAAGTAGCCCGCCATCATTGTCGGGCCACGGCCGCAAATCTCACCCACTTCGCCCTGCGGCACTTCGGCGCCCGACACATCAATCAAGCGGATATCATTACCGGGGGCGAGCTGGCCTACGGTGTGCAATTTGGTCGGGTTTTCATCGGCCACCAACACGGTTACGCCGCCGCCTTCGGTCAGGCCATAATATTCGATCAGCTTGCCCGGAAAGCGCGCCAGCACATCGGCCTTTAGCGCGGCCCTTAACGGCGCAGAAGTCGAAAACTTGATCCGCATGGAAGACAGCTCAAAGCTGTCAAAATCTGGCACGCCCATGATGCGCTTGTACTGAACCGGCACAAGCATGGTGTGGGTAATCGCCTCACGCTCGACCATTTCCAGATACTGCCGCGCGTCGAACTTCGGCATCAGGTACACGGTGGAACCGCCAAAAAGCGTCGGCAAGAACGCGACGATTGTGGTGTTGGAGTAAAGCGGCGTCGAGATCAACGTACGTGCGTTGTCGTCGTAACCATTCGGCGATACACGCTCCATCTGAGCAGCGCGCATCAAGTGATTGTGCAAAATGCCCTTGGGTGTACCTGTTGTGCCGGAGGAATAAATCAGGTTAAAGGCATCAGACATCTCAAGCGCGATCATCGGATCGTCGGTTCTGGCCTGTGCCAGCGCGCCTTCGTAATCCACAAAATCAGGATCTGCAAAATCGATGGCAAAGCGTTCCAGCGGCAGGTTTGTCACAAAACCCGCGACCAGATCCAGGTACTGCTCGGCCACAAAAATCGCCTTGGCATCGCAATCGACCAGCATCTTTTGCAGCGCATCCGGTGAGGCCATGGATGACAACGGTGTGACACACAGACCTGCACGCAAGATGCCCATGAACAGCTCGGCATAAGCGATAGAATTGGCCGAGATGACAGCGATGTTGTCACCCTTGGTCAGCCCCATCGCAAGCAGCGTATTGCTGACACGGTTGATCCGTTCGTCAAAAGCACCCCATGTCACGCGGTCCGTGCCGCAGACCAGAGCTAGCGCATCTGGATGGGCCTTTGCATTTGCGCGAACGCGCTCAACAATAGTTTCGGTTGGCGCATTGTCCGCCATTGGAGGTGTTATCGGTATCATCAGTTTCAAGCCACTCTAGGATCAATAGCATTGGCGCGCCGCGCCAGAACAATAGGTACGGCACATAGTGCTGCACCAACAGCGAAGGATGCCGCATAGCCGAGTGGCACCAGTGCGTTCTGCGGCATCGCGATCAAAACACCACCGAAGAACAACAGAATACGCATCGGATGGCCCAGCGCCCCTTCCAGCGGACCAACAAGGCTAATGTAGCCTTGTAGCGCAGATGAGATTAGCGCCACGCCGATCAGAGCAGAAGTCAGTGCAACTGTAACCTCCCATGCAGGGGCCTGCCCGATAAGCGCAGGATTCAGGACAAAGAAGAACGGTGCGATATAGATCACCCCGCCCAGACGCATCGCCTCAAACCCCGTTGCGATAGGATTGGACCCCGCCATGGTTGAGGCTGCGAAAGCGCCCAGCGCGACAGGCGGTGTGATGAAGCTAACCATGCCCCAGTAAAGGATGAACAGGTGCACCGCGAGCCTGTTGAGGCCACCGGCCTCAAGCGCCGGTGCCAGCACCACAGCAAGGAAGATGTAGCAAGCCGTAACCGTCATCCCCATGCCGAAGATAAACGCCGTCAGCGCCCCCATCAGCAACAGCACCAGCGTGTTGTCACCCGCCATAAAGACCAGCTCGTTCACCAGCGTTCCCGCCAAACCGGTGGCCGAGAATGATCCAACTATAAGGCCAACGCCAAGCAGAATGGCCGTCAACTCGGCCAACCCCATGCCCACGCCGACGATCATATTGCCCAGGCGCTGCTTGTTCAAACGAAAGCGCGCGCGGAACTGGTTTACGACCAGCAACAGTGCCGTTGCATAGAAAGGCGCGGAGGATTCCTGACGCAGGCCGATCATCATATAAAGCAACAAGGCAAAAACGAAGATATAGGGCCAGCCTTCGATCATCACTTCACGCAGGCGCGGCAAATCAGGCTTGGGCAGGCCGCGCAGGCCACGCTTGGCCGAATAAGCGTCGATGCCCGTAAACAGACCCCAGTAGAACAAAATGCTGGGGATGGCAGCCGCTAAGGCGATCTCGACATAAGGACGCGACAGGAAAGACGCCATGATAAACGCCGTGGCGCCCATGATCGGCGGCATCAGCACGCCACCGGTCGAGGCGCAGGCCTCGGTCGCAGCGGCAGTCTTGGCAGAGAAACCCGTTTTGCGCATGGCAGGAATCGAAACGGCGCCAGTGGTCAGCACGTTAGAGATCACAGAGCCGGACATGGAGCCCATGAAGCCGCTAGCAAAGATCGACACTTTGGCCGCGCCGCCACGGTAGCCGCCGACAAGGCCCAGCGCCAGATCATTAAAGAATTGCCCACCACCTGTCCGCTGAAGCACCGCACCAAATAGGATAAAGCCGATGACAACGCCACCAAAGGCTTTCATCGGAATGCCGAAAGAGCTTTCAGCCGAGAAGATGTGATAAGGGACCGTTTGCATGAACGTGCTCTGGAACCCCGAAAACGGGTCCGGCACATTGCCCGCAAAGGTAGGATAGAAGGCAAAGAAGGTGACGATACAGAACAGCACAAAGCCGCCCGCGCGGCGTGTCGCCTCCAGCACCAGAACAAAGAACACCACCGAGACATATTGGCCGGTCAATGGCGCCGCATATTCCCAACCCTGCGAAAGGTTGAGCTGCGCGGTTTGCGCCAGATAGACCGTACAAGCCAACGCGATGGCAAAAAGCGTCCAGTCCAGAAAGGATGGCACGCCGCCTTTACCGCCACGCCTTTGAAAGATCAGAAAGCTGAGCGCGAGGTACATGCCGCCCAGCAAATACAGATAGCGCCCTTCGATCAGAACGATCCCCATAAACTGAAGATTGAACAATTGATTAATCACCAGGACCAGCGACAACAGCGTGCCAATAATGACAACCCAGCGGGCCGTGCCGGCCAAACGCTCGGACGGGGTTTCCCCATCGATGGCAACCTGTTCGAACCCCTTTGCATCAGCGGGGGCGTTGTTCTGATCGGTCATTGAAACATCCGTATCTGGAAAGGGACAAGCAAGTCCGGCCAGCTGAATAAGCTGGCCGGACCAATCATGTAGAGAAGCTTAGAAAGTTACAGGGAAGCCGCCTGCTATCAATGCCGCGCGGCGCGCCTCTGCCCAAGCGGCTTCCCAATCTTCTGGGTTGGCCGCTTCGGTTGCTTTCCATGCAGCGGCAAGAGCCGCCTGACGCGCTACCAGCGTGTCATTGTGGGCTTGGGCCGTTTCATTCCATGCGCCTACTTCGGAGAAGTAGCGGATCGCACCTTCATGATAAGGGACAACCCACTCCATGTTTTGTTTGTCCAGTGCCCAACCGCCGATACCGGGTGAGTTGCCGTCATACTTCGGGAACAGCTCAACCATCGCTTTGGTCATATTGTACACGAGATCCGCCTCAGTGGATTCCATCGCCGTCAGCACGGGATAAGCATAGCCTGCGCCCTGATAGCCGTCTGTGCCATCAATCGTGGCCCCTACGACTGCCTTGTTGGGGCTGAAGAAGGGCGCAATAGCGTTCATCGCGGCAAGGCCTTCTTTGTTCTCAGGATCAATTGGTGGCCAGAACAGACCCCTTGGGCCAGCTTCGGCTTCATATGCTTTGCCAGAGTTGGTGGAAGCGAATGCTGCATCAACCTGACCTTCGATCAGGCCCGTCCAGCTGGCACCAAAGCCGCCAAAATCAACCCGCTCAACGTCGTCCCAAGTTAGACCACCATAGGCCATATAGGCTTCGGTGTTCACGTTCAGCGCCGGTGCGCCGACGATATAGGCGACGCGCTTGCCCTTGAGATCGGAAAACTCTTTAATGCCAAGGTCACCAGCAACGCCTACCGCGAGGTTAATTGCGCCGCCGTTGTTGGCCATCAGCACGCGAATGGGCTGTGGTCCCCAGTTCTTGGCGCCGAAATCGAATACGCCTTCTTGGGCCATGAAGCTGCCGCCGACGCCGGTCGCGGAAAACTGGACGCGACCCTGACGTAGTGGCTCTGTACGCGACACATCGTTTTTGCCGGGCAGCACGCGCAGATTCACGCCTGTCGCATCCTGCAAGGCAGCGCCGATGGCAACCGATTGGTTATAGCCCGCTGATCCAGTGTCATACGCAGTCCAGTTGAGCTGCTTTGGCAGATCAATGTCCTGTGCAATTGCCACAGTGGCCGACAGGCTTAGTGCTGCAAATGTAGAAGTAATATATTTCATTTCTCTCTCCCTAAATTCCGACTTATTACACGCCTTAGCGGCGGCTTATCGGTACTGGCGGCCGTGCATTTTGTTGAAACACCGTTCCGCTCTGTGGAATACGATATGAATCTTCACTTGGAAGTGTCAACACAGTTCTGGAAATCTACCCGAGTCTTTGCCCCGCATTTTGGAGACAAACGGCTCGATACCGCGTGCAACATCGCTTTACCCTAGACCTTGCGGGTGTGATCACTAGAACAGGGTATTGCTATTGCACGGAGCCCGCGCATGATCCGCCAATCCCTCACGTCCCTTTCCTCGATTGCGGCTATTGGCGCGGACCTGATCATAGACGTCCGCGCGCCGTCGGAGTTCGCCGAGGACCACATCCCCGGTGCGGTAAACTTGCCGGTGCTGTCCGATGCGGAACGCTCAGAGGTCGGCAAAATCTACGTACAAGAAAGCGCGTTTAAGGCGCGCAAGGTCGGCGCTGCATTGGTGGCAGCCAATGCGGCACGGCATTTGCGGGGGCCGCTGGCGCAGATGCAGGGCGACTGGCAACCGCTTGTCTATTGCTGGCGTGGAGGTCAGCGGTCGGGCGCATTTGCGACGATTCTTGATCAGGTTGGCTGGCGCGTGCATTTTCTTGAAGAAGGCTATCGCAGCTACCGTCGGCAGGTGAGCGCTATGCTCTATGATACTCCGCTACCGCACAGGATCATGCTGCTCGACGGTGGTACGGGAACTGCCAAAACAGCGCTCTTGCAGCACCTTCGAGATGCAGGGGCACAGGTTCTTGATCTTGAGGGCTTAGCGGAACATCGCGGTTCATTGTTTGGTGCGACCAATACCGAACAGCACTCGCAGAAGATGTTCGAATCGCAGCTGGCGTCCGCGTTACAGGCGCTTGACCCAGCGCGATTGACATGGGTGGAGGGTGAAAGCAGCAAGATCGGTGCGCGAATGATCCCGCCCGCCCTTTGGGCTGCCATGCGCGTGGCCCCTCGCCTTGAGATCCGTGCGCCCTTGACCGCCCGGGCGGCTTTCCTTGCGACCGCGTACACGGATCTGACGGATGATCCGGACGCCTTGATCGGCAAGATCGAGCACTTGCGTAACTATCATGCAACCGCCACGATCGAAGAGTGGCAGGCGCTGGCCCGCGCTGGCAATTGGGAGACTCTGGCCGAACAGCTCATGTCCCATCACTACGATCCGCGCTACCTGAAGTCACAGGCGCGCGCAGAGCAAAAACCACAACAGCTGCGGTTGGAACGGCTCGATTCACAGACGTTGACCGAGACAGCCCATAGCCTACATGCACGGTTTAACTGACGCGGATCGGCCCAGAACCTGCAGATAGCTTTCCGATGATGGCCGCATCGCATCCTTGGGCGCGCAAAGCTGCCATCGCCTTTTCGGCTGCATCAGGTGACAGGACCGCAAGCAGACCGCCCGCAGTTTGTGGATCATGCAGCAGTGGATCGCTAATCCCCGTCGTAGGAGCATCCGCAATATTTGCCGCCAGTAAGGAAGACCCTATCCCTTGATCCGACAGAGCGCGCGCGCCTTTGTAGACTGGTACCTTGTCACGCCACACGTCGGCGCGCATGTGCGACGCAGCGCAAATCGCCTGAATGTGACCGGCAAGGCCAAATCCGGTTACGTCGGTCATCGCGTGAACATCCCTCAGGATCGCTGCTGCGTTCTGCTGTGGCTGCTCCATGATCGACAGCACGCGTTCGACGATCTGCGCGGGCGCTTTTCCGGCCATATGCGCTGCAAGGATAACGCCGGACCCGATGGGCCGTGTCAGAAGCAGAACATCCCCTGCTTGCGCACCTGCGACAGTTATTGGCATATCTTCGCGCACGCCTGTCACCGTGAAGCCGATCGTCAGCTCGGCACCCATCGTCGTATGCCCACCAACAATGCTTGCCCCCGCTTCAGCGAAAACGGCCTGCGCTGTTTCATTGATCTCGCGAAGGCTGCGCGTCTGAAGTGCGGCCGACATACGCGGCAGCACGATGGTAGACAAAGCCACCTGAGGCTTTGCGCCCATTGCCCAGATATCACCCAGCGCATGCACCGCCGCAATGCGGGTCATCTGTACGGGATCTTCAATAAAAGCACGCAGATGATCAGTGCTGAGCACCTGAAAGCCCCCACCAGGTTGCCGCAAAATGGCAGAGTCGTCCCCAGGACCGGTGACAACATCCGCGTGCGCCAGGCCCCCGCTGATCGCCTGTAACAGTACACCGCCGCCCACCTTTGCGCCGCATCCACCGCAGAGCGGAACCACCTGTCCATCGTCCCGCACACCGTCGGCCACGACCGAAGGTAGTGTTGGCGGTTGCATCACCGGCAGGTCGTCGAGCTTATCCATAAAGGCCCGATCAATGCGGTCCTTCCACCTCCACAACAGCGGCGCTGCGAGGGCTAACCCGTATTTCTCTGCCATGGCAGATTTGCCACCCAGCGAAATAAGCTTGAGATACGACTTTTGCGGGCGGAACGGCCGAAGGCCGCCGCCGGATAGAACACCGCGAAGGTTATCATAAAGGACAGGTGCCGCGCGGACCGCAAAAACGCCCGCTTTGGGACGCGGGGCGAACGGCATATACGCGCAGTCGCCCACCGCAAAAAGCACTGCATCACCTTTCACACGCAGATCAGGGTCCACCACGATGAAGCCTTCATTGAGCGGCAAGTCCGTTTGCGCAATCCAGTCATGCGGGAAGGCCCCTGCTGCCCCAACGCACAGCGCAGCCGCGACTGGCGCATGCGCCTCTAGCATCACCTTGTCACTTTTGATCCGCGTTACCCTTGCGTCTGGCAGAAGTTTAATCCCAAGTCCCCGCATCGCATGAAGAAGCTTGGCCCGCGCGCGCGGTCCAACGCCGGAGATTTTCGGTCCGGCCTCAATCACGCAGACCTCGGGTGCCAGCCCTTTTTCGCGCAGAGCGAAGGCCATTGCCATCGCAAGCTCACACCCTGCTACCCCGCCACCGATCACAGCAACCGTTGCAGATTTTTCGCCACGTTCTACTGCTTCGATGAAGGCACGCCATTTGGCGGCGTAAATATCTAGTGGTTTGGCCCCAACTGCGTGCTCTGCAAATCCGTCGATGCCCATGCGCGCGGTAATGCCAATGTCGATTGACGCGACATCGTAGGCTAATGGCCCGCGCCCCTCGACATGGATCATCTTGGCCGCGCGATCAATTCCCGTTGCATGGCTCAGGATTAAGCGCGCTCCGGCGAACCGGGCGAGACGCATAAGGTCAATTTCCAGCGTGTCGCGACTGTAATGCCCTGCGATATTGCCGGGCAACATGCCCGTGTAGGGTGCTGTCGGACCTGGATTAATGACTGTCAGCCGCGCGCCGGGCAAAGGGTTCATCCCCCACTTGCGCAACACCAGCGCATGCGCATGGCCACCGCCCACAAACACAAGATCGCGGGTGAAAGGTACGGCGTTGATCATGGGGTAAAAGTGTCCTTGGGCATAATAGCTACGCCCCTTCCTGCCCTGGCGGCCTGAAAATGTCCAAGCACGATGCAACACCATCAGGCGAGGCCGTTGAGCCGCAGTGTGGTTTTGCCCCGCGATCAAACCCGCGGGGCAAAACAGGTTAGTTTTCGGTCAGCGCCGCGATGACCTGCTCAAAGGCCTGAGCGGCTTTTGTGCGCATTTCGTCATCTGTAGCATCCTGAATAGGATGCGGCACCAAAACATAATGCGCACCGTTCATGCCAAGCGCGCTGCGCTGGCTTTCGGCGGCATCGCCAAACTCGCTTGACGTGATAGAGACTGCCGGGATCCCCTGGGTTTCAAACCAGAAATTGTCGTGCATACTGCACGTCGTGCAGGATCCTCAGTCGGCCAGTGCCTCTACCACATAGTTGCATGCATCCCGTATCTCGTGACGCAAGGCGTCTGGGCAGGGCTTGGCGAACGTCGGTTTGGTATAGCGGCGGATGGCCACATCGGGCGCCTTTTGCGCCAGCAAGCGTTCTAGCTCATCCAGCATCACGTTGCCGCGTGGCTTGCTGATATCCAGAAAGCCCACAACACCCGAAAGGCTGCCGCTACGTTTAGTCACCTGACGCTCAACCGGCACACGTTCGTCTGTGGGGTCGAGAATTATTGTCATTCGGTCCTCCTCTGTACGGGCAGCTTAGCCCAGGTCAATCTTTTTGGAAACTGATTGCGAGCCGACGGCACCTGTAGCCCAGCCATGGAAAGCAGACGAAAATTTCCCCGCGTCAGAACCGGCCACAACAACGTGGATGAAATCCTTGCCCGCAAACTTTGGAACAGACCGCGCCATCGCTTCGGGGCCCATCGCCTCTGCCGCTGCTGGTGAGATTCCCGCGCCGGATTTGTCGTCCGCCAGCATCTCGATCAATGGTCGCGTGGTGACTTCCTGAATCCGGTCGCGCAGGCGGTCTTTTGAATAAACGCCTTCTCGCGTCAGCGTATCAATATGTTCAGGGCAAACCACCAGCAACGCATCGACGGGCAAATTGCGCAACTTGGGCAGGAACACTCCTTCAAGGCCGAGCCCGAGAGAACCTGCAATCTGATTCGGCCCGCGCGAGGTTTGATCCACGATATGTACGGGCCCGCCTGTCATCGCAAAGACCGTGACGACAGAATCCTCCGCATCAAATCCGCGCTCTACATGCAGCGGTTCCCAAGGAGAGCGTTCCTCCCACTCCGCAAAGCACATGGTAAACTTCATGGGGTTCCCGAGGGTCGACCGTTCGACGCCGCCCGTGCTGGCCCCGCCGACGTTGCGCACAACAAGGCGCAGCGCGCGGCCAATGGTGGCGTTGGCACGGTTACCAGCCCCCAGCGCACCCAGCTTCATATTCATATCAATCTTATGGCGGATTGGCCCATTGATAATCATGACCGGAGCGGCACCCATGGTTGTTGCGGTGACCCCGTGGATGTTGAACTCATCCGTGCAGACCGCCTCAACTGCGGCAATTACCACAGGCAAATACTCAGGCTTGCAACCGGCCATGACGGCGTTAATTGCGATCTTCTCCACCGTTGCAACACCCATATTGGGTGGCACGGAAGCGATCACTTCTTGTGGGTCGCGGTGGGTGCCAGACAACATGCGCATCACACGCTCTGGCGTTGGGGGAACCAGCGGCAGTCCGTCCGAAAAACCCTGATCAAACATAAACTCGGCCACATCATCGCGGGGCGCGACCTCAATCTTGCGGGCGCGGATCGGGCTATCATCGGCCTCTGCACGCAGCTTGTCATAGACACTTGGATCAAGGTGTTTTGACCCGCATCCCGGACGCCATGCCGGAAGGCTTTCCCAATCGATTTGTATCGCAGGAAGGCCTGCCTGCGTGCTCACCTCCGCAGCCAACGCTTCCCAATCGGCGCGAATAAAGCCCTCGAAGTGATATTGCACGGCTCCTGCCGAATCGATCCAGAAGACGGACGGAACGCTCTCGATATCCCACTCAAACGCTGCCTTGCACGCGCGATCATCAAGCAGTGGCATTGTCAGATTATGGCGCTCTGCGAAGATTGCATTGGCATCACCAGACTGCGAAATCAGCAGGACATCCACCTTGTCACCGAATGCTTTGTGAAGTGCCTCCAGAACAGGCGCGGCGGTGTTGCACGTCTCGCAGTCTTCTTTAACGAAGCATACAAGGCTTGCCCGATCTCGTGGGTAATCGTGTGAATCCCCTGCCAAATCTTTCAGTGAAAACTGCGGCTGCGTGTTGCTCATGTCTATACTCCCCGGTGTCGCGCGTACTTTGCAGAGGGTAGCCCCCTAATGTCCAGCCTTCTTGGGAAGTGGCGGAGGTGGATGGGAATCGAACCCACCACACGCTGTTCATGCGCGTCCATGATTTTGAAGACCAGGGAAGCCACCAGACTCCAGTCACCTCCGCATAAAGCCTGTCTAGCAAGGCCGCGCAGGCGGGGGAACCAAAATAGCGCCCGACATCTGCCGCGCGCCCCCGTTTCGCAGCGTCACACCGGCGCGATCAAAATACTCCAGCACAGGCACAATGATTTTCCGGCTGGTGCCAAGTGCTGTTCGAGCCTGTGATGTGGTGAAGGAAGCAGGTGGCGGAAACGCATCGCACAAAGTCTGCGCCGCATCGGCGAGTGTGTCCGCATGGAACACAAGGTTTTGCTTGAGCGCGACGTTAGGCAGTGTGATTAACCGCCCTATCTCAGACAAGAATGTTGTCAGGTCTGGCTCAAACTGGTCCAGCAATGGCTGCGCAGAGGCCAGTGCAGCATCTCGGTAGGCTTGCTCAATAGTGTCGATCTGCTGACGTTGCTTGTCCGTCAGCATCGCCTCAGGGTCGTGGCTTGTAAGCGCAATCAGGTTGCCTTGCTGGCGCAGGACGCCATTCTGATGCAACAGAAGTTCGGCGTGCGCCAAAAGCAAAGGCGAAACGGTTCGGGACGCAAACACGGAACGCGGGGCCATCGCCTGTAGTGGATACGTTTTGTGATACGCTGTGATCGCGTCTGTGATCCGTACTTTGCACACATCAAGATCACTGCGGAGCGCCATATTTTTTCGATCTATTGCGACAAACTCGTCGCCAAGCAAAACATCCTTTGAATTTCTCGATAGCCGTACGATGTCATCGCGGCGTGCAATGCCACCCTGCGCGAGGATTAACGCTGTGGCAATCGCTTCTGTCGTACCATTCATTACCGCTTGCAAAAGCGCTACCCGCATTTTGTTGCCGGCGCGGGTGGGGGCGGCCTGTGGATCAAGGAATATCGCGCCACCAATAGTGTGCGCTGGCGAGAGCTTGCGGATCACCGCCCTTTGGCCCAGCAGACCGAACACCTGATTCTTAAATCTAAGTTGGGCCAAGCCAATTTGCCCGGGGTCCAGCGCACCTCCTCCGAAAAGACGTACACGCGCGACCTCACTTGAAGTGCCAAAGAGGACTCGGACCTCGTCCATGTGTTTGAGAGGTTTCCCCGCAGAGGGCAGTAGATGTAACTCAACGTCGATGCATTCGGACGTTGCGCCGACATCTTTACGACAAAGCACTGCGCCACGCGGAACATCGGACACCGCGATCCCTCGGAGGTTCACCGCAACCCTCTCTGCTGCGTGCACGATGTCACGCACCGTACCACGGCTGTGCAGGCCGCGAACCGAAACAACGCGACCAAGCGGCTGGATCGTCAATTCGTCTTCTATCTTCAGATCGCCGCCCGACAATGTACCTGTTACGATTGTTCCCTTCCCGGTGAGAGAGAAGGCTCGATCAATCGCTAATGTGCTGTGCTCCAAGCTCCGCCGATCAAACGTTTCATCCAACAATTTATTAAGGGCCGCGTTTAGATCACCCATCCCCTCACCGCTTAGCGCGGAACACAGGACCATCGGCGCGGCGGCAAATGCAGTTTCCGCGAAAGCCTTACGCAGTTCATCCAGGCGCTCTGAACGGTTCGACGGATCCAGCAGGTCCGCCTTAGTGATTGCAATTATGCCGCGTGATATTCCCAACAACGACGCAATTTCGAGATGTTCAAAAGTCTGCGCACCAATGCCTTCGATAGCAGAGACGACAATCAACGCCGCGTCCGCTCCGGATGCACCACTGACCATCGCAGGTATAAAATCCTCATGACCCGGCGCATCAATGAAATCAATCGTCCCATCGGGAAAGGATTTGTTAGCATAGCCAGGGAGAATAGAGAGGCCCCGCTCTTTTTCTTCGGGAAGGCGGTCAGTCGCTATGCCGGTGATTACACGTACCAGCGCCGTTTTGCCATGATCTACATGGCCAATCACCACAACGCAGCAAGTCTTCATGCGCCGACGATACCTTCAAACGCCGAGACAATTGCCGGAAGATCCTGATCAGCGACGGTGCGCATGTCTAACAAAAGGTGGTCTCGTTCGATTCGTCCGATGATCGGTGGCGTATTTTGGCGAAGCAACGCGCCAAGGGCATTAGGTGAATGGACATCTGATTTCACTGAAACAGTATAGCTTTCAAGATCGCGTTCCGGCAAAGCGCCCGCGCCAACTCGGGCGATGCTTGATTCAACAGAAATTTCCATCGGCCCGAGTTTGCCTAGATCATTTGCTAGATGTTTTGCGCGCTGCTCAACAGCTGTAACAGTTTCGGCCAGCATCCGCAGCACAGGAATTTCCGCCACAGGATTGTAAGGAGGGAGATACAAACGCAAAGTTGCTTCCAGAGCTGCGAGTGAAAGCTTGTCAACGCGTACAGCGCGCATCAACGGATGCGATTTAAGCTTGGCGATTATCTCTCGCTTACCAGCAATGATGCCAGCCTGTGGTCCGCCCAGTAGTTTGTCACCGGAGAACATCACGACATCGACACCAGCTTTGAGTATATCTGAGACAACAGGCTCATCGCCCATGCCATATGGTGACAGATCAATCAGCACGCCGCTGCCAAGATCTTCCATAAGGATAACACCATGTTGCTTCGCTAATTCGGCGAGATCACTGCGTTCAGGAGCAGAGGTAAATCCGATAATTTGAAAGTTGCTCGTATGGCTTTTCAGCAAAACTGCGGTGGTGTCGTCAATCGCGTGTTCATAATCGCTTAGTCTAGTTTTGTTGGTCGTGCCAACTTCGCGGAGGGTGGCCCCGCTTTGCACAATCACGTCGGGTAGACGATAGGCCCCCCCAATTTCGATCAATTCACCGCGCGAAGCCACCACGCTATGGCCTGTGGCGGTGACCATTAAGCCAAGCATGACCGCGGCTGCACAATTATTTACGACGACCGCCGCCTCAGCACCTGTGAGTCTACAGATCAAATCCTCAACATGAGTGTGGCGCGATCCCCTCTTGCCTGTTTCCAGGTCAAATTCCAGATTAGACGATCCAGTGCTGGCCGCTTGTAACGCTACCACGGCCTGATGGGCTAAAGGGGCTCTGCCCAGATTGGTGTGTATGATTACGCCCGTCGCGTTGATCACCGGTCGCAACGATGGCTTCCGGATCCTTTCGACGTCCAACGCGATTGATATAGCGAAGCTAGGGCTCTTAAAATCGGGAATATCTACAGGGTGTTCCGCGAGCAAATCGCTCCGCAACTGCTCGATTACACTTCGTAGCGAGGCAACAACCTCTTCATGGCTATATTGTTCGACCAGCAATGCCATACTCGGGAGCGTTACCAAACTTTGTATTTGCGGCAGTCTTCTCAAAGTGTGATGCACTGAAATTCCCCATCCATTTTACTCATTAACGTAGAGCCAATTCAGCAGCGGAATCAACAATATAGAGTTATTTAAATGATATGGGTACGGCTTCCCGTCCTCAAATATCAGATCCGATAGTATCCCCACCAGAAGCTGCTTGTCACTCTCTGGATGAAGCGAAGGGTCAAAACACGTCTTCAAGATGTGGGCTCTGTAAGTTGGTGTTCTATTGGCACGCAAAAGCCCCGCAGGAATTAAC
>NZ_JBALVJ010000064.1:0-19976 GCF_036961165.1 Sulfitobacter sp. | reverse complement strand
GATGCATCTTAGCCAAGCCGCAAAACTGTCCTAAAAAGCAGGACCACTTCAAGCCCGCCCAATGCATGAATCTCGACGCGGCAGGCAAATAGCGGAGAGTTGGTCAGATGGACGCGCAGCAAGACTGGTGTGACCAAAACCAAGACCGCCAAGCCAAGAGCGGCAAGCGATAGCCAAAACAGAACCCCCACCAAAACAGACATATCGGCTTAGGTGTCTGACTTGTCTTTTGACGCCGACATTTTGTCCATGGCAGCAGTGGCGGCCTCAGCGGCAATCTCGGTCATACTGGTCAACGCGCCTTTGACAGACTCAACGCGTGCCCCCTCCTTGTCAAAGATGATTGCGCCCAAAGGCTTGATCCCTCCACCAGCACCTGTTCCCGCTGAGTTTCCCGATTTTCCGCCGATATTTCCGCTTGCGCCAAAGCCAAATCCATAACTTACAATCGGGATAACCGTCGCCCCATCGCGTTCAATCGGATCGCCAAGGACGTTCTTTGCGTTCAACAATTGGTCAAGCTCTTCAACCGTACCTTTCAGTAGCTTCTCAACGTCTTCCATCAGACACTCCTAACCTTTTGGGATATGACTATTGTGAATAGCTGATTATGGGCCCCGCAGATTGACCCAGATCAATTGTCATCAGGAAGCCTTTTTTCTCCGTCTGTCCGGTTCACCGCTCCGGCAATAAAATGGCACGTTGAAGGAATCCGGCACGTGCGCGAAGCGACACAGCTTGCGGCGATGCGCTCTGTGAATTCTGGTTTACTTCGGACCATTCAAAGTATTTTCCGTCTTGTTTTTGACTTGCCTCAATACAGAGAGGTCGCAGGCTAAGTAATTTGGGGCGAGACACTATTTCTTAAACCCAAAGAGAGGCAGTTCCATGTACCAGAATATATTAATCCCAGTTCTTCTCGACGAAGATCATCACAACACGGTTTCTTTTGACGTGGCCAGAAAATTGGCAAATAGCGACGCGAAATTTACAATTTTGCATGTAATTGAGCCAATTCCCGGCTATGTAATTTCCCAGATCCCCGAGGACGTACAGCGCTCGAACCGCAAAGAACGTGAGACAACTATGTCCCGAATGGCGCAGGATTTGTTGGGTTCGGAAGCCAAGATTGTTTCTGGTCACGCTGGACGAACAATAGTCGATTATGCAAAAAGTCACGAAATCGACTGCATCATTGTCGCATCGCACAGACCAGGAATTGGAGACTTCTTCCTAGGTTCAACGGCCGCGCGCGTCGTGCGCCACGCGAATTGCTCAGTCCATGTGATCCGATAAATGGTAGGTCGCGGTGCTCTCAATGCCTAGGATAGGATTTCAGTGATTTTCTCTTACCTTGTTATTGCTGGTGACGTCCGCGTCCACCGCTACGGCCCAAAACCGTGACCTCGAAATGGGAAGAACGATTGCTGATGAGTATTGCTCCCGTTGCCATAATATCGAACCAAATGAGCCTTCCAAATTGGAAACCCCCAAGCTTTGCAGCGATTGCCAAATACCGCTCTGCTGAGAAGGTGCGCAGACCGATCATTACACCCTTCCATGAGGGAATGCCGCGCTACAGAGAGCATATGATTGGCGGGAACATCGATGATATGGTGGCATACATCATGTCCCTGAAAGATTGATAATCTCGCTTTTGGTGGATGCCGCTGGAAAGCGGTCATTATGATCGCTGTGAGAACAGGCCCGGCCACCCAGCCCTGAGGGAAGAAGCGCATTTTCGCGACGGAATGTTCGAGGCCAAGCAACACAAGCGCACTGATGGGCCAGAGGATCGCCAATATCTTTCCTGCCGAACTCCGTGCCACGAACGAAAGCCAAATCGCAAGACACACCACCGCAATGCATAAAGCGCCGCGCACGAAGGCTTCAAATGGCAGCAACTCGGCTTTGGCATCGGGGGTTTTTCCCCGCCGTAGTGCCCATTGGACCATCCAGAACGTCGCTCAGACCAAACACAATTGCCAGCCCAGCCACGTCGATTAAGTTCCCGACGTAAACCACCGCCCAGCTTCGCAATAGCAGTGGCAACGCAATTTTTCGATCAACCGCAGCCATCACCGTCAGCTCTTTGCCGGTGAATAATTCCGCACTGCCGATGATCACCAATATCAGGCCAAGCGAAAACACCACCCCGCCAGGCAGTCTTGTGGGGCCATAGGTGGCGTCCACTCCGGTCATCACAAGGGTATGGGCGGCCGCCCCGAAACCAATGAAAGCGCCGGCGAGGATGGCGAGCACCAACATCTGAGATGTCGGAAGATGTGCCTTAGCGACACCAGTATTTTCTGTCAGAACAGCGATCTTTGCGGGCTTGTAGGCATCTTGAGTGAAATCAAGACAGATCGAAGAAACCAACCCTAGGCTAGCGAACGAATTGGGGGAGAACATGAAGTATTCAAATGATGAGACAGTGCGTCTTAAACGCTCCGTAGGCCTGATCGGCCTCGTTTTGTATGGTCTTGGCGTAACCATTGGTGCTGGGATCTACGTTCTGGTCGGTGAAACAATCGTGCGGGCAGGTCCCTATGCGCCTGCCGCGTTTTTGCTTTCTGCCATAGTAATGGGATTTACAGCCGCCTCTTTCGCCGAATTGTCAGGGCGTGTGCCGCAAGCCGCGGGGGAAGCAATCTATGTCGAGAAATCATTTGGCCTTCCATGGCTAACGATTGTTGTTGGCCTTGCGGTTCTGGTCGAGGCGATGATCGCAGCGGCAGCCATCGCGGTGGGGTCAGCGGGCTATATCGGCGAGTTGGTAAACTTGCCAAAAGAGGTGCTGGTTATTTGTATTGTGGTTGTGGCGGCGACGATTGCGGCCTGGGGTATTCGCGAATCTGTGGCTATCGCTGGGGCGATGACACTGGTGGAGGTCGCGGGTTTGATTGTCATCATCTATTTCGGCCTGATCAATGAGCCCAACAGCCTGAGTGCGTTGCCCGCAGCGCTGATGCCGCCGCCGACGGACTGGCCCGCTTTGTCTGGTGTGCTGGCGGCTAGCATGATCACTTTTTTTGCCTTTATTGGCTTTGATGACGTCGTCAACCTTGTGGAAGAATCCAAGAACCCCAAAAAAACCATGCCTTGGGCGATTGGCATTACCTTAACGATTGTGACCGTGCTTTATGTTCTGGTCTCGTTTGTCACGGCGCAAAATGTCTCGGTCAAAGACCTGATAGGCACCTCGGCACCGATCAGCCTTTTGTTTGAACGTTTGACCGGGCTGCCTCCGCTTATCATCACCCTGATCGCGATTATCGCCACGATGAATGGCGTTGTCATCATCCTGATCATGGCCGCCCGCGTGGCATACGGTATGGCCCGGGAAGGGCGGCTGCCCGCTTGGACCGGGGTTGTTTCACCGCGCACCAAAACACCACTTCGCGCGACACTCGTTGTTGCAGCCGTTGTTCTGGGTCTTGCAATCTTTACGCCTCTCGACACACTGGCAGAGACCTCTTCCGAAGTGCTTCTGCTGGTCTTTGTAATGATCAATTTGGCGCTGGTGTGGTTCAAGATGAAAGGTGTGCCAGCACCGGAGGGCACGTTTACCGTACACATCGTATTTCCGATTGCAGGCGCTGTCTTTTGTGTCGCGCTCTTGCTGGGCGCATCACTTGTTGGTGGCTGATTGCAAATGGAACAGTCATGTTCAGAATGGGCCGATGTGGCCTGTTCGGGTATCCTTGTCGGTGCCAGTTCGGAAAGCTCTGAATGAAGACGTTGCTTGGAAAATAACCTAAAAACCTGGCCCGATGGTAGTCCGCATTCCCGTCACGACGACGTGTGCGCGTTTTTGGAGAACCTCACTGGCCCGTCGCATGGTCGCATTGTATGGCTTGCTTCGGATTAGCCGCAGGTGTCGATCGGTGCTGACCATGTGCTGCGGATTGGTCAGGATGTGCCTGCTGCGCCCGCCTCTTATGCACGCGTGCAGCTGTCTTGGTCCGGTGAGACATATGAGATTGAAGCTTTGCCCGGATCAGATATTTGGGTGAATGGGCGCAAGGTCGGGACGGCGCTTCTGTTGCACGGCGACATGATTGAGTTTGGTGCCGATGGGCCAATGTCGCGGCTCCGCCTGTGCGGCAATCGCTTTCAGACCGATTGGCCGGTCGAAGAAATCCTGAGCGATGCTGTGGCCTATGCCCGTTCAAGCCGCCGGTCTTTCTGGTCGCGCCTCTCGCCAGTCGCGGCATTATCGCGCAAATCACCAGCAAGGCGATCATCTGTGATGCAGAGACAGCCGTCTGCGGTAGCGGTGGGCCTGCATTGGACCGCAATGGTCATATGGTTGCCGTGAACGCGGCGATATTGCCCGAATTTGGCGGTGCAAACATTGGTGTTCCGATGCGCAAAGTATGCCGCCTGCTGGCTGAGTATACGGTCAAATGACGGGCTTAACCTATTCGGAGGTCCGAAAGCGTGAGGATTGCACAACAAAGACGACCAAAAGCGGTACTGCCACGGTGATCACTCCGACGACGATCAGCAGGTGACCTAATTCAGTGTAATTCGCTGCCGAGATTTGTTCGCCCGTAACAGGATCAACCGAGGCTCGCGTAACTAGATAAACTTTGTTGAGGTACTTTGTGCCAAGGCTGCTGGCTGACAGCGCCATATTGGTGAACGACGCCATGACCGCAAAAAAAGTGGCCTTCAGATCAGGTGGCGCGTTGCGCGCGATCCATGCAAGCATCGGCACCATGGCTATCTGACCCAGAGGGGATTCAATTGCCGTATCAAGAATGGCAATGAACCGCGCGTCCACAATCCCGCCGGTATGCGCGGCGGTCCATTCCTGAACGCCGTAGTATAGCCCGATATTGGGCAGCGACAGCACGCCCGCCGCGAGGGTCAGGAGCACCACGATATAGGCGATAGATTGCTTGGCCATCAAAGGGCGCAGAACAACTAGTCCAACCAGCGCCAGTAATGACGTAATGAGCGAAAGGATCGACAGGAACCGCTCATCAAACCCAAGATCATCAATCTCAAACCATGTCAGACCCGGCCCTGGCAAAGGCACCGCCCGGAACACAAAGATGATCGTTGCCGTACCGATCAGGACCTTGGCGGCAGAAGGCTCCAGCTTTTTGAGCAATTGTTTGATCAGGTATAGGATGACCAAAAGAGAGACAACAAAGACGATCTCTTGCGCATGGACCAGATTAGACGTGCCCAATGCGATGCTCAGCACCACAAAGAACAATCCACCGCCAAGGATCTGCCAATTGACCTCGGTCTCGTTGTCTGGCTGGGCATTTACCAGTTTTTGCGCTTTGCGCCGTTGAATGAGAGTATGCAAAAACATCCCGCTGACCGAAATCACCGGAATGGCGATGGCAGTCAGATAGACCCGCCCGTACAAGGCCAGCCGTGCCTTGCGTGGCAAAGATTCCGCATCGGTGAAAATCCAGATATTGACCGCTGCCACAGACACAAAACCCGATATGATCGCAATCCGCCCAAGCGCTTGCATTGTCGTGTGCATGGCGCGTGACTGAGTTTCGCTAAGGGTTTGACCGGTGTCGTCACGCTGCGGGACGGCCTCAACTGTCATCGCATCGGCGACAACGTCTTGAATGGCGTATCCAGATGGGGCGAGCAGCAAGGCGATGATAAACCATGTAGCAAGAGGAAAGACTGCGCGCATCTCATCCGGGCGCGACACCAGACCAAACATGATCACCAATGACAGCGTAATCAGTCCTGCACCCACCAAGATGAGCAAGGCTTTCCATTTCCAGAACAGATCGGCAACATGACCCATGGGCACTTTGAGAATCCACGGCAGTCCGGCCCAAAACGTCAGCCCCGCAATGAACTCCGCTGACAAATCCAGATAGTCTTTGAGGAAAAATGCCCCGACAACCGATGTCAGGCCCGACACCCCAGCCGCGAAATATACCATAAGCGGCGGTAAAAATGACCACCGCATCTGCTGCGCGAGGTCCAGAAAAACGCGCTGGAACCAAGAGCGCCGATCCGTTGGGTTATGATCATTTTGCAATGTCATTCGTTACTCTGGCCACGAGATTGCACAAAAAGCATTCAGAGCGAGGCATTTTCTGATTGCTCTCACTTGGGCTGCTCCGGTGTCGTTGACTTGCTGCCTTTGCGTTTCTTCACAAATGGTCGTATTTTTTTACTCGGTTCAAGACAGGCTTTGATATCATCCAGATCCAACGTCTCTTCGGCTTCCAGCCGCGCCACCAGCAAAGCAACTTGATCTCGGTGGTCGTCAATAAGTTGCGTCGCCTGATCTTCGGCGTTGTGCAGCAGCTTTATCACCGCCTGATCCACCTGGGCTGCGGTTTCGTCCGAAAATGTCCGAGGTTGGGCAATCTGCTGGCCAAGGAACGGATGGTCCTCGCTTTCGCGCAAATCCACAGGGCCTATATTGGGGTCCATCCCCCAGCGAGCCACCATGGAGCGCGCCAGCGCGGTGGCCCGACGGATGTCATCATCGGCTCCTGAACTGAGCGAACCCAACAACAGCTTTTCCGCCGCGCGACCAGCTAACAACGTGGTTAACTGGACCCGCAAATATGCCTCGGGCAGGGTGTGGCGCTCGATTTCCGGTAGCATATGAGTGCTGCCTAAACTGCGCCCTCGTGGAATGATTGTTACTTTGTACAACGGATCGGCATCGGGGTTGTAATAGGAGGCCGCCGTATGCCCTGCCTCATGTACCGCCAATCGGTGCTTTTCGTCGGGTTGGATTGCAAGTGTGCGCACTGTCCCCATCATTATCTTGTCGCGTGCTTCGTCCAGATCGGCGGACGTAATGTTAATGGCTGAATGGCGGGCAGCCGTGATTGCCGCTTCATTCAACAGGTTTTTCAGGTCAGCCCCTGAAAAGCCTGGCGTGCCGGCCGCCACCTGATCCAGATCGATATCTTGGTGCATTGGCAGATCTTTGATATGCACGTCCAGGATCGCACGGCGCGCCACCTTGTCAGGCAGCGATAGCGTGACGTGGCGGTCAAATCGGCCCGGTCGCAAGAGCGCTGGGTCGAGCACATCAGGACGGTTGGTCGCCGCCAAAACCACCACGGCCTCGCGCGCTGCAAACCCGTCCAGTTCGGCCAGGATCTGGTTCAATGTTTGTTCACGTTCGTCGTTACCGCCACCAAGGCCGGTGCCGCGGGTACGCCCGATGCTGTCCAACTCGTCGATGAAGATAATTGCCGGGGCCTGTTTTCGCGCTTCTTCAAACATCTTGCGCACCCGTCCTGCGCCGACGCCCACAAACACTTCGATGAATTCCGATCCGGAGGTGGAAAAGAACGGCACATCGGCCTCGCCCGCGAGGGCGCGGGCCAACAATGTCTTGCCAGTGCCGGGCGGTCCCATCAGCAAGACACCATGCGGCACCGTCGCGCCCACTTTCTGGAACCGATCCGGATCGCGCAGAAACTCGACAAGTTCAGAGACCTCGCGCTTCGCCTCGTCCTGGCCTGCAACATCCGCGAAGGTGACTTTGCTGGTTGTCTTTGTCGGTTTGGTGGATCTGCCACCGAGGAAATCACCAATTCCACCCGGTAACCCGCCACTGATACCGCCGCCCATCATCCGCCTGCTGATCCAGAGATAGAAAGCGAGGATCAGGATCCACGGCAGGAACGATAGCAGAACTGACGGGGTCGCGGGCTCTTTGGCAGTGATGATGACGCCCGCGTTTTCTAGCAACGGCAGCAATTCCGGATCTGGTTGCTGCGGCGTGATCGCTCGGTACTGCTGCACACCCTCAGAGGTGGGCGAGCGCAAAACGGCCACAATGGCGGTGGCTTCGAGTGTCGCTTCGACTACATCGCCATTGCGGATCAGTTCCTTGATGGCGCTGTAGGACGCAACCGTCTGCCTTCGCTCGTTTGTCGGAAATTGCGTTGAAAGAAGAGAAAAGACTGCCAGGCCGATAATGAAATACCACAAAAGCTGTTTGGGCGGTTCTGGCGGTGCACTGTGATTTTCCATGGCCTTCGCCCCTAAAGTAGAAATTGAAGGCACCCTTATGCTGTAATCCTAAGCACCCAATACCTTGCCCCTACATTAGCCGAGCTACATTTCCGAAGATTGATCTGTGACAATTGGCCAAGGCTACTAATCCGAGGCCTTCGCAAGCAGCATCAAATTCCGCGCATGGGCAAGTGCGCGCAATACGTTAGTCCGCCTGATGGCAGCACAAAGCCGAATTGCATCCCAAGCCCGCTGAGTGGCTAGCGTCAAAGATGCTGGCGCACGAACGCTTCGATATCCGATGCGGGCCGCGCTCCGGACAATCGTGCGATCTCTTTTCCCTGAGCATACAGGATCAAGAGCGGAATTCCCCTGATCTGCAAGCGCTGGGAGATTGCTGGAAACTGTTCTGTGTCGATCTTGGCAAAGCGGGCCAAAAACCGCAACGCTTTTGCCGCCGCCGCAAATTCTGGGGCCATCGTTCTACACGGGCCGCACCAGGGTGCCCAATAATCAACAATCAGTGGCAGATCATCGGCGCGGACTGCCTTGTCATGTCGCAGATCATTCAGGGCAGCAACATCATCCCCGACCAGCATCACACCACATTTGGCGCATTTTGGGCCCGCTTTTAGCTTGGTAAAGGGAAACCGGTTCGCTTGCCCGCAGGACAAGCAGGTTAGTCTTATTCCATCTTGCATCGCCAATCTTTCCTTCAGTTTTCACATCGTGCTTTCAACAGGTCTGCCCCACCAATGGGTTGCGGTGACAGTCTTTCTGATGGGCGCGCTTAAGCCGATCAGAAGGATTGTTATTGAAAAGAGGCACCATATCGCAGGCATCTCATTGGGGTTTGTCGTCAATGCGGCGGCCAGACTGGGACCTGCAACGGCGTGAACAAGCGAAAACCGCCATGCGCCATAGATCAATGGTAACAGGAACGCAGCGATTATATAGCTGGGGAACCCCGCGTAAATCCCGACGAAACGTTCGATCCCGATCAGTAGTCCGTTGTAGGGTGCGTCCCACGCAATATGCCAATCACCCGCTACAGTGCACCACCGGTCAGCACATAGCGGGCTGCCCGGCAGGCAAGATCCCAGTGCAGGTACCGGCATGATCTGCACCAACATGATCAGGCTAGAAACTGCACAGGCACTGAACACCCAACCCCGGACGCGCCGTTTGACGATTTTCGGAACCAGCTCCATGGCGAAGGCATTGATGAAAAACGGCTGGACGACGATATGCAGGTAGGACAGGACTGTTACCGCTTGGTTTGACGGCGCGCCACATTGACCCAGCACAGCATATCCCCAGACTTGGAGTGCCTCCATAACGGCGAAAAACCCGATTGTAAGCCAAATCGCAGGGGCGGCACCTCGGCGATACGTGACGGCAGTTGCGATAACGCCTATCCCGGCCATCGCAACCGATGCTTGCGTGCTCCAACACATATTTCACCCACTTTCATGTGCGAACTTACCCGATGATTGCCAAATCCGTTTGACGACGATCAATCGGCAGGTTGTGTGCGCTGATAATTTGTCATTCTGACAATCGCAGACGTTTTTGAACCTTTGTTGACGCGTGGATTGATACGTATCAATCCAATCGAGGTCAGAGCCTGCGACAGTAGCGATAGAATTAGGCATGGGGCGACGCTCTGCTGCATATGGTCGAAACGGTCAAGATGTCTGCGTCCTGAATCCAAATGCCTCGTAACATTCCAAGGAGCGCTGACGTGGTTCGCAAAACATCTAAACTGTCACCACTTCCAGGCGGCTTGCCTGCTGCGCGTTTGCGCGCTGAATGCGACCCCAAGACACTTGGTTTTAAAACAACTGCATCTTTGAAATCGGCGCCGGGATTTATCGGTCAGGACCGCGCCATTGACGCGATCAAACTTTCTGCGGAAATCGGCCACAAAGGTTTCAATCTTTATGTTTTGGGGCGTGAAGGGACTGGGCGCCACAGTGCGGTTGCGCAACTATTGTCAAAAGCTGCCGCAATCCAATCGATGCCGTGCGACTGGGTGTACGTAAACAATTTCGATGCGCCGCACAAACCGAACGCGATGAAACTGCCTCCGGGTGTGGCTTCGGCGCTGAAATCAGCGATGCAGCTTTTGGTGGATGACCTTGCCATCGAAATCCCCGCCTTGTTTGAGTCAGAAGAATACCAGACCCAGCGCCGCGCTATAGAAGAAGAATTCGGACAGAAACACGAGGAGCCGATTGCCGAATTCGCCGAGCGCGCGGCAGACGAGAATGTGGCATTGCTGCGAACGCCGATGGGATTCATGCTTTCTGCTATTGTGGACAAAAAACCTATCAAACCAGAAGTTTATGAGGCATTGCCACCTGAAGAGCGCGCCGAGATTGATGACAAGATCGAGAGGCTGCAAGAGCATCTGGCGCGCGTACTGCAACAGGGACCACAGCTGGAAAAAGAACACAGGCAAAAGGTAGAGGCGCTGCACGCTGCAATGGCAGAACGCGCCGTGTCACTGCGCGTAGGTGAAGTTCAGACCGAATTTAAAGATGACGCAAACATCAGCGCGTATCTGGAACATGTCCGCACGGATATGGTGTCCAATGCTGATCTGTTTTTGATCTCCAAAGAAGGATCCAACAACGGCCCGTTCCCCGAGGTCATCCGAAAGTACCATCAAGAGCCGATCTTTGACCGCTACGCTGTGAACATCATGGTTTCCCATGAAGCGGGCCCGCACTCCGCACCGATTGTCAGGGAGGACTTGCCATCACTCAACAATCTGACCGGTCGGATCGAGCATATTTCAGAAATGGGGACCCTTGCGACCAATTTCACGCTGATCAAGCCCGGTGCGCTACACCGCTCCAACGGCGGGTATCTGGTGCTGGATGCGCATCGCCTGCTGTCTGAACCCTATGCTTGGGATGCTCTTAAACGCTGCCTGCAAAGCCATTCAATTTCGATCAGCTCGCTTGCGGATCGGCTCGGCCTGTCCTCAACTGTCACGCTTGAACCTGATCCTATCCCGCTGGACGTCCGCGTGGTTCTGATTGGTGATCGGCGGCTGCATATGTTGTTGACGATGCTTGATCCTGAATTTGGCCCGCTTTTTAAAATACAGGCAGATTTCGAAGATGACTTGCCGCGCAGTGCCAAGAACACGCGTGCATTGGCAAGAGTTGTGGCAGGGTATGCTTCCAAGGAAAGCCTTCGGCCGATGTCTGCCGCAGCGGTCGCCGCCCTGCTTGATCATGCAGTACGCCTTGCGGATGATACCAAGAAACTTACCCTTGAACTTGGTGCGTTGATGGATGTGATGCGAGAGGCTGATTTCTATGCGGCTCAACATAAACACGATCTGATTTCTGACAATGACATAGAGCAGGCAATCCAACAGGCGCAACGCCGGGCCTCACGTATCAAAGAACGTATGCAAGAGGCCGTTACACGCAAAGTCATCCTGATTGACACGGAAGGCAGTGCGGTCGGTCAGGTCAACGGCCTTGCGGTGGTCGGGGTTGGCACCCACTATTTTGGCCGCCCGTCGCGGATCACGGCGCGCGTGCGCATGGGTGCAGGTAAATTGATTGATATCGAACGCGAGGTCGAACTTGGCGGTCCACTGCATTCCAAAGGTGTTTTGATTTTAGGCAGTTTCCTTGCCTCGCGGTATGCACTGGATGTCCCCACGTCACTGCACGCGAGCCTGGTTTTTGAGCAAAGCTATGGCGGCATTGACGGGGACAGTGCGTCTTCGGCTGAACTCTATGCCCTGCTGTCCGCACTGTCTGGCGTTCCGATCCGTCAGGGGCTCGCCGTGACTGGGTCCGTAAACCAAAACGGCGAGGTACAGGCCATCGGCGGTGTGAATGAAAAGGTCGAAGGGTTCTTCGACATTTGTCGCGCACGTCGCCTGACCGGGGAACAAGGTGTTTTGATACCAGCGTCAAATATGGATCACCTGATGCTGCGCAGCGACGTTGTAGCAGCCGCAGCGGCAGGCACCTTCCGGGTCATTCCGATCAAGACGATTGATCAGGGGATCGAAGTGCTGACGGGAACCATTTCTGGCCAGCGCAGACGCGGCGGCGATTTCCCTGCCAAAAGTATTAACGGTCTTGTCGAGGCGCAGTTGCGCAGCTTTGCCCAAACCCGCCGCAGTTTCGGGTCCCAGAACCGCAATGGCCCCGATGGGGAGGCGGACTGATGGAGGAGAGCATCCGCCCGGGCCTGCGTATTCTTGTCGGCGCGGGTTGTTTTGTTGATGCCGCTGCGGCGCTGCGTATCGTTGCACGATTACCGGGTGGTTTCCTAGCTGGCCTTGGAGGTATCCTGGTGGACGAGATCGACACGCTTGCGACCTGCCAGATCCCCCGTCAACGTATCGTGTCGGCAAGCGGTGTCACGGCCATTGCACCCAGCCTCTCGCAGGTACGCGCACTTCTGAAAGCCGACGCACGAGCGTTTCAGAAGTCTCTGGCGCGCGCGGCAGATCCGGCTGGCGCAGGTTGGGTTTTTGCACAGGACAAGGGCGAGCTTGTCAGCACGGCCCTGCGCGCCGCGACGGGGTGGGATATCCTTGTGATTGGATATCGTGAGGTTCACCAAATTCCCGGAAAAATTGTCGTTCTTGACACAGCTGGCCCGCAGCGGGATGCCTTGACAGAGGTTTCTGATTGCCTGTCAAAACACTTGTCCGCCGATCGCATCGTGTTTTCGGTGGCCGCTGAGGGCAATGGGAAAACCGCCCGGCCTTCTGAAAGGGTAGCGTTTGAGACTCTGGACCAAGCCCTAAAGGCCCTGGCCTGCACGAACGCCCAAGTAGTGCTGGTCGACCTAGCCCATGGTCCCGTTCATAATCTGGTAGACCTTGCACGTCTTCTCGAAGTGGCCCGATGCCCTTTGATCGTGTTCGGCACCTCCAGCATGAACGCGTTGCTGCAACACAGCGCACAAATCCCGCCGATCCCCGGCAGGAATGGATATAATGATACGCCCTGAGATCATCGCTTTGCCGCGTACCCCTCATGAGGTTCGCGGATCAGAGGGCGGCGTGACTTGGCTCCGGTCGGCGTTTTCATCGTACTGTCTGTTGTTCCCCTTGTTGGGCTGATGTCCTATCTTGCGATGCTGGTCGGCCCATTTGTGCCTATCAGTTGAAATGGCCTCTTTGATAACAATCAATACGACGGATTTTTGAGAACTTATGCTGACTGTCAAGTGACACCCGTTTGCGAAAGGGACCCCATGATAGCAGCGCAACAAAGTCAGGCTGATTTCTCTATTGAGAATACCTTCGTGGCTGAAAAGCTGAGAGACGTCGCTGATCAGCTGGAACAACAGGCAAATGCTCATTTCCGCGTACGCGCCTATCGAGAGGCGGCATCTTATGTCGCCGCGTTGTCCTACCCGATCCGTGATATCTATGAGAAAAAGGGCAGACGTGGGCTAGAAGACCTGCCGAAAATCGGCGTGTCAATTTCGGCGGCCATTGCTGTGTTGCTGGATTCCGGTGCATGGGAAGTCTTGGGCCGTTATGGGGGGGCTCATGGCCATTGCGTATGAAAGCGCACACGTGGCTTATAACCCCGCCGTGGCAAATAGATTTTTGGGTTCAACGCCATACTCTCACAAAAGCATTCAAAAAGGGCGGTTTCGAAGTGAGATCTGCGTCTCACTGGTTTTGGTCTTCCAAGTGTCATCTCCTACAATGCGTTCGCGCGCTATCCGGGTAAGTGCGGCATCCAGTCGTTTTCTTTCTTTCTCGTCTTCCAGATCAATGAATGCGAGGCAGGTTAGATGCCGAAATTTGCTGGATTTTCCGTGGTTGCTGGGGAGTTTGCGAAGGGTGTCATTGAACCTGATCCAGTCTGCTCCGGTTGCTTGTGATACCTTAATATCTCCCAGGATATCTTTGATAAGTCTGCGGGTTAAGCGGATCGTGTGAGCTTCTTTCAAGAAAAGTTTGGCTTTGCCTTCGTTTTCAAAAGAGTACGCGCCTTTTCTATAGACGCCACGTGACATTTCATCGAACCAGGCATCCCATATTTCAAGGATGGTCGGATCTGATCCATCGATAGGGCGTGCCGGGACACCATGCGCGGCGTTTACAGTAACAGTCAGTCCTTCAATCTGCATGTAAGACCTTATCGGGCTCAGCAGCGCTTGTTTCGGGCGTAGAAACCGGTGTTTCAATAGAAACAGGGGCTAGAGGTTCTTCGGGAGGCATTACTTGTGGCTGGGGAGTCGTGTGCGTTTGGGGCGCAGGTGCTGTAGGTCGTGAAACTTGCGGGGTGGGCTCGGAGATCTGATTTTGCTGTAGTGCCGCCAGGAGATAAGGTTGGGTTTCTGCAAAAAAGTCCTTTGGCACGGCGTTCTTTTTCTTCGCTCAGCTCAATCAGCAACCGGATCATTTTCCCGGTCAGGAGCGCAAAATCGTCTTCGGCTTCGTCAAGCGCGATACCGAGTCGGGCAGCGGTATCCCGGATCGGGGTGAGGGTAGGGGTCATGTCACACAGAAAAATGGAATCGCGAAGCGATGTGCGTGCAGCGGCCTCAATGTCGAGGCGTGCGTAGTCGATCAGGATCTGGGTCATCACTTCGGGCGGCATGTCCGTCTCTGCGTTGAAGCAGATATCGCTGATCGCGGTAATGCGACGGGCGACATCTGCGGCTTCGCGAAAGAGATTTGTCTGCAGTGAGAAACAAAAAAATGTTGGTTTGAAGCGTTTAACTTCGCGCGTGGGAACTCGCCTGCGCCAGTAGTACGAGGTTGGTCTGAGTTCGAGATAGGTTTGGCTGACAGCCATCTTCGGGCCTCCTTGGGATGGAGGTGCCGCGCGACAGGGCCGGGAGTTTGTGCAAGCTTTTGTGCAAGGCTTTGTGAAAAATCCCGGGCGCCTTCACCGACGGGCCCGGATTTGTTGTTCCATTTCAATACCATGTGATAGAAATGGCTCCGGCGGTAGGGATCGGAGCCATTTTTCATAGCTTTGAATATTAACGATAAATTCAGGATTCAGATTTGTGAAACACCAGTTTGTGCAGAAGAATGTGCCGTACCTTGTGCTCGGCTTCAAGGCATTTCGCGAGGGGGTAGAAGAAAGACTTCTGCGGAGATTAGGTTAACGTTGAAGGTAGTCCTGGCATCTGGGATCTGGCTCCAGACCGACTTTGGGCGAGGGGATGCATCAACCAGTGCATCGAGCCCACCCTCGACGTATCGATCATAGCGAAAGTATTTTGGGCAAGGCGAATGTCGCCTTCATGCCGATCCGCCAACTCCGTTGGCACTATTGATCTTGGCACTCAGCCCAAATCCGGTTTTCCAACAAGATGATGTATAAGTAACAATTGACCCGTAACCGCTCAATTGAGGTCGCGGTTATCAGGCCATGGTTGAGGAGCAGAAAACTGAGCTCGAAGCAAAAAAAACGCCGCTTGATCAGATGCAGCATTGATGCTTACCGTGGAGGCGTCAGGGCAGCGATTGGTTGTTGTCTAACTGCGGGTGGCCCTAATTCCATCGCACGACTGCTAATTATAGATTACGGTCCTGACCATGGGGGGGGGTGTGTTGCCTCGAACAAAACCGTGTGTCAGAGAGGCCGCCTCATCAATCAAGAGCCGACTCAAATATGTTCCTTTCCGAGACTGACCGCGACACGTTGTTAAGAACCCTGAACGACAAATCCCCCGAGCTTATTCAGGCACGGATGGCGAATGCCCTGCTTCTGCTGGCGGAAGGTCTGAGCACGGAAGATGTCGCCGGTCTTCTCTATCTGGATGAGGCGAGCGTGGACGGGTGGAAGGACATGTTTTTCAAACGGAACCCGAAGGTGGCCTGAAGCGGCTGCGCATCGGAAGAGGTTTGCCGCTGTTCTGCCTATGGGGTGAATGCGCCCTGCGCTCGTCAACAAGGGTCCAAGATTTTCGGACCCCATGCAGTCGCCTTCCGCCTCATGCTGCCAGCAATATTGGCAGTCGGGCCAGGTTATTGGCGGCCATCGTCAGAATGAAGCGGGATCGCACGCTTTCGACGCCGCGATAGACGGTTTGCGCCATGCCGCCGACGGTCTTGGCCCAGCCGCAGGCTTCCTCGATCCGCTTTCGGTGCTTTATCGACAGGGCGTAGCCCTGATGTCGGGTAGTGCGCCCGTCTATCGCTGAATATCGCGATTTCTGCGCGACATGCGGAGTGACGCAGGCCTCCCGGAGATTGGAGACAAACTCGGCGGCGTCATACCCCTTGTCTGCCCCAAGTGTCAGCCGCCGGGTCGATCCTGGGGAATGGCGATGCACCATGTCCAATGCGGCACGCCGTTCGGCATGACCGTCAGCCTGGGTGAGGTCTCCCTGAACAACCAGACCGTGCCGGTTCTCCATCAGCGCATGGCCCATGAAGCACAGTGTCGCACCAGTGCCGGGCGATTTCTTGTAGAGCCGTGCCTCTGAGAAGCTGATCTGAATCAGTATCTACTTTAATAATTTCAGTAAGTACTCTTGAACAGGGAGGGATCTGTGAGCGTGATAGAAACCAGCCCATTGACACGGAAGCTCTCTGCCTTCGTGACGCTGTCTTCCAAAGAACTGGCTGTCTTGGAACGGCTGCATCCGCGTCGCAGGTGCTTTGTCGCGGGGCGTGATCTCGTCCATCAGGGCCAATTGGATCAGGTAGCCTATGTACTTTCTGCAGGATAGGTCTGTTCCTACAAGATACAGCCCGACGGAACGCGCCAAATCGTTGATATCCAAGTGCCTGGCGACTTTCTGGGATTGCGCAGCGTACTTTTGCGAACATCTGACCACAACTTTGTCCCGATCGTGGACATAGAGGCGGTTGAGATACTGCAAAGTGATCTCATTAAAGCCTTCGAGGAGACCCCTCGTTTGGCGACTGCTATTCTCTGCGCAGTGTCCCGCGCCACGATGAGCTCGCGGAATGCATTTGGACCAGACGTCCAGATCTACCTGTCATAAGCAGCGAGGATTTCAATCTTGGCTCGTTGTGGTAGCCGAAGGCCATGATTTAGGGTTATCACTAACAACCAAAGCAGCAAACGAGGTCATGAAATCACTCCGAGCAAAAGCAAATCCGTTCCCGTTGGTGTTGAAAACTGCGTTCAGGTGCGGGGCGCGCGTGTTCACAACCTCAAGGACGTCGACATCGACGTGCCACGCAACGCGTTGGTCGTCTTCACCGGTATTTCGGGCTCTGGTAAGTCTTCTCTGGCCTTTAGCACGCTTTTCGCGGAATCCCAGCGGCGGTTTCTGGATTCTGTCTCCCCCTATGCGCGGCGGTTGATCAACCAAGTGGGCGAACCTGACGTCGACAGCATTGAAGGGCTTCCGCCAGCCGTTGCCTTGCAGCAGCAAAGGGGCACCGCTTCGGCCCGGTCGTCAGTGGGCAGTGTCACGACGATCTCCACCGGTTTGAGGATGCTGTATTCCCGCGCCGGTCAATACCCAAAGGGGCGGACCATCCTTTACGCGGATGCATTTTCGCCCAACACGCCCGACGGGGCCTGCCCGCGCTGCCACGGCATCGGGCGCGTGTTCGACGTGACTGAAGAACTGCTTGTCCCCGATCAGACGAAAACGATCCGCAACGGTGCCATCGCCGGGTGGCCACCGGCTTGGGGCGGGCAGAACCTGCGCGATATCCTCATCTCTTTGGGACATGACATCGACACACCGTGGCAGGACCTGCCAAGTGATACCCGCGACTGGATTTTGTTCACCGACGACGCCCCCGAAGTGCCGGTTTATGCCCGGATGGCACCGCAGGAAACGCGCAGGGCACGGGAAGGGAACCGCTCGCCCACCTACATGGGCACCTTCACCAGTGCGCGGAACTATGTGTTGAAATCCTTTGCCACGACGCAAAGTGCCCGCACCAAAAAACGCGTCTCTCAGTTCATGAATATTTCCGTCTGCCCGACGTGCGACGGCAAAAAGCTGAAGCGCGAGACGCTGTCGGTCACTTTCGAAGGGCTTGATATCGGCCAGATCTCTCGTCTGACACTGCGGGATCTTGGCGCGCTGCTGCGCACGGCGGCGGACAGGGACCCGGTGGCGCATGACATGAACCCCGAAAAGGCCATCGTGGCGCAACGCATCACCCGCGACATCATGGCCCGCGTTGCAGCGCTGACACGCCTTGGCCTTGGCTATCTGTCGCTGGAACGCAATACCGCCAGCCTGTCGCCGGGGGAATTGCAGCGCTTGCGGCTGGCCACGCAGATCCGGTCGAAACTCTTCGGCGTGGTCTATGTGCTGGACGAGCCGTCGGCGGGGCTGCATCCCTCTGATACGCAGGCCTTGCTTGGTGCCTTGGATGATCTGAAAAGTGCCGGCAACTCTCTGTTCGTGGTAGAGCATGACGTCAGCGTCATCCGTCACGCCGACTGGATCGTGGACATCGGACCCGACGCCGGCACCCACGGCGGGACGGTCGTCTACAGTGGCCCGATGGATGGGCTGCGAGAGGTCGAAACCTCTCACACCGCGCGGCATCTGTTCGAGCGCACCCGTGCCGGTGACCGCACCCCAAGAGAGCCGAAAGGCTGGCTGCGTCTGGCAGATGTCACACGCAACAACCTGCACGGGGTCGATGTCAACCTGCCACTGGGCGTGTTGGTCACGGTCACAGGTGTATCAGGATCAGGTAAGTCCAGCCTTGTCAGTCAGGCGTTAGTCGCATTCGTCGGAGACGCCCTGGGCCAAAAACCACCGGTCGAGACAGCCGAGAATGAGCCAGAGCTGCTGGAGCAGGAGCTGGACACCCCCACCGACGGGCATATCGTCGATGGCATGCAGCATATCCGGCGTCTGGTCGTCGTGGATCAGAAACCCATCGGCCGCACACCGCGGTCCAATCTGGCGACCTACACCGGCCTTTTCGACCATGTGCGCAAGATGTTCGCCGCAACCGAAGAAGCGCGGGCAAGGCGCTATGACGTTGGGCGCTTTTCATTCAACGTTGCCAAGGGCCGCTGCCCGAACTGCGAAGGTGCCGGTTTTGTCAGCGTCGAACTGCTATTTCTGCCCAGCGTCTATGCCATCTGTCCGGTATGTCGCGGGCAGCGCTACAACGATGAAACACTCGAAATCTGCTATCGCGACAAGACAATCGCAGAAGTCCTCGATCTGACGGTGGAGCGAGCGCACGACTTCTTTGCCGATGACCCCGCGATCCTGCGCGCGATTGAGGCCTTGCTTCAGGTCGGCCTTGGCTATCTGCGCCTTGGTCAGCCCGCGACAGAATTGTCGGGCGGCGAGGCACAGCGGATCAAACTGGCAACGGAACTGCAGCGCGCACAGCGCAGCGACACGCTCTATGTTCTGGACGAACCGACGACGGGCCTGCATCCTGCGGATGTGACCCTGTTGCTGGCGCAGCTTGACCGACTGGTTGACGCAGGTAATTCCGTCATCATGGTCGAGCACAATATGCTTGTGGCCCGGCAAAGTGATTGGATCGTCGATATAGGCCCCGGTGCCGGCGACGAAGGCGGCAAGGTCGTGGCCCAAGGCCCCCCAGCGGAGGTGGCCCGTTCCACCAACAGCAAGACCGCGCCATTCCTGTTTCCGATGGCAGAATTGTCGTAGAGCGAACTGAAACATGTCGTGTCGCGCGAGCATTGCGGGCTCTCAATTCTTTAGAACTCCTTTCGTTGCTGAGCCTTGGCCCGCATGGACAACTACGGCCATCGTAATTCAGGCAATAAAACCGCAAGCGACGTCTGGACCCTAAGTTTGATCAGACCATATTTAGTTCGATTTTGCGATCTGATGCTGTCCCGCAAGGTTTCCCCAAAAGCCCTCCACATCTACTTCGTACCGCAAATATGAATTCAAATGCCGAGCATGCTGCACGGCTTACGAATGTCAGCTCTGGTGAAGGTGCACTGCAGCGACGAAAGCGAAGATAAACGTCCGCTCCGGGCGGCGGTCTCAACTGATCGACGCAACACATGCATTGAAACGCTCTGCGGGAG
>NZ_JBALVJ010000063.1:0-20391 GCF_036961165.1 Sulfitobacter sp. | reverse complement strand
CTCCATCTTTGGCTAAAGATTAAAGTGTTGCGTCGACCCGTTGAAATCGCCGGACTAAGTGAACTTTCGCTGCAGTAGCGCCAATGTCTGCTTTGCCAAACAGTCGCCACCCAAATGCTGAAACCAATCTTCGAGGGGTAGTAAATCCAACACGAAAATTTTGAGTTCAGACATAATAATTATTGATCTCTATAAGAAACAGATTCCACGATGATATTTTGGGAAGATTGAACGTGGCGCAAGTCTTAGAGCAGCAGAGTGTTTGGCTTGAGTTCGTTCGTAAATACAATGCAGTCCCGACGGGGGGGTGATGGGCCGCAGGCGCGTGTTTTTACAATGGTCAGATTTGCCGGACCTCTCGGAATCATCTCCCATGTTTCGTTTGTCTTCGTTTTTTGGGCCTTGGACGGAGTGTCTTTGGCGCTTTTCAACATCTTTAGCGCATTCATTTTTAGCATAGGCTTGTGGCGGTCGTCTTGGGGCAACCTTAATTGGTTTTTCGTTGGGGCCGTCTTATTCGAGGTTCCCGTTCATGCCGTCCCTTGAACGTACTATCTGGGCTTTGAAAGCGGTTTCTGGCTGCTTGTCATGATAACAGTAAGTCTCGTTATGCTGTACCCTGCGCTCTCTCGATTTGTTCGGTTCTTGGTCGGTTTCGCGAATATCGCCGTGCTCAGTGTTGTTATGGCTTTTGCGATTGCAAACGGCCCGGTTGCTGACATTCCCGCAACGCTCAGCATGGTATTTTTGGTGATGAACTTTTCTCTCTTAGCGCTGGTCATCATGGTGACGCTCGCATTTTACGATGTTGCGATGGAGCAGGCTGAAAAGGCCCAGAAATTGGAGTTCGAGCGCGCGGAAGCGCTACTGCTTAACGTTCTGCCCTCCGACATTGCAATCCGGCTGAAAGCCAATGAAGAGCCCTTGGCCGATGAGCATGGCAGTGTTTCAGTCCTTTTTGCCGATATTGCTGGCTTCACAAACCTGTCTCGCAATTTACCCGCGAACGCGCTGATCACCCTTCTCAATGACCTTTTCAGCAGATTTGATGGCTTGTCCAACCGCTATCAGGCAGAGAAAATTAAAACCATTGGGGATGCGTATATGGTGGCAACAGGACTTAGAGGAGAGGCCACCCATGCAGAGCAGTTGGCGGATATGGCAATCGGGATGCAGCATGATTTTGAAGCGTTCCGCCAGGACCACAGTTTGGACTTGAAATTGCGGATTGGCATCCACTCTGGTGCCGTCATCGCAGGAGTCATTGGCAAACAGAAATTTTCCTATGATCTATGGGGGGCACAGTAAATTTGGCTTCCCGAATGGAGTCAGAGGGGGTCGCAGGCCGCATTCAAATCTCTGCTGAAACGCGCGTTTTACATCCATTGCGGTTTAGGGCCACATCACGTGGGCAGATTGTGATTAAGGGCCATGACGCGCGCGAATGTTTTCTGCTCGAATCCGATAAAGCTTAACAAAAATTATCAATTTGACTCATATCAATGTCTAGTCACCATAGCAGACTTTCCTCGCCGCGTCGAAGAATTGAACAAAGGGCTCAAAGCAGCCATCGGGGCAAATCATCAGCTTATATAAACTGAACAACTTGCCCCAATAAAACTAGAGCTCTCAGCTCAGTGCATCCAGAATGCGCGCCCATGAGCGGATGCCTTTGTGGAAGCTCTCCATGTCGTATTTTTCATTGGGCGAGTGGATCTGGTCGTCGTCTTTACCAAATCCGATCAGGACGGGCGGCGTCCCGAGGATATTCTGAAAATGGCCCGCAATTGGGATTGAGCCGCCGCAGCCGATGAAAGCGGCGGGCACGTTCCATTCGTCGCTCAGCGCTTTGAGCGCTTTGGCAAAGGCGGGATCATCGGTTGCCGTACCAGACGCGCGGCTGGCGCCGTGGTCTTTCCATTCAACCGTGCAATCGGCGGGCAGCATGTCCTGCACCATGGCGCGGAAACTCTCGCGGATGGCAAGCGGGTCTTGACCAACCACGAGGCGGAAGGAAATCTTGGCGCTGGCCTGTGAGGGTAGCACAGTCTTGAACCCGTCGCCCTGATAGCCGCCGCCGATGCCGTTGACTTCGCATGTCGGGCGCGACCAGATCATCTCAAGCGGGGTGCGGTCCTGTTCGCCAGCGGGAACAGACAGCCCCACATCCCCCAGAAAGCCGGCGTGATCAAAGGCAAGACCCTGCCACTGTGCTTCCAGCTCATCCGGCAGTTCAGGCACGCCGTCGTAAAAGCCCGGAACCGTGATGCGGCCCTCATCGTCGTGTAGGGACGCAATGATGCGCGACAGCACACGGATCGGGTTCATCGCGATGCCGCCGAACATGCCGGAATGCAGGTCTTTGGAGGGCGCGGTGATTGTCAACTCTTCGCCTAGCAGGCCGCGCAGCATGGTGGTGATGGCAGGTGTGCGGCTTTGGAACATGCCAGTGTCGCAGATCATGGCGAAATCGGCGCGCAGCTCGTCTGCGTTTTCTTCCATGAACGGTACCAGCGACGGGGAGCCTGATTCTTCCTCGCCCTCGAAGAAGAAGGTGATGCGGCAGGGCCAATCGCCGTTGACCTCTTTCCACGCGCGGAAGGCTTCGACAAAGGTCATCAGCTGGCCTTTGTCATCGGCAGCCCCACGTCCGCGGATGACGGTGCCTGCATCTGTTTCCTCTATTGCGGGGTCGAACGGATCGCGGTCCCACAGGTTCAGTGGATCGACAGGCTGCACATCGTAGTGGCCGTAAAAAAGCAGATGTGGCTTTCCGGTCTCGGGGCCCACATGTCCCACAACCATCGGATGACCGGGGGTGGGGCGCTTTTGGGCATCAATCCCAAGGTTTTGAAGGTCAGCTACCAACCAGTCAGCGGCATCCTGACAGTCTTGTTTAAAGGCTGGATCGGTCGAGATAGACTTAATCCGGAGCAGGTCCAAAAGCCGCTCTGTAGCGGCGGGAAGGTCTTTGTCGATCTGGGCAAGAACGGCGTCTAGGGACATGGGGGAAGCTCCTGTGAGATGGAATTTCCGCGACCCTAGCAGGCCTTACGCCCGTGTCCAGAGCCCCGCTTGGATGTAAGCGCAGTCAAGCGGGGCCTGCAATTTTCAGGAGAAATCTGCTCTTACGTAAGAGACTTGACGCTCGGTGAATGCAGCCGATCTGGAAGCGATTGGCCAGAAATCCCCTACCCAAAAGGTCTTCAGTTGTGGCCTGCGACATTGCGTGCGCCCCTAGACCATTGAACCGCAGCGGTGAATTCTGTATCGGTTCTAGAATAAGTGACTGGGGGCTTGCAGCACCCCAACCGGACGGAGACGCGTATGACCTATTCCGAACAGCTTGATCAGGCGATTGAGCGCCTGCATGACGAAGGTCGCTACCGTACCTTCATCGACATCGAGCGCCGTAACGGCAATTTTCCGCATGCCGTCTGGACCAAACCTGACGGGAGCGAAAAGGACATCACTGTCTGGTGTGGTAACGACTACCTTGGTATGGGTCAAAACGAAGTCGTGCGTCAGGCGATGCATGATGCGATCGAGGCGACTGGCGCAGGATCGGGCGGGACACGCAATATCTCGGGCACCACAGTTTATCACAAACGCCTTGAGGCGGAGCTGGCCGATTTGCACGGCAAGGAAGCTGCCCTGCTGTTTACCTCGGCCTACATCGCCAACGATGCCACGCTCAGCACTTTGCCAAAGTTGTTTCCGGGGCTGATCATCTATTCAGATGCACTCAATCACGCCAGCATGATCGAAGGTGTGCGTCGCAATGGCGGAGCCAAGCGCATTTTTCGTCATAACGACGTCGCGCACCTGCGTGAACTGTTGGAGGCTGATGACAGCGATGCGCCCAAATTGATCGCGTTTGAATCAATCTATTCAATGGATGGTGATTTTGGCCCCATTGAAGCGATCTGTGATCTGGCCGATGAATTTGGCGCGCTGACCTATATAGACGAAGTGCACGCTGTTGGCATGTACGGCCCGCGCGGGGCAGGGGTTGCCGAGCGTGATCGCCTTATGCACCGTCTTGATATTATCAACGGAACCCTTGCAAAAGCGTACGGCGTTATGGGCGGCTATATCGCGGCCAGCGCCAAGATGTGTGATGCCATCCGGTCTTACGCGCCAGGGTTTATCTTTACCACGTCGCTTCCGCCTGCGATTGCTGCAGGCGCTGCCGCCTCTGTGGCCTTCCTAAAGCGCGCGCCGGAGCTGCGCGAAAAGCACCAGCAACAGTCAAAGGCACTGAAGCTGCGGCTCAAAGGTCTGGGCCTGCCGATCATCGACCACGGCAGCCACATCGTTCCGGTGATGGTTGGCAATCCGGTCCACACCAAGATGCTGTCGGATATGCTGTTGGATGAGTACGGCATTTACGTACAGCCCATTAATTTCCCAACGGTTCCGCGCGGGACAGAGCGGCTGCGCTTTACGCCGTCACCGGTGCACGGCCCTCGTGAAATGGACGCTTTGGTCAATGCTATGGACGGTCTGTGGTCGCATTGTGCGCTGAATCGTGCCGAGGAGGCAGGTTAAAACGTCAATATCTCGCTAATGCGATTGCGCTGTGATACTATTTTATCAACAAAGCGATATGGCGAATCAAAATCTGTTCGCCTAAGTGTATCGATAAAAGAAGAGGCGAGGGCATTGGCATGATTGGGCGTTGGGCCTCCAGGAATGTTGAGCAAGAAGCGGAAAAGCCGTCTGGCTTTGACGCTTTTGAACTGCGTCTTGGTGATCTGATGCGCGGTGAGCGCGCTACGCTCGGCAAATCCCTTCTAGATGTTCAGCGCGAATTGCGGATCAAAGCATCCTATATCGCTGCCATCGAAAACGCTGACCCAGACGCCTTTGATACCCCCGGATTTATCGCTGGCTATGTGCGGTCCTATGCGCGTTATCTCAACATGGATCCCGATCAGGCCTTTGCCGCTTTCTGTACCGAAAGCGGCTTTAGCGTGGCGCACGGTATGTCTGCCGAAGCCTCTGTGGTCCGCAAGCCCACCCGCGAAGAGCGCCTGAACCGCCAGCAGTCCGACCATGATATTTTTTCGCGTCCTGTCATGCCATTTGCGCCCGGCGGCAATTCCTTCCTTTCCCGGATCGAACCTGCAGCTATTGGCTCCATGGTGGTTTTGCTGGCGCTGATCGGCGCCATCGGTTTCGGCGGCTGGACGGTTCTGCAAGAAGTCCAGCGTGTGCAGGTTTCTCCTGTTGATCAAACGCCAGTGGTTCTGTCGGATCTTGATCCGCTGCAAGCGAACGAAAACCTTGAAACCGCAATGGTTGACGGTGTCGCTACTCCTGCCGTTTTGCAGGACGCACCGCGTGTTGAGGCGCTTGACCGTCTGTACCGTCCTGCAGCACTTGATGTGCCGGTTCTGGTGGCACGAGACGCGCCTATTGCATCGCTTGATCCGCGCACCAGCGGCCTGTTCGAGACAGCCTCTGTCGTGCCAGCAGGCGGTGAAGACCTGATTGCGAACGGCGTTGATGTTGCCTTGGTTGCAGCGCTTGAAGGGCAGGCATCGCCCAACGGACTTCGCGTGCCGCAGGTTCTTGAAGGGCCAGCACCTGCTGTGCAGGTTGTTGCAACCGGTGAGACTTGGGTTCGTGTAACCGCTGCCGACGGCACAAATATCTTTGAAAAAGTCATGCAAAAGGGTGACACATTTGATGTGCCATCCCTTGAAGAGGCTCCTGTGCTTCGTACCGGCCAAAGCGGTGCGGTATATTTCGTGATGAACGGTGAGTTCTACGGCCCTGTCGGTGGTCGTGGCAGTGTGACGTCTAATGTTCCGTTGCAACAGCAGGCCTTGGCAGAGCTCTACGAGCCTGCGCAGCCCGGTCAGGACAGCGCGCTCGAAACGTTGGTCGCTGAATTGCGCGCCGCGGCGACGCCCCCCTCTGCTGATCAATAACTAGGCGTTAATCACTTTTATTTCCTAGCTTGTCATTGCAGCCGCCCCTGTGCGTGGCTAGGTATGCCATGTCCCAACTGTCTGATGAGGTTGACATGTCGCTGAACCATATTCGTCCTTGGCGCAATATTTACCGCCGCAAATCGCGTCAGATCATGGTCGGCAACGTGCCTGTGGGGGGCGATGCGCCGATCACAGTGCAGACGATGACAAACACTCTAACAACCGACGCCCGCGCGACGATTGCACAGATTCAGGCCGCCGCTGACGCCGGTGCAGATATCGTACGTGTCTCGGTGCCTGATGTCGAAAGCTCGAAGGCGCTTAAAGGGATCGTGCGCGAAAGCCCCGTGCCAATCGTGGCGGACATTCATTTCCACTACAAACGCGGAATCGAAGCTGCCGAAGCCGGTGCCGCCTGCTTGCGGATCAACCCCGGTAACATCGGTGACGAAAAACGCGTCAAAGAGGTGATCAGGGCCGCGCGTGACAACAATTGCTCAATCCGGATTGGCGTAAACGCCGGCAGTCTTGAGAAGCACCTGCTCGAAAAATATGGCGAACCGTGCCCTGATGCGATGGTCGAAAGCGGGCTGGATCACATTAAGATCCTTCAGGACAACGACTTTCATGAATTCAAAATCAGTTGCAAAGCCTCTGATGTGTTCATGGCCGCCGCGGCTTATCAGCAATTGGCCGAGGCTACAGATGCCCCCATTCACCTCGGGATTACCGAGGCAGGAGGGCTGATTTCTGGCACTGTCAAATCCGCCATCGGCATGGGCAACCTTTTGTGGATGGGCATCGGCGACACAATCCGCGTCTCGCTCTCTGCCGATCCGGTGGAGGAAGTGAAGATGGGTTTCGAGATTCTCAAATCTCTTGGCTTGCGCCACCGTGGCGTGAACATCATCTCATGCCCGTCTTGCGCGCGGCAGGGCTTTGACGTGATCAAAACGGTCGAGACGCTGGAGAAGCGGCTTGAGCATATCAAGACGCCGATGAGCCTTAGCATCATTGGCTGCGTCGTTAACGGCCCTGGTGAGGCGCTGATGACTGATGTCGGATTTACTGGCGGCGGGGCGGGAGCGGGCATGGTGTATCTGGCGGGTAAGCAAAGCCACAAGCTGGATAACGCCAAGATGGTGGAACACATCGTTGAACAGGTCGAAGCACGCGCCGCCCAGATCGAGGCTGAAACAGCCGCCGAAGACGCTTAACGCATTCCAAGACCCATCTGCATCAGCAGCTTGCGCACGGGGGCCGCACTATAAAGCGCGCCCAACCCAGCGGCGCGTGCGTCGCGGGCCAAGGTGCTGCTGGCTTGGCTGGCGCGGTTCAGCAGATCAATGCCACGCACCCGCAGCGTAATATCGCCATAGCGGGCCTTGTGGTAGGCTTCGAGCATTAACGCATCGCCCAAACCATCCGGGCGTGCCTCGGCCTGATCAAGCAATGTTGCGATATCGTTCAGCGACATGTTCAGCCCCTGCGCACCGATAGGCGGCATGACGTGTGCAGCTTCTGCAATAAGGGCCACACGTTCGGCGTTTAGGCGTTCTGCGTGCTGTGTAATGATCGGCCAGACCTGACGGCGGCTGACCAACGTCAAGGGGCCAAAATGATGGCACGACCGCAAAGATGCTTCTTCTTCGAACGCAGCCACGTCCACGTCCATCCGGTTTTGGGCCAGACGTCCGTCATCCATCCAGACAACAGCCGAGCAGGGCTTCCCGTCACGGTCGGGCAGGGGCACCAGCGTAAATGGCCCTCCCGTCCGGTGAATCTCGGTTGAGACGTTTTCGTGCGGGATCGGATGGGTGACGGCAAAGACCAACGCCTTTTGCCCGTAGCGTTGCGTGTGTACGCCAATGCCAGAGGCCGCGCGCATCGGAGAGCCGCGACCGTCGGCCGCGATCACCAGCTTGGTTTGTACGCGCACGCCATCGCTCAGCGTTACCTTGGCGCTTCCTTCGCGGGTGAACAGCTGTTTGGTACTGACGCCTGCGCGAAAATCGATATTATCCAACTGCTCCAACCGGGCCAGCATCTCGCGGCGCAGCAGCCAGTTTGGGAAATTCCAGCCGAAAGGTTGCTCGGAAATCTCGGAGGCATCGAATTCTTGGGTGACACGCGGGGTTGCCTCCGCACCGCCGGCATCAATGATGCGCATCACTTGCAGGGGCGCGGCATGAGGGGCCAGCGCCTCCCACAGGCCTGCCCGTTCCAACAGCTCTCGGGCGGGTTGCAGCATCGCGGTAGAGCGAAGATCAGCGCCGTCCGCAGCACCATCCGTGATAGGCGGGGTGGGGTCAACGCAGATGACCTTGAAACCAGCCGTGCCAAATGCCGCCGCTGCGGTCAGCCCCGCAATGCCGCCGCCGGAGATCAGGATATCGCAGGTGTCGGTCATGGCCACGCCTTCCTACTTGATGAGTGTTTGCAAGAAGGAAGATAGGTCGTCGGTGTGAAAATGCACATGCGGCGCGTCAGCGCGCGCGGGCGCTACGTGCACCGTGCGCATACCCAGATCATGTGGCACTTCGAGATTGCGCAGATCATCCTCGAACATCGCGGCACTTGCAGGCGTCAGGCGGTCTTGGGTGAAGATCGTGTCAAAGGCGGCGCGTTCCGGTTTGGGCAGAAAGCCTGCATGCTCAACGCCGTAGATGGCATCGAACAGGCCAGACAGCCCGCGCGCTTCCAGCACCCGCTCCGCATAGGGCGCGCAGCCGTTGGTATAAACGATGCGCCTGCCGGGCAGGGCACGAATGGCCGTAGCCAATTGCGGGTCAGGTGTCAGACTGTCCATTGAGATATCGTGGACATCCACCAGATAGGGTTCCGGGTCTACGTCATGTTCGCGCATCAGGCCTGCAAGTGTTGTGCCATACGTATGCCAGTAATGCTTGCGTAAACGGTCCGCTTCGGCGCGATCCACACCGATGGCCTGCATCACCCAATCGGTCATGCGGACCTCAATCAGGTCGAACAAACGGGCCTCTGGCGGATAGAGGGTGTTATCAAGGTCAAAGACCCAAGTGTTCACGTGGGAAAAAGCATCATAGGACATAGGACATGGGGCTTTGGTAGGCGGGGCGGCAGGCTTTCGCAAGGGGCGATCATGGCTATGCGCGCGGCATGGCAAGCGTTAAGGTGATGTGAATCTTGATGAAAGGGCCATTTATGCCCCCCGCGACCCCACCCGGCAGACCCGGCAATACAGACGGCTATTCGATGATCCTTGATGCCATTGATACAGGCATCTACCGTCCCGGTGACCGTCTGGTCGAAAGTGAGCTGGCAGAACGCTTTGGCGTGTCTCGCACGCCGATCCGCGAAGCCCTCCAGCGGCTGGAGACACAATCCCTGTTGGTGCGGGACGGGCGCAGCCTGATCGTGGCGTCACTGGATCACAATCAGATGGCTGAGCTCTATGTTGTGCGTGGTGAACTGGAGGGACTGGCTGCGCGGCTTGCGGCCCGCAATGCCACTGAAGAAGAAGTGCGCCTGCTCCGCGAGATGGTGGAAGCTGACAATGCTCTCAAAGAGCATCCCGCAGCGCTGTCGCGTGCCAACCGGCGCTTTCACAAACAGATCCATCTGGCGTCGCACAACAGGTTCCTTGTGCAGCAATTGGACCTTGTCCACCGCTCTATGGCGTTGATGGCGACGACTTCGTTGGCGGTGGTGGGGCGCGGCGCGATCGCGCAGGAAGAACACGACCGTATCGTGAGCGCGATAGAGGCGCGGGACGGCGATGCCGCTGATGCGGCCTTGCGCGCGCATATCTCGGTGGCCTTCACAACGAGGCTCAAACAAGAGGCCGCGCGCCGCGAGGCTGAGAGTTAATCGACTACTTCGCTGATCCCATGTTCGGTTTTGTCCCAATAGAACGGCTCGACCACCAGTTCCTTGATCGCTTTATAGGCCGATATCGCAGCCATCGGATAATAGAACGGTAAGGTGAGCACGTAGGGCATCAGGTGGCGGTGCTCCTTTCGCGATACAGCCACCAGTGAAATCGCCAGATTGAGCAACTCTGAAGAGATGAAAAACCACACCATGAAAAGCGCCGTGGGCGAGCCGAGCGTGCTGGCGACCGGATGTTCAAACCCCGCAAGAATGATCCAGAAAGACCACAGCAGCGGTGCGCAGGCGAACTGGGCAAACGTTGCCAGCAACAGCGTTTGCACGCCAAGAAAGCGCAGCAGGCCCAAATCACGCAGCAAGTCCCCAGGCGCGCGCATATGCACCATCCACGTGATAAGAAACCCTTTGAGCCAGCGCGAGCGTTGCTTGACCCATGGCCAAGCGCGGCAGTTTGCTTCTTCATAAGTGACCGTCGGGATCAGCTCGGTGACATAGCCGTGCCGCGCAAGGCGGACTCCCAGATCGGCATCCTCGGTCACGTTGTGCGCGTCCCAGCCGCACACTTTTTCAAGGATATTACGACGGAAAAATAACGTGGTGCCGCCCAGCGGGATCACCAGACCCAGATGCGCGGCGCCGGGCAGTATCCTACGCCACCGCGTCGCATATTCGATGGTAAAGCAGCGCGAAATCCAGTTGGACCGCGAGTTGTAATAATCCAGAACGCCTTGCAGACAAGCAACATTTGCCGGTGCATCTTGAAAACGTGTCACAACCTTTTCAATTTGATCCGGCTCAGGCGCATTTTCGGCATCCCAAACACCAATGATCGACCCACGACAAAAATCCAGCGCGTAATTGAGCGCGCGCGGCTTGGTGGTCAGATTGTCAGAGTGAGGGACTTCGATAACGCTCATCCAGCTGGGCATCTGGGTCGCTGCAATTGTCTCGCGGGTGACGGTGTCGTCGGCCTCTAGCACCAGCACCACTTCAAGCAGCGATTTGGGTTAGGTCAATCGGCCAAGGCGCTCGATCAGCTTTCCTGCGATTTCTTTTTCTTTCAACAGGGGAACAAGAACCGAAACCTTCGGAAGTGGAAATGCCTTGCGGCTGGAGGCCGCAGTCAGTTTTGTGCCTTGGGACATCTTCGAAATTTGGGTGATAAATGCTGCAAGCTTAAGTGTCGTGCCCATGACCAGCGTTGCAAAGGCAAACAGCATGGCGATGGTGAACGTCCAGAGCGGCGCCAGCAACAGGGCCGTGCAGAGCAGTCCGAGAAGCGCAAAGGCCAAAGGCTTTCGTGAGGAAGCATCGGGGTTAAATCCACGACAGCTCTCGCGTGCAGGAACACGTGTTGCAGCTTTATGGGCCAGCTCAGCGCCGTAAAGCGTGCTGATGTGCTGGCGGATTTGTTTTTCATCCACAAGCACTGGCAGCATCCGTCGTCCACTTTGGCCAAGACAGGCGCGCAGGCGGTCGAAGTCGGCGGGATGGGTGACGGCAACCAGTAGCAGATCACCCATCTTCAGCCAAGGTACACAACGATGAGTGAGACACATGCTGGAGGGAGGGGCGTGGCGCAGAGAGGGATCGGGGGGATCAAGCAACAGGTCTGCGACAGGAATGTTGTACTGCCGCGACAACATATGCAAAAAATCTAGCGGCTCGGCGAGGCCTTCAGACACAAGGATCTCACCCAATGGTGCATCTATATGGCGCTGCAAGTCTAGTGCATGCACCAGATCATTTTGCGATATGAGGCCTGCGTTTAACATCACACGACCAAGCGGCAGTCGCTCCAGCGGAGGACTGGCCGCTTGTGGATCAGGCAACCGCAGGTAAAGGTCGCTCTTCGTGGGCCTGCCTGAGATCGTTTCAAATTAGTTAAAACGATATCAGGTAAGTCTTAATAGTTGATTAACAGGCCACGAGATTGTCGGGGTGGATCGTTAAGGACACACCTCTGACAGGTCGAAGCGCTTAGGTTCGCGCAGCCATGGCCTCGGCAAACCGCTCGAAAAGATAGTAGCTGTCTTGCGGGCCGGGGGAGGCTTCGGGGTGGTGCTGGACCGAGTAGACTGGACGCCCTTCCATACGAATGCCGCAGTTTGAGCCGTCAAACAGGGACCTGTGCGTTTCCACAACACCCGTGGGCAGCGTCTGCCCGTCCACCGCAAAGCCGTGGTTCATCGAAGTGATCTCGACCTTGCCTGTGTCCATATCTTTAACTGGATGGTTGGCGCCGTGGTGGCCGTGGCTCATCTTGACCGTACGGGCGCCAAGTGCCAGCGCCAGCATCTGGTGACCAAGACAAATGCCGAAAACCGGCAGCTCTGTTTTGCTAAGCACGTCTTTGATCATGGGCACGGCATAGGCGCCGGTAGCTGCCGGATCACCAGGGCCGTTGGACAGGAACACGCCGTCGGGCTGGTGGGCCATCACGTCTTCATATGTTGCTGACGCGGGCAGAACGGTTACGTCACATCCGGCGGAAGCAAGGCAGCGCAGGATATTGCGCTTTGCGCCATAGTCGATAGCTACGACCTTGTGCTTCGGGGCCGTCTGGGGGCTGTAGCCATCGGGCCAAGCCCAACGCATTTCGTTCCACCGATACGATTGTGCGCAAGTGACATCCTTGGCCAAATCCATACCCTCAAGGCCGGCAAAGCCGCGCGCGGCAGCGACAAGGGCCTCAACATCGAAATTGCCATCAGGATCATGGGCAAGGGCGGCATGCGGCGCACCTTGCTGACGGATCGCACGTGTCAGGCGGCGGGTATCAATGCCGCCGATCGCGATGCGCCCGCGTGAGGCAAGCCACGATGACAGGTCCTGCGTTGCGCGCCAGTTGCTGGGGGCGGTTGGCATCCATTTGACAACCATCCCTGCGGCCACTGGATCAGCAGTTTCGTCATCTTCTGGGTTGGTGCCTGTGTTGCCGATGTGGGGGAAGGTAAAGGTCACGATCTGGCCGGCATAAGACGGGTCAGTCATGATTTCCTGATAGCCGGTCATGGCGGTATTGAAGCACATCTCGGCCACGGTTTGACCAACCGCGCCAAACCCCGCACCGTAGAAAATTGATCCATCGGCTAGTGCAAGGCAGGCAGTCGGGTGGGCGGGCGTAGCAGAAGCCATGGTCAAATCCTTCCGGAGGAGGGGCCACAAAGGGGCCCGAAACGGGGGTGAAGTGTAGCGCACCTCAGGCGGCAAACGGGTGCAACTTATAGCGGCCTTGGTGTAGGGTCAAGATTCGCCGAGAAATTATTTATACATATAAATCAGTATCTTAAGTTGTATTTAATCGCATTGCATGTGGCGGTGTGATTAGGTAGTGTCTGCGCTCTTGAACCGATCAGCTATAAAGGCATCATATGGACCTGCGTACCCGCATCAGTACTGACCTTAAACAAGCCATGAAAGACAAAGCGGTAGAACGCTTGTCTACATTGCGGCTGGTGAACGCGGCAATCAAGGATAAAGATATCGCCGCGCGTGCCGAAGGCAATGATGATGGTGTGGGCGAGGACGAAGTGCTCGCAATCCTTGGTAAAATGGCCAAGCAGCGGCTTGAATCCGCGCGTGCCTATGAAGAAGGCGGACGCCTTGATCTGGCAGAGCGTGAACGCTCTGAGATCGAAGTGATCGAAGAATTCCTGCCGCGCCAATTGGATGAGAATGAAACGACTGCCGCTGTCGACGCCGCTGTGGTAGAGGTCGGGGCCTCCTCGATCCGCGATATGGGCAAGGTGATGGGTGTTCTGAAGGCCAAGTACACCGGCCAGATGGATTTCGGCCGCGTTGGCCCGATGCTTAAAGACCGATTGTCCAATTAGGATCAGCGCCGCAAGGCCCGCTTTAGATCATCATAGAGCGCGATGCGCTCGTCCTCGCTCAGAAATGCTCCAATCTCCACTTCGCGGCCTTTGCCGCGCAGTGTGACGTAGTGGGACACAGGACCCTCGTCCTCGTATTTGGTGACTTGGGTCCAATAGCGATCACAATCCCATTCCAGCACATCGCCTTTCGGGTTTGTTCGGGTCAGGCGGGCGGTTGCCGCGTCCAGCACCAGCTCCTCATTTATCTGGCGGGCTTTGTGGTTGCGTTGCAAAGCCAGATATATTCCCCAGACAGCAGCAAGCGTGAACGGCAGCATACCCCACAGGATCGGTGAGCCGAGCAGGGGAAGCACCGGTATAGAGATCAGCGTGAAAGTCGTCAGCACAAATGCCGCCATGCCGCGCGCAGGCAATGAGCTATGCGGCCATAGGCGCATAATCTGTGGGGTGCTGTGTGGTGGCGATGTCCATTCATAAGGCATAACGCAAATCTATCAAATAGTGCGGCCAGATCAATGCGACAAACTGTGAGGGGTAGGGGAGGCAGTGATGCGCCGGACAAGGAAAAAGGGCCCCAACCGCCGTTGGAGCCCTTTTATATTTTACCAAGTCCAACCGATTAGTGGCTGTGAACTTTGTCCCAATCTTCGCGCTTTGGAAGCTGCTCGAACGTGTGCTCCGGTGGCGGGGATGGCAGTGTCCATTCCAGCGTATCCGCAAATTCGTTCCATGGGTTGTTGGCTGTGACGCGTGCACCGCGTGTCAGCGTCCAAGCCATAACACCGAAGAAGAAGATGAACGAACCGAAGGAAAGGAAGGCTCCCATACTTGACCACCAGTTCCAGTAAGCAAATGCGTCTGGATAGTCGATGTAGCGGCGTGGCATGCCCTGACGGCCTAGGAAGTGCTGTGGGAAGAAGGTCAGGTTTGAACCGATGAACATCGCCCAGAAGTGAACCTTGCCTGCCCACTCGGGGTACATGCGGCCGGACATCTTGGGCAGGTAAAAGTAGATACCCGCAAAGATAGTGAACACAGCGCCCAGCGACATCACGTAGTGGAAGTGTGCAACCACATAGTAAGTGTCGTGATAGTAACGGTCCACGGCTGCCTGCGACAGTACGATGCCTGTCACGCCACCAACGGTGAACAGGAACAGGAACCCGAATGCCCAGAGCATTGGCGTCTTGAACTCAACCGAGCCGCCCCACATCGTGGCGATCCAGCTAAATACTTTTACGCCTGTTGGTACCGCGATCACCATGGTGGCCAGCATGAAGTAGGCCTGCTGGTTCAGCGACATACCCACAGTGTACATGTGGTGTGCCCAAACAACAAAGCCCAGTGCGCCGATGGCGATGATCGCCCAAACCATTGGCAGGTAGCCAAAGATCGGCTTGCGCGCGAATGTCGCAATTACGTGGGAGATGATGCCGAAGCCTGGCAGAATGATGATGTACACTTCGGGGTGACCAAAGAACCACAGGATGTGCTGGTACAGAACCGGATCACCACCGCCTGCAGGATCAAAGAAGGCAAAGCCAAAGTTGCGGTCCATCAGCAGCATGGTGATTGCGCCAGCCAGAACAGGCAGGGACAGCAGGATCAACCAGCTTGTGACGAAGATCGACCATGAGAACAGTGGCACCTTGAACAGGGTCATGCCGGGGGCACGCATGTTCAGGAACGTCGTGATCATGTTGATCGCACCAAGGATCGAAGACGCGCCGGAGACGTGAACCGCGAAAATCGCGAAGTCCATCGACATCCCGCCTTCTTTCACCGACAGCGGCGGGTACAGAACCCAACCCACACCGGAACCGGCTTGGCCGTTACCACCTGGCAATAGAACCGAGCAGACAGCCAGCGATGTACCGGCAACATAAAGCCAGAAAGACAAGTTGTTCATGCGCGGGAACGCCATGTCAGGCGCGCCGATTTGCAGCGGCATGAAGTAGTTGCCGAAACCGCCGAAAAGGGCAGGGATAACCACGAAGAACATCATCAAAATACCATGGCCGGTAATCAAAACGTTCCAGAGGTGTCCGTTTGGCGTACAGGTTGCTGCGGAATCCGCGATGAAACGCGCGCCTTCCATACACATATACTGAACGCCGGGGTTCATCAGTTCGAGACGCATGTAGATGGTGAATGCGACTGAGATGAAACCGACAAATGCGGAAACGATCAGGTAAAGAATACCGATATCTTTGTGGTTCGTGGACATGAACCAGCGTGTGAAAAATCCACGCGGGTCTTCATGATCATGCCCGTGAATGGCTGCGTCTGCCATGCGGTGCCTCCTTGGCTGAGTATTGACATGCAAATGCGCCTCTTGGCAAAACGCACTGCGGACTTGGGAAGTCTTCTAATTCCATGTGCTCCATAGAGCAATGGGCGCGATGGTCGCAGGGGGAAGTATTTTCAACCCCCTATGGCGGGGTTTACCTTCTTTTGCTTCACCGGACGAGGCTACGTAGGACATGTCGAAAATTTGAAAGAACACAACGCCGCAGGGACGCTGCAACATTAACACGTTGGTAGGATTCTTTCGCAATGATGCCTTCAGTTCAGCTAACAGGTAACCCGTTTTGACTTCGTATCACCCATCTTCGCATAATGCTTCGCTTGACGCCTTTCAGTCGAGCGTGAATGGCGGGTCCGATCAGAGGCTGTCCATTGATCGCGTGGTGCGGTTAATGCCGGGTTTTGCCTATGTATTTAATCATCAAACCTACTCCAACGACTATACCAACCGCTCTGTTGGAGAGCATTTGGGCTATTCATCCGAAGAAATTCAAGCGTTTGGCCCGGGCATGTTGATGCAGGTTGTCCACGCTGATGACCAACACCTGTTGGGGGAGCATATGGCTCGAATCGCGCAATTGGCCGATGAGGAATCAGCGACGCTTGAATATCGCGTGAACACCAAGCAGGGCACCCAGCTCTGGTTGCGCTCTGTCGACACGGTTTTTGACCGGACCGATGATGGCAGCGTTCTACGCCATATTGGCGTGGCCTCGGATATCACCGTCGAGAAAAACGCCGGAATGGCATTGACCCGTCTGAACGCCGAGCTGGAGCAGAAAGTAGCAAAGCGCACCAAGGATCTGGCGCGCCTGAATGCCGCGCTGGAAGGCCGGATCGACGCGCGCACGATAGAATTGCAAGATGCAGTCGATGAACTTGAACAGCTAACCTATATCGCCACTCACGATCTCAAAGTGCCCGTTAATAATCTGAGCCGTCTTGGCCTTATGTTGATTAGTGACGCGGAAAACTTCACGCCTGAGCAGGTTGAACAGATCGGCTGGATGAACCGCTGCGCCGATCAGTTGAGCGCTAAGATACAGGGGCTTGTTTTGGCGGCACAAATCCAGCTGACTCACGGATTGCCAAAAGAGGTGCTGAAACTGGGTGATTGCGTCAACGACTGCGTGAACAGGGTGGGCGAGGCGACAGGGCGGCTGAGACTTCCCGTGACGGTGGATATCGCACTGGACCTGATTGTGCACTTCGCCCGCTTCGAATTGGAAAGCATTCTGGTTTCGTTACTGGACAACGCCGTCAAATACGCAGAGCCCTCCCGCCCGCTGGAAATTGTGATACAGGCCAAAGAGATCGACGGACAAATCGCACTCAGCGTTTCGGACAACGGAACGGGGCTGGACCCGGTTCGGGATGAGCAAAAAGTATTTGGTTTGTTCCAGCGTGCACATAAGACCCCCGCTGGCAGTGGCATCTCCCTTTATTGTGCGCAGCGCATGCTGCAGCGGCGCGGCGGGGCAGTCAGTCTGACTGGCGCCCGCGCGCAAGGCGCTCAATTTACAATCTTTATCCCCACCAAGGAGAAAACTAATGAAGCGGCTTGACCGGATTTTGCTGGTAGACGACGACGCCGTGACGAACATGATGCACCGCCGTGTGATTGAAAAGTCGGGTCGCGCGGTTGCCATTGATGTTGCTACCGATGGCCAGGAAGCCTTGGACATCCTTTGCGCTGATATGGCTGCGGACCGCGCCCTACCAGAGCTGATCTTTTTGGACATCAACATGCCTGGAATGGGAGGCTTCGAATTTCTGGAGCATTACGCGAAACTGGATATCCAGAGCGACGCCCTGCTGATCATTGTGATGCTATCGACATCATTGTTGCGCAGTGATCACGACCGCGCCGAGGCCGATCCAAATGTTTACATGTTCTGTGACAAGCCGCTTAGGTTGGAAAAGCTGCTGGAGCTTGTGTCAGACTTCCAAAAACGCCACGATGCACAGCGCCCCGCCGCCTGACACGTCAGACCGGTTGCGGGGCTTCTCCGAACACTGTTTCAAAGCTTTGTCGGAGCGCGATGTCGAGGTCATTCATGGTAACTGGTAGGCCAAGATCGACTAGGCTTGTCACGCCATGTTCCGAAATGCCGCAAGGCACAATGCCGCCAAAATGGTTCAGGTCAGGCTCAACGTTGATCGAGACACCATGAAAGCTGACCCATTTGCGTAGACGGATACCGATGGCGGCAATCTTGTCTTCGGCGGGCAGTCCCGTCGCTGTCAGCGGTTTTTCAGGCCGTGCCACCCAGACGCCGACGCGGCCATCGCGGATTTCTCCGGTCACATTGAACTGATCCAGCGTAGTGATGACCCACGCCTCAAGTTCCTGCACAAATCGTCGCACATCGCGTCCGCGTTTTGCGACGTCCAGCATGACATAGGCTACCCGCTGTCCGGGTCCGTGATAGGTATACTGGCCGCCCCGCTTGGTCGCAAAAACGTCAAAACGGTCGGGGTCGGTCAGGTCCTGCGGCTTGGCAGATGTGCCGGCAGTATAAAGAGGGGGGTGTTCAACCAGCCAGATGCATTCATTGGCTGCCCCCTCCAGTATTGCGGCCACGCGCGCCTCCATCCAGCTTTCCGCATCGCGAAAGCCAGTAAGTCCGGGGGAGGTTGTCCATTCAATCATGAAAGCTGTCTAAAGCGACTGAGCAGAGGAAGGAAGGGCGCTTATGTGTCCGCGGTTTCCAACTGCTCTGCCTTCACCTTTTCTAGCATCTCCGCATACGTCTGGGCGCCTTGGGCGCCCGTAAGGAGATATTTTCCGTCAAATACAATCGCAGGTACGCCGGAAATGCCTCTATCCGTCCAGAACTGCTGGCGCGCGCGTGTATCTGTGGCGTGGCTGGCGTTTTCCAACACATTACGCGCGGCATCAGCATCAAGACCAACGCTTGCTGCGACATCGATCAGCACGTCATGCTTGGACACGTCGCGCCCTTGCGTGAAATGTGCCTCAAAGAGTGCCAGCTTAAGCGGGTGTTGCAATCCGAACTCCTGCGCCCAGTCCAAAAGCTGATGTGCGGAAAAGGTATTGACGATACGACTGTCGGGGGAGAACTGGAAATCAATACCCAGATCCGCACCAATGCCTTGCAGTTGAGCGCGATTCTGCGCGCTTTGCTCCGGGGAGGCGCCGTATTTCTCCGCGATATGTTCGGTCAGCTTTTGCCCTTCTTCTGGCATCGCAGGGTTCAGCTCAAACGGATGCCAGCGAATAAAAGCGCCTGTCCCTGTCGCGCCAAGCGCTTGCTCAAGCTGCCGGAAACCGACGATGCACCACGGACACATCACATCTGAGATGATATCAATCTGGACGGGCTTTGTTTGGTTGGCATCTTCTGACATTTGTAGGCCTCTCATGATGTGTTGCTCATAAAGTCGGCATTCTCACACGGTTTTTCAAGATGGACGTGTGCAGTGTCACGCAAGGTTATACCCTTGGCGGACGCGCGATTGAGGTGTGATTTCGTTCCGGAAGTCCAAGGATAGGCGTTTAGCTTAACTTCTTCACGCGCCTTGTGCGTTTTGTTGTAAATTGCCTCTTGAGCTATTCTACCGCCCGCGCTATTGCATCCGCACAATCCATGGCGTGCGGTCGTGGCGGAATGGTAGACGCGCAGCGTTGAGGTCGCTGTGGGGTAACACCCGTGAGAGTTCGAGTCTCTCCGACCGCACCAATTTAATATTTTTCCTACATTAAAATCAGTAACTTATCTGCATGTGAGCTATGTGGGTCCCCTCGGAGGCCCCCTTTCCGCGCTTTGCTCCAATCTGTGTTTGTCTGTACTTTTTGACACAGCTTGTGACTACAGCAAACGTGAAGGCCGCTATCAACCTCATATGAATTGATGATTCAAGCGAGATCAAATTTTTCAGCTTGGTGCGCACGAGCGGACCTAAATTTGTCACTGAGGCCCCACCGAGCGTGATTCTCTACCCACACACACAATGACTGGCAATGGAGCGTGATCTATTTGACAGATGAGGCTTTGCCAAAATAACTCGGTGTACCGTCCGTCAGTCTTGATGGAACGGGGACAACCAGTTTTGGAGCAAATGCAGAAAATTTTGGAAGTGCATCTGCTGTTACATCGCATCGAAGAAGAAATCACGACAGCAGCTTAGAAATTCACTCTATTTCATCGACGGCCAGTGCAGGGCTCCCGTCTCCGTCAGGCGAAGATCTTGATGGTAAAGTTGGCTCGATCGTGTGGGTAGTGCGCCTTCCGGCATAGACGTTTTGGCTGCGTGGGGCAGGGGGATTGCCATTGGGACGCCGCAAGCCGGCCTAACGGCAACAAGGGCGGAATGCAGACTTTCGCTGCGCTGTGCGCCGAAGTCAGCAATGCGCGGTGATTTCAACGGGTCGACGCAACACTTTAATCTTTAGCCAAAGATGGAGTGAT
>NZ_JBALVJ010000005.1:0-145748 GCF_036961165.1 Sulfitobacter sp. | reverse complement strand
CTATCGTCTCAATCATACAGCAGCGCCAAGGTCAGGGCAATTTTTAGAGGTGCCCTTAAGAGGCTTTCGCCTTCTTCGCGGCTTTCTCTTTGGCAACTACATGTTCGGCCAGATCGCGAGCGATGGCGAATGCCCCTTTGATCTTGTCCGCGTCAGTCTTCCAATCACGCCGCACGACGATCTTGTTTTCTTTGACCTTGGCCAAACCGCGTTGGTCCTGAAGAAACTGTACCAGCCCTTCGGGTGAGGCGAATTTGTCATTGTGGAACTGGATGGTGGCACCCTTTGGCCCGCCGTCAAGCTTGGCAATGCCTGCGCGTTTGCACATCGCCTTGATCCGAACAACAAGCATCAGCGTGTTCACCTCACGCGGCAGCGTGCCAAACCGGTCAATCAGCTCCGCTGCGAATCCTTCCAGCTCCACCTTGGTGGTCAGCTCTGACAGGCGGCGGTAGAGGCCAAGACGCACGTCAAGATCGGGCACAAACGCCTCAGGGATCAGGACAGGCACACCAAGGTTGATTTGCGGTGCCCACTGGCCGTCATCATCGACCACGCCCTCCAGCTCGCCTGAGCGGATCTTGGCAATCGCGTCTTCCAGCATGGATTGATATAGCTCGAAGCCCACATCGCGCATTTGGCCAGACTGTTCTTCGCCCAACAGGTTCCCTGCCCCGCGAAGATCAAGGTCTTGCGAGGCGAGCGTGAACCCTGCCCCCAACGTATCGAGGCTGCCCAAAACGCGCAGACGTTTTTCCGCCAGCGGCGTCAGCTTTGAACGTGGCTTCGTCGTCAGGTAGGCATAAGCTCGCGTTTTAGAACGGCCCACACGTCCCCTAATTTGGTAAAGCTGCGCCAGTCCAAACATATCCGCGCGGTGGATAATCATCGTGTTGGCCGTAGGAATATCCAGACCACTTTCCACAATCGTGGTGGCCAGCAGGATGTCATAGCTGCCATCGTAGAAGGCATTCATGCGGCCATCCAGTTCCCCCGCTGCCATCTGGCCGTGCGCCACGACATAGGTCAGCTCCGGTAGCTGCTCTTTCAGGAAGGCTTCGATCTCTGGCAGGTCACTGATGCGCGGCACCACATAGAAGGATTGCCCGCCGCGATAATGCTCACGCAGTAGCGCCTCGCGCAGCGTGATGGTGTCGAATTCAGATACATAGGTACGGATACTCAGACGGTCCACCGGCGGCGTCCCGATGATGCTTAGATCGCGCACGCCCGTCAGGCTTAGCTGCAAGGTGCGCGGAATCGGGGTAGCCGTGAGGGTGAGCACATGCACATCGGTGCGCATCGCCTTCAGCCGTTCTTTGTGGCTCACGCCGAAATGCTGTTCTTCGTCGATCACCAGCAGGCCGAGGTCTCTGAACTTGATGGTCTTGGCCAGCAGCGCATGGGTACCGATCACAATATCGACGGTACCTTTGGTGATCCCGTCGCGGGTAAGGTTCGCATCCTTGACGCTTACAAAACGGCTGAGCTGTCGCACTTCAATCGGGAAGCCACGGAAGCGTTCTGCAAAGGATTTATAGTGCTGCCGTGCCAGCAGCGTCGTTGGCGCAATCACAGCCACCTGCACGCCCGACATGGCTGCCACAAAGGCCGCGCGCATGGCGACTTCGGTCTTGCCAAAGCCAACGTCGCCCACGACCAAGCGGTCCATCGGTCTACCTGATGTCAGATCGTCAATGACATCCCCGATGGCTGAAAGCTGGTCATCGGTTTCCTGATACGGAAAACGCGCCGAAAATGCGTCCCACATGCCCGGCGGCGGCTCCAACACTGGCGCGCGGCGCAACGCGCGTTCGGCTGCGATGCGGATAAGCTTGTCCGCCATAAGGCGTATACGCTCTTTGAGCTTGGCCTTCTTGGACTGCCATGCCCCACCACCAAGTTTATCCAGCAGCCCTTCTTCATGGCCATATTTGCTGAGCAACTCGATATTCTCAACCGGTAGGTAAAGCTTTGATTGTTCAGCGTATTCCAGCACCAGACATTCGTGGGCCGCACCGATTGCGGTGATGACCTCCATGCCCAGATAGCGACCAATGCCATGGTCTACGTGAACGACCAGATCATTCGGCGTCAGGCTTTGAACTTCGGATAGGAAGTTCTCGGCGCGGCGTTTACGCTTGGGGCGTCGGATCAGGCGGTCGCCCAGCACGTCCTGCTCGGAGATAACGGTGAGGTCCTCCGTCTCAAAACCGTGCTCAAGCGCCCAGACGGCCATATGCAGACCGCGTTTGCCGTTGCGGGTGGCATTTGCGATAGGTATTGCCTCGGCCAGCCCTTCTTCCTCGATCAATCCGGTCAGGCGCTCGCGCGCGCCTTCGGAATAGCTTGCAATCAGCACAGGCCCAGTTTCGAGCTTTGCTTTAATGTGTGTTACTAAAGCCCCGAAAAGGCTTATAGATTCTTGCTGTCTCTCCGGTGCGAAATTACGCCCTATCCGCCCGCCAGCATCCACCACGCCAAGGCCCGTTGGCTGCGGCAATGGTGCCAGTTGCAGCACACGGCGGTCTCCGACTGCCGCCTCCCATGCTGCGTCATCCAGATAAAGACCCGTGGCAGGGGCAGGCTTGTACACGCTGTCCATCTTGGAGCGGATCCCCATGGCAATCTTGCGCGTCTCATATTGATCCGCCACGCTGTCCCACCGCGCCAGCCGCATCGCCGTCAGCTGGTCATCCAGTGTGATTGTGGCTTCAGGCAGATAGTCAAACAGCGTCTCAAGCTTGTCGTAGTAAAACGCCAGCCAATGCTCCGCACCTTGATGTTTGCGCCCTGCGCTGATCGCCTCATAGAGCGGATCATCGGTGCCTGCAGCGCCAAATTCGATGCGGTAATTCTGGCGAAAGCGGGTGATCGCGGCGTCATCCAGAATGACCTCGGAAACCGGCGCAAGCTCAACAATATCAAGCTTTTCTGTGGTGCGCTGGGTTGCTGGGTCAAAGCGGCGTGCGCCGTCCAGAACATCGCCGAACAGGTCCAGCCGCACAGGCCCCAGATCACCAGGTGGATAGATATCAATAATACCGCCGCGAACAGCATAATCACCCGGGTCCATCACTGTAGGACTTTGCACAAAACCCATGCGGACCAGAAACTCGCGCAGACCTTTTTCGTCTACACGTGCGCCCACCTGAGCGCTCCATGCGGCATCGCGCAGAACGTCGCGGGCGGGCACCCGCTGAGTCGCCGCACCCAATGTGGTGAGCAGAATGAACTGGCTTGGCATGCCATGCACCAGCCCTGCCAGCGTGGCCATACGCTGGGCCGAGATATCGGCATTGGGCGACACACGGTCATAAGGCAGACAATCCCACCCCGGGAAAACTACCACAGGCATCTGCGGCCCGAAAAAGCGCAGCGCTTCTTGCATGGCCACCATCCGCTTGTCATCGCGGGCAATATGCAAAACGGGACCAGCTGATTTAGCAAGCTCAGTCAACAGCAGTTTTGCGTCAAACCCTTCGGGGGCGCCGGACAGCGTGATATGTGTAGGTGATTTCATGTGAAGCGTGATGTGGCGCTTGGCGCGCTTGTGTCAACCGCCAAAGGGACCGACATTTAGGTTCTGGTACATCCCCCAAAGGGCAGTCACGAAAATCGCGATCATCCCGATGATCTGGGTGTACAGCCGGTGACGCATCAGGCGACGGCGCAACTTCTCTCCGCGTGCGTCTTCTTCCTGAATCAGGTGCGCTGTTGAAATGCTTAGCAAGCCCACCAAAGACAGCGGAACAGCGAGTAAGATCACGGCCTGCGAAAATTCGTTGCCATAAACAAAGCCAAGCATCGCCAGCATCGTCAGGAAAAAGCAGGCGAAGCCCGCAATCCACAAGCCGGACATCTGCGCGATGAACAAAAGGCGGTTGGTGTTGATCCGCACGAGGTCTTCCAGATCAATCTCGGTCTGGCCACCATGACGCTTGGCGCGCAGTACCATGTCAAATGGCACGCCGAGCCCGTAATGGCTGGTCGTCGACCATATAACAGCGAGCACAATCCAGAACCAGAGGTTCGAGAAAGAGCGCATGTCGATTAATTCAAAAAGGGTCTGGTACCAGTCCAAAGCAATGCTCGTTATTCACTTGTTACTTGTCATAGCGGGGCTTGTTGCGGATTCCTACCCCTTGAGACCTCTTGAGCATGGCAAAAATACATGACAGCTTCGTCCGACAATCTTAAAGGAAACCCGCCATGCAGCCGATCCAAGCCCCCTATCCCGCCACACGCCTGCGTCGCGTCCGTCAGAACGAAGGTATTCGCGGTCTGGTCCGCGAGAATTACCTCTCGGCGGCAGACTTCATTTGGCCTGTATTTGTGCGCTCGGGCGAAGGCATAGTTGAGGATATCCCCTCCATGCCCGGCGTCTCGCGCCGCTCGGTCGATAAGATAGTGGAGGTCGCACAAGAGGCGTGGGATTTGGGAATCGGCGCGCTGTGCCTCTTCCCCTACACGGGTCTTGAAGAACGCACTGAGGATTGCGCTGGTGCGTGGGATCGTGACAACCATGTGAACCGCGCGATCCGTGCGATCAAGGCGGTTCTGCCTGATCTGGTCATCATGACCGACGTGGCCTTGGATACCTATAATATCAACGGACACGACGGCTTTGTGGTGGACGGCGAGATCATCAATGACACCACCGTGCAGGCGCTGGTGAAAATGTCGGTAGAGCAGGCGCGCGCCGGCGCGGACATCATTGGCCCGTCAGATATGATGGACGGACGCATCGGCGCGATCCGTACGGGGCTGGAAGCGGAAGGCCATCAGAATGTGATGATCCTCAGCTACGCCGCCAAATACGCGAGCGCCTTTTATGGTCCGTTCCGCGATGCGGTCGGTGCCTCTGGCGCGCTGACAGGCGATAAGAAAACCTACCAGATGGACCCGGCCAACAGCGATGAGGCACTGCGCCTTGTGGCCCGCGATCTGGCAGAGGGCGCGGATATGGTGATGGTCAAACCCGGCCTACCCTATCTGGATATCTGTCGCCGTGTGAAAGACGCCTATGGGGCGCCGACCTTCGCCTATCAGGTATCGGGTGAATATAGCATGATCAAAGCAGCCGCAGCAGCCGGTATGATCGACGAAGAGCGCGTGATGATGGAAAGCCTAATGGCCTTTAAACGCGCCGGCTGTGACGGCATCCTGACTTACTTCGCGCCAGCTGCTGCAAAGCTGCTGCGCGGATAATCAGCTGGAGCTTATTGCTTCTTCAAATTCGGTGAATGCCTTGATGCTGTGAGGGGATGTGAGCAACTCCCGCGCCACATCCGGCGAGATGGTGAAGTGATCATGGCCCAAGTTGGCCAGCGTCACCATCTGCGCCGCTGATCGCAACGATGCTACCAGAACTTCGCAACGGCGCACGTCAGGTCTGTTCATCTTCTCCATAGCGGCCAAATGCGTCTCGGCGTCGATCCCCGCCTCTTTCATTCGGCCAAAATACGGCGATAGAAAATCGGTGCGCAGCGCTTTTGCGACGAACATCTGTTTCGCGTCATAGCAGGCCGTCATCAGGATGCGGCCGCCCAAGGCCTTGATCGCCGGCGTGACACGAATGGTTTCCTCGACCAGCGGGATTTTCACCACGATCTCAATCCCAGCAGCTTCACCCACCGCATACAGTTTTTCCGCCCAATCTACATACTCCTCTGCCGGTCCGTAGACCTGCGCATGAAGCTCCTTGGCGCCAAGTTCATGCGCTTTGCCCGCCATCTTGGACCAATCGATGCGCGCATACTCAAGGCCTGCGCGCTCTGCCAGCAGTGGATTGGTCGTGATGCCGTGAAACAAGCCCGTCGGCATCAGATCATCCCAAGCGTCGCCGTCCGCAGTATCGAGATACAGCTTCATGCAGCGCCCTTAATCAGCGCGGAATCAAGAGTGCCCAAACTTGGCGGATTGCAACCTTCTTGGGCGCAGTTAAGACAGGCCGCTTGAACGGCGCGGGTAAGCAGATTGTGCAGGACCTCGTCAGAAGCACCGTCTAATGCTTCAACGCTGAGGCGATCGTTTGCGCTTAGGTCTGCAACCAAAGTGGCCATAAAAGTATCGCCTGCGCCGATGGTATCCACCAGATTAGGCACAGGGGGATTTACGACGGTGCAGTGACGCGTTGCGGTCCAGCATTCTGCGCCGTCCGGCCCTTTGGTGAGCGCGACAAGGCCGGCTGTTGTTTGAGACATCAGCAGCGCGATTGCATCGGACTGTGACATGTCTGGATAGATCCAGTCCAGATCATCATCGCTGAGCTTGACGAGTGTTGCGGACCCCAACAGTCGCACCAGGCGCGCACGGTAGGCCTCGGCATCATCAATCAGGGATGCGCGCACGTTCGGGTCCAACGAAGTGGTGAGCCCGTTCCGTGCCGCACTGTGAAACGCCTCTTCCCACGCAACCGCGTCGGGCCCACTTGCGAAAGCCAGTGATCCCACGTGTATGTGTGCCGCGCTATCAGGCAAGGCTGCCATAATCGTTGCAGATGTCACCGCCCGTTCGGCGGTGTTGTCGCGGTGGAAAACATAGGTAGGCACACCTTTTTCCAAAGTCACCACAGCCTGTGTCGTAGCCTCATCACGCCGCCCACCCGCAAGGGTAACACCCTCGGCGTTCAGGTTCTGCGTAAGTTGCTCCCCATATTCGTCACGCGAGATGGGCGTCAGGTAATATGTCCGCGCACCCTGCCGCGCCATTGCAACTGCCACATTATAGGGTGACCCGCCAAGCTTGTGTGCAAAACGTTCCTGCCCGCTGGCTGAAACAGTCCGAACGCTGTCGATCAGGTTCTCCCCACCGACAGCAATGATTTTCTGGTCTTGAAGAGACATCAAAGGCCCTCGCTTATCGCAAACAATGCCGGATCAATTGCGCCACTATGAGGTGTCTGGCCCTAAGCCGCGTTCACCACATTATGGATCAATTTAACCGCTGTATTTTCCCGAACATTGCCACACCAGCTTTGGAGACGTGGCAATGTAGGTAAGTTAAAATGGCAGAGTAACCTAACTGTCAATGTATAAATCAATCAAGTTTATGTAATCATCTGGGCCACTTCGTATTGCAAGTCTGCTTAAGAAGCTCAAAAGTATTTCTCTGCAGGACTGTCGTTCGAGGCGATAATCTTTGCGCCGCACTATTCGCATGAGGGACACCGCCAGATCATTTGGCCAGACCAACTCTGCATACTTTGCCCGCGAAGCAAGAGATCAAAGAAGCAAATTAGAAATGCCTAAAGACGCAATCACTTACCAACGCGCACCAACCAGATCATATAACGAACGTTTGTTCATCGAATTGATCCGTAAAGCAGGCCAGATGAGTAAAGCGGAACTGACGCGGGCTTCCGGTCTTAGCGCACAGTCAGCGACCGTGATCGTGAACCGGTTGGTCGCCGAGGGGCTGCTTAGGGCCGGAACTTCAGTGAAGGGGAAGGTTGGACAGCCATCAACCCCTTATTCGCTTGATCCGGACGGGGCGCTGTCTATCGGTGTGAAGGTCGGGCGCCGCTCGCTTGAAGTGGTCAGCATGGCCTTCGATTATACCATCATCAGGCGGACGGTACGCCGCTATGAGTTTCCCCAACTCGAAACCATTCGCCAAGATTTGATGGTTGCGATTGCAGAACAGTTGGACGACCTAAGCTCTTATCGAAAGGCCCGTGTGGTCGGGATCGGCATTGCACGACCGGATGACCTGAGCGCGTGGGAAGAGACCGTTGGCGCGCCTAAAGGGGCCATGGCCGGCTGGGCGCAAGCGGATCTGTCAGGCGCACTGAGCGCTCAGTTCAACCTGCCCGTCCGCACACTCAACGATGCCTCAGCCGCTTGTCTGGCAGAGATCGCTGTGGGCAACAGCGCGCGCCACGACACCTTTGCTTATTTCTATATAGGCACCTTTATTGGTGGTGGCATCGCGCTGGGTGGCAGGCTTTACAACGGTCGGCACAATCTGGCCGGCTCCTTCGCCTCGACCCCAAAGGGGGCCGTGACCCATGGGATTGCTCCACAACTGTTGGAAAGGACGTCGCTGCGCCATCTCGAACAGCAGGCGTTGGCCGTTGGCGTTACAATGGACAGCTTCTACAAACCCGCCATGCTAGAACCGAAGTCCAAAGAGATATTCAACAAATGGCTTGAGGAGGCCGCGCCGCAGATCGCCTTCGCAGCAGTTTGTGCACAGGCCTTCATTGATCCGGATGCCATCGTAATCGATAGCAGCCTATCCCCTGCCCTGACGCTTGAACTAATCAACGCTGTCGAAACGGCGATTGCCACCCTTTACGACAAACGAGGGCTGGCACAGGTGAAGGTTGTGGCTGGCGAAAATGGTATTGCTGCACGGGCGATCGGCAGCGGGATATTGTCCTTTTTGTCCCAATTCGGGTTGGAGCCAACGTAAAGCCAATCATCCGTCGCACAGCATCTTTTCGCCAATTTCACCCAAAGGCGATGACATCCTGCGAAAACCCGCTTATAGTTCCGGTTAAGCTGGAAAAAACTGGCAAATCGAGCAGTGTAACGAGACAGGCAAATCATATGACCCATTCTATTCTTACGCGCCGCGCATTTGCGTTGGGCGCGGTTGCTGGCACCAGCACTTTGGCCGCTTGCGGGAACGGTATCGGCTCCGGCGGCGCTGGCACAATTGATGCGCGCGTCAGCAGGACGCTCGAAGAGATGTACCGGACGTTCCCCAACACCCGAACCCTTGCAGATAAATCCAACGGCATGCTCGTGATGCCGCTGGTGACCGAGGCTGGCCTTGGTCTGGGCGGCGCTTACGGGCGCGGCGCGCTGCGGGTAAACAACGTATCTGTGGACTACTACTCGGTGACTAAAGCAACGGGTGGCTTGCAGATCGGTGCGCAGCAATATGCGCATGTGTTGTTCTTCATGACAGATGATGCACTGAGCAGTTTCCGCCGCTCGCCCGGTTGGGCTGCGGGGGCCAACGTTGAATATGTGATCTCTGACCGCGGTGACAGCGTAAGCGCGGACACAAACACAGTGCTGTCCCCGGTTCTGGCTGTTGTTTTCGGGCGCGCAGGTCTGCGGATCGGTGCCACTCTTGAGGGCAGCAAATATACGCGGATCATTCCTTAAGTTTCATGCAGCACCGCCCGAGGGTGGTGCTGCATCCTATCATGTTTGACAGATATATTCTGTCTCAGCCCATCTTGCGCAAGCGCTGGATAAGGCTTGAAGTATCCCAGCGGCCGCCACCCAGTTTCTGCACATCCTTATAGAACTGGTCAACCAGCGCCGTAATCGGTAGGCTTGCGCCAGTCTCATCCGCTGTATCGAGACAAATCCCCAGATCCTTGCGCATCCAGTCCACGGCAAACCCGTGATCAAAGTGATCGTCGAGCATTGTTTCGTAGCGGTTGGCCATCTGCCAGCTGCCCGCAGCACCCTGACTGATCACCTCGACCACCGCGCGACCGTCAAGGCCGGCTTTCTCGGCGAAATGCAGCGCTTCGGAGAGGCCCTGCACCACGCCTGCGATGGCGATCTGGTTGCACATCTTGGTCATCTGGCCCGCACCGCTGTCCCCGATGCAGCGGCAAATCTTGGAATAGATCTCCATCACAGGCAGGGCGCGATCAAATGCGCCTTGATCTCCGCCGCACATGATCGACAGCTGCGCGTTCTCGGCACCGGCTTGACCGCCAGAAATCGGCGCGTCGACAAAGCTGATCTGTGCAGCGTCCGCTGCGGCATGAAGCTCTCGGGTGACGGCGGCGGACACTGTGGTGTGATCGACAAAGACCGTGCCGGTCTGCATTCCTGCAAACGCACCATCCTCGCCCAAACAGACCGACCGCAGATCATCGTCGTTGCCCACGCAGGACATCACGAACTCTGCCCCTTCGACAGCCTCGCGCGGAGTAGCAGCAAAAGCCCCACCATAGGTCTTCGCCCAGCTTTCCGCTTTGGCCGTCGTGCGGTTGTAAACCGTCACCTTATGACCTGCTTTTTGAAGGTGCCCCGCCATAGGAGCCCCCATCACGCCCAGTCCTAAAAACGCCAGCTTCGCCATGTGCTTTTCCTTACTATGATGTTGCGCTATTGCTGCGCACATACCTATCACCGTGGCCCGCAGGGTCAAACACGGTAAGGGTCGGTTTCGGAGGGTATTATGGCTTTGGTTTTTCGCTGGCTTATTCGGCTTGCAGCGGCGTTGCTGGTGTTAAGCGTGCTGGTTGTGACCGGTGTCTACTGGCTCGCGTCACGATCATTGCCTGATTATAACGCAGAAATTGAGGTCCCAAACCTTGAGCGCCCCGTCGAAATCGTGCGCGACAACGCCAATGTACCGCATATTTTTGCGCCCAAAGACGAAGATGTGTTCTTTGGCCTCGGATTTGCCCACGCGCAGGACCGTTTGTGGCAGATGACCACCATGCGCCGCACTGCCCAAGGCCGTCTGTCAGAGGTCTTTGGTGCCGCAACGCTGGACGTGGACAAGCTGCTGCGCCGCCTTGATATCTATGCGTTATCTCTCGCCTCGATGGAGGCGCTGGACGACAGTACCCAAAACGCTTTGCGCGCTTATGCAGCCGGCGTGAACGCGCGTCTTGACCAGATTAACTCCGATGCGTTAGGCCGTGGCGCGCCGGAAATGTTCCTGTTCAATGCCCCGATGGCGCCTTGGCGGCCGGCGGATAGCATCGCAATCGTCAAACTGATGGGCTTGCAGCTGTCGGGTCATCTGGACGCAGAAGTGATCCGCGCACGCGTCTCGCTGGCGCTGCCTGATACATCGAGACTGCGCGACATACTGCCCGACGCGCCCGGTACCGGTGTGGCCGCCCTGCCCCAATATGCCAGTCTCTTTCCCGGTGTGCCGCGATTTGCGCAGACGGAACCCTACAGCGCGCATCCACTGTCGCCCTTCAAACGAACTGTCTTTGCAGGCGCATCAAACGCATGGGCAGCGGCACCGTCCCGCTCTGCCTCTGGCGGCACCTTGTTGGCGAATGATCCACACCTTGGATTTACCGCGCCGGCGATCTGGTATCTGGCACGGCTTGAGTTGCAATCAGGTGGTGTGATCGGGGCGACCATCCCCGGCATCCCAGTCGTGCTAAGTGGCCGCTCTGCCGATCTGGGCTGGGGGCTAACATCGTCGTATCTAGACGATCAAGACGTCTATATCGAAGAGCTGAACCCGGCAAACCGCGAGGAATATCGCACGCCGGACGGCTTTAAGAGGTTTGTCAAACGTGCCTCGATCATCACGGTCAAAGACCTTGATCCAGTCACCCTGACTTTGCGCTGGACTGACAACGGACCCGTCCTTCCCGGTACCCATTACAACCTTGCCTCGATCACCCCGCCTGGTCACGTCGCCTCGGTCAATTGGACGGTGCTCAGCCCGAATGACACCACTATGCAAGCGGCGATTGAGCTGATGCGCGCCAAGACTATCGCGGACGGGATTGCGACTGCCGAACGCTTTATCGCGCCCTCCCAGAACCTGACGTTGGTGGATCACGAAAACATCGCCATGAAGACCATTGGTGCAGCGCCCAAACGTGATCCGAACCACCAAAGCAAGGGCCGTATGCCCAGCCCCGGCTGGATCGCTACGAACCGCTGGCAAGGGACGCAGCCGTTCAGCTCCAATCCTGGATTTGTTGCCCCTGCCGGCGGGATATTGGGCAACACGAACAACAAGATGGTCGATCGCCCCTTCCCCAATCATGTTTCCTTTGAGTGGGGCGATACGCAGCGGGTGCAACGCTGGCAGCGCCTGATGCAAGGCCGTCAGGTCCATACCCGCGACAGCTTTATCGAAGCCCAGCTCGACACTGTCAGCTTCACAGCACGGTCGTTGTTGCCGCTTATCGGGGCCGAGCTTTGGTTCACCGGAGAAGCCGCCCCTGAAGGCACACCCGAAGCGCTGCGCCAGCGCGCGCTCGGCTTGCTTGCCGGTTGGTCGGGCGAGATGAACGAACATATGCCAGAGCCGTTGATTTACGCCACATGGCTGCGCGCGCTTCAAGACCGCCTTATCCGCGACGAGCTTGGCCCGCTCATAGCCGAGTTCACCCACGTAGAGCCGCTTTTTATCGAACGCGTCTTCCGTAACGTAGAAGGTGCGAACGCGTGGTGTGACGTGTTCCAGTCCGCGCCGGTAGAAAGCTGTGCGGATATGGCACGGCTCGCATTAGATGACGCGCTTCTGCAAATTTCTCAGGATTACGGCACCGCACTGGAATCGCTGCGCTGGGGTGATGCCCATCAGGCCACCCATGACCATCCTGTGCTGGGCGATGTGCCGCTGCTGCGTTATTTCGTGAACATCCGGCAAAGCACGTCAGGCGGTGATCACACGCTGATGCGCGGGCGCACCAAGGGGACGGACCCTAATCCATTCCTCAACGTGCACGGCGCGGGGTATCGCGGGGTCTATGACTTTGCCGATCCTGACAGTTCGGTCTTTGTGACCTCCACGGGACAGTCCGGCCACTTCCTCTCACGCCACTATGACGATCTGGCCCAGATGTGGCGGCGCGGTGAATATATACCCATGTCACTGGATCAGGAGCTGGCGCGTGCTGCTTCTGTCGGCGTGACCCTGTTGATCCCGCAAGCACCATGAGCAGTCGCGTCATCCTGTTTAATAAGCCCTACGGCGTGCTGTCACAGTTCACCGATAAAGGCACCGAAGGCTCCCCGCGTCCGACCTTGTCGGGTTTTATTGATGAGCCTGGATTCTATCCTGCTGGACGGCTGGACCGTGACAGCGAGGGGTTGATGGTCCTCACCGATCACGGCCCGTTGCAGGCCCGCATTTCGAACCCGAAGTATAAACTGGAAAAAACCTATCTGGTACAAGTCGAAGGCACGCCTGACGAAAAAGCGCTAGATGCGCTTCGGCGCGGTGTGACACTGAAAGACGGAGTAACGCGTCCCGCACGCGCCGATGTGGTTGATCCGCCTGATACGCTTTGGGAGCGCGATCCGCCCGTGAGGTTCCGCAAATCCGTACCTGATGCATGGCTGCGGATCACAATCTCGGAGGGGCGCAACCGTCAGGTGCGGCGGATGACAGCGCATGTTGGTCTGCCCACCCTGCGCCTGATCCGCATGCAGGTCGGAGACTGGGAGCTCAACCAACTCCATCCGGGTGCGTGGCGTTTTGCCTCTGCAACGGGTGCTTAAGTCTGCTTAGCTCACCACAAGCCGTGCAATCGCCACGCCAGCCGTGGCCGAAAAACCTGTCAGGAATGTTCCCCACGCCAGATCTGTGATCACGAGCGTTGCCGTCCAGTCCTTGAGGATCGCGTAGTTGGTGAACTCATACGTGCCGTATGCTGCCGCCCCGATCAGCGCTGCCGAACCGAACACCCATAGCAGCGATTTATCGGCAGTTAACGCAGGCCACGAGACGAACCACATCACAACAAATACCAAAAACGCATAGAACAGGAACGCTGGTATCACGCGGAAATTCTCCAACATCAGCGGCGCTATTGCACGCATGAACAACGGCTTGATGACGTAGCTCAGGCCAACAAAGTCGACGGCCAGAAAGACAAGGAAGGTTGCAACATAGGCAATGGCATAAGACATCTGATTTCTCCGCAGGATTACTTAGGCCTTCATATGGAGCGCCGGTGCCGGATTGCGAAGAAATACTTACAGCCGCTGGTAGGCCCTCTCAACATCAGCGGACCAACGCACAGTCAGGTCAAAGCCTTCCTCGGTCTGGGTCTCTGACATCACCACATCGTGTGAAAAGAGCCACGCGCGCTTGCGCCCATCGGCAAAGCCGAGCGAAAGCTCTGCCGTGCGCAGCGCCCCCTGAAGCGCCTCTGCCACCGTGGTTTGAAGCGCATCAAGCCCCTCACCCGTTATGGCCGAAATTGCCAACACGTTTTCGTCCCGCGCCGCACGTTCTCGCATAGCGTTGGCTGCATCGTCTGACAGCAGATCAAGCTTGTTCCAAACTTCGAACGTGCGCGTTTCTTCCGGCACGCCAAGGGATTTGAGAATGTCGCGCACATCGTGCGCCTGCTCTTCAGTCTCTGCGTGGGAAACATCGCGCACGTGCAGAATGATATCCGCCGCCAACACTTCTTCAAGGGTGGCGCGGAAGGCCGCGACCAGCTCTGTTGGCAGATCGGAGATAAATCCAACCGTATCGCTGAGGATAATCTCGGGACCGTCGAGCAGTTCAAGGCTGCGCATCGTCGGGTCGAGCGTGGCAAAGAGCATGTCTTTGACCAAAACATCCGCTCCGGTCAGCCGGTTGAACAGCGTCGATTTACCCGCGTTGGTGTAGCCCACCAACGCGACAATTGGATACGGAACCTTCGCGCGGGCCGCACGGTGCAATGCGCGGGTTTTAACGACCTTCTCAAGCTGGCGGCGCAGACGGACAAGCTGTTCGTCAATCGCGCGGCGGTCAGCCTCGATCTGGGTTTCACCGGGACCACCCACAAAGCCAAGGCCACCGCGCTGACGCTCAAGGTGGGTCCAAGCCCGCACCAGACGCGTGCGTTGGTAATTAAGCGCGGCCATCTCGACCTGAAGCACACCTTCACGGGTCGCGGCACGGTCACTGAAGATTTCAAGAATAAGGCCGGTCCGGTCAAGCAGTTTGACGTTCCATGCTTTTTCAAGATTGCGTTGCTGTACAGGGCTTACAGGACCGTCGACCAGCACCAGCTCAATCTCTTTATCGTGTAGAATCTCACGCAGTTCGTTGATCTTACCAGAGCCGAACAGATGACCGGCATTAACAGTGCGCAGCGGCACAACGTCAAAGCCGAGAACCTCGATGTTCGGCAAAGCCTCTGCCAAAGCGACGGCTTCTTGTAATGCCGGACCGGCGTTACGCCGGTCATTATTATTTTTGATGTCAGGATGCAGGACCCATACGCGTGTTTTCGCTGGGCCGTCTGTCTCGTCAATCTGGAATTGTTCTTTGCTCAAGAAGCCTCTTCGCCCTCATACAAGCTGATAGGCTGGCTTGGCATGATGGTAGAAATGGCGTGCTTGTAGACCAATTGCGATTGGCCATCGCGACGCAGCAGAACACAGAAGTTATCAAACCAAGTGATCACACCTTGCAGTTTCACACCGTTGATAAGGAAAATTGTCACGGGTACTTTTGTTTTGCGTACGTGGTTCAGGAACGCATCCTGAAGGTTCTGTCTATCAGACGCCATAGTTTGATCTTTCATTTTTTCTTGTCTTTTGCCGCAGTCGGCCTGTCCCAAGGGACTATGAAGTGCCTCTATAGAAGTTTCCACCCCCAAAATCAGGCATTCGCGTACCACCTTGTGACCCCGTGTCAGCTACGCCACAGATCAGGTGTGAGCAAAGCGATGATCGCCAAAGTCTCAAGCCGTCCCAAAACCATGGCACCTGCCAATATCGCCTTTGCTGTATCGCTCAAAGACATCAGCACAATTGGTGCCTCGCCGCCCACCTCGGTGAGAGGGCCAGTGGTTGACAACATCGCAATGGACAGCACCAGAGCATCATCAAATGTCACTCCTTCAAGCGTGAGGGCCATGGTAACGCCAGCAAAGGACAAAGCAAAAAGCATGAAGAAAATCCATGCAATAAAGGCGCCGCCGGATTGCAAACGGCGTCCCACCACGCCAGCACCCGAGACAGAGTGCGGATGAACCAGCCGCTCCATCTCTCGGACCGCGTTACGATAGAGCGCATAAACCCGCAGCAGTTTTACCCCCCCCGCTGTTGTGGCAACACCGCCGCCGACCAGCGCAAGCCCCATGAGGATCAGACCCGGTGTGCCAAGGCCGGACCAACTTTGTGTCTCGCTCCAGAAGGCTGAAACGAAACCGGTGGTGGATAAGAACGAGAGCACGGTAAACAGAGATCCCCACAGCGCGCTGAACGCCGATCCAAACGTATTGGTGCTGTCGAGGTCGAAGGCGCCGACAAAATGGCGCCCAAACAAGACCAGTGGTACCAATATCACAATACCTAGGCCGATGCGGAATTCGGGATCTGTCCGTAGCCCTCCCTGAGTCGCCGTCATGGTGTCCGAGGTGAACGTTAGCCGTGACAGCGCAAAGAGCATGAACATCGCCATGATGACTTCTCCGATAAACCCGCCACCCGGGGCTGAACCGGCCGCTGAGATGCCCGAAGTCGCCATGACAGACATCGCATAACACAATGCATTCAAACCGCTCTGTCCCGTGATCGTCAGCAGCGCCCAAAGGACCATGGTCAAGCCAGCATAGAGGGGCGCGAGAGTTTGCAAGGCACGCCCGATCTTTGCGCGAGCGCTAACGACAGTGGTGCTATGCAGGCCGGTTTCACGTCGGCCCGGTTCGGCCTGAGCTGTAACCTCAAACCCTCCAAGATTAAGCGGCGCAAGGATCGCCACAGCAGCCACCCACATCAGCAGCCCGCCCATCCAGCCCACCTGCGCGCGCCACAAATGCAAAGCGGGGCCAAGGCGTGTGGGATCATCAAATAGCGTAGCCCCTGTAGTGGTAAAGGCGCTGAGCATCTCGAAATAGGCGTTGTAGAACCGCGTTGTTGGCAGCGCTTCAACAAAGGGAATGGCAAAAATGACGGGTAGAAAAACAAAGGCCGAGAACAGCGAAAGCAATGGCCCCAACGCGCCGTGGCGCGGTGCGCGGCCAGCGTGGGCTACACCGATCAACAGGAAGGTGACTGTGCCCAGGAGGCCGGCATAGAAGAACGCCTGACTGGTTTCATGCCGGTCCGCGACGAGCGCATAGGCTGCCGGTACAAACATTGAAAAAGCACCAGCCCCGAACATCAGCAAAAACAGCGGCAGCTGTGTAAGATCGTGTCGTATGCTGCTTTTGCGTTTCACGCCATTTGCCTAGAAAAAGTCGATGGAGACCTGCATCAGCTGTTCAAGCTGTGCGACATCCTTCGCCAAAACGAAAACTGCGATCACATCGCCCTCTTCAATGCGGGTATCACCCATAGGACGGATAATCTTATCCCCCTTGCGCACGGCCCCCAAAAGCGCGCCTTCGGGAAAGTCGATCTCGTGGATCTTCTTGCCTGCTATGGGCGAGGTGGAAAGCACTTCGGCCTCGATCACCTCAGCCTCTGCATCGCCAATTGAGTAAACTGCGCGCACGCGACCGTGGCGGATGTGGCGCAGGATCGAACTTACCGTGGTGGCACGCGGGTTGATATAGGCGTCAATGCCCAAAGGCTGCATCAGTGGTACCAGCGTCGGATCGTTGATCAGCGCGATGACATACGGACAGCCTTCGGCCTTGGCGCGCACACAAGCCAGCATGTTGGTCTTGTCGTCATCGGTCACAGCCAGCATGGCATCAGCGCGGCCGATGCCCGCTTCGGCCAGCAAGGCGGCATCCAGCCCGTCACCGTTCAGGACAATCGTGCGCTCCAGCGCCTCGGCGGCGCGCTCGGCGCAAACGCGGTTCTTCTCAATTACTTTGGCGCGCACCCGCTTCGCACGCCGCTCAAGTGTCAGCGCGACGGAAAGGCCCACGTTACCGCCACCCACCAGCACCACTCGCTCTTGGGAGGCAGACTTCTTGCCAAAAATCTCCATGGTCCGAGAGATGTCATCACGGTGCACAAACAAATAGGCATCGTCACCGGCGAAAAGCTGGTCCTTCGGCTCTGGTGCAAACAGCGTGCCATCGCGGCGGACGCCAACCACCACCGCGCGCAACGTCGAGAACAGATCGGTCAACTGGCGCAATGGCGTGTTCAGGACGGGGCAATCTGCATCAAGCGTGATACCCAAAAGCTGCGCATGGCCATCCATAAAGACTTCGGTATCAAAAGCGGCTGGTGCGGCAAGGCGCTGAAGGGCAGCGGCTGCGACTTCGCGTTCGGGGCTAATAACCACGTCGATTGGCAGATGGTCGCGGCGGTACAGATCCGAGTAGATCGCATCAAGATAGGATTGCGAACGCAGGCGCGCGATTTTGCGGTTGATGCCGAAAACCGAATGGGCGACCTGACAGGTCACCATATTGACCTCGTCCGAATGGGTGGCGGCGATGATCATATCCGCATCGCGCGCACCGGCACGGTCCAGCACGTCCGGATAGCTGGCAAAGCCGGCGACGCCTTGCACATCAAGTGTATCGGTCGCGCGGCGCACCAGATCGGTATTGCTGTCAACCACGGTGACATCGTTCCGCTCACCCGACAAATGGCGGGCAATCTGCCAGCCGACCTGACCTGCGCCGCAAATGATGACTTTCATGGTTTGGAGATCCCCTGCTGGGTCAGTCGGCACAGATTACGCCGCCGACACGCCTGTGCCTGAATGCGCCAACAAATGTCAGAACCCGCAGGCGTGGTCAATTCAATTGTCCACATCAAACTCCCCTGCCCGAGAGGCAGGAGGGTTTAACGATTGGCGGTGGTGTGCTGTCCCATTCATCCCAAGCGGGATGAATTCACGTGAAGGCTATTTGTCAAAAGTAGCGCTAGCCCCAGCATCGCTTTCACTCTTCATCTACATGGGCCACGCGGGTCCCTGATTTCGCAGAGGTGACTACGCCGAGGCTTTTGAGTTTGCGGTGCAGGGCCGAACGCTCCATCCCGACAAAGTTCGCCGTGCGGCTGATATTGCCGCCAAAACGGTTGATCTGCGTGAGCAGATATTCCCGCTCAAACGCCTCGCGTGCTTCGCGCAGCGGCAGCGTGGCCATGGCACCGGAAAGAACCACACGACCCTCTTCTTCGCTGTGGTCTTCTTCGCCGGGCAATTCGCGCGCGTCAATTGGCGCTGCCCCCTCACCAAGGATAAGAACGCGTTCCACCATATTCTTGAGCTGGCGAACGTTGCCGGGCCACAACATCGTTTGCATCAAAGCCTGTGCGTCATCGGTAATTTCACGCAACGGGAGCCCTTGGGAGCTGTTGAATTCGGCAATAAAGTGGGCAGCGAGAAGCGGAATGTCCTCACGTCGTTCGGCCAGTGATGGTACAATAATCGGCACCACGTTCAGACGGTGATAAAGTTCTTCGCGGAAACGACCTGCTTCAATTTCTGTCGCCAAGTCCTTGTTGGTGCTGGAAACAACACGTAAATCAACGCGCACCTTGTCATTTCCGCCCACGCGGGTGAACTGCTGGTCCACAAGCACGCGGAGGATTTTCGACTGGGTGCCTAGCGGCATATCGGCGACCTCGTCGAAATAGACCACGCCGCCATGTGCTTGCTCCAGCAGGCCCGGTTCTACGCCACGATCAGCGGTTTCACGACCGAATAGAACTTCTTCCATCCGGTCGGGTGCCACGCCGGCACAATTGATGGTCACAAACGGGGCCGAAGCACGGTTAGAATTGGCGTGGATATAGCGCGCTGCGACTTCCTTGCCCGCGCCCGCCGGTCCCGACAGCATTACCCGCCCGTTTGATTTGGTAACCTTGTCGAGTTGCCCCACAAGCGTGCGGAACGAACCGGAATTACCGATCATCTCGGAGCCAGTGCTGTCTTTGCGCTTGAGGCTGATATTCTCACGGCGCAGGCGCGAGGTTTCCATCGCGCGGCGGATCACCACCATCAACTGGTCGATGTTGAAGGGCTTTTCGATGAAGTCGTAGGCGCCCTGTTTGATCGCAGCGACCGCAATTTCTACGTTGCCATGACCCGAGATGATCACCACCGGCACATCGGGATTGTCGCGTTTGACGGACTTAAGAATGTCGATACCGTCCATCTTGCTGTCTTTGAGCCAGATATCGAGGATCATAAGCGCAGGCGGCTCTGTATTCACGGCAGCCATGGCATCGTCGGAGTTGCCGGCAAGCCGTGTGGCATAGCCCTCGTCTTCGAGAATATCCGAGATCAATTCACGGATATCGCGCTCGTCATCTACAATCAGAATATCGCTCATGGTTTTTGCTCCTCAAAGCCGTCATTCAGGTCGAGCCCCAGTGGCAGAGTGATCTCTGCCATGGCGCCAAAGTGGTGTTGCCCCTCAAAAACGGGGGCGTCCGAAAGGGTCAGGCTACCGCCATGCTCCTCGATGATTTTCTTGACGATCGGCAGGCCAAGGCCCGTGCCTTCGCTGCGCGTTGTCACATAGGGTTCAAAAAGGCGCGCGCGGTCTTCGGGCAGACCAACGCCGTTGTCCGAGATGATGATATGCGCTGATTTGCCGTCACTATGCATCCGCACCTGCACCTGTGGCACCAGATCGTCAGGTGCGCCATTTTCTTTTAGCGTATCAATAGCTTCGCCTGCGTTCTTTATCAAATTGGTAAGCGCTTGGGTGATCATGGTGCCGTCGATCATCGCAGGCAGCTTGGTCTTGGGAATGTCGGAGACCAGCTTGATGTCCGGCCTGCCCGTCTTTTGCAACAACACTGCATCACGCACCAGTTGGCTAAGGTCCTGCCCGCGCCGCTCCGGCTCTGGCATGCGGGCGAATTTCGAGAATTCATCGACAATACGGCGCAGATCGCCTGTCTGCCGGATGATGACGCCCGTCATCTGTTCAAGGCTCTCTCTGTCATCACCCAGTTTGGGGCCGAATTTGCGTTTGATCCGTTCGGCTGAAAGCTGGATCGGCGTGAGCGGGTTCTTGATCTCATGGGCGATACGGCGCGCGACGTCGCCCCATGCGGCCATCCGCTGTGCACTGACCAGATCAGTAACATCATCAAAGGCCACCACGTAGCCCTCAAGCCGCCCATCATCCGTGCGCCGTGTTGCCATCCGCACCAGCAGGTTCTCCATCCGCCCCTGCCGCGAGACTTTTATCTCTTGCTGTGTCGCTTCGGTATGGGTGGTCGTAAGTGTCTCATAAAGTGGGCCGAATTCTGGCACAGCCACACTAAGTGCCAGTGATTGCTGGTCTTCTTCCCAATCCAGCAAGCGCATAGCGGAGCGGTTCACAAAGGTCACACGCCCTTCTGGATCAAGGCCGACAACACCCGAAGTGACCGAACTAAGGACAGAATCAAACAGCCGACGGCGGCGTTCAATCTGGCGGGTATTATCCAGCAGCGTGTTGCGCTGACCCTTTAGCTGCTTGGTCATCTGGTTGAAGTAACGGCCAAGCATCGCGATTTCATCATCGCCGTCGTCTTCGCGGACCTGAACATCCAGATCCCCTGCCCCGACCTCCTGGGCAGCGCCAGTCAAACGCCCGACCGGCCCTGACAGGCGTTCCGCAAACCACAGGCCAAGCCAGACAGCCGCCAGAATAATGATCACTGCAAAGGCCAGATAAAGCAGGCCGAATTCGAACAGCATGCGCCCACGTTCGCTTTCCAGTTGCTGATAGAGGCGGATGGTTTCTTGTGTCTCGTCCAGAAGGCTTAGAATTTCGCCATCCACATCACGGCTTACATAAAGAAACCTGTCTACAGATGAATTCAGCCGGACCAGAGCGCGGAATTCATTATTGGCCCAATCCTCAATCAGATAGACATCCGCGGTGTCTGCAACAGCGATCTGCTCCGCTGTGGGCTTCTCAAAGTTGAACAGATATGAGCGATCACCGCGGGCGCGGATTTCGGCAGTGGCATCAATCATGTATGCTTCGCGCAGGCCTCGTTGGATCTGGCGCTGGCCTTCGCCCAGAAGTTCGCTGTCGCTTAGCTCAATGCCGCCGCGACGGGCACGGTCAATACTACGCGCAAGGCCCAAGGCGTCATCACGCAGCGCTTGCCGTTCTTCGTTAGCATAAGCTTCGGCCGCCAGCAGGGAATTGCCAACCACAACCCGGACCCGTTCAGAGAACCAGCCCTCAATCCCGACGTTGATGGTCAGCACGGCAAACACCGCAACGGAAACAGTGGGAATGAGCGCCATCAGGGCGAACACACCGGTCAGACGTAAATGAAGCCGTGAGCCTGCTGATTTCGCACGTCTAGCGGCGATCAATCTGGCCACCTGTGACAGAACAAGAGCAGCAACAAATAGAATATAGACCAGATCAAGCAACAGAATCAGGCGCAAAACATCGGTGCTGCCTTTGTCCAACGGACCAAGCGCCAGATAAGTCGCCAATGCCAGCACTGGCCCCAAGAAAACCAAGCCGAAGGTCATCAACGTGCGGACACGCTTTAGCCGTCGCAACCGCGACAGCCGAATAAGCCATGAACTGCGTGTTCGGGATGCCACGAATGGATCCTCACCTGATGTGGTGCAATTGCACCGTACCGCCATATTATGTGGTCCTGACCAAGGATGTCCCTTGATGGCCACGGTTATGTGATACTTTTACATCATCTTTCGACCGCGTGTAACCTCTATTTCGAGGTCAGTGATCTTCTTTCGCAATGTATTCCGGTTGATACCCAATAATTCAGCGCATTTTGCCTGATTGCCAGAGGTCGCGGCCAGCGCCACTTCGAGCAGCGGCGCCTCAACTTCCCTTAAAATACGCTGATACAGGCCCGGAGGCGGCAACATATTGCCGTGCAATTCAAAATAACGGCGGATGTGTCTTTCGACGCTCGCGCCGAGTTTTTCCCCGCTAGGAGCGACCCGAGAAGGCTCTGGTCCGGGCTGGGCACCGGCAATTTGCTCTGCCTCCGCAGTCGAAATCTCTACCGCGCGGCTGGTCAGAGCCAGTTGCCGCATCGCGTGTTCAAGCTGGCGGACGTTGCCGGGCCAAGTGTAATTCGCGAAAACTTTCGCTGCGCCTTCGGACAACGCATGGGGCGCGCCGTTGCCTGCGTCAGCTTTCTCAAGAAAATGTGCGGCAAGCAGCGGGATGTCTTCTACGCGGTCGCGCAAGGCCGGCACATGCAGCGTAGCCCCGGACAAGCGGTAATATAAATCACGGCGCAACGTGTCCTGCGACGAATCGTTAGAGGGATCGTTCTGCATCGTCGCAATGAAGCGCGGCTGGTTGTCTGTCTCCGCATCCATCATCCGTGCGATACGCGCCTGCACCTCTTCCGAGATATCGCCGATCTCGTCGATCAGCAGCGTGCCGCCGCGAACACGTGCCAACACGCGGGCCGGTCCTTCGATATCGCGCAGATCGGCTTCGGTCACAGTGACAAACGGCATTGAACGGCGATCCGAGAGATCATGGAGCGCCCGTGCAATCAGCGATTTTCCCGTCCCGCTTTCGCCCCAGATCAGCACTGGCAGGTCCGTGTTCATCACCCGCGCGATCACGCGGTATAGCGCCTGCATCACAGCAGTCTTACCCACCATCGGCAGATCGTCTTCGTCCTTTTCATGATCGGTCACAACCGCACGGCGCGGGGTGCCCGACCGTTCCAGCGCACGCGCGGTCCGCTTCATCAAATCCGGCAGGTCGAACGGTTTGGGCAAGTAATCATAAGCCTGCGCCTCGGCGGCTTTAATTGCGGTCATGATAGTATTCTGGGCCGAGATCACGATCACCGGCAAATCGGGACGGTCCTGCGCAATCTTCGGCAGCATCTCAAGCCCGTTGCCGTCCGGCATGACAACATCAGTGATCACCACATCACCCTTACCCTCAGCCACCCAGCGCATCAGCGTCGTCAGGCTGGAGGTCGCGTGGACCTTGCAGCCAGCGCGCGTCAACGCCTGAGTCAGCACAGTGCGAATTGTGCGGTCGTCGTCGGCTACCAGAACTGTGCCATCCATGTCTTACGTCTCCTTTGCGGGCGGCTGGCCCGCGGCATTCGATTTCGGGTCTTCGTGGGCATCTGCACGAGGCAGGGAAATGCGGAACACGGTCCGCCCCGGCACAGAGGTGACGGAAATCCAGCCGTCATGTTCGGATATGATCTTACTCACCAGAGCCAGTCCCAATCCGGTCCCGTTCTCACGGCCCGAGACGAAGGGATCAAAGATGTCGCCGGCAATGTTCTCTGGCAGACCGGGGCCGTCATCAATGACTTCGATCTGCAAAGGCAGCGCCATGCCGCGCCCGTCCGCGCGGCGCAGCCGGAAGGAATGTTCATAATAGCTATGCAACCGGATCGTGCCGCCACCAGAACCCGCCGCTTCAGAAGCGTTCTTCACCAGGTTGAGCACCACTTGAAGCAATTGGTCCTTGTCCCCCCATGCCAGCGGCAGCGAGGGGTCGTAATCCTCAACGATCTTCATCTGCGCGCCAAAGCCAAGCAAGGCAGAGCGGCGCGCACGGTCCAGCACGTCATGCAAGTTGACCGGCCCACGCTCGGGTTGATTCAAGTTGCCGAATTGCTCGACCTGTTCGAGAAGTTTTACGATCCGGCGGCTTTCGGCCACGATCAGATCGGTTAACTCACGATCGTCCTTGGACAGGTTCATGCTCAGAAGCTGTGCCGCGCCAGTAATGCCGGCCAGCGGGTTCTTGATTTCATGCGCCAGCATTTCTGCCATGCCAATAGCGGATTTTGCAGAGGATTTCACCGAATGGTTATGCGTCATCCGACCCGCCAGTTCACGCGGAGAGATCATCAGGATCATCACCCCGTCAGCCCCTGACAGAGGGGCGATTTGCAACTGGGACTGGAGCGGTGCACGCTGGCCACTGCCCACGTCAACATCGTTCACAAAAAGGGTCGTTTCTGTTTCACGTGCGCGGCCATACGCTTCTTCCAGCGGGGCATCCACTGCGATCATATCCCAGACCGGCGCGCCGATAACACCCTTGGCCGAAGCATTGAAAAAGCCTTCGGCGGCGGCGTTGATATCAAGGATCAGGTCATCGGGGCCAACAAGGATGGCTGGCACTGGCAAGGACGCCCACAGCGGCCGCTCATCGGGGGCAATACCCATTCTCACGCTGCTTCATCCCTTTGGTCGGGATCAAGCGCGTCTGGCAGCAGTATCATTGTCTTTTCGGGGGAGCGCGCGGTCAGTACGGCGCGGCGTGCGGCATCACTCGTTCCAGCATGATCCATGTACCACCCTAGATGTTTGCGTGCCACGCGCAGGCCCAGCTTGGTCCCGTAGAACTGCAACAGTGCATCATAGTGACCCAGCACCATATCGGTAAATTCCAGTCCCTCAGGCACGCGCGGTGCTGGCGTGCCATATATATCGTGGGCGATTTGGGCCAGCAGCCATGGGCGGCCTTGTACGCCGCGCCCGATCATCACACCCTGCGCGCCCGATTGCGCCAGCGCCTGACGGGCCTTGGCCGTATCGGTAATGTCACCATTGGCAATCACAGGAATATCAACGGCATCGACCACCCCGCGAATGGCGGCCCAATCGGCATTGCCTTTGTAGAACTGGCAGCGCGTACGGCCATGGATAGTGATCATTGTGATGCCCGCCGCTTCAGCGCGGCTGGCGATCTGTGGCGCGTTGAGCATATCATCGTCCCACCCCAGTCGGGTCTTGAGCGTGACCGGCACGTCCACCGCTTCAACCACCGCTTCAATGAGACGCAAGGCGTGGTCTGGCGTTTTCATCAACGCAGAACCGGATGCCCCCTGCGTCACCTTTTTGGCCGGACAGCCCATGTTGATGTCGATGATCCGCGCGCCCTGCCCTGCAATCATGCGGGCGGCCTCAGCCATCGGGCCAGCCTCGCGGCCGGCAATCTGCACAGAGGTCCCTTCGATCCCCAAGCCCAGTTCGGCTTTTTCGCGGGTACCGGGCCGTGAGGTAAGCCATTCGCCCGAGGCGATCATTTCCGACACAACCAGACCGGCGCCAAATCGGGCAACCAGCGTGCGGGTCGGCAAGTCAGTAATGCCGGCCATCGGGGCCAGAAAAACGGGAGGAGTGAGATCCAGAGGAAATGTCATGAACGGGGTGCTTAATGCTTGGGCGGGTGAACAGGAATTAGCCCAAAGCGATTGAATATACAATGAATAGGCACTGAAATTGGTCTAATGCAATCGCGGAGTCGCCTAAAAATTAGGCGCTCGACCAGCTGATGGCATTTGCAGCCGCATTGCGCCCCGCCGCTGGATTTCCTAATACCCTTGTATAACTGAATGAAAGTGAGCCCGATGCGTGTTTGTGCCCTGATTGTAGCTGCCGGCCGTGGCACGCGGGCCGGTGGATCTCGTCCCAAGCAGTGGCAGGCCTTGGGGCCGCAGCGGGTCATCGACTATACACTCGCTGCATTTGAGGCGCACCCAGACATCGCGTCCATCGCCGTTGTCCTGCATTCGGATGACATGCATGAGGCTGCAGACTTTGAAGCGCGCGGTATCAGTGTTACGGCTGGCGGGGCGGGGCGGAGCGATTCCGTGCGCGCAGGCCTTGCTGCCCTCCCCGATTGTGATGCGGTTTTGATCCACGACGCGGCGCGACCCTGCGTCAGTGGGGCGGTGATCGACGGTGTGATCGCAGCGCTGACGCATCATGAGGGCGCTGCACCGGGCTTGCCCGTGACGGACGCGCTCTGGACCGGTGCACAGGGTGAGGTTACCGGTACCCAAGACCGCAGCGGGCTGTTCTCGGCACAAACACCGCAAGGCTTTCGACGGGATGCCATCATCGCAGCACATGAACGCTATGTTGGAATTGCTGCTGATGACGTCGCGGTGGCACGTGCTTCAGGTATCAATGTTGCCATTACAGCAGGCGATCCTGATAACATCAAAATTACCGCACCGGATGATTTCGTCCGTGCTGCCCGGATACTGGAGAAAACAATGGATATACGCACAGGCAACGGCTTTGACGTGCACGCCTTCGGTCCCGGAGATCATGTGATGCTTTGCGGCGTGAAAATACCACACGATCAGGGGCTTGTGGGCCACTCTGACGCGGATGTGGGACTGCACACCATTACTGACGCCATCTATGGTGCACTGGCAGAGGGCGATATCGGGACCCACTTCCCGCCCTCGGACCCGCAATGGAAAGGCGCTGAAAGCCATATTTTCTTGCGCCACGCGGCCGAGCTTGCGCGGAGCCAAGGGTTTGCGCTGACGCATGTTGATTGCACGCTGATCTGCGAATTCCCAAAAGTCGGCCCCCATGCTGCCGCCATGCGCCCCGCTGTGGCAGAGATGCTGGGGATTGAGGTTGAGCGGGTGTCGGTAAAGGCGACCACGTCAGAGCGGTTAGGCTTTACTGGCCGCGGTGAGGGCATAGCCTGCATCGCCACAGCCACGCTGGTGAAGTCATGATCGCGCGGATGATCGGCACCGTATTGGGTGTAGGATATCTGCGACCCGCGCCGGGTACGTGGGGATCGCTTGTGGCGCTGCCGTGGGCATGGCTGGTACATGTGATCGGGGGCTTTCCCCTGCTCGCCATCGGGATCGTTGCGGCATTCCTTAAAGGCTGGTGGGCCACGGCCAAAATGACCGACGGCTCCGAAGATCACGACCCGTCCGAGATTGTCATAGACGAACTGGTTGGCCAGTGGATCGCATTGCTGCCGTTGTCGATTGCCAGTTGGCGCATGGGCATTGATATCACCGTGATGTGGCCGGGCTGGATCGCGGCGTTTGCGTTCTTCCGGCTGTTCGACATCTGGAAGCCGTGGATCATCGGCTGGGCCGACCGGCGCGGTGACGCGTTGGGCGTGATGCTGGACGATGTATTTGCCGGCATCTTTGCAGCGATCTGCGTTGTTCTGCTGGGAGGAGTATATCATGCCTTCTGATCTTGCCGCGCAGATACTCGCTGCTGCCACGGCGGGCGGCGTGAAAATAGCAACCGCCGAAAGCTGCACCGGTGGTATGGTAGCCGCAGCCCTGACCGATTTGGCGGGATCATCGGATGTATTCGAGCGCGGGTTTGTTACATATTCGAACGCCGCCAAGGAAGAATTGCTGGGCGTGTGTCCCGGGACCTTGGCCCAGTTTGGCGCCGTGTCAGAGGAAGTCGCTGCCGAGATGGCGACGGGGGCGCTCAAGAACTCGCAAGCGCAGGTTGCCGTATCCATTACCGGCATCGCAGGGCCCGGCGGGTCAGAGCACAAGCCCGAAGGCCGAGTTTGCTTTGCCATCACCAATCCAGAAGGCGCATCCCGTATGACGGTCGAGTTCGGCGCTTTGGGTCGCGATAAGGTGCGCTTGGCCGCGCGGGACCACGCGCTCGGGCTGCTATTGGCGCAAGTTTCAAAGTGATGCTTAATTAATCATTGCGCGCCGAAACGTGATTAACTATCGGGCATATTCACAAACGCCCGTTTTATCACCACCTTCGCCTGCATTTTAGCTTCTCCTTGAGCGGCCCATCCGCTTTGTCCCCACAAAAGCAATTCTTTCAGCGGGGATACAGACCAAATGAACGCCGCAGATACCGCATGGATTATGACTGCAACAGCCCTTGTGCTGTTCATGACACTACCGGGCCTTGCCCTGTTCTATGGCGGCCTTGTCCGCGCCCGAAATGTGCTCAGTGTGTTCATGCACTGCTATGCCATTGCCTGTTTGATGAGCGTTTTGTGGTTCCTTTTCGGGTACTCCATCGCTTTTGGTGATGGCGGCACGGGGTTGTGGGGCGGGTTGGGCAAGATCGGGCTGAACGGCGTTACAGCCGAGAGCCTGTCAGGCACCCTGCCCGAGGTTCTGTTCTTTGCCTTCCAGATGACGTTTGCGATCATCACACCAGCCCTGATTGTGGGCGCTTATGTTGAGCGGATCGGCTTTGGGTTTGTGATGCTCTTTTCGGGGCTATGAATGCTGCTGTGCTATGCGCCGGTGGTTCACTGGGTCTGGGGCGGCGGGATGCTGGCCGATGGCGGTATCTTCGGAGAAATCGGCGTGCGTGATTTCGCTGGTGGCATTGTGGTGCATGAAACCGCCGGTCTGGCTGCCCTGATCCTTGCTGTATTCCTCGGCGCACGTAAGAACCAGCACCCCCCTCCTCACAGCCCAGGGTCTGGTCATGATCGGCGCTGCGATGCTCTGGGTGGGCTGGTTCGGCTTCAACGGTGGCTCTCAACTGGCAGCGGACGGTGGCGCCGCCATGGCGATCACTGTGACACATCTTTCGCCGCCGCCGCCTCGCTTAGCTGGGCACTGTGGGAACGGATCAAATTCGGAAAAGCTTCATTGGTAGGCATCGTCACCGGCACGATTGCAGGCCTTGCCTCGATCACGCCGGCCTCCGGTTTCGTGGGCCCATGGGAGGCGCTGTTGATCGGCGCGATTGCGGGTATCATGTGTCAGGAAGCGGTGGTCATGATCCGTAACAAGGCCAAGGTTGATGACACACTCGACGTGATGGCTGTCCACGGGGTTGGCGGTATCTTTGGCACGATCATGATCGCGGCGCTGGGTCACGGTACTTGGCTGGCGCAACTTGGTTCACTTGCAATCGTAGGGATTTACACAACCGTTGTGACCGGCGCACTGATCCTCGTATGCCGCGTTGTGACGCCGCTGCGGGTGGATGCTGAGACGGAAGTTAACGGTCTTGATCTGGCGGTCCACGGTGAGCGTGCCTACGACATCACCAGCTGATCCTATGCTTTTTTGATTAACGAATGGGCGGTCCTACGGGGCCGCCCATTCCTATTGGAGGCGATGTAAAAACCAAACGTCTGTTCGCCTTCAGCAAGCCTGCTTATTCCACCATTTTGATGTGCCACGTGATGGCGTTCAGATACCCCAGTTGGTGCAACATATCGATCTTTGACTGCCAGTCGGCCGGACAAACCACCAGAACCGAGTGATCGCCGCGCTGTGCGCGCGCCGCCTCTGCCGCGGAAAAGAGATCAGTGGCACCATCAAGCTTTTTGGGCATTTTCCAAACCATTGTGGAAGAAATCGTCAATCACTCCAATCCCCGCGATGTCATGAGGTGTCGGGAAATGCAGTGGCGTTGCCGACTGGTAAATCGCGTAGCCGTGAATGCTACCCTCTTCATCAGAGACGAACAAATCGCGGTCAGTCAGGGTAAGGCTGCACAGCATCCATGAGCCGAAGCGATCATCGGCATCCCTGTGGGGTTTCCAAAAGTGGTGATGCAAGTCTTGCAAAATGCGCCGGTTCACAGCGCTCGACACAACTATGGCTGGCACGTCTTCCGCTGTGGCTTGCCGCACATGACCAAAGGATTTTTGCTGCGACAGGCCTGTCTTTGCAAAATATTTGGTGAGGGGCGCATACCGGTTGTTGGCAAAGGCACTTTCCCACGTCCCGCCGTCGATGCTTGACGCCAGAAGGATCAAAGCGCCCGCATCGATGAGGTCCGCTTCCGCCGCCCTAAGCAGTTCGCTTTGTGTTTCAGGCGGCGCGTCAGCTGTGACGAAGCAATCCTCCATGATCAGGCCGGGCGGACCAAAGCGCCGCCGGCTTCAACAAGCAGCCACTGCTGCCGAAACAACGGCTTCTCCGCCTCCATCGCGGCCTTGATCGTGGCAAACGTCTTTTCCCATGCAAAGGGAGCCAAACGCCACAGATCAGGATCGGCAGCCTGACGGGACTGTGCACTTACCATCAACAGGTCGGTGAGGTCAGGAAAATCAGGGATGCCAGCGGGACGGATCGTAAGCGTCATGGAGGTGCCTTTTGTCTGGTTGATAGCAATGATGTGCTGCCCGCTATGGATTGCAAACCGTGAAAGGTTTGACAAAGCAGCAAATATACCGGAGCCGTTAGAAAAACTATCGCATGCGGGAGCCGTTATGGAAAACATGAACCTCAACGCCCTGCGGGTATTCGCGATGGCGGCGCGCCACGGCAGCTTTCAGCGCGCGGCAGAGGCGCTCCACATCTCTCAGGGCGCCGTCTCACAGCGGATCAAACACCTTGAAGCTTATCTTGGTGTGGTTTTGATTGAACGACAGGCGCGCGGTGTGGCGCTGACCCCGAAAGGCAGTACGTTTCATGCTTCTGTCGAAGAAGCGCTGGGCATCTTGACGGCGGCCACCGCAGAACTCGACCAATCAAGCCGCAAAATCATGCTGCATATCGGATCTTCCTTCGCCGCCAAATGGCTGATGCCAAGTATGAGGGCGCATACCGCCCGTTTTCCCGACCTTTCTCTGGCAACGGAAATCTACGATAGCATCCTTGACCGGAACCTCGGTCGCAATGAGCTTGCTCTGTGGCCTGCAAAAGCACCTGGTCACAATCCAGCGCATCACGTCAGGCACCTTTGCGCATTGGAGCTTGTCGCGGTTTGTAGTCCGAATTTGCAGCGTCCAGACTGGCCTGTCGACGTTGAGACGTTGCTGTCGCTTCCCCTGCTTCAGGACGCCAACAGCAGATGGGAGCGGCTGATTGAAGACTCAGGACATGCAGGCGAGCACAGCATCCTCAATTTTGACCGGTCCGCCTTGGCGTTAGATGCCGCAATACACGGACACGGCGTCGCCATCGCGCCCAGTTTCATGATCGAGGCCGATCTCCGCGAAAAACGCCTGATCGAGATTTGGCATAGTCCGGAGGCATCTGGCGAGCATCTCTTTGTATCGTGGTCAAAACTGCACGGAGAGGAAAAACCGTTGAAGCAAACCGTCGCGTGGATACTCTCGGAATTCGGAATGGATGCCGAAGACCAAAGTTGAGCACATTGCTTTGTCGGAGCACTACCGAACGGGTTAGGCCCCGCCGAAGCAGTCAGTTACCGCATCCAGTTCCGTTCCGATGACAGCTTGCCAAAGCGTGTCACTGCGGGCTTCACCCAGCAGGGCATCGACCTTTGCGCGCAACTTTACACTGCGTTCTTCAAGGCTGATGGGGGCCATGAGATCATGACGCAAGCGGCGCACTTCGCCCGACAAGAGGGTAAGTGTGACTTGGGATTGAGTTTCGCTCAGGCTGTCATCTTCGGCCACTTCGACCTTATCGCGTAGCGCACAGATATCTGCGTCACGCGCGATTTCATCGCTGAAATTGTCAATCGCACCCGTAGCATGACCCAGCAATGTCATCGCTGCCGTGTGGGTATAGCTAAATTTAACTTCTAGCCCCGTCTTAGGTTGGGCGATGTTGCACACGCTCATCCAGCGTGGGTGGGTGCGGATTTTGATGCCAGCGATCCGCTCAGCCTCGACATTCGCGCCGCTCAGAGCCTCAAGCATGGCGTGCAGCCCGTGACAACAAGCGTGGAACTTGTGGCTGATCGTGCTGATCTGCCAGTCCTTGCGCGGCAGTTTGACCTCTGCTCCCTCACCGTGGTGTGTTTCACCGAAACCCAGAGGCCCAGCAAGGCCGTCCGCCGCTGCCGTCATACCGGCTTGTGCCCAAAGTGCTGCCTCAACACCCGTACGCGCGGCCAGCCCTGCGTTGAGCGGCTTAGCCATTGTGCCGAACTGCGCCTTGATCCCCGAGGCCATGCTGGCACAAAGCCCCAGCGCATGGCGGGTCTGATGTTTGTTGAGACCCAACAACCGTGCAGCAGCCAGCGTGGCCCCAAAGGCGCCGGCGGTCGCCGTCTGGTGATACCCGATCTGGTAATGGCTGCGGCCAAGCCAGATGCCAGTCAGCACGGATGCCTCAACCCCTATGGTTGCTGCGTCCACGGCATCATTCAGCGAAATATCCAGCGTTTCGGCCAGTGCGATGACGGCAGGCAGCACTGCCACAGAAGGATGGCCGATATGGGCAAAATGAGTGTCGTCATAATCCAACGCATGGCTGAGCGTTCCGTTGACCAGCGCGGCTGTCGCAGCACCTGCCCCGTCGCCGCCAAAAATATGCGCAGGGCCTTCTTCGGTCATCTGCGCACGGCGAAAACCAGCAAATTCATGTTCCTGTGCCCCTGCGATCCCGCAAGCGGCCCAGTCAAACAAAGACAGGCGCATCATTGCGGCCGCTTCCTCGGCCACGTCTGCACCGGCAAATTTAACGAGCTGTTCAGTAATTCCCATGACGTTCTCCCCTGACGGGATCAGCCATAAAGTGCTTGAGCACGCTTCTCAAACGCTTTGACGACCCGCTGCATCGCTTCGTTAAAAACAACGCCGATGATCTTTTGCAAGATCGCGTTGCGGAACTCAAAATCTACAAAGAACGACACTTCACAGCCGCCCTCTACGTCTGCGAAAGACCAGTTTGATTTCATATACTTGAAAGGGCCATCAAGGTATTCTGTGTCGATATGCTTACGCTCGGGCCACAGGACAACACGGCTGGTAAACCGCTCACGGAATACCTTGAAGGAAATCACCAGATCGGCATCCATGATGCTATGATCCCCCAGATCATCTACCGAATTGACCCGCGCGGCAGCAGTCCATGGCAGGAATTTGGGATAATTCGCCACATCGGCCACAAGATCATACATCTGTTGGGCGCTGTAGGGCAGTATTCTGGTCTCGGAGTGGGTGGGCATTGATTTCCTGCGTCTCTTTGCGTAGCGCTCTATCAAAGCCCGTGAGGCGACACAATCAAGAGGTGGCTATGCCAACGCGTCCTTATGTCATAGACGAGATGATCTCGGCAAAATCCATCGCAGCGCGCATAGAAGAGCTTTGTCGCCAGATTCAGATAGAGTTTGCCGACACCGACAAACTGATTGTGGTCGGTCTTTTGCGCGGCTCATTCGTGTTCATCGCCGATCTGGTGCGTGAGCTTGACCTGCCGATCGAGGTCGATTTTCTGGAGGCTTCCAGCTATGGCAATGGAATGGAAAGCACACGAGAAGTGCGTATTCTCAAAGACTTGCGCAGCGGAATTGAAGGGCGTGATGTACTTCTGGTCGAAGATATCGTTGACACTGGTCACACTCTTTTGCACGTCACCGGCATGCTGCGTGCGCGCAAACCGGCCAAGCTGAAAACAGTGGCCCTGCTGGATAAACCTTCGCGCCGTGAGGTTGACTTGCGTGCGGATTACACCGGCTTTGAAATCCCTGATGAATTTGTTGTCGGCTACGGCATCGACTTTGCACAGCGCAACCGCAACCTCGCCTTTATAGGCAAGGTCCGGTTTACCGATGAGGCTTGATGCTTAGTCTACGCCATTTGATGCGTGCCAAACGCTGGGCACAAAACCCACCGTCCCTGAAGCGGGTTAAACTGGTGTTCGCCGCAATTGCACTGGCGCTGATAATTCTTGGTATGGAGCATTTCGGCTTTTGGCCGGAATGGGCCAAAGCCGAAAGAATACCGCGCATATTGTGAGGTTTGCTTTTAAAGAAACGGCATCGCAAGCAAACAAGACGCCAAACGCCTCGCTTGCCTAGTTTTCAAAAAGCGTTTGCCGCAGATTTAAGCGATCCCGAGCTTTTTATTCCGCGCTGCGCGCAGGCGGGCAAAGTCATCACCCGCGTGATAGCTCGACCGTGTGAGCGGTGTGGCAGAAACCATCAAGAATCCCTTGCCGTAGGCAGATTTTTCATAGGCCGCGAATTCATCAGGGTGAACAAAGCGATCCACGCGGTGGTGCTTGGGCGTTGGTTGCAAGTACTGGCCGACGGTCAGAAAATCGATGTCTGCGGCGCGCATGTCTTCCATCACCTGCATCACAGCCTGACGGTCCTCACCCAGACCGACCATGATACCGGACTTGGTGAACATCGAGGGGTCCAGTTCCTTCACCCGCTGCAACAGGCGCAACGAATGAAAATATCGCGCGCCGGGGCGCACTTCTGGATAGAGGCCGGGCACGGTTTCAAGGTTGTGATTGAACACGTCCGGACGTGCTTCAACAACCTTTTCAAGAGCTTCAGGCCCACACTTGATAAAGTCAGGTGTCAGAATTTCGATGGTGGTGTTGGGCGCACGGTGACGGATGGCGCGGATGGTCTGGGCAAAGTGCTCGGCCCCGCCGTCTTCAACATCGTCGCGGTCCACAGACGTGATGACAACGTGGTTCAACCCTAATTTCGCGACAGCATCGGCCACGCGACCCGGCTCAAACGCGTCCAGTGCGTCGGGCGGCTTGCCGGTTGCAATGTTGCAGAAGGTGCAAGCGCGGGTACACACCTCGCCCATGATCATCATGGTCGCATGGCCCTGAGACCAACATTCGCCAACATTGGGGCAGCCCGCTTCTTCGCAGACTGTCACAAGCTTGTTCTCGCGCATAATCCGCGCGGTGTCCTCATACCCCTTACCGCCGGGCGCACGGACACGAATCCAAGCGGGCTTTTTGGGTTGGGGATTATCAGGGCGGCGTGCCTTTTCAGGGTGACGCACTTCGGGAATTTTCAGATCACGCATAGAAACCTCGTGTGATGACTGAGAGCTATCTAGCACATCGCAGATTAAACAAAACCCTATCGTGACACATTGCCGGTATGCGAGCCGTAAAATCCAGCTGCGGTAGACATCCCGACAGCTGGATTTTGGGTTTTCCTAACCGATCAGCGGCGCACCGCCCTCCGCGTTCTGGATGTAGTGCTGCTTTAGGCGCATCAGCGCGATCCGCAAAAAAATCTTACCCAAGCGTGCCGACCAGCCCGAAACTTTTTCTGCCGTTTCAAGCCCTTAGAGAAAACAACAACAGCGCAAGGTAACATCGGACAGGCCCGGCCCTAAATCCTGTAATGCCGCGATAACCCGGGCATAGGCCAGATTTGTGCTGCGATTTCCACTTTGCGGTGCTGGCGGGTTGTCGCTGCGCAAAGATGCCAGAAACCCCTCCCAATTGCGGATCAGTTCTGCCTCCATTTGCGCCAGTTCGAAATCCTCGCGCAGCCGTTCGCCCGCGTGGACCAGATCCGCACTGAGAAACCGCGTGCCTTCGCGGTCACGGCGACGCGCCAGCGCCGATAGCGGGCTTTCCGCCAAACCATAGCGCATACGCTGAGGTGATTTGCCGAAAATCTCGGCGTCGAGGTGGCCGCTTGTACCCACCGCTTGCGCACTCTCGTCGCGCGCCATCAGGTCTGCCAATGCACTGCGTCCCGACGCGGTGATGTGATAACGGGTGATCCGGCCATTGTTATTCGTCGAAATCCAGCCCTTAAGCGCCATTGCTTCGGCGATTGAGCGGTCGACCACACCCGTCCGGGTGTTTTCCCCATCCTCACCGTCGCGGACGATCACTGCCTTTTCCATATCCGCCGCAACAGCCAATACGGCCCCCGCCTCGCACAGCCGGCGCAGCACGCGTAACCCATGCGTGCAAAGCTCCGCCACATCCGGCAGAACCGGGCTGGCTTTGTCATCACTAGCAATTATACGCGGCTCACCTTCAGGGAGTTTTGGCACGGCCAGTTGGACCTCCGCTGTTCCGCCCAGCGTTTTCAGCACACCGTCTACCAACGGATCATCGCGTAGCGTTTCAACGCGCCTGATCTGGCGCAAGATCGTAGAGGCATGGCAACCCTGTTGTCGCGCCCGAGCACGTATAGGTACGCCCATCTCTATATGGTCGATATAGTTCTGCACAGAACGCGGCACTCAACCGGGTACAGTGACCTCTATGCGCTTTGCCTGATGTTCGATTTGTTCAACTTTCAATACCATTTGCCCCATGTCTGAGTGTCCCCTCTCAGCGTTATTAACAACAGGAAAAAACAACCTATGGATGAATTGGTTACCTATTAGTTAAAATAGCCTGTCTGAAACAGCATTGTTACAAATGATAAACAATCATAAAGCCAGCGAACACTGTTCAGACAAAGGCCGCAACGCTCGGATAGATAGAGGATACTGTCCCCAGCAGAGCCGGTATTCCCCGTGCTCCACCGCCTAAGGAGACTGAAATAATGAAAGATATCCACAACCTGCTCGCATCCCTGCACCGCCCTCGCCTGCTGATGCGTGCTGCCCGTATCGGGGCACAGCAATACCGCCGCGAAGGACACCTGCCACGGTTACTTGGCTACGGCATTCTGCCGCGCCACGGGGACGCGTTGATGAAGTTGGTGGGTATCGAAGCAGAGCTAGAGACGCAGCGTGTGGATCAGGACACTGCCTATAGCCCTACAAACCATGTGGATGTCTTGATCGCAATTGTTGGTGAGGCGCGGGAGCTGCGGGCCAGCCAAGCGGGCCCACAGCTGATTTGATCACATAAAGCTGTCAGGCTCTGCAGCTTTCTTTTCAGCTACAAAGGCGTCCAACGCCTCTGCAATTGCCGGATCAAGGGCGGGTTGCTGGTAGTTGTTCAGCATCTTTTCAACGCGCAGGCTCGCAAGCGCCTGCGTGTCGCGTCCGCCTTCATCTTCCCATGTTTCAAAGGGTTTGTAGTCAAGTAGGTCAGACTTCCAGAACGCTTTCTTGAAGTTCGCCTGCGTGTGTTCACAGCCCAGATAGTGGCCACCGGGGCCGACTTCGCGGATCGCATCCATGGCTTGGGCGTTCTCGTCGATTGCGATGCCCTGCGCCAAGTGGTGCAGCGTCCCCAATTGGTCCGCATCCATCACGAATTTCTCGAACGAGGACACAAGACCACCTTCCAGCCAACCACACGCGTGGAGCATGAAGTTCACGCCGGACAACAAGCCCATGTTAAGGCTGTTTGATGTCTCATAAGCGGCCTGCGCATCCGGCAATTTCGATCCGCAGAACGAACCGGCAGAGCGGTACGGCAGGTTCAGACGGCGTGCCAACTGACCCGCGCCATAAGTGATGTGCGCCGCCTCGGGCGTGCCGAATGTTGGCGCGCCTGAGTTCATGTCGATCGAAGTCACAAACGCGCCCATAATCACCGGTGCACCTGGCTTGATCAACTGGCTATAGGCCAGACCGGCCAGGCTCTCGGCCAGAACCTGCGTCAGCGTGCCTGCAACAGATACAGGCGCCATGGCACCACCCACAATAAACGGAGAGATAATGCAGGCCTGATTGTTCTGCGCATAAACCTCAAGCGCGCCCATCATCACATCGTCGAACGTCATGGGAGAGTTAATGTTGATCAGTGAGGTCATGACAGTGTTTTGCTGCACGAACTCCTTGCCGAACAGGACGCCACACATTTCGACCGAATCTTGCGCTCGGCTGGGTTCGGTGACTGAGCCCATGAACGGCTTGTCGCTCAGCGTCATGTGGGCGTGCAACATATCAAGGTGGCGCTTGTTCACGGGCACATCTGTAGGCTCACACACAGTGCCGCCAGAATGGTGCAGCCACTTGGACATATATCCCAGCTTCACGAATTTGCGGAAGTCTTCCATTGTCGCGTAACGGCGACCACCTGCAGCATCGCGCACGAACGGAGGGCCGTAGACCGGTGCCAACACAAGGCTCTTACCACCCACCACGACGTTGCGGTCGGGATTGCGGGCATGTTGCGTATAGGAAGACGGCGCAGTTTTGATCAGCTCACGTGCCAGACCGCGTGGAATACGGACGCGTTCGCCCTGTACGTCTGCACCAGCCTCGCGCCACCGCTCAAGTGCACGGGGATTGTCCGGAAAGTTCACGCCAATCTCTTCGAGAATCGTTTCCGCGTTGCGCTCGATGATCTCCAACGCTTCTTCGTTCAGGATTTCGAAGTTGGGGATGTTGCGCTCAATATACTTTGCTGTCTCAAATGAAACTGCCGAGCGTTCTGCGCGTCGCGCTGCTCCACCACCGCCACGCGTGCGCCGTGCTGCTTCTGCCATGTTTAGTCCCCATATCTGAATGTTGGCCTTCGAATACTCCCAATCCGCGACAAGTCCAAAGCGGATTGCGGCGGTGTGGGTAGAAAAGCGACATATGCACCCTCCTAAATGTCAATTATCCGGTCAGGCAGGAACTTCGGACGATCCGTGGCGCGCAAAGCGGATCAAATCAACTTGCCAGCATCGGCCTGCGCGCCTAATCAGGGCGCATGATAGAACATTCCCATGACCGCCTCCTTATCATAGACTTCGGCAGCCAGGTTACCCAGCTGATTGCCCGCCGCTTGCGCGAATTGAACGTCTATTGCGAAATTCACCCGTTCAATACGGTTGATGATGCGTTCCTTGCGTCCTTTGCGCCAAAGGCCATTATCCTGTCTGGCGGCCCGGCCTCGGTGATTGATGAAAACTCACCGCGTCCGCCTTCGACCGTGTTTGAAATGGACGTGCCGATCCTTGGTATTTGTTATGGCCAACAGGTCATGATGGAGATGCTGGGCGGCAAGGTTGAAACAGGCCACGGCACCAAAGAATTCGGGCGCGCCTATGTGACACCGTCAGAGGCCAAGACCGACCTGCTGGAAGGCTGGTTCCTCACTGATCGTGAGCAAGTCTGGATGAGCCATGGCGACCACGTCAGCCGCATTGCACCAGGGTTCGAAGTGTTCGGCACCTCCCCCAATGCGCCCTTCGCCATTACCGCTGACACAAGCCGTAAATTTTATGCGGTGCAGTTCCACCCCGAAGTGCACCACACGCCCAACGGACTGAAATTCTACGATAATTTCATACGCATCGCCGGGTTCACTGGCGACTGGACCATGGGCGCCTACCGCGAAGAAGCTATCGCTAAACTGCGTGAGCAGATCGGCGACAGCCATGTGATCTGCGGGCTGTCAGGCGGCGTCGATTCGTCCGTTGCAGCCGCCTTGATCCACGAAGCCGTCGGTGACCAGCTGACATGCGTCTTTGTCGACCACGGCCTGCTGCGCAAAAACGAAGCCGAAGAAGTCGTGACCATGTTCCGCGACAACATGAACCTCAAAGTCATCTATGCCGATGAGCGTGAGCTGTTCTTGGGAGAGCTTGACGGTCAGTCCGACCCCGAGACAAAGCGCAAGATCATCGGCCGCCTGTTTATCGACGTTTTTCAGAAATACGCCAACGAAATCGATGGCGCCAAGTTTTTGGCACAGGGCACCCTCTACCCCGATGTGATCGAATCAGTCTCATTTTCGGGCGGGCCTTCTGTCACGATCAAAAGCCACCACAACGTTGGCGGCTTGCCCGAAAAGATGGGTCTTAAACTGGTCGAACCGCTGCGCGAGCTGTTCAAGGACGAAGTGCGCGTGTTGGGCCGCGAATTGGGCCTGCCGGTCAGCTTCATCGGTCGCCACCCCTTTCCCGGTCCGGGCCTTGCGATCCGCTGCCCCGGAGAGATCACCCGCGAAAAGCTGGATATCCTGCGCGAAGCCGATGCGGTTTATATCGACCAAATCCGCAAGCACGGCCTTTATGATGACATCTGGCAGGCATTCTGCGCAATTTTGCCGGTTCGCACCGTCGGTGTGATGGGCGACGGGCGCACGTATGACTTTGCCTGCGCGCTGCGTGCGGTGACTTCTGTTGACGGTATGACAGCCGATTACTATCCGTTCAGCCATGAATTCCTTGGCGAAACCGCTACTCGGATCATCAACGAAGTGCCCGGCATCAACCGCGTGACTTACGACATCACGTCAAAGCCTCCCGGCACAATTGAATGGGAATGAGTGGCGAAGTCACTCTGACCGGAACGCTCACCTGCATCTCCGAAGACGAGGCGGTGCGGGTGCGTGCGTCCTTGCCCGATCATATTGCCCTCACCCGCGCCGAACAGGGCTGTATTTCGTTCGATGTCTCGCCTACCGATAACCCGATAGTTTGGACCGTGTCAGAGCGTTTCGAAGACGCCGCTTCCTTTGAAGCGCATCAAACCCGCACCGCTTCGTCTGATTGGGCGACCCAGACCAAAGGCATCGCCCGCGCTTACAAGATCGACGGAATGTAGATGAACACCGTTCTCAAAGCGGCCCTTTGGATGACGGGCGCTATTGCGTCGTTCTCTTTTATGGCCGTGGCCGGCCGCGAGCTTGCCGGCGAGTATGACACCTTCGAAATCATGCTTTACCGGAGCCTTGTTGGCACGATTATCGTTCTGGCCGTTACGGCATGCGGCAACCGCTGGCACGAGATCCGGTTTGACCAATACAAACAGCACTTCTTGCGCAACTTGTTCCATTTCACCGGTCAGAACCTCTGGTTCTACGCAGTCGCTATTGTTCCACTGGCACAGGTCTTTGCACTGGAATTCACATCACCGCTTTGGGTGGTGATCCTTGCACCACTCATCCTTGGCGAAAAGCTGACACGTGTCCGTGCCATTTCAGCCGTGTTTGGATTTATTGGCATCCTGATCATCACGCGGCCCAATCCCGACACTTTCCAGTTTGCCTTGCTGTATGCCGCCGCGGCTGCTGTATTCTTTGCGTTGACTATTCTACTTACGAAACGCCTCACTCGGACCAATTCGATCACCTCGATCCTGTTTTTCCTCACAACATTGCAGTTAGTCTTCGGCCTGATTACCGCTGGGTATGACGGCAATATCGCTTTGCCCACAGATCAAAGCCTGCCCTACCTGTTTTTGGTCGGTTGCGCGGGCCTGTTGGCGCACTTCTGCCTCACCACAGCTCTATCCATCGCGCCAGCCGCGGTTGTAGTGCCGATTGATTTTGCACGCTTGCCAGTGATCGCGATCGTGGCGATGTTCCTCTATGCAGAGCCGCTGGAGCTTTGGGTGTTTGTGGGTGCTGCTGTGATCTTTGCCGCCAACTATCTCAACATCTGGCATGAGACTCGCAAACCCGCCTGAGCCATTGCGCAGGTTCCGGATCGAAACGCGGCACCTTACACGCTAGATAATGATCATGAATGAACGCACAATATCCGCACAGAGCTGGGGTCTTTTGACCCTTCTTGCCCTAATCTGGGGCGCGTCCTTCCTATCGATCCGGATTGCACTGGACGAGGTGTCGCCGCTGACAACTGTCGCACACCGCGTGGGATGGGCCACGCTTGTTTTGTGGGCTTATGTGTTGGTCCGAAAGCTGCCGCTGCCACGTGGCCGCCGGATCTGGATCGGTTTCTTGGGCATGGGCCTGTTGAACAACGTGATTCCCTTTAGCCTGATGGCTAGGGGGCAGCTCTATATTCCGACCGGCCTCACTTCGATCTTCAACGCTGCAACCGCGGTCTTCGGCGTGCTGGTCGCGGCTATCTTTCTTAGCGACGAGCGGCTCTCGCGCCGCAAAGCCGTGGGTGTGGCTGTCGGGTTTGCAGGCGTGATTACAGCCATCGGCCTGCAAAATCTGCGCGAGTTTGACACTACCTCGCTGGCACAACTGGCCGTGCTGGCAGGGACGCTGTCATATGCTCTTGCCGGTGTCTGGGCACGCAAACGCCTCGTGGGGCTGGTGCCGCAGGTTGCGGTGGCTGGCATGCTCACGATGTCGGCGATGATCATGATCCCGCTTGCATGGATCGTTGACGGGCCCATCCGTCTGGACCTGCAACCGCGCACAATCTTCGCCATCGCCTATTACGCGATCGGAGCGACGGCCTTTGCCTATCTGCTTTATTATAAATTGCTGGATCTCGCGGGCAGCGGCAACCTGATGCTGGTCACGCTAATGATTGCCCCCGTTGCGATTGTCTTGGGCGCAGTGTTTCTGGGTGAATCGTTGACGCCAAACGCCTACAAAGGCTTTGCGCTGCTAGCCCTTGGTCTGGTGATCATCGACGGTCGCCTGATTGACCGGCTGCACCGCGCGCGCTAGGGAAAGGGCAACCCCAGCCCGGAGGCCCACATGCTCTACCCCGATGCAAAAAGCTGGCACAGTGCCACGCGCAAATCTGTCCTGTTTTTCGGGATGTCCGGCCTTGGCAAGACCCACGTCTCCAAGATGCTGGTCCAGCAAGGCGGCTGGTTCCATTATTCCGTTGACTACCGGATAGGCACGTCCGGCATGTACCGCCATATCAAAGATAATTTGATCACCCACGCCATGCGCGAACCGTTTCTGGCTGAAATGCTGCGCGCGGATGCGATCTATATTGAGCCGAACGTGCATGACCATGACCTAAGCGCGGTCTCCGCCTATCTGGGCAAGCCGGGCAACCCGGAAAAGTGCGGCCTGCCGATGGCCGAATACACCAAACGCCAAAGCCAATTCCGCGAGGCCGAGATTGCGGCCCTTATAGACACCGAAGCGTTCATGACACGGGCACAGACGCTGTATGGCTATCCGAATTTCATCTGTGACACCGGTGGATCAATCTGTGAGTGGGTGGATCCAGAGAATGACGCCGACCCGCTATTGGAAAAACTCTCTGAAACCTGCCTGCTCATCTGGATCAAAGGCGATGAGGCCCACTCCCAAGAGCTGATCCGCCGCTTTGACCGCGCGCCCAAACCGATGGCCTATCACCCCGATTTTCTTGCGCGCACTTGGGATGAATATCTGAATGATAACAACATCAAGGAAGATGACGTTGATCCAGATGCCTTCATTCGCTGGACCTACGCACAGGCACTAGCCCACCGCCAGCCGCGCTACGCTGCAATGGCGCGTCACGGCATCACCGTCACGGCCGAGGAAATGCACGCGGTCGCCACGTCGGATGACTTTGACGCGCTGATCGCCTCCAGGCTTTAGACACGATCCCGTGCGGCCCCTTGAGACTATGGACCTACGGCTCTATCTGTAACTCCCGCCTGATAAAAAGAACTGACCCATGCCCATCAAAATCCCTGCTGCCCTGCCCGCCTATGATGTTCTGACCCGCGAGGGCGTGCGCGTCATGGACGAAGATCAAGCTGCGCGTCAGGACATCCGCCCGCTGCGCATTGCGTTGCTCAACCTGATGCCCAAGAAGATTCAGACAGAGAACCAGTTTGCCCGATTGATCGGCGCGACGCCGCTGCAGATTGAGCTGTCGTTGCTGCGCATGACCGACCACCAGACCCGCAACACCGCCGCCGAGCATATGGAGAGCTTTTATCGCCCCATCTCGGACGCGTGGGACGAGAAATTCGACGGCCTCATCATTACCGGCGCCCCGATTGAACATCTGGAATTTCAGGACGTCAATTACTACGCCGAGCTTGAGCGCGTGATGGACTGGACCCAGACCAACGTGCAATCCACCTTTGGTGTGTGCTGGGGCGCGATGGCGATGATCAACCACTTCCACGGTGTCAAAAAGCATATCCTCGACGCCAAAGCTTTTGGCTGTTTCCGTCATAAGAATTTGGCACCCGCGTCCCCCTATCTGAATGGTTTTTCAGATGACTGTGTGATCCCCGTGTCGCGGTGGACCGAAATCCGCCAAAACGAAGTGGACAGCCATCCTGGGCTCAAGACCCTCTTGGGCAGTGACGAAGTGGGCCCCGCATTGGTGGAAGACCCCGAACACCGAGCTATCTACATCTTTAATCACTTTGAGTATGACCGCGACACGCTCAAGCAGGAATACGACCGCGATATTGAGGCCGGCACGTCGATCAATGTGCCGGTCAACTACTACACCAACGATGACCCGATCTTGCCTCCCGTCAACCGCTGGCGCAGCCACGCGCATTTGCTCTACGGGAACTGGATTCAGGAAATCTATCAATCAACGCCTTATGATATTGAAAAAATCGGCCTTTAGAATGTTGTTTTTCGCCACAGTCGCCATGACGCTAGTTGTGGCAGTGCAATGGCGTGCCAGCGCCCGCGAGGCGGCAGCCAACAAAAACTACCCTCCCCAAGGTCGTGTGATCGACGTTGACGGCACGCCTGTTCACGTCCTGATCGAAGGCAGCGGCCCCGACCTTATCCTGATCCATGGCGCCAGCGGCAATGTCCGCGACTGGACCTTTGATTTCGCCGAAAGGGTGTCGGATCGTTACCGCGTGATTATGCTTGATCGTCCGGGTCTTGGTTGGACGGGGCGCCTGCCGGGCAAAGGCGGGGCTTGGAATACGGCCAATGAAACCCCGATGGAACAGGCCGCTCTGCTGCAAAAGGCGGCTGACATCGTCGGAGTAGACCGCCCAATTATCGTCGGCCATTCCTTTGGCGGAGCAGTCGCGATGGCTTGGGCGCTGAACCGTCCGAAAGAAACCGCCGCCGTTGTCATGCTTGGCGCTGTGTCAAACCCTTGGCCGGGAGATCTGGGCTGGACCTATACCATCGTTGGTACTGCATTGGGTGGCGGGCTGTTGGTGCCCTTCATTTCCGCGTTTCTACCGCAAAGTTATGTAGACAGCAGCGTCGAAAGCATTTTCACGCCCCAACTCGCGCCACTCGACTATGCTCATCACGTGGGTGCCGGACTGGTTCTGCGACGTGAAAGCCTGCGCGCCAATGCCCAGCAGGTCAATCATCTGCGTCCGCATATCGTAAAAATGTCCCAACGCTACAATAGCTTGCCTATGCCGTTAGAGATCGTCCACGGCGACGCCGATACCATCGTGCCACTGTCGGTGCACTCGGAACCGCTCTCCAGACAGGTGCCGGGGGCAAGGCTCACTGTGTTGCCCGGCGTGGGCCATATGCCACATCACGCCGACCCCGACGCGGTCGAGGCCGCAATTGACCGCGCAGCCGCTCGCGCGGGTTTGCGTTAATCCCTTTAACATCGCATATTGCCAGAAACTAAACGCAGGAGGCCCGCCATGCAGCTGCCCTTTGACGGTGCGATCAGCGCCTATTTTGAGAACGATGCACCCGCAGAGATCCGCAAAGCCGTAACGTCGGCGGAAAAAAATGATATCCTGACGGAAAGTTATCCGCACGCCAGCCGCATGGGCCGCAAATCCTATGAGCGGCAGATGGATGCGTTGCAGATCGAGCTGGTGAAGCTGCAAGCATGGGCGCGCGAAAGCGGCACCCGCATCGCGATCTTGTTTGAAGGCCGCGACGCCGCAGGTAAAGGAGGCACCATCGGGCGCTTCCGCATGAACCTCAATCCGCGCGGCGCGCATGTCGTGGCTTTACCAAAGCCAACAGAAGAAGAGCGCAGCCAGTGGTATTTCCAGCGCTACATCAAACACCTCCCCTCCGCCGGTGAGTTCGCGTTCTTTGACCGTTCTTGGTATAACCGCGGTGTCGTCGAACCCGTCTTCGGGTTTTGTACACCTGACCAGAACACGCAGTTTTTCCAGCAGGTCCAACCGTTTGAGCAAATGCTGGTCGAGGATGGCGTTCACTTGTTCAAGTTCTGGCTTAACGTTGGCCGTGCCGAGCAATTGCGCCGCATGCTCGCGCGTGAGAGTGATCCGCTCAAGCAGTGGAAGCTTTCGGGCATTGATGTCAAAGGCTTGGGCTTGTGGAACGAATACACAGCGGCCATTCAGGACACGCTGGCGCGCAGCCACACCGTCCATGCGCCGTGGACCGTTGTTCGCTCTGACGATAAACGCCGCGCGCGTGTGAACGCAATCCGCACCGTGCTGCACCAGTTTGATTATACCCACAAAAACACCGATGCGATTGGCCGGATCGACAGCTCCGTTTGCAGCGGGCCAGAGATCTGGGATGTCTAAACGCGGCTACCATCATGGCAATTTGCGGCAAGCGCTGGTCGATGCGGCTTTGGCGCTGATCGAACTGCGCGGCCCCACAGGTTTTACCCTGTCCGAAGCGGCCAAGCAGGCCGGTGTGACACCTGCTGCTGTCTATCGCCATTTTGATGGCCGTGAGGACCTGATCGCCGAAGCTGCGCGACAAGGTTACGAGATATTCGGCGACTTGATGCAATACGCCTATGAAAGCGGTCAGCCATCGGCACTGCAAGCGTTTGAGGCAACAGGACGCGCTTACCTGGCCTTTGCCCGGAAATACCCCGGCCACTACATCGCGATGTTTGAAAGCGGCGTGCAAATCAACCGCTCGGCTGCGTTGGCTGCGGTGGCAAACCGCGCCAGTGGCGTGCTGGAACAGGCCGCTACCGACCTAAGCCAGCACATCCCAGAGGACAAACGCCCGCCGGCCTCAATGTTTTCAGCGCATATATGGGCGCTCAGCCACGGCGTGGTAGAGCTTTTTGCCCGAAATTCACCCGGCCGCGCGTCCCCGTTTCCACCAGAGGATTTGCTGGAAACGGGTATCGGGATTTATCTGCGCGGTTTGGGTCTCATTTCACCGGATGAATGACGCCACTTAGGCGGCAATGCTAAGGTCTGTCAGCGCCTCGGATGCGATCGTGAAAGAGCGTTTGCGCGCCTCGTGATCATGTATTTGCCCCGTCAGAATCAGCTCATCCGGCTGATACTTTGCCACAAGCTCGGCCAACTGCGTCCTCACAGTCGCGGGGGAGCCTACCGCACTGATGCGCAGCGCCTGATCCACGCCCCGCCGCAGCGCTGTGCCTATGGCCGCGTCAATATCGTCAACGGGTTTGGGCAGCTTGCCCGGCATGCCGCTACGTAGACGCGCAAAGGCTTGCTGCACCGAGGTCCGCAAATAGGCCGCCTCGGCATCCGTGTCAGCCGCTATGACATTTACGGCAAGCATGAATTTCGGCGCGTCCAGACTGTCTGACGGTTTGAAATCACGGCGATAGATGTAAGCTGCCTCCTCCAGTGCGTCAGGTGCAAAGTGAGAGGCAAAAGCGTACGACAGCCCGAAATGCGCTGCCAGTTGCGCCCCATAAAGTGATGAACCAAGTATCCACAGCGGGACATGCGTTCCCTGCCCCGGATGCGCCTGCACCGGTGCGCGCGGGTCGGCGTCACCAAGGTATCCCATCAGTTCAGCCACTTCAGCGGGAAAGTCATCCTGTCCGGTGCGTCCGCGGCGCAGCGCGTGCCAAACAGCCTGATCACCGCCCGGCGCACGGCCAAGCCCCAGATCAATACGGTCACCGTAAAGCGTAGCCAGCGTCCCGAACTGTTCGGCAATCGTCAGCGGCGCGTGGTTGGGCAGCATCACGCCGCCTGCGCCGACGCGAATGGCCTTTGTCTTGCCCGCCACATGGCCCAGCAAAACAGCTGTCGCCGCAGAGGCGATACCCGGCATGTTATGATGCTCCGCCATCCAATAACGGTGATAGCCTAAGGCTTCGGCGTGCTGAGCAAGATCAGCAGTGTTTTGCATCGCTTCTGCAGCGCTATGCCCTTCAGGCACAGGGCAGAGATCAAGGATAGAGTATTTCATGGGTGTTCCTCTTTACTTACCCCCAACATAGGCACACAAAACGCCGCCTGAAAGGGGCGTCTACAGGAATGACGCGACGCGACTTCATCGCCGTCAGGCTTTGCATTCTACATTGCCGAACCTGACTTGGCAGGCTTTCTGCGTGCAGACAGATATTTGCGCATCGCGGCGACGCTTATTGCGGTCAACGGTCCGGATCGCTGGGACCGAATAATATTCGGTCCGCATCACCTGATCACAGATAATCAAGTGGCCCTCCCCCTTACAGATCGTCCTGCCGGTGGGCACACGTCTGGATTCAGTGACGGAATAGAGCTCTTGTTCATAGCGTGGCTGGATTTTTGTGATCCACTCGGAAGCGCAGATGTTCCGCTCTGCCCGGTATTCTGGCGTACCACAACTGGTCAAAAGCACACCAATGGCCAAAAGGGAAATTCGTCGCATCACGGTAATATCCTGTGTTCTAAGCATCAATTAACCATCCCCAAAATCCCGTCATTTACCCAACTTAACTCGAAGGCGTTCAGTTCAATCAAACGCTCTGCTTTGGCGCGACGGGTGCCACCGCTTGATACTATGCGCCGAACTTGGACGTTTGGAAATGACGCTGGCGTCGAAAATACCTTTCATGGGCAAGTCAAAATCCTGCCTACGGAATATGTACGCCGCGCAAAAGCGGTTCAAAATTTGATCCGCTCTGCGCGATTGACCCTATCCTTATGGATAGCGCAGGCATCCAAATGTCCAAAAACCAACCCGTTCTATCAAAGACCTAGCCACTGTAGTCGTCAAAAAAAATACAAACTGTGGTCTTATTTGACAGGCAAGCGAACATCGCTCGCTAGCAGAGCGATAGCCATGGAGCGGCCTTCACTCTCTAGATTAAAACATCACGTTCTGCGTGCTTGTAGCGCCAGGTTTCACAGTTCAGCGGTTAGCGGTTATCACAATACGGTTCATTTCGAGCCACCTGATGGAGGCCACCCCTATGTTGAATTGGAATGATTTGAAATACTGCCTCGCGTTGGACCGCCACGGGTTCATGGTTGACGCCGGCAAAAGCCTGAAGGTGAACGTTGCGACTGTCTCACGGCGGATTGAACGGATCACAAAAGACGTCGGACAGACGCTTTTCGTCCGCAACGGACAGTATTGGGAGGCCACCGTTATGGGCGCCGAATTGGTAACCCTCGCCAGAGAGGTGGACGCGCGCCTTCCCCTGATCACGTTTGATCACACAGAAGAATTGGCAAGCGATGCAGTGATCAAGCTGTCTGTGTCATTGACCATCATGCAGACATTTATGAAGAATATCGCATCCTACCGAGGCGGTAAACACACTCCGCTGAATGTCGATCTCACGATCTATGACCGCAGCCTCGCCTATTCTGAAACAGATGTGGCAGTGCGCTATACCCGCCCGCAGCACGGAAACTATGTCTGCGCAAAGGCTTCCAGCCTTAATGTTTGTCCTTACATCTCATCCCATTCCGAAAGTTGGCCAACCGATTGGCTAGAAATTGACTATGACGGTGTTTCCATTCAGCCGAAGGATTACGGGTTTGACATGCCCTGTATCCCGAAATTGCGCATCGAAGGCCTGAACCTTGCTGCTCAATCTATCGGGCACGGAAATTACATGGGCTTCTTCCCCACCGAATTTGGAGACCGGAACCCCGATCTACGCAGGGCAACCAATGGGGAACCCTGCCAGAGACTCGATATTTGGATGGTCTATCACAAGACCCGCCAGTTGGATCCTGTTGTGCGCGCCGGCGTAGAGATGATCCAGCAATGCTTCACTTCAACCACCCCAACATAAGGGAGGTAACCAACAAAAATGCAAAAGCCGCTTTGCATCCCTGTTTATCGATAGACTAGGAGAAAAGGCGCAAAGATACCAACAACGCAGAATTAACTCGCGAACTATTGAGGCAGATAAATAACACTAACTGACTACATCGCATGGATTTTGCGGTCCCAATCTGGATGCAACCCTTCGACAGTTTGGGAGGACATAACCACGGGACTTCGTTCTTCCCCACGATCCTTCGAACGACCGACGTTGCCCTTCTCGACGTCCTGGTGTGTGTTCTATTTGTATCCGCGGGTCTTGCCATCCCTCTAGGCAAACGCGCGCGGCTTATGGCAGCTTTCCTGCTGCCGCTTACCCTGTTTGAAGGCAGCATGTGCATAAGAGACGGTATGTGCATGCCCATCGGCCACAGCCTTTTGGTGTTTAACCAACGGGCTCGCCACGCGCGTCGTCAGAGGCGGAGGCATCTACGCTATGCGAACCGAAGGATGGAAAAACATCCCTCTCTGACACTCTAACTACCCACCAACTAAAAAGGCCGCCTCTGAGAGACGGCCTTTCTTTTTGTCTGGTAAAAAGCTTAACGCTTGGAGAACTGGAAGCTCTTACGCGCTTTGGCTTTACCGAATTTCTTACGCTCAACCACACGGCTGTCACGGGTCAGGAAGCCTGCCGCTTTCAGCGCTGCGCGCATGGACGGATCGTACAACTGGAGTGCTTTGGACACGCCGTGCTTAACCGCACCGGCCTGACCGGACAAACCGCCGCCCTTCACTGTGGCGTAGACGTCAAACTGACCGTCTGTGCCCGTGATGCTGAAAGGCTGCTGCAGGATCATCTGAAGAACAGGGCGCGCAAAGTATTCGTTCTGCGGCTTTCCGTTTACGACAACCTTACCGGAACCGGGCTTGATCCAGACGCGGGCGACCGCATCTTTACGCTTGCCGGTTGCATAGGCGCGGCCGAATTCGTCACGAACGGGCTCACGTGGTATCAGTTCTACTTCTGGAGTGGCTTCGATGCCGGCTACAGATGCGAGATCTTCGAGTGTGTTGATTTCGTCAGCCATGCTCATGCGCTCCGTGTGTTTTTCTTGTTCATGGATGCAACATCCAGAACTGTAGGCTCTTGGGCCTCATGAGGATGCTCACCACCGGCGTATACGCGCAGGTTGGTCATGATCTGACGGCTCAGGCGGTTGCCTGGAAGCATGCGCTTAACCGCTTGGGTCACGATACGCTCAGGGTGCTTACCCTCAAGAATTTCGGCTTTTGTGCGCTCTTTAATCCCGCCCGGGTGGCCGGTGTGCCAGTAGAAGTTTTCTTCGCGCTTCTTGCCGGTCATTTGGATCTTCTCGGCATTGATTACGATGACGTTATCGCCGCAATCCATGTGAGGCGTGAAGGATGGCTTGTGTTTGCCGCGCAAACGCGTGGCAATGATCGACGCAAGACGGCCCAGCACGATGCCTTCGGCATCAATGATGATCCATTTCTTGTCGATGTCTGCCGGTGTTGCAGAAAAGGTTTTCATATACGGTATTCCCGTTTGTGTGGTGACAGGGGCAAAAGCCCGATGTGATGGGCGGGTTATAACCATGCCGCTGGCCAGGTCAAGCGGGTCAAAATCAAATTAACCGTTTAGATTCAAATGCTTGCAATTAAGGTATTATTTTACCCCAAAAATAGCACCCTTTCGGGAGGTCATTTTGCGCCTGCTTACGCGTTTCCATGCTTTGCACCCAATCAAACGCGGAAAATAGTAGGCCACACACTACCCTACACACCGATCTCTTCCGTGGGATTATCAAGCAAATCACGCAAGCGCACCATCGCCGCTTCGAAGCTGATGAGGCTCACGCCTGCATTGACAGCCATACGTACCGCATGAGGCGTTCGGGCATTTCGCGCGGCGAACTCTTCCGCGGCACGCATTCGAACACCCACCGTCTCGGCGGCGCGACAAAATGCGTTCGCTCGCCAGCCTTCAGGCAAATTCAACCAGAAAAACGGGACATCCGGCCGCCAGCACAATTCATATCCACCTAAAATATTAACCGCCGTTCTAACGTATTCCGTAATCCCTTCGCGTGTCCGCGCTATCACCTCTTCAAGCTGTGGATGGACCAACAGCGCAGCCGCTAGATCAGTCATCGGGGTGGCGAGCCCGAAAAACCCGTGTTCGGCGCTGCGGTGCAAAGCCGCAGCTTGTGCCCGCGGCCCGACTGCACAGCCCAGTCGTAAGGCGGGCGAAATGGATTTACTGACGGATGTAAGGTACCAGCCCCGCTCCGGTGCCAGCTGTCGATAACCGGGCGCTTGGGCCGCTCCGATCCGGTAGCAATCATCCTCGACGATCTGCAGGTGATATCGGCGCGCCACTTCGACAATCTCTTTGCGGCGGGCCAACGGGGTAAAGCCGCAGGTCGGGCTGTGGACTTCGGGAGAGGTGCAGATGATCTGTGCCTCGGGGTAGCGCTCCGCCGCGGCGGCAAGGGCGACAGGGCACACGCCATGCTCATCCATCGCAACCGTCACGACCTCCGCCCGCAATGCAGAAGCCACACGGCGAAAGCCAGGATAGCAAAGCTCTTCAAGGAAAACGACTGGCCTGCGACCTGACAGAATTGTCTGAAAGATCAACATGATCGCATTCTGGCCGCCGTGCGAAAGCACGATATCGGCTTCGGTCAGCGGCCCCAGATCAACATCGTGCAACCAGTGCAACATCGCCTCTCGCGCCGGCTGCGCGCCCCGCCGCGACGGATAATGCATAAGCCCCGATGGCGGATCCTGTGCGATTTGCGCCATCAGTTTACGGATAAGCGTCGATTGCCCGCCATTGGGTAAATGCGGGGAAAACAGATTAACCTCATAGTTATCACCCCCGGTCCGGTGTTCGATCACATCCATTTCCAAAAGGTTCAACGGCGGCTCTGCTTTAGGCGCTGCGACAAAGGTCCCCCGTCCGACCTCGGCTGTCAGCACACCTTCATCCGTCAAAACGGTATAGGCCCGCGCGACTGTCCCCGGTGTCATCTCCAGCTTCCAGCCCAAATCGCGCACTGGTGGCAGCTTGTCCCCTACGGACAGCGCGCCTGACGCAATGCCGGATCTGATTCCGCGGACAACAGCGCGGTATTTAGGTTTGACCGTCGGATCAACCTCGGGCGTCCAAATTGTATCCATTACAATGTTTCCATAGAACTACGCAAAATTGCATTGTACCAATACTCATGGCGATACCGCCTAATTGTGTCAATACAATTATTCAAGGAGATTTACCCATGACACAGACAGCGACCATGAACACTGATGCCCACGCGGTTCTTAGCACCACGCGCAGCTTGCCCCTGCTGGCGGTAATTAGCTTTAAATTTGAGGCGCTTGTCACGAAATGGGTAGCCCGCAAACGCACCCGCCGCGCCCTGCATACGCTTGAGGCATGGCAGCTTGCTGATGTGGGACTTACATCTGATGTGGCTCTGATCGAGGCGCGCAAGGTGTTCTGGAAGGCGTGACTCCCCGTGGCGTCAAACCAGACCTCTTCACTTGGGCAGGGTTTACCCCTGCCCTTTTTTGATACAATTTCTCTGCGAAATCGGATTGTACCTTAAAGCGATTTCACTGGAGGAATCGCATAGGTCATAGTCGCCTGAGCGACCGGTTCTTCCATGCCTTCAGAATAGATCAGCACGTGGGATACCGACAGTTGCCGCCCGAGTTTCAGCAACTTTGCCGTCGCAATCAGATCGACCCCCGCCGCAGGCTTGCGCATAAAGTCGAGCGAACAGTTGGTCGTCACCGCAAGCGCCTGTGGCCCGATCATGGCCAGCGTTGCAAAATAAGCCGCCACATCAGCCAACCCGAACATTGACGGGCCTGAGACGGTCCCGCCCGGACGCAAATGCTTTTCCGAAACAATAAGTCGGATGGTCACTTCGTTTGGCTTGACCTCTTCAACGTTGAAATCATCCGCCACCTGCTGGAACACCTCACGCATGAACGTCATCAATTGTGGCGCATCCATCATTACTTCACTGCTACGGGCCATACTTGTCCTCCTCCTAAGGTTGCCGCTAGAGTTGCCGCAACATAAGGAGCGCGCAAGATGACAATTCTGGAAGTAACGCAACGGGACGCGGTCACGCACCTCACATTGAACAGCCCCGAGCGGCTCAATGCGTTGAGCGATGAGATGCTGGCAGCGCTGCAAGAGACGCTCGACCAGCTTGCAGGTGATCCGACCTGCCGGGTCGTCACAATTGCAGGCGCAGGTAAGGCGTTTTGTGCAGGCCATGACCTGCGCCAGATGCAAGCCATGCGCCAGAACGAAGACAAAGGTGCCACGGCGTTTGCCGATCTGTTCGCGCGTTGCACTAATGTAATGATGCGCATCCAAAGCATGCCGCAACCGGTGATCGCGCAGGTACACGGCATTGCCACCGCTGCTGGCTGTCAGCTGGTGGCGACCTGCGACATGGCCGTGGCGGGGCAAGGCACGCGCTTTGGCGTCAATGGTGTGAACATCGGCTTGTTCTGTTCAACCCCGATGGTCGCGCTTAGCCGTAACATCGTGCCGAAGAAGGCGTTTGAAATGCTGACCACCGGCGATTTTATCTCTGCCGAGCGGGCCGAAGAGCTGGGCCTTATCAACCGTGTCGTCGCACCAGAGGCCTTGGCGCAGGAAACTGCCGCGCTGGCAGACCAGATCGCGGGCAAATTGGGCGCTGCTGTGAAAATCGGTAAGCGCGCTTTCTATGAGCAATTGGCGATGGAAACTGCGGCTGCCTATACCCACACTGGTGCCGTCATGGTCGAAAACCTCAGCTACAACGACACAAACGAAGGCATGCAGGCCTTTATTGAAAAGCGGCCACCTGACTGGAAACAATAACTGTTTCCTAATGCGGCACGGTGTTTTTCCAAAGCTTTTGTCGTTTTTGTGTCAAAATTAAGTTAGCCCTCATCACAATCTCTTGAGGAGCAGTGTGATGTTGAAACAAGCGCTAGGCGCGTTGTGTGTGGGCCTAATGGGTAGTGCCGCCGCTTTTGCAGGGCCTTTGCCCGCGCCAGTCAGTGATGAAGACTTCCACAACTCGCCCGCGCAGCTGATTGGTCTGGGACGTGACCTGTTCTTTGATCCGGTTCTGTCAGGCAATCACAATATTGCCTGTGCCACCTGCCATCACCCAACCCTTGGCACCTCGGACGCCATGTCCCTATCGCTTGGTGAAGGGGGCATCGGCCTTGGCGAATTGCGCAGCATTGATGCGGCCAACAAACCAAAGACCCGCATTCCGCGCAACGCACCTGCCCTGTTCAATCTGGGCGCTAAAGAATTCACCGTGATGTTCCATGACGGTCGCACGGCCAAGGACCGCCACGCCATGTTCGGCATCCGCATGCCCGAAGGCCGCACGCTGGAGCGGCCTATGCCCTCGGCGCTTGCGGCCCAGAACATTCTGCCCATTCTATCACCTGCCGAAATGGCCGGCGATGCGGGTGAGAACGAAGTGGCGGATGCTGTTGCTGCCGAGCGTATTCTTGGACCGGGCGGCGCATGGGATATCCTTGCACGCCGCGTGGATGCGATCCCCGAATACCGCCAGCGTTTCGGCGATTTGGACGTCACCGGTATCCACATCAATGACATCGGTACGGCCCTTGCCGCCTTCATCGGGTCGGAATTCCGCGCTGATCAAAGCCCGTTCGACAAATATCTGCGCGGCGAAAATACCATGACCGACGTACAGCTTGAGGGGATGGATCTGTTCTACGGCAAGGCGCGCTGCTCGACCTGCCACTCGGGGTCGTTCCAGACCGATCACGACTTTCACGCCATTGGTCTGCCACAACTGGGCCCGGGCAAGGAAGACTATGCTGACACCGGTCACGGCATGGTGACGGGTGTGGCGGATGACATGTACCGATTCCGCACGCCGTCCCTGCGCAATGTGACCGAAACTGCGCCTTACGGGCACAACGGTGCATACTCCAACCTTGATGATATCGTCCTTCACCATCTGGATGCGGTCAATGGCCTTGCCAAATATGACCGCAGCAAAGCCCGTCTGTCCGGCGACATTGAGGCCTACGACTGGACTGCGATGGATAATTTCGACGAACTTATGCGTATCGCCGAAGCCATCGAAATTTCTGACGTGGCGCTGGAACAGGCCGAAATAGATAAGATCATGGCGTTTCTTGGTGCGCTTACGGACCCAACGGCCGGAAAGCGCGGTCTTGGTGTACCCGCGTCGGTCCCGTCAGGGTTAGAGTTAGATATCCTCGCGCCCCCGTCCTGACCGTTATACACCAACAAAATATAGCCCCGTTCGCCCCAGCGACTGGGGCTTTTTTGTAGCCAATCCATACTGTTGCGCAATTGGCACCTCAGTGTCGCGAAACTACGTCTGGCAAATCTGGCAGGAATAAGGCATAAATTGCACATGGCACGATGTGCTGCCCCATTTTGGGTCGCCGTAGGCGGAAGATCCCTCCAGATTAGACTCTCATCTGATCCCCTTCTTTCCCGCAGCGGCGACCCCAAAATCCTCCCACCTTTCTTTACACCCTGATTAGCTCTAGTTGATTTGCCGCATTAACTTGGCGCGCGGCCTGTTGCACCGCTGCGCGCGCTGGCATATCTGCGGGGCATGGATAACACATTACACATCATCGGCGGCGGTATGGCCGGATCAGAGGCCGCCTGGCAGGCCGCACACCTTGGTATCAAGGTGGTCATTCACGAAATGCGCCCCAAGGTCGAAACCTTTGCCCACCAGACCGGATTGCTGGGTGAGATGGTTTGCTCCAACTCCTTCCGCTCCGACGATAGCGAACAGAACGCCGTGGGCCTGCTGCATTGGGAAATGCGCCAAGCCAACGGTTTGATCATGCAAACCGCTGAAAAACACCGCCTGCCCGCCGGCGGTGCATTGGCCGTGGACCGTGATCCCTTTGCGCAATCAGTGACAGATGCGCTGATGGCCCATCCCAATATTTCCGTTGAATACGGAGAGATTAGGTCGCTTCCCGACAGCGGCCACTGGATCATTGCCACAGGCCCGCTCACGTCTTCCGATCTGGGTGCGGCAATCGCCGCCGAAACCGGAGCCGAGGCGCTTGCCTTTTTCGACGCCATCGCACCGATCGTCTACCATGACAGCATCGACATGAGCAAAGCGTGGATGCAATCGCGCTATGACAAGGGCGAAACCGAGGAAGAGCGCACCGCCTACCTCAACTGTCCCATGGACAAAGAGCAGTACGAGGCGTTCATCGATGCGCTGATGGCTGCCGACAAAACCGAGTTCCACGAGGGCGAAACTGCGGGCTATTTCGACGGTTGCCTGCCAATCGAAGTCATGGCGGAGCGTGGCCGCGAGACCCTGCGTTTTGGCCCGATGAAACCTGTTGGCTTGACCAATCCGCACCAGCCCGATGTGAAAGCCTATGCCGTGGTACAGCTGCGCCGCGACAACAAGCTAGGCACGCTTTACAATATTGTCGGCTTCCAAACCAAGATGAAGTACGGCGCGCAAACGGATGTTTTCAAAAGTATTCCAGGCTTGGAGAACGCCAGTTTTGCCCGTCTGGGCGGCATTCACCGCAACACCTTTCTGAACTCGCCTACCTTGCTGGATGGTCAGATGCGCCTAAAGTCCCGCCCCAACATCCGCTTCGCTGGTCAAATCACCGGCGTTGAGGGCTATGTCGAGAGTGCCGCAATGGGTTTGCTTGCCGGTCGTCTGGCCGCCGCGCAGATCAACGGCACGACCATTGATACGCCCCCCCCCACCACCGCGACCGGCGCGTTGATCACCCACATCTCTGGTGGCGCTGAGGCCAAGACCTTCCAACCGATGAACGTCAACTTTGGCCTCTTTCCTGCGGTTGAAGGGCTCAAAAGTGGCCGACGCGGGCGAAAAGATCGCTACAAGGCCTATACCGACCGCGCCAAAGAAGATTGGCAGGAATGGCTTGCCTCTGGACAACAAGGCGAGCACGCTTAAACTGTCATAATGAGCACAAATTTTCTGGACAAAGCCTATGTAGCGCGGGATTCCGACAGTACTCGCGCTCTTTATAATGAATGGTCCGCGACCTATGAGGCCGAAGTCGGCGCGCACGGCTATGCGGCGCCAACGCGCTGCGCAGAAGCGTTGGCGGCTTGTGTCGTGGACAAAACAACACCTTTGCTCGATTTCGGCTGCGGAACCGGTCTCGCTGGTCTGGCGTTCCGCTTGGCAGGGTTTGAGGTTATCGACGGCGTTGATATTTCGGCTGAAATGCTGGAACAGGCCCGTGCCAAAAACATCTACCGAACCCTCAAACAGATTGAGCCGGACGCAAAGCTGGACGGCAATTACACTCTGATCAGTGCGGTCGGGGTGATCGGAGCAGGTGCTGCGCCTCCCTCAACCCTTGATACCTTGCTGCACGCGCTATCGCGGGACGGAAAGCTGGTGTTTTCTTTCAACGACCACGCACTGGCGGATTCTGCTAATACGGGGCGGCTGAACGAATGGCTCGATTGCGGCGCGGCGCGGCTTTTGTCCATGGACCACGGGCCACACATGCCTGGCAAGAACTTGAACTCAACAGTCTACGTGGTTGAAAAAGCTTGACGTTCACCACCCGTTTTGCCCCATCCCCAACCGGCCCCTTGCATCTGGGCCATGCGTATTCCGCATTGTTTGCCTATAACATGGCACAGACCAGAAATGGTCGTTTTCTGCTGCGGGTTGAAGACATCGACCGCTCCCGCGCGCGTGCCGAATGGGAAACCCAGATTTACGATGACCTCGCATGGCTTGGCCTGAAATGGGAAACTCCAGTCATGCGGCAATCAGATCGGTTTGACGTCTATCAGGATGTGCTCGACCAGCTTTGGGCGCGCGGTCTGCTGTATCCGTGCACGTGTTCGCGTGCAGATATTGCTGCTGCTGCCAGTGCGCCACAAGAAGGTGTGCCGCTTCTTGGTCCTGATGGTGTGATCTACCCCGGCACGTGCCGAGAGAAACACAAAATGACTGAAAGAGCCCAGCGTCCGGACAATGCAGCCCTTCGTCTGAACATGTCAAAAGCCTTGCGCCTGACCGGACATTCCAATGCCAGCACCGCGCCTGTCATGTTTAAGGAAGCCTGCTTGCCCACGGAAAGCGGCACCGCACAAATGTCCGGCCCTGAAATACTTCGCACAATCGGTGATATCGTGCTGGCCCGCCGCGATATTGGCATGTCCTATCATCTGTCGGTCGTGCTGGATGATGCAGCACAGGGTGTCACGGATGTTATACGCGGCGCGGATCTGTTCGACGCGACGGTGATACACGTTCTGCTACAAGAACTACTCAACCTGCCCACGCCCGTCTACCACCACCATCCGCTGATCCGCGATGACAAAGGTAAGCGGCTGGCCAAGCGCGATGATGCGCGCGCGCTATCGCTTTACCGCGCGCAAGGTGCCTCGCCCGCCGATATTCGCGCCCTCATCGGGCTTTAGCTACCGACGCTGATCACTTCTTTTTCGCCATCGCTGGTAACCACCGTGTAGAAACAGCTGCGGCGTCCGGTGTGACAGGCAGCACCAATTTGGTCGACTTGCATCAGCAAACAGTCACGGTCACAGTCCACTCGCAGCTCTTTGAGTGTCTGTACGTGGCCCGATGTCGCACCTTTTGCCCAAAATTCCTGCCGCGAACGGCTCCAATAGGTAACCTGTCCACTCTCAAGCGTCCGCATCAGGCTTTCAGCGCTCATCCATGCCATCATCAACACTTCGCCAGTGCTATGATCTTGCGCAATCGCCGGGATCAGGCCAGCCTCATTGTACTTTAGGGTCGTCGGGTCAAAGGACATGCTGGCGCACCTCGTTCAAAAGTTTTTGCATCCGGTCTGTATCGGCTTATGTAGAAGGCAGACAAAGGAAATGCCATGTCCAACGACACTGATTTGATCAAGCTCTACTCGTCGCGCATCCTCGCGCTGGCGGCTGATATTCCCCATCTAGGCCGTCTTGACGCGCCAGACGCAAGCGTGACGCGCCGCTCCCCCTTGTGTGGGTCAAGCGTGACGGTCGACGTTCAGGTGGCTAATGGTCGGTTGGCGGCGTTGGGTCAGGACGTAAAGGCCTGTGCACTGGGTCAAGCCGCCGCCGCCGTCACAGGGGCCGCCGCGGAAGGTGCTACGTTGGAGACCGTGCAGCGTGGTCGGGATCAGCTCAAAGCGATGTTGAAAGGCAAAGGCGGCGTGCCAAAAGCGCCATTTGACGGGTTCGAAGTACTAACACCTGCCGTCGAATACAAGAATCGCCACGCCTCGATCCTGCTGAGCATCGAAGCTTTGGCCGAAGCCATGGCTGCCGCCCAACAAGATGCCTGACGCCTAGGCGGATCAAAAAAACGCCGCACATCCAAAAGGATGGCGGCGCAAGAAAAGCGTTTCCCATGTGGGACCCAAAAGCGCGGTTCAGGGAAGGCATCCCCAAGACATGTTACAGACAGGCAGAGCGTAACATGGAAGGCACATCAATTTGGGACAGATGCGCCAGAAAACCGGCCCTGGCATGAGAGCGCAGGCAGAAAATCAGACAAGTACGGGAAGATGCAAACCAACAACCAGCATAACAATCAACGCTGCAGCACCAGCTGCATCTTGGACCAATGTGTCTTGCGACCGTGTGGCGATAGCTTTGATTGTTTTGTAGAAGGTCATGTCTCTCTCCGTTCTTGTTGCCTCTTTGTTCTCATATTATTAACGCGTTGTACAGAACTTTTTAAGAACATTTGTGAACTTAACGGAACATCAGACCTAACCCACTGAAATCAAACGAATTGCTTCATCCTGTCTCATGAGCCACAAAAGCAGGCGAGCAGAACGGCCACGATCGCTCTCTAAACCCGGATCATCATTGAGCAGTTTGCGCGCATCTGACTGAGCCACTGCCATCAGCGCGGCTTGCTTTTCAAGGTCGGCTACCTTGAACCTTGGCACACCGGACTGGGCTGTGCCGATCAAATCACCGGTCCCGCGCATTTTCAGATCCGTTTCGGCAATGACAAATCCGTCTTCTGTCTCGCGCAGCACTTCTAGGCGCTGACGCCCTGTCTCGCTTAAGGGGTTTTGGTACATCAGCAAACAGCTGGAGGCGGCTGACCCGCGTCCTACCCGTCCGCGCAGCTGGTGCAACTGCGCCAAACCAAAGCTTTCGGCCCGTTCAATCACCATGATAGAGGCATTGGGCACATCCACGCCCACCTCAATCACGGTCGTGGCCACCAACAGCATTGTCTCACCGCGCTGAAAGGAAGCCATCGCCGCGTCCTTATCCGCTGGCGGCATCTGACCATGAACCATCCCAACCACCCCTTCGCCCAAGGCCGCGCGCAAGCGCTTGAACCGTTCCTCGGCAGAGGTGAGATCGCTGACTTCGCTTTCCTCGACCAAGGGGCAGACCCAATAGCATTGCCGCCCGTCCGCAATCGCTGCACGCAATCGGTCGATGACCTGATCATAGCGTTCCGTGCTGATAAGAACGGTCTGGATGGGTTTGCGGCCGGGTGGCTTTTCATCCAGCACGCTGACGTCCATGTCACCGTATTGCGCCAGCGCAAGGCTACGCGGAATCGGTGTGGCAGTCATCACCAGTACATCGGCATGACGGCCCTTGCGCCCCAGCTCCAGCCGCTGGCGCACGCCAAAGCGGTGCTGCTCATCCACGACGGCAAGCCGCAGGTCGTTGAACACCACCGTTTCCTGAAAGACGGCATGTGTGCCGACAAGCACTTGGATGTCGCCCCGCTCAAGTGCAGCGATTTTTGCGGCACGCTCGGCGCTCTTGTCCCGACCTGTCAGGATTTCCAACACTACGCCCGCGCTTTCGGCCAAGGGTTGCAGCCCTTGCAAGTGCTGCCGCGCGAGGATTTCAGTAGGCGCCATCAACACCCCCTGCCCGCCGGCCTCTACCGCCGCCAGCAACGCCATAAACGCAACCAGCGTTTTACCAGCGCCGACGTCGCCCTGCAGCAACCGATTCATGCGCTGGTCGCTTCCCATGTCGGCAATGATTTCGGCTATAGCGCGGGTTTGTGCGTCGGTGGGCGCATAGGGCAAACCCTCCAGCACTTTGGCTTGCAACACGCCGGTGGCCTTCGCTGCGCGGCCTTTCTTGCGCCGCTCCACCTGTCGGGCCAATGCCAATGTGATCTGGTGGGCGAAAAGCTCATCATAGGCGAGCCTTTCCCGTGCGGGCGCAGATGCACTGATGTCATTCAATGATGCCGGGTCATGCGCAGTTGTGACTGCTGTGGTGAAGTCCGGCCATCCTGCTTTGGCCAATTGACCGGGGTCGATCCACTCTCCCATGGGCGGGATCAATGCCACCGCGCCGCGCGTGGCTTTATACATCAGCTTTTGCGTCACACCGTGGGCGAGCGGATAGACTGGCTCGAATTTCGGGATGCTGTCGGCCTCATCCTCTGGCACGGTGAAATCGGGGTGAACCATCTGCGGGATGCTGTCAAAAAGCTCTACCCGCCCTGATACGACACGGCGACTGCCTTCAGGCAAAGCACGCTGCCAGTAATCCCCACGCGCATGAAAGAAAACCAACTGGAACGAAGTCTGCGCATCCTCAACGTGAATGCGGTAAGCGCCGCCCTTGTTGCGGGGAGGAGAATGTTTGCCAATGGTGACTGCGACAGTCAACGTTGTCGGAAACGGCGCGCCCTGGACCGTTGGCACCAGACGGCGGTCGATGCCTGATTGGGGCAGCGTAAATAGCAGATCACGCGGGGCCTGCACCCGGAGCCCTGCGAAATGCTGCGCTGTTTTCGGGCCAATGCCCGGCAAGCTATCAAGCCCCGCAAAAAGCGGAAAAAGAGGTTCGGGCCGTGTGCTCACAGGCCTGCAATCAAGTCGAGCCAGCCGTCTTCGTCCAGCGTCTCGATCCCCAGTTCGGCCGCTTTCTTTGCCTTGGAGCCTGCGCCTGGTCCAGCCACCAGAATATCTGTCTTTGCACTGACAGAGCCGGACACTTTCGCGCCCAACCGCTCTGCCCGCGCCTTGGCCTCTGCGCGGGTCATTTTTTCGAGCGTGCCAGTGAAAACCACGGTTTTTCCGGCAACGGGGGAGCCAGTGGTATCGGCCCGCTTGGCCTCTTGCACATCAAGCTGCGCCACCAAGCGGTCGATCGATGCGCGCTCCGCCTCTTGGGCGAATGCCCCGACAAGTGAGCCGGCCATAACCGTTCCCATGCCGTCAATCCCGATCAGATCCTCCCACGCTGGGCCAGTTTGATCTCGCGCATCGTCCACGCCGTTGGCCAGAGCGTCCCACGTGCCATAGTGCAGCGCGATCATATTCGACGCCGCCTCACCTACATGGCGGGTGCCTAACCCGAACAGAAGCCGAGCAAGCGGGATCTTCCGCTTATCATCAATCGCAGCAAAAAGCGCGGTGGCAGATTTATCCCCCCAGCCTTCGCGGTTTTTCAATTGCTGCACGCCGCTGCCGAAACGCCGCTGAAGCGTGAAAATGTCCGCTGGTTCCGCGATCCAGCCATCAAGGTAGAACTGCTCAACCTGTTTTGCACCCAACCCATCGATATCAAAGGCCGCACGGGAAACGAAATGCTTGAGCTTTTCGACCGCCTGCGCCGGACAGATCAACCCGCCCGTACAGCGCCGGACCGCATCGCCCGGATCACGCACCGCGTCGCTGCCGCATTCGGGGCAGACATGTGGAAAGACGAAAGGTACCGCATCCGCAGCGCGTTTCGAGATGTCCACATCCGCCACCTTCGGAATCACATCTCCCGCGCGGTAAACCTGCACCAGATCACCGACCCGGATATCCTTGCCGCCCCTGATCTCTTGCCCCTTGCTATCGAGGCCTTTGATGTAATCTTCGTTGTGCAGCGTTGCGTTTGAGACAACCACACCGCCCACGGTGACAGGCGCAAGCCGTGCGACCGGACTGAGAGCGCCGGTTCGGCCCACTTGAATATCAATCCCCTCCAGCGTGGTCCAAGCGAGTTCGGCAGGGAATTTATGCGCAATCGCCCAGCGGGGTGTTGTTGACCGGAAGCCAAGCCGTTCCTGAAGTGCTAGATTGTCCACCTTGTACACGACCCCATCGATGTCATAGCCCAAGGCCGCGCGCTGCGCTTCGATATCGGCGTAATGTGCAATCATCTCTGAGGGACTGTCACAGCGGCGCGTCAGCGGATTGATCGAAAACTTCAAGCTGCCCAGATTCTTAATAGACTCCCATTGCGTTTGACCCAGCGGTTCAGACAGGCTGCCCCATGCGTAAGCAAAAAAGCGTAAGGGCCGCGCACGAGTGATTTCGGGATCAAGCTGGCGCAAAGATCCTGCGGCCGCGTTGCGTGGATTGGCAAAGGTTTTGCCGCCGCGCGCGTCCTGACGGGTGTTGAGCGCCGCAAAGTCGGCGTGGCTCATGTAAACTTCGCCACGCACCTCCAGCACCTTTGGCGCGCCGTCGAGCTGATGCGGAATATCTGCAATGGCACGGGCATTTGCGGTAACGTTCTCACCCACCGCCCCGTCGCCACGCGTTGCGGCCTGCACCAGCACCCCGCCTTCATACCGCAATGAAAGTGACAGACCGTCGATTTTGGGCTCTGCCGTGAAGGTCAGTGGAGCGTCGGGACGCAGTCCAAGGTATTTGCGGACAGAGGCATCAAATTCCCGCACATCTTCGTCGCTGAAGGCGTTGGCCAGCGAGAGCATAGCGACACTGTGGGTTATCTTACCAAATCCGGCCGCCACTGGCGCGCCCACTTGATCACTGGGGCTGTCTTCGCGTTTTAGGTCCGGGAAACGGTCTTCTATCGCAGCATTTCTGCGCTTAAGTGCATCATACTCAGCATCCGAAATTACTGGTGCATCATCTGTATGATAGGCGTTGTTTGCCCCAGCCAGCTTGACAGCGAGTGCCGCCAATTCAGTCTTCGCCTGTTCTTCAGAGAGCGCGCTGATATCCAGATCGGTTGTCGTATTTTCGGAAGTCACTAAAAAACCTGCCTTCGGGTTGCCGCCTATCCGCTTTTAGATAGGGCGCGACCAAAGGCAGGTCTAGCATCTTTCACAACCGCGGGCCGTTGTTTCAGGCACTCACAGCAAGATCCATCTCTACCGGATCAGGATCACGCAAGACATAGCCGCGTCCCCAGACCGTTTCGATGTAATTGGAACCGCCAGTAGCCGTGCCCAGTTTTTTGCGCAGCTTGCAAATAAACACGTCGATGATTTTCAACTCTGGCTCGTCCATGCCGCCATAAAGGTGGTTCAAGAACATATCTTTGGTAAGGGTCGTGCCCTTACGCAGGCTCAACAGTTCCAACATCTGATATTCTTTGCCGGTCAGGTGCACAGGCTTGTTTTCGACACTCACCGTTTTTGCGTCCAGATTGACCGAGACAAGACCTGTATCAATCACCGACTGAGAATGACCTTTCGAGCGGCGGATGATGGCATGAATGCGCGCAACCAGCTCTTCACGGTGGAAGGGTTTGGTCAGATAATCGTCAGCACCAAAACCAAAACCGCGGATTTTACTCTCCGTGTCGTCTGCGCCGGACAGAATAAGAATAGGTGTTTCAATCCGGCTTAGCCGCAACTGGCGCAAAACTTCATGTCCGCTCATGTCCGGCAGGTCGAGATCGAGAAGAATGATGTCGTAATCATACAGCTTGGCCAGATCGATCCCTTCTTCTCCCAAGTCTGTCGCGTAGACGTTCAGGTTTGCATGAGTCAGCATCAGCTCGATGCTTTTCGAGGTCGTAGGATCATCTTCGACAAGCAGCACGCGCATTTTTGATTATCTCCAGCGGTTCAAGGTCAATTTCTACACACAATCGTGAACAATAAAGGTTAACTACTCGTAAACGTTGGAATCATTAATACCGCAACAACCTAAAGTTGTCTATATTTCTGAAGCATCGTCGCTTTTAAGCCGACTTCTCCGTGGGTTGAGACAGCGCGCACCCATTCGATGAACTCATCATCGCTGAGATTATAGCGTGACAAAGCGTCATCCTTACTGATCAATCCATAAACCACACCGCGTACTACAGCAGCCTTGCGAGAAGCGACCCATCGCCGGGTATTTGCCGAGGGTAGGTCTGCGCGGGTCATTTTTGATCCATCCGTGAGGGTTACGGCACGCGGGCCGTCGACTTTTTTAAGATACATCTCTAAACACCGTCCTGTTGACCATCGTACTTTTGGCCCAGCGTTCTTAAGGACATGTGAAGCCGCCCCTTGTGAGTAGTTCGCATTTTCCTATATTCTATATCAAAGCCACCCCAAATTGCTGAGGCCCTATGCCCTTTGACGACACCCCGCCGCTGAATTCGCTTGGCTTTGCCAAGTCCCCTGCCGACACCCGCGTGGTGGTCGCTATGTCAGGTGGTGTGGACAGCTCTGTCGTTGCCGCAATGCTGGCGGAAGAAGGCTATGACGTGGTTGGTGTGACGTTGCAGCTGTATGATCACGGTGCAGCGCTGGCCAAAAAAGGCGCGTGCTGTGCGGGGATCGACATCCACGATGCGCGCCGCGTGGCCGAGGATATGGGCTTTCCTCATTACGTGCTGGACTATGAAAATGTGTTCAGGGACGCGGTTATTGACGAATTCGCAGACAGCTATCTTGGCGGAGCGACGCCGGTGCCCTGCATCCGCTGCAACGAGCGGGTGAAATTCAAAGACTTGCTGGAAACCGCCAAGGATCTGGAAGCCGACTGTATGGCGACCGGTCACTACATTCAGCGCATGATGGGCGATAACGGCCCAGAGCTTCACGCGGCTGCCGATGCCAACCGAGATCAGAGCTATTTTCTGTTCTCCACCACGCCGGAGCAGCTTGATTACCTGCGCTTTCCGCTGGGCCATCTGCCGTCCAAGGACGCCACCCGCCAGCTCGCGGAAAAATACGGCCTGCGTGTGGCGAACAAGCCTGACAGCATGGATATCTGTTTTGTCCCCGACGGGGATTACGCGTCTGTTATCAGAAAGTTGCGGCCCGAAGCTGCAGCGCCTGGGAACATCGTTGATACCGAAGGCAACGTGCTGGCAAAACATGACGGTGTGATCAATTACACCATCGGTCAGCGTCGCGGCTTAGGTATCGGCGGCTTGGTCGATCCGCTTTATGTAGTGCGCCTTGATGCGGATCGCAAAGAAGTTGTCGTTGGGCCAAAGCACATGCTGGCGACCCGCATTGTACCTGTGAAAGAGATTAACTGGCTGGGGGATGAGCCCTTCGCCTCACGCGATGAATGGCATGTGGCCGTGCGCGTCCGCTCCACCCGCCCCCCGACCGAGGCGATTTTGCGTCCGCTGTCGGACACCACAGCCGAGGTTGAACTGGTCACAGCGGAGGAAGGGATAAGCCCCGGTCAGGCGTGTGTCTTTTATGATCCCGACAGCAGCCGTATCTTTGGTGGTGGCTGGATTCATCGCGGCTAACGCTGAGCCTGCGCAATCCCGTCCAGTACTGCGCGCGCGGCCCTCAGACCGGGGGCCTCACCACCCTTTCCCAAACGCTCCATCGTGAGTTCCATCGCGCTGTGCTGCGCATCGGAGGCGACCAAAACAGCGCTCACGCCCTGTGCGATCGCTTCAGGCGTGCATGCTTTGCCGATAAATTCCGGCACAACACGGGTGTCTGACACAAGATTGACCAAAGTCACCGTGTCCACCAGCAGCATCCGGCCAATAATCAGGCGGCTGAGCGGGCTCATGTCATAGGCAATGACCATCGGCGTGTCGGCAGCGGCAAGTTCAAGCGAGACGGTACCAGATGCAGCTAGCGCCACGTTAGCCGCACGAAAAGCGGCCCGTTTTTGGGTCATGGCATCCGCGTAATCGCCTTCACGCGGGTCCAGAACAAGCGTGTTGGGCCAATCCGCCGTCAACGCCAGCACGGCATCGGCCACTGGACCTGCGGCGGGAACAACAATCTTCAGATCGGGGTTTTTCGCCTTGATCCGCTTTAAGGCTTCGGCAAACCGCGCGCCAAGACGGGCAACCTCTGAGCGGCGCGAACCCGGCAGGACCAACAACACAGGTGCCCTGCCCAATCCACGATCTTCGCGAAATGTTTCTGCTTCTGCTGCGCTGGCAATCGGTTCAGCCACCACAGGATGGCCCACGAAATCACACCGCATTCCCGCAGCCTCCATATACGGAGGTTCGAACGGGAGCAAAGCAAGGACCTGATCAATATGCTGCGCCATCTTCGCGGCGCGGCCAGGTCGCCATGCCCAAACTGTGGGAGCAACGTAATGCACCGTGCGAATGGTGCTGCTCGCTTTGACCAGCTTTGCCACGCGCAAAGAGAAATCGGGGCTGTCGATGGTGATCAGGACATCAGGCTGCATAGCTACGACTGCCTCTGCCGTCTGCGCAATCCTCCGTTTCAGGTGGCGATACTTGGGCAATATCTCGGCCAACCCCATGACGCTAAGCTCGCTCATGTCAAAACGGCTGGTCAGCCCTTCGGCCTGCATCTGCACACCGCCGATGCCCTCAAAGACCACATAGGGTCGCAATTCCTTGAGCCCTGCCATCAAGGCACCGCCCAATTTGTCGCCAGAAGGTTCTCCGGCCAAGATAAAGACGCGAAGGGGGGTCATTCGCCGGTTCGTGCCCAGAATACGAGGCCAAGCGCGTCTGCCAGTTCCTCGCAGCGGCGCGGATGCAAAACTAGAACATCGCCCGCATCGACGACAACGCCACGCAGACCTGCATCATGGACCGCTTGAAGCGTTTCTGGGCCGACAGTTGGCAAATCGATCTTGCGGGTTTGGCCAGCTTTTGGTCCTTTAAACAGGATGCCACTTGCCGCACCCGCGACCTCACTTAGCATAGCGTCAGTCCCGCGCGCGTCCTCCATGGCGATCACATGGCCTTTCGCGGCAACGCAAGCTTGCCCCTTATCCTGCGGTGACATCTCGAAGATATGCGTAGCAGCAACGGCCGCGTCTTCGCGCATCAGGGCATCGGGCCAATGGCTGCCATAGACGCCACCTTTGGCCAGTAAATCCGGCACAATCTCATGCGCGCCGACCACTTCGAAACCGGTCTTCTCGAACAGCTCCAACAGCACACGCAGCGCACCGTCATCGCCGGATTTCAACGCCTCCATAAACAGCGGCACCAGCGGTGCTGTTTCAGCATCGAACTTTGAGGGATCAAGCGCAGGACGCTCCAGCGCGCCGGCAAAGCACACTTGGGTGATCCCGCGATTACCAAGCTCCAACAACAACGCCCCCAGCGTTTCCAGACGAAACGTCAGATCCGCCTCCAGTCCGCTGATCGTGATGCCCTCATAACCGCACACAAGCGGAGGGGTCTGCGCGCCCGCAGCCACCAACGCTGGCAGATCGCCGCGCCCTGCTATCAGCGCCAGTGTCATTTCGGTGTCAGGAAGTGGCGGCCACTGTCGGACAGAACGAAATCAACGATCTCACGAACGTAATCGCTACTGGTCTCTGCGCCCAACCGCTCGGCCCGGTCGTGGAAGGTACCCTCACCCTGTGCCAGCATCTGAAAGGCTGCACGCAGGGCGGTGATGTCACTGCGGTCCACGCCACGGCGCTTCAACCCGACAAGGTTGAGCCCGTCGAGATGCCCGCGTGGCGCCTGCACAAGCCCGTAAGGGATCACGTCATTGGTCACCATGGTCACAGCGCCAATGATCGCACCACGGCCGATGCGCACCCATTGGTGGATACCCGACAGACCGCCGATGATTACGTTGTCTTCAACCACACAGTGGCCGGCCACGGCAGCGTTGTTCACAATCACCACGTTGTTGCCGATAATCGCGTCATGCGCGATGTGACAGCCGGCCATAAACAGGTTGTCGTCACCCACGCGCGTCACGCCACCACCGCCTTCGGTGCCGCAGTTCATGGTCACATGCTCACGAATGCGGTTGCGCGCGCCGATCTCAAGACGCGTCGTCTCACCCTTGAATTTAAGGTCCTGCGGAATTTCACCAATCACGGCGAAGGAGAAGATCACAGTCCCCTCGCCCACGGTCGTCTGGCCACTGACCACGACATGGGACTTGAGCACCACATCCGCACCAAGCTTCACCTCAGGTCCAACCACGCAAAACGGACCGACAGTGGCGCTTGGATCAATCTGTGCACCCTCTTCAATGACAGCGCTGGGGTGGATGGCCATTATGCACCGTCCTTAGGCAGATCAAGCATTGCCATAAACTCGGCCTCTGCGGCCATTTCGCCTTCGACCGTGGCCACACCAGAAAACTTCCATATCTTGCCACCGGGTTTGCCACGCACTGTCTTTACGTCCATGCGCAGCACATCGCCGGGGATAACCTTGCGGCGGAATTTGCAGTTATCGATGGACATGAAGTAGATCAGCATGTTGCTATCCAACTGGTCCAGCGCGACACCGATCATCACACCGGCGGTCTGTGCCATCGCTTCGACAATTGTCACCCCTGGCATGATGGGCGCACTGGGGAAATGCCCCTGAAAATGCGGCTCGTTCATGGTGACGTTCTTGTAGCCAACGGCAGATTGCGTGCCGTCGATCTCTTCAACCTTATCCACCAGAAGGAAGGGATAGCGGTGGGGCAAAATGCGCTGGATGATCTGGATATCGGCGCGCTTAAGGTCTTGGGTCATGGGTATTCCTTCCGGGATCTGTCACACCACAGCTAGCAATTGCACCAGCGCGGAGCAAGACTGCGCGGTGTTTCAGTCTTTGGGTTCAGGTGTTTTGTCGTCGCCTTCTCCCAGCGTCTCATTCAGACGGGCGATCGCTGCGGTGGTTATATCGGTGCTGTTGGAACTGATGAAAACGGTACGCCGTTCAAGCACAACACTAGCGCCCACCTCCTGCATCAATTCCTGCAAGACAGGCCCCGCGGCATTCAGAAACGCCTCGCGCTCTTGTTCCAGCAAGGAATTGAGCGCGCGGGACTTTGCCGCCTGCGCCTGACGGGTGGTTTGTACGCGGGTGTCAAATGCGTCCGCCAAAGGCCGAAAGGCTTCGGGCGCCATGGTTGTGCGCTTTTTGGTGAGATCCTGTTCGGCTTCTGCCAATTCCGCCTCGATCTGACGGTTCTCTGTCGCAAGCTCGTTGCCGCGCGCCTCTATCTGACGGGCGACGCGCATACCAAAATCACTGTTGAGGAACAACCGCTCACTATCGATGGTCAGGACAGGCGTGTCGGGGATGGACAGTTGCTGCGCAAGCACTGGCGCTGCACCCAGCAGCCCCAGCCCCAGCGCCAACACAAAACATTGAAGCGCGCGGCGCACCGATCAGAATTGCGTCTGGAGGGTCACTTCGAACTTCTGCTCGCGGTCATAATCTTCCTTGCGTATCGCATCTGAGATATTGAACTGAAGCGGACCCACAGGCGTATCCCAATAGATGGAAACACCGATGACATGACGGAAAGAACCGCTTTCGCCATCCACAGAGTTACCGCCAATGTTCACGTCGGACAGGTCCCAAAGGTTACCCACATCATAGAAAACACCACCACGGATACCGTATTCTTCCGGCAGGCCCAGCGGGAATTCCGCCTCTACCCGTCCGACCAGATACATGTTGCCGCCCAGCGTATCGCCCTCGGTCGAGGTCGAATCCCGTGGGCCAATACCGCCCGGCTCAAATCCGCGCAGCTGCGTTGGAGTCAGAATAAAGCGATCAATGGCACGGTTAGTGCGACTGCTCCACGCAATTGCGCCACCTTCGATCGTGCCACGAATGGTCAGCTCTTCGTTCAGGAATTTCTTCTCTGCGATGACCTTGGCGACGGAGCGCACATATTTCTGATCACCGCCCAGACCGGCAAAGTCCTGACTGAAGCGGAAAAGAACACCTGCATTCGGGTCCAATCCGGTACGGCGGGTGTCATAGCTGTATTCATATCCAAGCGACGAGGACCAAAGCGAGCCTGCGTCGATATCATTTTGAATGATGCTGCCCTGTTCGGCGTCATCGTTCTCGGTCACTTCGGACTGGTCCGCGGTGTAGCGGAGTTGCAGACGGCCGTTTTCGGATACCGGGAACGTCAGGCTAGGTCGGAACAGCAACCGCGTGCTGTCGTAGGTCGAGAAAGAGGAATTCTCTTCAGAAAAGTCCAAATCCAAAGCAAAGCTCACGTCACGGCCCAGCAGCGCAGGCTCGACAAAGCGCAGACCGTAGCGGCGCGCGTCGGATGCCGTAGAAACCACAAGTTTCAGCTGCTGCCCACGTCCCAAGAAGTTCTGCTCTGCAAAGCTGATCGCAATACCCGGACCATCAGTGTTCGAGAAGGACGCACCAAAGTTCAAAGAACCGGTCGGCTTCTCTTCAACGTTCACGTCGATCACCACTTGCTCGCCCGAGGAGCCTTCGCGGGCGTTCACTTCTGCTGTCTCGAAATAGCCAAGCGCACGAATACGTTCGGCAGCCTGACGGATTTCGCGCGGATTGAACGGATCGCCTTCAACACTGTCAAACTGGCGGCGCACTACGCGGTCCAGCGTGGTGGTGTTGCCTTCGATGTCGATACGTTCAACAAAAATCCGCTGCCCGCGTGACAGAACAAATTCTACATCCAACGACAGATCACGGTCGTTGCGGGTGACCCGTGGTTCAACGCGCATAAAGTCGACACCATCGCGGATCGCTTGACGCTCAATCCGTGCAATGTCGGCCTCGACCAATGTTGGGGAGTAGACAACACCCGGCTTGATTTTGATCAGGTCGGCATAAACATCGCCGTCAACATTGGGCAGCTCGGACGTGACCGACACGGCACCAAACTGGAACTGCTGGCCTTCCTGAATGTTGAAGCCAAGGAAATAGCCGTCCCGCTCTTCGGTAAGCTGGGCATTTACAGAGTTTACCCGCATGTCCACATAGCCGCGCGAGAAGTAGAAATCGCGCAGGACCTGCTTATCGAATTCGACGCGGTCCTGAACATATGTGTCGCGGCGCACCAGACGCCGGAACAGCCCTGCCTGCTTGGTTCCCAAAACACGGCGCAGTCGGCGGTCAGAATATTTGCGGTTGCCAACAAAGCTCAGGCGCTCGATCTCGACGTTTTCGCCTTCAAATACTTCAAAGACCAAATCAACGCGGTTTTGATTGCGTTTAATCACCTTTGCCTGAACGCGCGCAGCGACACGCCCCTCGTTCGAGTAAGATTCGGCAATAGCGTTTGCGTCTTTTTCGGCCTGCGTCGGATTGAACACGCGGCGTGACGTGGAAGAAATCACAGATTCCAGCGCGTCATCCTTGATACGACGGTTACCTTCGAAAGAAATCCGGTTGATCGTTGGCAGCTCCACCACGGATATCTTCAGAGTACTCCCCTGCGGCTCAATAGAGACACTTTCAAACAGACCAGAGTTGTTGAGACGCTGGTAGGCATCATTCAACTGACCGGCGCTTACCGCCTCGCCGCGGGCGATTCCAGCCTGAGACAGGATCGCGCTGTCGCCAATTCGCTGGTTGCCAGTGATCTGGACCGAATTGAATTGGTACTGCTGCGCAAACGCCTCTGGCGCTTGAGCCATCCAAGCCGTTGAAAGGAGTAAAGAAAATGTCAGACCTTTGAGGCCGGACCGCTTAAAGTTCTGCTGCTCGAACGCGCCGTATGCGCGCGTTTTTAACCCCAGGTTCATGGTTATTACCCAATTTTATAAACACCGTTGAACCTTGAGTACCTGCAGGGGTCGAACTTGTCAAAACCAAGGGATGGTTTTTTCAGACGAAAAAGGCCCGCGTAAAAACGCAGACCTCATGTTGTCACACAGATGTTGGTTAATTTACTGGAAGCTGCCCACAAAAGCACCCGCGCCCAAAGCGACAGCAATCGTAAGCAGATACAGTGCCCGATCCCAGTTGAGATCCATGAGAACACTCAAGCCGCGATAGCCTCTTGTCAAAGTTAGCATGGGTCACTCCTTTAAGTGCTGAACCACCAATGCAAAGAATGTACTTTCGAATTGTGGCATTCGCTGGCGTCAAATGTGGCAAAAGCAAGGCATTCGCCCTGCTTTTCCACGTTTTCAGACATGTGGCCAGTCTCAGGGACAGAAAATGTCGTTGAACAAAGCGAACAACATCAGGCCCAGAACCATCGTGAGGCCAATGCTCATCAGGATACGCAGCGCGCCATCACTCGGCGGTTTCCCGCGTACCGCTTCATAAGCGTAAAACGTCAGGTGACCCCCATCAAGCGCGGGGATCGGGAAAAGATTGAGCAACCCAACCGCAGTGCTGAGTACCGCAATAAAGTTGATAAAGCTCATCGCGCCCTGACTGGCCATCGCGCCGGATACCTTCGCAATGCCGACTGGCCCAGACATGTTGCAAGAACTGATCGCGCCCGTCACCATATGCCACAGCCCCGAGATGGAGCCTTTGATAATCCGCCACGTCCCTGCCACCCCGCGCTGTGCAGATTCGATCAGGCCTGGCGTTTCCGTGGCCGCCGTAATGGCGCTGTCGCTGGAGATACCGATCCGCAGAACATTCACAAAGCCACCGTCAGGCTGCGGCTCATCCGTGGACTTGGGAACCAGCGTGAATTCCAGCATATCACCTGCGCGCCAAACACTTAGCAACAGCGGGCGGCCTTCGGACCCTTCAACAGCATCCTTGAGCTGCTGGAAAGCAAACACAGGTGCGCCGTCAATGCCGGTGATCACATCACCGCTGGCAAGTCCTGCCTCAAGGGCCGCTGTCTCTGGTCCGACGGAGCCAACAAGGGCGGGCTGTGGGTAAGGACCAGGCACCGTGAGTGTGACACCATCGCGCAAAACAGTGTAATCCAACACCGGCTCAAGCGGCAGCGCATCCATATAGACGCGATACTCTGGCGATTGGGTGCTGGAAGGAATCTTAAGGCCCGCGATAGCCTGTAGAATGTCGCCCTGCTCAAGCCCCTCAACCGCGTTTGGCAGCGGTTTGATCGCATCGACCGTCAGTGGCTCACGCACATTGCCAAGTGTCATCGCAATGCTCCCGAAAACGATGATAGACAGGGCGAAGTTGAACACAGGACCCGCCGCAACGGTCAGCGCACGCGCCCAAAGTGGTGCGCCATGCATGGTTGAACGCAGGCGAACGGGATCTGCCGCAGCCTCGCTCATCGCGTCCTCATCCTTGCCCGAGGCTGCATTGGAATCGCCTGCAAATTTCACGTAGCCGCCAAAGGGCAATGCCGCGATCTGCCATTTGGTGCCGTGTTTGTCATAGCGCGAATACAGCACCGGCCCGAAGCCGAGCGAGAAGACATCCGCCTTGATCCCGCACCAGCGCCCGACGATGTAGTGACCGTACTCATGGATCGCGACGATCACCGACAATGCGATGATAAACGCTGCCATCGTCCAGACAAAACCGCCGAATTGCGGAACAAGTGTTGTAATATCCAATGCTCTACCCTGCTCTTTTTTCTATAGCCAGCCGTGCGTCCTTACGTGCCAGATGGTCTGTTTCGAGCACGTTATCAAGGGTCATGGTGGCATCAATATGACCGCCCTGTGCATCCATCTGGTCCAAGACCTGCGACACAACGTCCGACATCTGGGTGAATTTGAGCTGTCCGGCAATGAAACCGTCCAGCGCTGTTTCTTTGGCGGCGTTAAAGACGGCCCCCGCCAGACCACCGCGCGCCATAACCTCGCGCGCGATGCGCAAGGCAGGCCAGCGGGCATCATCCGGGGCGCGGAATTCAAAACTTCCGATGGCGGCAAGGTCCAAGCGTTCAACCGGCAAGTGGCGGCGTTCGGGGTGGTTTAGTGCATAGCCAATGGCATGGCGCATATCCGGCGGCCCAACATGCGCCATTAGCGCGCCGTCATTGAAACCGACAAGCGCGTGGATCATACTTTGGGGGTGGATCAGGACTTCGATCTGTGCCGGATTGACCCCGAAGAACTCTCGCGTTTCAATGACTTCCATCGCTTTATTGAACATCGACGCGGAATCAATGGTGATCCGCTGCCCCATGTCCCAGTTGGGATGACTGGAGGCTTCATCAAGCGTGGCATTACAAAGATCATCGATAGGCCAATCGCGGAAGGCGCCGCCGGAAGCAGTGATGATGATCCGCTCGACCGCGTCCATATCCTCGCCCACCAGCGCCTGAAACACAGCAGAATGTTCGCTGTCTACAGGCAGGATTTGCGCACCATGCGCCCTGCCCGTTGCTAACAACAATTTGCCGGCACAGACAAGAGATTCCTTATTCGCCAACGCCAATGTGCTGCCTTGACCCAAAGCGGCCATTCCGGGCGCAAGACCAGCAGCACCAACGATAGCCGACATGATCCAATCCGCAGGTCGATGCGCCGCTTCGACGATTGCGTCGGCACCCGCAGCAACTATGATCCCCGATCCCTCAAGTGCCGCGCGCAGATCATCCAGCAGGGTGTCATCTGCCGTCACCGCAATTTGCGCGTTCAGCGCACGCGCATCTGTCGCGAGTTGCGCGATATTGCGCGCGCCAGTCAGGGCGACCACCTCATAATCGTCACGTGCGCGCTTGATCAGGTCAATCGTGTTTTGCCCAATCGAGCCCGTTGCACCGAAAATACTGACTTTTCGCATGGATCACCCCACTCCGGGGGGAAAGCCGATAACCTGCCCGATAATGAGCAAAAATACAGAAGCCCCAAGCATCCCGTCAAAGCGGTCCATCAACCCGCCATGACCGGGGATGAGGTTTGAGCTGTCTTTCACGCCCATTTTCCGTTTCATACCGCTTTCCGCGATGTCACCCATCTGCGACGCCATTGAGACCGCAATAGAAATCCCTATCAGTTGGTAACCAACGCCAGTGTTAGCAGAGAACACCAACCCGACAATCGCCGCGCCAACCCATCCAGCCGCTGTTCCGGACCATGTTTTCTTGGGGCTGACCGCTGGCCAGAACTTAGGCCCGCCAATCGCGCGGCCGGCGAAATAGCCAACCACATCGGTCACCACGACAACCAGCACCAACCAGAGCATCCAGTTCACGCCCATCTCGTCGCGTACCTTGATCATGCCGAAACCGGACATCAGGATCATCACCGTGAAGGCCATGTAAATCGTGCGGTTCCGTTCAAGGTACCCAAACCCCACAAGCGCCGGCGCAAGCAACAATGGCAGCGCAACGCCCACAGGCAGATAGACTGACAGCAAAACCGCCGCCCCTGTAATTCCCCCCAGCAACAATTGGGCGCGGGATTGGCCCGGACGCAACATGCCGACCACTTCCCAAACCATCACACCGCAGATCAGCGCCACAAGGATGTGGAACACATATCCGCCCATCCAGATGCCAACCACAGCGACAAGTGCCATCGCCACCGCCGAAATCACACGCACGGCTAGATCGGACCATTTTTCAGAGCTGCTCATAAAGTTCCTTAGGTTTTGACGCCGCCATAGCGCCGGTCGCGTCCGCCATAGGAGGCACAGAGGCTGGCAAACTCCATCCGGGTGAAATCAGGCCAGAGCGTGTCGATGAATTCGTATTCAGCATAGGCAGATTGCCACAGCAAAAAATTCGAAATCCGTGCTTCACCACTGGTGCGGATCACCAGATCCGGATCTGGTAAAACGTATGTATCCAAATATCTTGGCAGCGTTTCTTCATCGATTTCTTCGGGATCAAGTTTGCCGCTTGCAACGTCTTGCGCCAGCCGCTTGGTAGCACGTGCTACCTCGTCGCGGCCGCCGTAGTTCAATGCAATCGTGAGATGTACGCGGGTGTTATGTGCCGTGGCGTCCTCAAGCTCGTTCATCAGGCGGATCAGCTTGTCATCCAGCCGAACCCGATCACCGATAAAGCGTACGCGCACGCCAAACTCGCTCAGGGACCGAGTCTCTTTACTGATATAACGGCGGAACAGGCTCATCAGGCCAGCGACCTCGACCTGCGTCCGTTTCCAGTTCTCGGTCGAAAAGGCAAATATCGTGAGGTACTCCACCCCGACTTCGGGACAGGCCTCAACGACTTCGCGCACCCGCTTAGCGCCGGCGTGGTGGCCAAACAAACGCGGCCGCCCGCGCTGTGTGGCCCAACGGCCATTGCCATCCATGATAATAGCAACGTGCCGCGGACCGCCCGGCGTTTGCTCGGGCAGTGCTTCAGCTTTTGCTTTGGCGCGCTTAATCATACTGTCTCACGCATAGGTTCTGGGCTGTTCGTGTCGTATCACAAGCCCGTCAAATGGCCTCGCGCCAATAAAAGGGCAAAAATAGATCAAACCTGCATGATTTCGGCTTGCTTGGTCTCAAGCAGATCGTCGATGGCCTTGATCTGCTTGTTGGTGAGGTCTTGGACCTCGCCTTCCCAGATCTTCTGGTCGTCTTCGGACATGCCGTCAGCTTTGGCCTTTTTGATCTGGTCCATACCGTCACGGCGAATGTTGCGGATGCTTACACGGGCATTTTCGGCATAGCCGCCGGCGACTTTGGTCAACTGCGTGCGGCGTTCTTCGTTCAGTTCTGGGATCGGCAGCATAATGATCGTGCCGTTAAGCTGCGGATTGATGCCCAGACCGCTTTCGCGGATGGCTTTTTCGACCTTCCCGACCAACGCCTTGTCCCAGACGTTGATGGTGACCATCCGCGGCTCAGGTACGTTGACGGTGCCGACCTGATTGACCGGTGTCAGCTGGCCATAAGCATCGACCATAACCGGCTCAAGCATGGAAGCGGAGCCGCGGCCGGTGCGCAGGGAAGCAAATTCCGTGCGCAAAGAGGCGATCGCCCCCTTCATCCGCCGGTCAAGGTCGTCGGTATCTAGCATAAAGTCTTCGGACATGAATTAACGCCTTCGTCTGTGTCACTCGTTAAGTGCAGGGTTTAGAGCATTGGGGGTGACAAGGAAAGACAGCTTTCACCCGTCGGCGGGTCAGCCCTGAACGCGGGTATAGGTACCCTCGCCCGCAAGGATGCCTTTAAAACCGCCCGGCTCATCCAATGAGAAGACGATGATCGGCAGGTTGTTGTCACGTGCCAAAGCGATCGCAGAAGCGTCCATAACGCCCAGACGCTTTTGCAGGACATCGTCATAGCTGACGGTGTCATAGCGGACGGCATCTTCGAATTTGGCGGGGTCTTTATCATAGACGCCGTCGACCTTGGTGCCCTTGAAGATCGCCTCGCAAGACATCTCGTTGGCGCGCAGCGTGGCGGCGGTATCGGTGGTGAAATACGGGTTACCTGTGCCGGCAGCAAAGATGCAGACGCGCTTTTTCTCAAGGTGGCGCACGGCGCGGCGGCGGATGTAAGGCTCTGCCACTTCATTCATGGTGATGGCTGAAATGACGCGCGTGTGAATACCGAGCCCCTCCAAGGAAGCCTGCATCGCCAGTGCGTTCATCACCGTGGCGAGCATGCCCATGTAGTCGGCTGTGGTCCGCTCCATCCCTTGCGCGCTACCCTGCAGACCGCGAAAGATGTTGCCGCCGCCGATGACCATACAAATCTCGACGCCCATGTCGTGCACGGATTTGACCTCCCGCGCGATCCGCTCAACTGTCGGCGGGTGCAGGCCATAGCCCTGATCCCCCATCAGCGCCTCGCCGGAGATTTTGAGCATGACCCTTTTAAAGGAAGCTTGCGAGGTATCGGGCATGGGGGGGACCTTTCAGGGAGTTTTGGAATAGCAGGCTTTCGCCCATGCGTAAAATGTCGCAAATACACAAAATGTTCAATGCGGCGCGGTGAGGAGAAGCAAAGAAATGTCATCTGACGCACGTACGCAGTTGCTGGAAGCTATCCCCGCGGACCAACCCGTCCTAATCGCTGGGCCAACTGCGTCGGGTAAATCAGCGCTGGCGCTTGAGATCGCGACGCAGGGCGGAGTGATCGTGAACGCTGATGCCAGTCAGGTTTACGCCTGCTGGCAAGTGATTTCGGCGCGGCCTTCGGCAGAAGAGGAAGCGCAAGCGCCACATAGGCTTTATGGTCATCTGACGGAGACGGCGCCCTACTCGACAGGGCACTGGCTGCGTGAGGTTGCCGAGGTGATCGCCGAGGGGCAGCGCCCTATCATCGTAGGTGGCACCGGCCTTTATTTTCAGGCCCTGACCGAAGGGCTGGCGGAAATACCTTTGACGCCGCCAGACGTGCGGGCCCGCGCGGATGCCATGCCGCTAGAAAGCCTGCTTGCCGGTCTGGACGCGCCCACAGCGGCGGGGCTTGATCTGGCTAACCGCGCGCGGGTGCAGCGCGCGTGGGAGGTGCTTGAGGCCACCGGTCGGAGCTTGGCGCAATGGCAAGCCGACACGCCACCACCGCTTTTGCCGCTGGATCAGTGCTGTGCCATTGCGCTGGACGTGGAGCGTGATTGGCTTGCGGCGCGAATCGAACAGCGGTTTGATGCGATGCTAGAGGCCGGTGCGCTGGACGAAGTGCGCGCCATCGCGCCGCATTACGACCCGACCCTGCCCGCCCATAAAGCCATTGGCGTGCCGGAACTGATCGCGTATCTACACGGGACCTGCACGCTTGAAGACGCAAGAACCGCCGCAATTATTGCCACGCGCCAATACGCCAAACGTCAAAGAACGTGGATCCGCAGCAAAATGGGCGCATGGCAAAAGCTTTCCTTGCCGTCCTAGCAAGAATCGGCGCATTGCAGTTTCGTAGCTTTTCCTACGGGATTTTCTCGTTAAGGTTGCTGCCTGCGCCTATTTTCGAACATTGGACCCATAGATGACTGAGATCAGCCTTCAAATTCGGACCCTTGCACAGCTCGCTGGCGGTGATGGTTGGCGGCTGGGGCTGGCTCATGATCAGGTTCATCACACCCTTATTTGGGTCACACGTGGTCAAGGCCGCATGTTGCTGGACGGACGGCGGCGCGGCATTGGCCCACACAACGCGGTTTTTGTGCCTGCGGGCTCTGTCTATTCCATTGATCTGGGCGCGCAGATGCTAGGGCAAGCCATCATCGTGCCGGATGGTACGGCGCTGCGACTGCCTGATATGCCGCGCCATCTGAGGGTGCGTGATGTGCATGTCCAGACAGAATTGGCGACGATAATCGAGGCCGCACAGCGTGAGCAATCGCAAGGTCGGACGCTGGCGCAAGACGCGCTTGAGGCCCATGTGGCGCTGATGTCTGTCTGGTTGCGACGCCAGATTGCGCAAGAAGAACATATCCCCAGCCCAAGCACGGCAGGTGAGCGGCTATCGCGCAGGTTCACGCAGATGATACCAAAGCATTACACGTCCGGCGCGCCAATGGCGTTCTACGCGGCCGAGCTTGGCGTGACCCCGACCCACCTGACACGCACGGTCAAGGCGGCCACCGGAAAAACCGCAGCCGATTTACTGACTGAACGGGTGATCCACGCCGCACGAACTTTGTTAGAGACAACAACCCACCCCGCGCGCAACATCTCCCATCATCTAGGATTCGGCAGTGCGGCCTACTTCACGCGCTTCATGCAGCAGCACACAGGCCGCTCCCCCAGCCAGTTGCGCGCAAGCAGTTTGCCTAAAAAAACCGGCTCACGGGCAGCACCGGCCCGCCAAGCCATCAAGGCAGACGCCTGACGAATCGACGGCCCCACTGTCCTGAAACCGACATGCATTGTCGTAATTTTCTAATTAGATGTCTCTGGATGACATTGACCTGTGCGAACAATTAATGCCTCATACCCTAACAAGGGCGTTCGCGTGTCTACCGCCCTTGCAATTACTAAGGTCCGACAAACGGATCGGGGGAGAGTTCAACGCGCTCGGCACAGCTGTGTAATATAGCCTGCATGGGGGCAGGACCTGATCCCAACACTCAAGGGCGAATGCCCACACAGAACAGGCGGGACCAACCTGCCTGCAGCCAACGACAGGGGCTAACATTTATGGGACTATTCATCCTCAGACGTCTGGGAGTGATGATACTGACAGGGCTTTGCCTGACGTTCATCGTATTCTGGCTGACCAATCTTTATCCCAACCTCGAAAAACTTGCCAAAACCCAAGGCAACTTTCGCATGAGCGACGAGGCCGTGAGCTCTTATCTGGGCGATCGCGGATACCTTGAGCCCTTGCCGATCAAGTTTGCCCAGTGGCTGGGAGCTGCACCGGGGTGGGTCACCGAAAAGCCCGAGGGCAAAACCTTTGGCCGCTGTTTTTCCGAAGGCACGCCCGAAGAAGAACGCCGCAGCTTTTGTGGGGTTTTGCAGGGCGACTGGGGCCGATCGACCGTGTTCAAAGATGACGTAAGTAGTATTGTCGCCACCCGCTTGGGCCTGACTGGCAAGCTGATGTTTTGGGTGCTGGTCCTTATGGTGCCTTCGGCGCTGATCATCGGGGTGTTGGCGGGCATGCGTGAGGGGTCCAAACTGGACCGGTCTCTCTCTACTGTTTCGATAATAAGCACGGCCACACCGGAATACGTGTCTGGCGTTATCTTCATTGCTGTCTTCGCCTCTTCGGCTTTCGGGCTGAAATGGTTCAAAGGCTCCGCCACTTCGGCGATGGATAATGCCAACTTCGAGAACTTCTTTCTGCCGGTGCTAACGATCTCCCTATACGGAATGGGTTATATCGCGCGGATGACGCGGGCCTCGATGACCGAGGTGATGACCGCGCAATACATCCGCACTGCCCGTCTCAAGGGGGTCAGCTTTCGCAACATCGTGATGAGGCACGCGTTGCGGAACGCGCTGATCGCGCCCTTCACCGTTATCATGCTCCAGATCCCGTGGCTTTTGAACGGGGTCGTGATTGTGGAGACTTTGTTCAACTACAAGGGCTTTGGCTGGGTGCTGGTACAAGCCGCGGGCAACAATGACATTGAGCTGCTGCTGGCTGTCTCGGTCGTATCGGTTGTGGTGGTGCTGCTGACGCAGCTGATCTCCGACATCGGCTATGTCTTCCTCAATCCACGCATTCGCATTTCATAAGGGAGGGCAGAGATATGGAACAACTGACTTGGACCGGAGCGCTTTCGCCGCTCAATCTTTTCTTCGCCCTTGCTGTGGCGGTGCTGCTGATCGCTATAGTGGTGCAAATCGCGATGAGCCTTGTGCCGTCGGGCGGAAGCCGCGCTGTTTATGCGGATGGTACGATGTCTGCGGACAAAGGACTGTCCGGCCTTGTGGGCATGGTGGTACAATACTCACTGCTGGCGACCATCGCGATTGCCCTTCTTTATATTGTTGCAGGTGTCTTAATCGGACCGTCGGCGGGGATAATAGGCGGCATGGCTCGACAGCTTTTGCCGGTGTGGATTGCGCTGGTGCTGACCTATGCGCTGTCCATCACCTTCAAACGACGGCTCGGCCTATATGGCAAACTGTTCGATAGTACGGTCGGGATGATCGGCTTTGGGCTGGTAATGTTCTGGGTTTATGCAGGGTTCTTTGGCGGTGTACTGGATATGGTCACCACCCATGACACGCTTAGCCAAGTGTCAGGCATGAAGAACAAAGCACCCGGCACGCCCCTATTCGGGGCCGAGGCTGGAGACTACCAGTGGTTCTTGCTGGGCGGCGACAATCTGGCACGCGATGTGTTCAGCCGCTTGTTTGATGGCGCATGGGTCGTGGTCAAGATTGCGCCCTTTGCGACGCTCTTTGCCTTTATGGTCGGGATCACCCTGGGCTTGCCTGCTGGATACTATGGCGGGCGGCTTGATACCTTCCTGAGCTTTCTGGCCAACCTGATCCTCGCCTTTCCGGTCATCTTGCTGTTCTACCTGCTGGTTACGCCAGAAATCGTGCTGACAGGTATCCCGAACTATATGGCGTTGGTGCTGTTTGTCTTTCCGTTGGTGTTTCTGGCGATCTTGTTGAACTCGCGCTTCTACACCCAGCCCAGCCTGCGCACGCCGCTGCTTATTGTGGTGCTCGGGATCGGGGCGTGGCTGTACCTGTCGCTGGTCAGCACAGACGGAGCATTGGTGGCAACACCCACCTACGCCATTCCCGGCCTGCCCGCATTTCTGGACGGTTTCGACATCGATCCCAACTTGCTGGTGGTTTTCGTTTCGGTCGTTTTTGTAAACGCCCCTACCGTTTTCCGTATCGTGCGTGGCCTCGCGCTCGACATCAAAACCCGCGACTACGTGGCTGCTGCGCAGACCCGTGGCGAAGGGCCGTGGTACATCATGCTGTGGGAAATCCTGCCAAACGCGCGGGGACCGCTGATCGTCGATTTCTGCCTGCGCATCGGCTATACTACCATTCTTTTGGGCACCTTGGGGTTCTTCGGATTGGGGCTGGCTTCGGAAAGCCCTGATTGGGGCACCACGATCAACGCAGGGCGGCGTTTGTTGTCGATCTATCCGCACGCTGCGATTGCCCCTGCTGTGTCCTTGCTGACGCTGGTGCTGGGCTTGAACCTGCTGGCGGATGGCCTGCGTGAAGAAAGCCTGCGCGACTGACTTGAGCGGGGCGTTTCGGGGGCCCCGCCCCTGATACCCCTCGAGATATTTATGGCCAATGAATGGGAAGCCCCATTGGATTGGCCCTCCACTTGAGGAGATACGAGATGCCTAAGACTGAGTATGACGGCCCCATTCTTGAGATCGACAAGCTGTCGATCTCGTTTTTCACGCGGCTGCGCGAAATTCCGGCGGTGATGGATTTTTCCGTCTCGGTGAAACCCGGTGAGGCAGTAGGCCTTGTAGGAGAAAGCGGCTGTGGGAAGTCGACGGTTGCGCTGGGCGTGATGCAGGATCTGGGCAAGAACGGCCGGATCGTCGGCGGCTCAATCAAGTTCAAGGGCCGCGATCTAGGCGAGATGTCGGACGCAGAGCTACGCGACATTCGCGGTTCGGAAATCGCGATGATCTATCAGGAGCCGATGGCCTCATTGAACCCCGCAATGAAAATCGGGCGACAGTTGATGGAAGTCCCGATGATCCACGCAGGCATGTCCGAGAAAGCCGCCTATGAGCGGGCGCTTCAGGTGGTAACGGATGTAAAACTGCCCGATCCAAAGCGAATATTGCAGTCCTTTCCGCACCAGTTGTCCGGTGGCCAGCAGCAGCGGATTGTCATCGCTATGGCCTTAATGAGCGAGCCTTCGTTGCTGATTTTGGATGAGCCGACAACGGCGCTGGACGTCACTGTCGAAGCAGCCGTGGTGGAGCTGGTCAAGGATTTGGGCAAGAAATACGGCACCTCAATGCTGTTTATTTCGCACAATCTGGGGCTCGTGTTAGAGACCTGCGACCGCATCTGCGTGATGTATTCCGGCGAGGCGGTCGAGCGTGGCTCGATCGAGGATGTATTCGACGAGATGCAGCACCCCTATACTCAGGCGCTGTTCCGTTCGATTCCACTCCCCGGCGCCGACAAGAATGCGCGCCCGCTGGTTGCCATTCCCGGCAACTTCCCCCTGCCCCATGAGCGGCCTGACGGCTGCAACTTTGGCCCGCGCTGCGACTACTTTGAGGCGGGGCGTTGCGATCAGGGATATATCCCGATGCAAGACGTGCCCGGCAACGAACGCCATGCCACCCGCTGTTTGAGATACGACGAGATCGACTGGCAAGCGCCGATGGAACTGGCCGAAGTAAAAACCAAGGGCGAGATCGGCGAGGTCGTCCTGAGGATGGATAACCTTAAGAAATACTATCAGGTCGCGGCCAATGCTATGTTTGGCGGCGGCAACACCAAGGTTGTAAAGGCCAACGAGACGCTGACCTTTGAAGCCCGCGAAAGCGAGACGCTGGCCATTGTGGGTGAATCGGGCTGCGGAAAGTCCACATTTGCCAAGGTGTTGATGGGGCTAGAGACAGCCACCGACGGGACTATCATGCTTGATAATCAAAGCATTGGTGATGTGCCTATCGAAAAGCGCACGACCCAGAACGTGGCGGACATCCAGATGGTGTTCCAGAACCCGTTTGACACGCTCAACCCGTCTATGACCGTTGGCCGCCAGATTGTGCGCGCGCTTGAGATATTCAAGATCGGCAAGAACGAGAAAGAGCGTTGGCAGCGCATGTTGGAGCTTCTGGACCTTGTCAAACTGCCGCGCGAATTCGCCAAACGGATGCCTCGCCAGCTTTCTGGTGGGCAAAAGCAACGGGTGGGCATTGCGCGCGCCTTTGCCGGTGACGCAAGAATTGTTGTTGCGGACGAGCCCGTGTCGGCTCTGGATGTCTCGGTACAGGCGGCGGTGACGGATCTGTTGATGGAAATTCAGCGCGAGCAGAAAACCACGCTGCTGTTTATCTCTCATGATCTGAGCATTGTGCGCTATCTAAGCGACCGTGTGATGGTGATGTATCTAGGCCATGTGGTTGAGCTGGGCACAACGGATCAGGTCTTTTCGCCGCCGTATCACCCCTATACCGAGGCGCTCCTATCAGCCGTGCCGATTGCCGATACCAAGGTGAAGAAAAAGCACATCGTGCTCGAAGGCGATATTCCGTCAGCCATGAACCCGCCTCCTGGTTGCCCGTTCCAGACACGGTGCGGCTGGAAATCGAAAGTGTCGGGAAATCTGTGCGATACTGAAGTGCCACCGATGAGGATGCTTGCGGGCGAACATCAGATCAAATGCCACCTCAGTCAGGAAGAATTTGACGGGATGGAACCTGTGATCGAGATGGGGGATGTTGCTGCGGAGTGATCTCCGCAGCCCCACCTATATTATCAACCCCAGTGCCTTGATCGTTCGCGTTTTTCGCGGACGGTCAGGTAAATGACCGCAACATCAATAGCCGAGAGTACCAACAGAAGCGTGCCGCCGGTTAGTTGCCATTCGATCAGTTGATAGACAACAAAAACGGCCAGAACGACCACAGCTGCATCATAGGCCCACCGTGCGCCCCACAAAAGCGCAACAACCACTCCGACATGCAGCGCGCCATGCGCCGCGAAATAGATGGTGTAAAAGCTCGCCTCCGACGCTGGCACCTGCGCGGTCAGTTTCACAAGCTGTGCCGCAATCAAGCTTGGTGGGCGTTCGGCAAGTTCAGTGCTGAACAACCAGCGGATGATCCGGGGCAGATGATCCATCGCGCCCAGATATATTGCGATCGCAGATGCTAGCTGAATAAGGCCAAGAACCCCTTTTCCAATAAGGGTGACCAAAAAGAGAAGGTGATTGGCTGCTTTGGGAGAGATATGCGACGACATTGGACAATCAAACAGGACAGACACGTCATCCGTGTCACGCATCAGGAAGATTGTCTTCCCCTATTCTTGCGCTCTGTCGCCATGTGTCGGAAGGTCGCCGAAGGCGCCCCCTGATTAGAACAGTGGCAGATCCAACATGGCTGTTGTGATTACGCAAGGGAAGTAGGCTGCGGCGAACATAAAGAGCGATGGGAAGCGCGCGCGCATCACGCTGGCCATAATCGCCATGACCGGGCCGGCACAAAGCGCCAGCAGTACCGGGATAATGATCATGTCGTTGTATTCAAAACCAGGGCCCCAAGGCATCTGTGGGTTTTCAAGACCAGCGGCGATTGTGCCTACGATCATGCCCAACACGGCCCCCATGAGAAGCGGTTTGATCCGACGACGCGTGGCGGGTGCATCTTTCCCCAACGACGGAGAGCTAAAAATGGAGGTCGCAGTCCCTTCACCAGTGGCCATTTGAACGCGTCCATAACCGCTATGGTTATTGATACGTGCAATCCGCTGGTTAAAGATGTCCTGGCTCATGTCATTCACTCTCGGGTTAGCTTGTTATGAGAATGTGTATGAAGGTTTAATGGGGCCGGAATTGGGCGAAAAGGAGCGGATTTTCCCCAAAATAAGGCAAAGGATTGGCATGTATTTTAATCGATAGCCATATTTACATGAAGGTATGGTTAACGCCTTGCCACATTCGCCAAACATACTGACGCATGGTAAACTTACGTCAACTTTCAGGGGCCGAGGAATCAACTACCTCCGATGATCCGCACGTAGTTCTTAGTCTCACGGAACGGAGGGATGCCGCCGTATTTTTTCACCGCACCCGGCCCTGCGTTATACGCGGCAAGTGCCAGCCGCCAGGATCCGAACTCTTCATATTGCTGGCGCAGATAGCGCGCGCCACCATCAAGGTTCTCGGAAGGGACTGTGGGATCAACACGCAAAAGCGCGGCAGTCCCGGGCATCAACTGGGCCAGACCGATCGCTCCGGCGTGCGAAACGGCCTTATGGTTCCAGCGGCTTTCCTGATGCACGAGACGCAGAAATAAATCCTGCGGAATGCCGTGCCTGTCAGCGGCGGCCTTTGCCAGCGCCAGATACGGCCCCTTATAGCGGCCAAGGTATTTTTTGACCTTCGCGCCACTGCCATCGTCCCATTTCGTCGGTGTGATGACCTTTGGCGGCTGCAAACGCACCGAGTTGTTGTATTGCTTGGCAGCCCGCGTATCGAGCAACTTTTTCTGGCTTGAAAACAACTTGCTCCGGCTCTTGGATGCGAAAATGTCGGCAGAGGCAGGTGCACCAATGGTAAGCGTTCCCGCAATGATCGCTGCTACTGCTATGCGCATATTGCCCCAAGTCCCTCGGTATCGTCTGTGGCGCAACTATAGCAAACACTGACGCCGTGACCAGACCTGATGCCGCAAAAGGGGATTCAAGGGGATAATGCCCGTGTCCCTGCCCCGCTATCGCGTTATAAAGACGCCAGATCTGGTGCAGCAAGATTCGGCTGAACCGACCGCAAATAAGAACGCATTACCAAGAGGGAGAGCAACAGCATGGCAGGCTCAGTTAACAAAGTCATCCTTATCGGCAATCTGGGGCGCGACCCCGAAGTCCGCAGCTTCCAGAATGGCGGCAAAGTGTGCAACCTGCGCATCGCGACCTCCGAGAACTGGAAAGACAAAAACACGGGCGAGCGCCGTGAAAAGACCGAATGGCACACCGTCGCCATTTTCAACGACGGGCTTGTCCGCATTGCGGAGCAGTATCTGAAAAAGGGCTCCAAGGTCTACATCGAGGGCCAGTTGCAGACCCGCAAATGGCAAGACCAGTCCGGTGCCGACCGTTATTCCACCGAAGTCGTCCTGCAAGGGTTTGGCGGCACGCTGACCATGCTCGACGGGCGTGATGGCGGCGGTGGCGGCGGCATGGGCGGTGGCGGCGGTGGTGGTTATGATGACCGCGACAGCGGTGGCGGCTACGATCAGGGCGGCGGTTATGGTGGCGGGCAGTCTTCCGGTGGCGGTCAATCTTCCGGTGGCGGCGAGCCATCCGGTGGTGGTGGCGGGCGCGATCTGGACGATGAAATCCCTTTCTAAGGAACGCCAGTGAGCCCTGAGCTCAAAGTATTTCTAGTGGTAGGGGCTATCATGGCCCTCGCCTACACGAACCTCTATCCGCGTCTTCGGTCCAAGACATTGATGTGGTTAATGTGGCTTTATCGGGCACTGTCAGCGGTCATCTTAGTGCTTGCCGGTGCTGTATATTACGGCACAGAGATCCGGTTTTCCCTTATTATCTTCACGGTTCCATGGTGGGCTTTCACCCTGCTCAGCGCAGCTCTCGTAGAGGCGCCCCTGTTTATCTGGTTCTGCAAACGTTGGGATATCGACCTTAGCCCACCGACGGATTAGCGGCGCGCCAAAGCGTCCGCCAAGACAGCCAGCACATCCGCCTTCGCCACATCGCCAGTCACGAAAGCATCACCGATGCTGCGCGCAAGGATAAAGCGGAGCTGACCCTCGACCACTTTCTTGTCTTGTCCCATCAGCGCCAGCAGCGTATCGGCATCCGGCAGATCACCCTCGATATCGGCCAGATCAACTTTCATCCCCATGTCGCGCAAATGCGCACGCACGCGGCTTGGCGCTTCTTGCGCGCACAGACCCATCCGTGCAGACAGCTCGAACGCCAGCGAACAACCAATCGCCACACCTTCTCCGTGAAGCAAGCGGCTGGAATAGCCCGTTGCCGCCTCCAGCGCGTGACCAAAGGTATGACCAAGGTTCAGCAAGGCACGCTCCCCCTGCTCAGTCTCGTCGCGCATGACGATGTCGGCTTTCATCTGGACCGAACGGCGCACGGCTTCTACCCGCGCAGCCCCGTTTCCGTCGGCCAGCGCAGGCCCCTGCTGCTCCAACCAGTCGAAAAACGCGGCGTCGCCCAACAGGCCATATTTTACGACCTCGCCATAGCCGGCAAGAAAATCACGCGGCTCCAAAGTGCCAAGAACAGCCGTGTCCGCCAGCACCAGCGAGGGTTGGTGAAACACACCCACAAGGTTCTTGCCGTGGCGCGTGTTGATCCCCGTCTTTCCCCCGACCGAGCTGTCGACCTGTGCCAGAAGCGAGGTCGGAATTTGTACAAAGCGCACACCGCGCCGCAAGACGGCAGCGGCAAAGCCGACCAAATCACCGATCACACCGCCACCAAAGGCCACGACGATATCGCCCCGCTCTACCTGTTGGTCGAGCAGCCATTCCACGCAGCACGTCAGCTCGGCCCAGCATTTGGTACCTTCGCCCGGCGGTAGGCTAAGCGCCTCCATACTGATGCCTTCAGCGGCAAGACCTGCGCGTAGGGTTTCCAAATGCAGGCCTGCAACGGTTTCATCGCTGATCACAGCCACCCGTGGGCGGCGCAGCAACGGTGCAACATAGCTGCCCGCCTGCCCCAGCAATCCCGGACCGATATGCACATCATAGGAACGGCCCGGCAGGGCCACATGGACACGCTCAGTCATCGAGTTTTTCCAATACATCTGGCCGCGTAAGCAGCGTTGTAATGACCCGTTCCGCCATCGCGTCAATAGACAGGTCTTCGGCGCAGGCTACCCGTAGCTCCGCCAATTTATAGATCGGCGTGCGGGTGGCAAAAATCTCAGCCAGTGTGGCGCGCGGGTCGGCAGTACGCAGCAGCGGCCGCGTATCTTTATGCCGTACCCTGTTCCACAGCAGATCAAGCTGGGCATCCAGCCACACGGCCACACCCTTTTTTGCGATGTTGTCGCGATTGACCTCGGACAGAAACGCGCCGCCGCCCGTTGAAAGAATCCCGCTTTGCGTCTCCAGCAGACGGCGAATCACTTCGGTTTCGCGCTTACGAAAGAACACTTCCCCGTCTCGCTGGAAGATTTCCGGCACACTAAGGTTCGCTGCTGCTTCGATCTCTTGATCGCTATCCAGAAACGGCACACCCAGTTTGATTGCCACAGCACGGCCCACGGCCGTCTTGCCAGAGCCCATCATACCCACCATCGCCACCGTCTTTTTCAGACGGAAGCGGCGGGTCTGTCGGCGGATGTCAGCCGTGGATTGATCAATTTCACTCATTTGTCCCTGAATGACGTGATCTTGCCGAAAAGGCCATATATAAGTTATGAAAAATATCAGCAGATCGGGCAAAATTTCATGTTAAGCAAAATCTTCAAGCTTCTGTTTATCCTTGCAATTATTGGATTTATAGGCCTTGTAGGCTTTGCCTATGTCGGTCCCGAGCTTGGCATTGATTTTGCACCATCTCCGCAAGAGATCCGCCAACCTGTTACGCTGCAGGGGCAATAAGCCATGCACCTCAAGGTCCGGCCGGTGTTCTTATGTGTCGCCCTTGGCAGCTTCATGCCGATACCGCTTGGTGCCCAAACCGCGTCGCCGTCACCGCTTTCGGTAATCGAGTGGCTCGATAAACCCGTGCCGTTGGCGCAACTCCCCCGCGCGCCTGTGCAAAAACCGAAGAAGCCAAAAGCCATAGAGGAACCTGCCGTCGCCAGTACCGGCACCGCGCCACAGGTGACGACCCAAAGCCTTAACGCCGCGCCCCGCAACAATGTAGGGCTTGCCCCGGTTGCGATGACCGGCATGCAGCCTGATCTGTGGTCGGGCAGTGACATCGAAGCGCTGGCGCGCCAGATCGCCAATTTGCCAGAGCTTGAACTGCCAGCCGGAAACGCGCTGTTGTTTACGCTGATGGTGGCAGAGGCCGAAGCGCCGCCTGCGGGCGAGCATGCGCAAGCCGTCCTTACCCGCGCGCGGGTAGAAAAGCTGATGAAACTGGGCGCTGTTGATCCCGCCCTTGCACTGATCGAGCAGGCCGGTGCCAGCACTTCGCCAGAGCTGTTTGATCTATGGGCCGCGCTTACCTTGCTGGTAGGGACCGAGGATGCCGCCTGCGGCGCGCTGTCGCGCGCGATTTATCTGTCGCAAGACATGGGCTTGCGGATTTTCTGTGCCGCGCGCAACGGCGATTGGGACACAGCATCGCTGACTTACGGCTCTGCCAGCGCGCTGTCATTGCTGCCCCGTCAGACGCTTGATGTACTGGATCGGTTCCTGAACCCCGACCTGTTTGAGGGTGCAGCCCCCCTACCCGCACCGCGCGAAATGGACCCGCTGACTTTTCGCCTGTTCGAAACCATCGGAGAGCCGCTGCCCACTGGGCCGCTGCCGCGCACCTATGCCGTTGCCGACTTGCGGGACATCGCAGGGTGGAAGTCCCAGCTCGAAGCGGCTGAGCGGCTGACACGGGCGGGTGCCCTGCCCGATAACCGTCTATTGGGCCTCTATACCGACCGAAAAGCCGCTGCTTCAGGCGGTATCTGGGACCGCGTGCGTGCGGTGCAGCGCTTTGACACAGCGCTTGGGACTGGCAGTGCGGACGCCGTGGCCAAGACACTGCCGGATGCGTGGCGTGAAATGCGCCAGAACGCGCTCGAAGTCAGCTTTGCTTCGGCTTTTCACCAGCGGCTGGCTGAGATCTCGCTAACTGGGGCCGCTGCACAAATCCAAGCCCGTATCGGGTTGTTGTCGCCTGACTATGAAACCGTGGCCTTGGGCCTGAATGACATGGGCTTGCTCGGGGATGATACAGCGCTGCTGCGCGCAGTGGCTCAGGGTTATCTGGACACCGCCAGTTTTGGCACTGCGCCAACCACCTCTCTCCAGCGCGCTATCTATGATGCGTTTACAGACCCGCAACCCAACGCCGAGTGGATACAGATGAGCAGGGATCAAAGGCTTGGTGAAGCGTTGATTGAAGCACTTGGCGCTCTTCACGATGGCGCGCGCGGGGATTCACTGGCGCTGCGGCAGGCCTTGGGCACGTTGCGGTCATTGGGGCTGGAAGACATGGCACGACGCGCAGCATTGCAAATCTTATTGTTGGATCGCAGCACGTGAGCACCCGCGCGCCCTCTTCGTGGATCTCCATGTTTCTGGAGGCGCAGGCGGCAGAGCTGGGTGCGGCCACCAATACCCTACTTGCCTATGGCCGCGACCTAAAGGATTTTGACGCATGGCTGGCGCGGCAAACAAAGACTTTTGCCGAAGTTATGCGTGCGGATGTGGAAAGCTACCTTGTCTATTGCGATGCGCAGGGTCTGGCGAAATCAACCCGCGCGCGGCGGCTTTCGGCGGTCAAGCAGCTCTACCGTTTTACTTTTGAAGAAGGCTTGCGCAGTGATAATCCTGCGCTCCAAATCAGCGGGCCGGGACAGGACAAAAGCCTGCCCAAAATCCTTTCGGTGGATGAGGTGGACAGCCTGCTTACCGCTGCCCGCACGTTGGGTCGCAACGACACTGAACGTGTCCGCAACACCTGTCTGATGGAACTGCTCTATGCCACTGGCATGCGGGTGAGCGAACTTGTCGGCCTGCCCGTCAGCGCCACCCGAGGCGACCCGCGCCTGCTGCTGATCCTTGGCAAGGGTGGTAAAGAACGGATGGTGCCGTTGTCGCCCGATGCCCGCGCGGCATTGGCGTTGTGGATCACACTCAGAGATGAAAACGAGGCCGCGCGTGCCTTGAAAAAGCTTCCCGCTTCGCGATTTCTGTTTCCCTCGCGCGGGAAGGAAGGGCATCTGACCCGTCACCGCTTCTATTTGTTGATCAAGGAAATCGCCGTGGCTGCCGGTGTGAACCCTTCAAAAGTCACGCCGCACACGCTGCGCCATGCCTTTGCCACCCATCTGCTTGCAGGCGGCGCCGATTTGCGAGCCATCCAGACCATGCTGGGCCATGCGGACGTGGCCACCACCGAAATCTACACCCATGTTCTTGCGGCGCGCCTGTCAGAGCTGGTGTTAGACCATCATCCCCTGTCAGAAACAGCGACCCGCAAAGCCTCTGGCAAGACATCCTCCGAAGGCCAATAGCCCGACTGCAAAGCCTCGCAGTAGTCAGACGGCAGCCCTGCTGCACGCATATCAGCCATCGCCGCCTCCACATCATGGCTCATCTACTCGATCCGCATCTTGCCGCCGCTAAGCACGGCGAAGCGGGTCTTTGGCGCACCATCATGCGGCGGCATACCGATTACGCCCGCGTTCATCCACGGTCCCTGCGCCGTCAGGCGTAGAAACGGGGTACCCGAGTGGCCTGCGATCACACCGTCAACTGGCCCCGTCAGCGCCTCAAGCGATGCCCATTCCTGGGCAAAGACGGCGTCCTCGTCTGTCTCAAAAGCAAAACGGGCGACATCCGTCACCCCGCCATGCAGCACGCCATACCGCATGCCTTGATGCTCAAAGCTTAGCACATCGGGGAGGTTGGCCATCCAGTTAAGGGCATCTTCCGTCATCTGGGTTTGTGCAAAAGCGTACCATGCTGCGCTCAATCGGTCACAGGTCGTGCCATCCTCAAACCCGCAACCGCAATCATCGGCACCCTGCGCCAATTGCTTCTCACAGTTACCGGCAAGGACCGCAGCGCCAGATCCCTGCACTGCCTCAACACAGGCCAGTGGTGCGCCGCAATAGGCCGCGATATCTCCGGTACAAATCATCCTCTCAGGCGCGATTCCCGCGGCATGTGCCCACGCCATCAGCGCATCCAACGCCTGCAGGTTACTGTAAGGGCCGCCAAACAGCGGCACATCGTCGTCCAGCACCCCTAAATCAAGGTGTTTCATGTGCTGCCCTCCTTGAATGACACGGCCCCGAGCCCCATAACATAACCAACTACCCGAGAAAGGTTTCCCACATGGATATGCCACAGGCAACGGCCGATACGGCGTTCTGGATTTCAATTGCGATCATCTTGTTTTTGCTTGTCCTCTCCGGCTTCTTTTCCGGGTCTGAAACCGCGCTGACCGCCGCCTCGCGCGGCAAGCTGCGCATGCAGGCGGACAAGGGTTCCGTCGGTGCGCAACGTGCTCTGAAGATCACCGAAGACAACGAACGGCTGATCGGCTCTGTTCTGCTGGGCAACAACCTTGTGAACATCCTCGCTGCCTCGCTGGCGACGGCGCTGTTTACGCGCCTGTTCGGCGAAAGCGGTGTGGCTCTGGCGACGCTTGTTATGACGCTGCTGGTGCTGATCTTTGCCGAAGTGCTGCCGAAAACCTACGCCATCACCAACGCAGAACGTGCTGCAGCGCTGGTTTCAGGCCCTATCAGCATCGTCGTGCTGGTGTTCGCGCCAATGGTTAGCATCGTGCGTCTGCTGGTGCGCACCATGCTGCGGATGATGGGCGTGGCGGTAGACCCAGACAGCAACATCCTCGCCGTGCGCGAAGAGATCGCAGGCGCGCTGCAGCTGGGCCACTCCGAAGGTGTGGTCGAGAAAGAAGACCGAGACCGCATCCTTGGTGCGCTCGATCTGCGTGAACGTGTGGTCGAAGAGATCATGCTCCACCGCTCAGGCATCGAGATGATCAATGCCGCCGACACACCGGCTGATATTCTGGAGCAGGCCCTGCGCTCCAACCACACCCGCCTGCCTGTTTTCCGCGATGATCCCGAAAACATCATTGGCGTGATCCATGCCAAAGACCTGCTGCGCGCCATGTATAAGCTCATCGGTGGCCCCGAAGGCGATGCCGCCGCCCTTAAAGCATTCGACATCGCCGGGGTCGCGATGGAGCCCTACTTTGTGCCGGAAACATCGACACTGGACGAACAGATGCGCCAGTTCCTGCACCGCCGCACCCATTTTGCGCTGGTGGTGGACGAATACGGCTCGCTTCAGGGGTTAATCACACTCGAAGACATCCTTGAAGAAATTGTCGGTGAAATCACCGATGAATTCGACCCGCTAGCAGATCATGTCATCAAGACCGACGCTGAAGGCCAGTTCCTGATCGACGGCGCGATGACGATCCGCGATCTCAACCGCGCCAATGAATGGAACCTGCCCGACGAGGAAGCCAACACCGTTGCAGGCCTTGTCATCCACGAGGCGCAGATGATCCCTACCCGCGGTCAGGTCTTCCTGTTCCACGGCTTCCGGTTCGAGGTTCTGGCACGCGAAGGCAATCGGATCACAAAACTCAAGATGCGCCCGCTCTAGATCCCACGTTTTTGACGGAATATCGGAGTGTCTCCTTGCCCGTAAGGGCAAGGACGAGGCCGTGCGCCTAGGCTCTCAACCGCAGACCTTTGGGATCAAACGGAGGTTCTGGCAATACAGTTGCCTTATGCGGCTGCCCCAACACCATCACATCCACAACTTCGCCAACACGCACGCCTTTAACAAAGGCCAACGCCAGCGACATGCCGACCGAGTAACCAAAAGCGCCCGAGGTCACTCGCCCGATACCGACACCATCCTTGAACACCGGCTCACCACCGGAGGCATCGGCATTTGAAGCGTCGGTTTGGCCAGCGTCCAGCGCTAGCAGCACCAGTTCCTCCCGTGCGGGTTTGGCCATCGTCTCGGTCACCGCATCGCGGTTCAGGAACCGCTTGTCCGTCTTGCACAGCCGCGCCAGTCCAACTTCTTGCGGCCAGTATTCGGGGCTGTATTCCCGCCCCCATGAACCATACCCCTTTTCAACCCGAAGCGACATCAGCGCGCGGCTGCCGACAGGGCCTGAACCCTCCTCTGCTCCCGCAGCGATGAGTGCGGCGAAAAGCGCGGGTTGGTCAGCGGCATCGCAATGCAACTCCCAGCCCAAATCGCCGGTGAACGACACCCGTAGCGCCAAACAGCACACTCCGCCCAGCTCGATCCATTTGGAGCGCATGAAGGGGAAACCGGGTGTCGCCAGCGACGTGTTGGTCAACCGCTGCAACAGCGCGCGCGACTTGGGGCCAGCGACGTTAAAGCCGCACATCGCCTCGGTCCTACTCTCAAACGTTGTGTCTTCGGGCAAGGGGACCGCGCGGAAGAAACGCTGGTGATATCGCTCTGCCATGCCCGAGCCGATGATCCAGAACTCATCCTCTGCCAACCGCGTGACTGTGAAATCGCCCGCGATGCCGCCCCGTGTGCCGATCAACGGGGTTAGGCAAGACCGCCCGACTTCCTTCGGCATGGTGTTGGCAAACACCGCGTTCAGCCAGTCTTCGGCACCTGCGCCTTTGCACAGGTATTTGGCAAAGTTGGAGATATCGATGATGCCTGCGTGTTCGCGCAGCATTTTTGCCTCGCGGCCCACAACATCCCACCACGGTTGGCGGGTGAAGCCGTGGGTCTGATCCTCTGCGCCGATCTCATCACCGTAATACAGCGGATGCTCCCACCCGTAGTTGAGGCCAAACACCGCGCCCATTTCACGCTGGGTGTCATAGATCGGACGCACGCGCGCGGGGCGTCCTGCGCTGCGTTCCTCATTCGGGAAGTGGATTTTGAACCGGTTTGCATATTGGTCGCCGACGCGCGCCTTGGTAAAGGCCTTGTCCGCCCAATCGCCGAACCGCGCCACGTCCCAAGCGAACATATCATAGCGGCTTTCGCCCGTAACGATCCAATCCGCTGCGAGCAGCCCCATGCCACCTGACTGGCTAAAGCCGGGAATGATGCCGTTACAGCAGAAATAGTTCTGCAACTCGGGTACTGGACCAAACAAAACGTTGCTGTCCGGTGACCATATCATCGGGCCGTTGATAACCCGCTTGATGCCAGCGGTGCCCACTGCGGGCACGCGGTCGATTGCGCGCAGCATGTTATCTTCTATCCGCTCCAGATCATCGGCGAACAGCTCGTGACCGAACCCTTGCGGCGTGCCCTCTTCGGCCCAGAACCTCAGGTCCTTTTCATAGGCGCCCACCAGCAGGCCTTTGCCTTCTTGGCGCAGGTAGTATTCACCATCGCGGTCAGCGACAGACGGCAGTCGGCGGTCCAGCCCGGCAATCTCGGCGATGGTTTCGGTCACGAAATACTGATGCTCGGTCGGTTGCAGCGGCAGGGTGATACCCGCGAGTGCAGCCACTTCACGCCCCCAAAGACCTGCGGCGTTCACGATCCACTGCGTCGCGATATCGCCCTTTTCCGTGCGCACAATCCAAGACCCATCGGCTTGCTGCTCTGTGCCTGTGACTGGGCAGAAGCGGATGATCTCTGCTCCGTTTTGGCGTGCGCCAGCGGCATAGGCGTTGGTCACACCTGACGGGTCCACATTGCCGCCGTTTTCTTCGAACATGATGCAGCGGATGCCATCGTAGTTCACCAACGGATGCAGCGCCTCTGCTTCGGCGCGGTCAACTTCACAGAAAGGCAGCCCGTAGTATTTCGCCTTTGCCGCCTGAAGACGCAACTGATGCTCGCGCGCTTCGGTCTGCGCCAGATACAGGCTCCCCGGTTGGAACACACCGCAGCTTTGACCCGTCTCGGCCTCAAGCGCATTATACAGATCCATCGTGTAATTCTGGATACGGGTAATGTTGTTGTTATCATGCAGGCCGTGGATGTTGGCGGCCGCGTGCCAGGTAGAGCCTGATGTCAGCTCGTCACGCTCCAGCAGCACCACATCCGTCCATCCCAATTTGGTCAGGTGATAAAGGATGGAGCAGCCAATAACGCCGCCTCCAATAATGACGGCCTGGGCATGGGTGCGCATGAGGTGGGTCCTGATATTGACGCGGGATAAGTTGATCCTGACGCCTCAATTCCCCCTTCGGTATTCCGTTCGCGACACATCCCGTCGCGGGCATACAAGGCCTAGCTTTCTTGCGAGCTCAATCGCCACCGACTGCTTTGTGGGCCGAGGCGCGAAGAGCCTCACGGTCCGGCTCAAATACCAACGCTTGGGTCGCGCGCTCTAATTCTTTGACCGCGAAATCCTTAGCCGCGGCTGACAGGCCCTTGTCGGGGTGCTGCATCAGCCCGCTCAGGGTTTGTTGCAGGCGTTGCTGCACTTCCAGCGTTGAGGCGGCATCGCGTGACAGCGCGCCAAACCCGTCGCGCAGCAGGTCTGCGGGATCTAGCGGCCGCACATAGAAATGCTCCAGTACTTCCTCGGGAGTTACCTCTGTTTCATCCTTATAGTAAGACAGAATTCGGCCAATCCGCGTGATCACATCAATGGCGGTGCCGGGATCATTCACGCCGGGCGACATCGCCTTTGAGCCGACCTCCCCCATTACAATCAGGCCAAAGCGCGGGTCTTGATCATATGTGCGCAAGTCTCCGATAATCAGGCTAACGCGAACCTGTTCGCACAGGCTGTCCCAATCCAAATCGTCGCCGCGTTGGTGTACATGCAGGATCGGCGCGTCAAGAAACACAAAACTACCAATGTTATCAGCCAAATAAAGATCGACGTTATGCTCTTTGGCTGCTGCATTCATGGCTTCGGGATAGATGTGCTGGATGTACCCGCTCTCCCATGAGGAAATGGCCCGTGTGTTGTCCGGCCGATCATCGACAAAGGGCCGCGCACCCAGACAGGGCTGTGACAGACGCTCTTTGAACTGGTCGCGCGTCGTGTCTTCGATCTGGCGGGTGATGTCGATAAGTTGCCCGAACCCTTGCAAATGAAGCACCCAGCGGACCAAGGAAACCACGATGACGATCAGCACGAGAACCGTCATCCAGAACAGCACAAACGCATGGTCATCCGTGTAAATGCCCAGCTCTCGCAGCAGAATACCCAGCAGCGAATAGACATAAGCGCCGATAAACACCGCCAGCGTGTTCTGCGTGGTCCTGTCCAGCATGATCAGCCGGTGGATGCGCGGGGTCCATTGCGTGGACGAAGACTGGTAAACAGACACCATCACGGTGATTGAGAAAATCGTGACTGACAGCATAGCGCTGGCGATGATGTTGAGAAGCCGATCAGCAGAACCGCCGCCCAGACTTTTGGCAAGCTCATCAGAAATGAACATCTCGACCAACTGGCTAACCCCGATCGCCGCAAAGGCCAGCAGCCCCATCAGCATCACCCACACCCACAGCTTGCGCGAATAATAGCGCGTTTTTTGCAAGACCGTCTCCGGCAGCGAATCAAACAGATCAAGAATTTTTTTCATGTCGCTGAGGTAGCATAGAATGTTTCCATTTCGAGCGCGCTCTGGCAGCCTATACAAAATCGACATAAACTGTCGCAAAGACGCATGCCGCGCTGGGGTACCCGACCCAAGATGCTTGAAAAGCTGGAGTATACCTATGAAAACCACAACCCGCGTTGCGATCATCGGGGGCGGCGTCGTCGGCGCCTCGGTCCTGTATCACCTGACCAAACTGGGCTGGTCCGATGTGATGCTGCTGGAACGATCAGAGCTGACTTCAGGCTCGACTTGGCACGCGGCGGGTGGCTTTCACACGCTCAACGGCGACACCAACATGGCGGCGCTTCAAGGCTATACCATCAAGCTTTACAAAGAGTTGGAAGAAATAACCGGCATGTCGTGCGGGTTGCACCACGTGGGCGGTGTCACACTGGCGGACAATCAGGACCGCTTTGACATGCTGTTGGCTGAGCGGGCCAAACACCGCTTTATGGGGCTGGATACCGAGATTGTCGGCCCCGAAGAGATCGCCAAGATCGCGCCTGTGACAAACCTCGACGGGATCATTGGCGGGCTTTACGATCCGCTCGACGGGCATTTGGACCCCTCCGGCACCACCCACGCCTATGCCAAAGCCGCGCGCATGGGCGGCGCCACAATCGAGACGCATTGCATGGTGCAAGCAACCGATCAACGCGCTGATGGCACGTGGGACGTGGTGACCGACAAAGGCACAATCCACGCCGAACATATCGTTAACGCTGGTGGCCTCTGGGCGCGTGAGGTGGGTGCGATGGCCGGCGTCTACCTGCCCTTGCACCCGATGGAGCACCAGTATCTGGTCACCGAAGAAGTCCCCCTCATCCGCGAAATGATGGCTGACGGGCATGAGCATCCGCATGTGATGGACCCAGCCGGAGAGTCGTATCTGCGCCAAGAAGGCATGGGCCTGTGCATAGGGTTTTATGAGCAATCCTGCCGCCCGTGGGCCGTAGGCGGCACGCCGTGGAGCTTCGGGCAGGATCTGTTGCCTGATGATTTCGAAAAGATCGAGGATAGCATCAATTTCGCCTACCGTCGCTTCCCTGATTTAGAGCGTGCAGGCGTCAAGAATGTGATCCACGGCCCCTTCACCTTTGCCCCTGATGGCAACCCGCTGGTCGGTCCCGTGCCGGGCTTGCGCAACTACTGGTCTGCATGCGGCGTTATGGCAGGCTTTAGCCAAGGCGGCGGTGTCGGTCTGACGCTGGCGCAGTGGATGATCGAAGGCGAGCCGGAGCGCGATGTCTTTGCCATGGACGTGGCGCGGTTCGGCAAATGGATCAGCCCCGGCTACACGCTGCCCAAGGTAATCGAAAACTACCAGAAACGCTTTTCCGTCAGCTACCCGAACGAGGAATTGCCCGCCGCACGCCCGCACCATACCACGCCGATGTACGACACCTTTAGCGATATGGGTGCAGTATGGGGCCAGCAATTCGGGCTAGAAGTCCCCAACTACTTTGCGCAAGGCGACGAGCCTACATTCGAAACTCCATCGTTCCGCCGCTCCGACGCGTTTGACGCCACAGGGCGCGAAGTCCGCGCCGTGCGGACCAGCGTGGGGATCAACGAAGTACAGAACTTTGGCAAATACCTGGTGTCCGGAACAGGTGCGCGCGCGTGGCTTGACCGGATTATGGCGGGGCGCGTCCCTACGCAGGGGCGCATCTCGCTCACCCCGATGCTATCGCCCAGGGGTCGCCTGATCGGGGATTTCACGATCTCTTGCCTGGACGATGACCTGTTCCAACTTACAGCTTCTTATGGCGCGCAGGACTATCACAGCCGCTGGTTTGAGCAGAATTTGGACGCAGGCGTGCGTGTCGAGAACATCTCGGACCGCCGCACCGGCTTCCAGATTGCCGGACCGCTGGCACGCGAGGTCCTTCAAGCCTGCACACTCAGCGATGTTGGAGCGATACGTTTTCTGGATGTGGCCCCCATGACCATTGGTATGACCAACTGCCTTGTGCAGCGCGTCAGCTACACTGGCGATCTGGGCTACGAGATTTACTGCGATGCCATGGCGCAGCGCCAGCTTTGGGCCACTCTGTGGGAAGCAGGCCAGCCGCATGGCATGACCCCATTCGGGATGCGCGCGATGATGTCGTTGCGGCTGGACAAATTCTTTGGCGCTTGGCTGCTGGAACTTGGGCCGGATTATACTGCCGCCGAGACGGGGCTCGACCGCTTTATCAGCTTCAAGAAGAACGTGGATTTCATTGGACGCACAGCGGCAGAGGCAGAACGCGAGAACGGTCCAGCACGCAAGCTGGTGGCCTTTGAAGTGGATGCGCTGGACGCGGATGTGCAGGGGTATGAGCCTATCTGGCTCGATGGTAGCGTGATCGGCTTTTGCACGTCAGGCGGCTATTCCCATTTTGCAAAAAAGTCAGTCGCACAGGGTTTCGTTCCGACAGCACAAGCGCAGGCCGGATTGGAGGTCGAGATTGAAATACTCGGTCAGATGCGGCCTGCCCGCTTGATCACCACACCGCTTTTTGATGCTGATGGTGCAAGGATGCGTGGCTAGCATGATCCCCATCGTGATCCTTGCTGCGGGGGCATCCAGCCGGATGCAGGGTCGCGACAAGCTGTTGGAGCTGGTTGACGGTGTCGCGCTGCTGCGCCGTCAGGTCCAGCGCGCGTTGGCGACTGGTGCCCAAGTTCTCGTCACTCTGCCAGCCTTGCCACATCCGCGCTATGAAGCGTTGGCGGATCTGGATGTTGGGACAGTCCTCGTGCCTGACGCAGCCGAGGGAATGAATGCAAGCTTGCGTGCGGGCCTTGCCGCTGTGCCGCAGGATGCTGACGCCGTGATGATACTTCTTGCAGATATGCCCGACATCACGATCAGTGACATCAACACCATGATCCAAGCCGTTAATCTAAATTCGAACTTCTCAATCTGGCGCGCGACCACCGATCAGGGAGACGCGGGTCACCCCATCGTCTTTCACAAAAGCTTGTTACCAGAATTGTTGACCCTAACGGGCGATGCAGGCGGTGCGGCGGTAGTCAAAGCGAACAAGCACCGGACAAAGCTTATCGCCTTGCCCGACGCCCATGCGCGTACTGATCTGGACACGCCAGAAGCGTGGACCGCTTGGCGTGCAGCGCGCGACGTTACTTGACCAGCAACGCCGCCTCATGTGCCTTGATGCTACGACGCGCAGAAATGTAGTTCTCTACGCCGGCATAAGTTGCGAGTTCAGGGAAGATCTCCAGAAGCTCAAGGCGCTGAGCGCTACCGATACCCGCAAGTGATTGCAGACCCGGCTGGAAGCTCTCGCTCCACGTGCCGTTTGACAAGATAACTTCGTGTTGGTCGAACAACAGGTGAATGTAGATTGTATCAACCCCGTCCATCACCTGCACACCGGCCAGTCCTGTCAGATGCTTCGCTGCCACCAGCACTTCGCTTTCCTCAAAATAAAGTGCTGTTTTGTCGTTGGACACCAGAATTTTGTGGTTCGGAGAGACGATCAGATCACGCTCTGGCAGGTCATTGCCAAGCGCGCCGCGGCTGATCCGGATGGGCAAAAGATGCGTGGCTGCGGCGAACTCAGTAACCGTCATGTGGCGCGCTCCGATCCAGCGGATCTCTTGCAGGCCGTTGTCGCGAGTAATTACCTTGTCACCAACCTGCAGCTTTTCCACCGCGACTTCACCGCGCGGAGTAGCAATACGCGTGCCGGGCGTGAAACAAGGGATGATCTGTTCAATGTCTTTAAAGACGATCTTGCCAGCATCATTTCCATCCGCATCCGTATAGAGAACTTTGCCGTTCTCGGGATTTTCTTTGTCCAGCACAACTGTGAGTTTGAGACCGCCCTCGGCAGAGCCGACGAGATTGACACTGTCGTAGTCGACATTTCCCCCTTCACCGCCGAACACGACGTCACCGGGGTTGAGGCCCCAGAAGATATCCTTGCCCACGTCACCGATAAGTGTGTCATTCCCTGCGCCGCCGGTCATCAGGTCGTTGCCGGTGCCTCCGTCGATATAGTCATCGCCATCGCCGCCAAACATGTCGTCGATCCCGTTGCCGCCCATCAGAGTATCATTGCCAGCCTCGCCGAACAGGAAATCGTTACCGTCGCCAGCTTGAAGAACATCGTCCCCCTCGCGGCCAGCGAGCGAGTCGTTACCGGTGCCCGTGACGATCAAATCGTTTTCGTCTGTTCCCGCAATGCTATCGTCAAATTCAGTGCCGTTTATGTCAGCCATTGGTCAAATCCTTCACAAGGCCCAGAAAAATTCTTAGATTCTAGGTAATATCTTGAACTATAGCACCTGCCACAAAAAAGCCTAAGAACTTTCTTAAGTTTTCTTTAATTAACAACAACTTAAATACAATAGCTTGAATTTTCGAACACTAGTGCTTCTTGCGCAACAATTGCCACCAAAATGAAAAGCGGAGCCGCATTGCGACTCCGCTTCCATTCATCCCGGGTCACTACGCCTGAATGAGCTGCATACACATGGACCCTATGGCGCGGCCGTCGCGGGCCCGCCATAGGGAATTTCGTTCAAAACTTTAGTTGTTCTTGGTGACCAACTTCGCTTCGTGTTTTTTGAGCGATTTGCGCGCTGCGGCATATGCTTCGATGCCTTTGCGTGTCGCAAACTCGGGGAAGAATTCAAGGATTTCCTCGCGGGACGCATCACCGACGCCAGCCAATGACAGATCACCCGGCTGGAAGCTTTCGGTCCAGATGCCGTCTGACAGGATCACCTCGTGCTGGTCGAACATGATGTGGATGTAGGAGGTGTGTGACACGTCTACCATGTCGATCCCTTCAATATCCGTCAGGCGTTTTGCCGCGACCAAAACTTCACGTTCCTCGAAGTAGAGGGCCGTTTTGTCATTGGCAATCAGCACACGGTGCTGCGGCGATACCATCATGTCCCGCTCGGGTAGACCGTTGCCCAACGCGCCCTGACGGATCAGGATCGGACGCAGATGCTCCTTCGCGACAAGCTCTTCACCGGACATCTCACGACGGCCGATCCAGCGAATGACCTGCATCCCGTTGTCACGGGTAATGATGCGGTCGCCCACGACAAGCTCTTCTACCTTACGCTCACCTTTCGGTGTCGCGATCATTGTGCCGGGTGTGAAACAAGGCACGACTTTCTCGATGTTCGTGAAGACCAACTGGCCTGCGTCGGACCCGTCTTCGTTGAAGTAGTTAACGACACCATTTTCAGGGTTCTCGTCAGCATAGACAATTTCCAGACGGCCGCCTTCCGGTGCAGAACCAGCAAGCTCCAGACAGTCGAAGTCATCGCCACCTTCAGAGCCGTCAACTACATCGCCTGCGTTTACATCACGGAAGATGTCACAGTCATTGCCACCTGTCATGGTGTCATTGCCCGCATTGCCCAGCAGGATATCGTCACCGGAGCCGCCGGTCAGGACGTCATCACCGTCACCACCCCGAAGCGTATCGTCGCCCAAAGCACCATCAAGTGTGTCGTCGCCTGCGTCACCGTTAAGATCGTCGTTGCCCTGACCACCATCGAGGCTGTCATTGCCATCTCCACCATCAAGCGTGTCGTCACCGCTACCGCCCATCAGCATGTCGTCGCCGGCATCGCTGGACAGGCTGTCATTTTGACCGCCGCCATCCAAAGAATCGTCGCCTTCACCCCCTTGCAGCGTATCGTCATCACGGTTGCCGCGCAGCGTGTCGTTTCCGATCCCGCCATCAAGTGAGTCAGCGCCTTGGCCGCCATCAATGCTATCGTTACCCTGACCACCGATCAGCGTGTTGTCACCCGTGCCACCACGCAGCAGATCGTCATCGATACCACCATCGAGGAAGTCATTACCGGAGCCGCCAAGCAGGGTATCGTTGTCGTCACCACCAAAGATCACATCGTCACCAGCGCCACCGTCAACAAAGTCGTCGCCGTTGTCGGGCGCGAGGTCAGGGCCAAACGGGTTGGAGCCGTCATCTTCGATTTCGAACGCATCAAGACCAAAGTCCGGATCGTTGTTGGCATAAATGGTGTCGTTGCCACCACCGCCAAGGATGGTGTCGTTACCTTCTGAGCCGACAATACGGTCATCGCCCTCACCGCCGTCAACATCATCATCGTCAATGCCCGCGTTGATAAAATCGTCGCCTGCGCCGCCCTGAATGGTATCGCTGTCGTCGCCTGTAGTAATGGTGTCGTTACCATCGCCACCGACAACGCTGTCGCGATCATCCTCGGGATCGGGATCAGCGGGGAATACACCCGGATAGCCGATGTCCGGCAGTGGGGAGCCGCCGCTCGTGTCGATGACATCATTACCAGTGCCACCGTCAACGGTATCGTTTCCGTCATCGCCGTCGATTGTGTCGTTGCCTGCATCGCCGTTTAGGCTATCGTCGCCAACACCGCCATCCAGTACGTCATCGTCCGCACCGCCGTTCAGCGTGTCGTTACCGTCATCGCCGCTTAGACTATCATCGCCTGCGTCGCCGTCCAGAACGTCATCGCCTGCCCCGCCGTTTAAGGTATCGTCGCCCTCTCCGCCGATCAGGGAGTCGTCACCTGCGTCGCCGTCCAGTTCGTCGTCGCCCACACCGCCGTCGATGCTGTCATTGCCGTTACCACCTGACACATCATCGTCGCCTTCGCCGGCCAGAACTGTGTCATTGCCGTCGCCTGCATTGATGATGTCATCCTGCGGACCTTCGCCCGGCAGGAAACCGTCATTGTTATCCACCAGATCACCTTCGGGATCGCCGGTGTAATCGGTGTCGATCACGTCGTCGCCGTCTGTGCCCGTTACGATGCCGTCGCTGACCATAACATCTACAGTACCCGGTGCCTCACCGCCGTTACCGTCAGAAACGGTGTAGGTAATCTCTGCTGGGCCGCTGAAGCCCGGAGCTAGGGTAAAGGTGATTGTGCCATCGTCGTTGATGTCTACCGTGCCATTCGGGCTGGTTGCCGCGATGACCTCAAGCGGATCGCCATCGGGATCGCTGTCATTGGCAAGCACGTCGATGATCAAGGGCGTGTCCTGATTGGTCCCAGCGGTGTCATCCACTGCGACAGGAGCATCATTCACTGGCGTAACAGTGACGTCGACAGTAGCCGTGTCCGTGTTCCCGTCCGGATCCGTGACCGTGTAAGTGATCGTAGTCGGTCCGTTGAAGTTGTCATCCGGTGTAAAGGTGATGGTGCCATCGTCGTTGATGACAACCTCGCCATCAGGGCTGGTCGCTTCGGTGACAGTCAAAGGATCAAGGTTCGGATCGGTGTCGTTCGCCAGAACCGGAATGGTCACAGCAGTGTCTTCAGGCGTCTCGGCCACGTCATCAACCGCTACAGGGTTTTCAGCCGGATCGGTAACTGTGACAAACAGAACCGCAGGATCAGTCAGCTCGCCATCGGAGATGGTGTACTTAACTGCAGCTTCACCGGTGAAGCCTTCGTTCGGCGTGAACGTCAGCGTGCCGTCATCGTTGATGACAACTGACCCGTCAGGGCTGGAAGCCGAGATTACGGTCAGCGGATCACCTTCAATGTCGCTGTCGTTATCAAGAACAGGCACCGTAACCGGCGTACCGATATCCGTCTCTGCCGTGTCATCTTCGGCAAGCGGGCCATCGTTGACTGGGTTCACGGTAACAACCACTTCGGCTGTGTCATCGCCGCCGTTGCCATCAGTGATGGTGTAAGTGATCGTTGCTTCGCCGTTGAAATCGGGGTTCGGTGTGAACTCCAGCGTGCCGTCATCGTTGATTGTGACAGTGCCGTCAGGCGATGTCGCTTCGACAACTTCCAGCGTATCGCCATCCGGGTCCGTGTCATTGGCCAGAACCGGAATGGTGACTGATGTGTCTTCGTCCGTCTCGGCCGCATCGTCCATTGCAACTGGCGCACCGGAATCTTCACCAACCGAGACTTTCGCCACAGCGTCGTCTGTACCGCCCATGCCATCTTCAATGGTATAGGCAATTTCAGCATCGCCTGTGAAACCCGCGTTTGGCGTGAAGGTGATTGTACCGTCATCGTTGATGGCAACGTCGCCATCGGGCGATGTTGCCGCCGTCACATTGAGCGTGTCCCCATCCGGATCGCTGTCATTTTCGAGAACTGGAATAGTCACAGGCGTATCAACCGGTGTTGCAACACAGTCGTCGACCGCTACCGGATCATCGTTGATGTTGTTCACGGTCACAAAGACGCGGCTGTCGTCAAAGCCACCATTGCCATCGGTGATGGTGTAATCAATCACCGCCTCGCCGAAGAAGTCTTCGTTCGGTGTGAAGGTGATGGTGCCATCGTCGTCGATCACAACAGTACCGTCGTCCGATAAAGCTTCGGTGATGGTCAGCGGATCATCTTCCGGATCTGTGTCGTTATCCAAAATGGAAATCGTAACCGGCGTTTCTTCCTTGTTGGTGTCGTAATCGTCAGACGCAACAGGTGCGTCGTTGAAGGGCGTCACGGTCACAACCACCTGGCCTTCGTCGCTTTGGCCGTCGGGATCGGTGATGGTGTAGGTGATCGTCGCATCGCCGTTGAAGTCGGGCGCAGGCGTGAACGTCACAGTGCCGTCGCCATTGTCGACCACAGAGCCTTGCTCGGCAGGAACGGCGATGTCCGACAGCGTCAGCTCATCAAGCGTGTTGTCAGGATCGGTGTCGTTGCCGCGCAGATCAACGATCACGGCGGTGTCTTCTTCCGTCGTCGCAACGTCATCCACTGCAACGGGGGCAATCGGGTCAACGATCAGCGTCTCGATTTCCGCGAACGTCATTGAACCGGATACTGTGCCGCCATCATTGAGGAATTCGACCGTGCCGGAAGTGGAGTCGCCATCAGCATCCACAGTCTCATCCACGACGCGCAGTGGGCCGCTACCGGTCAGATCAAGAGTGTCGCGGTCATCGCCGCCGGTGCCACCGTCGACCACATCACCCGCATTGCCGCCGATAAACAGGTCGGCATCATCACCGCCAGAAAGACTATCAGCACCAGTCCCGCCGGTCAGCGTATCATCGCCGCCCTCGCCAAATATCGTGTCATCACCCGCATCACCGGACAGGTCATCGTTGCCGAAATCGTCGACAACAACACCGTCCCCAGCGGTAAAGAAGACGTCTGTGATGTTGACGCTGGTGTTGCCGGAGCCGGTCTGGTCATGCTGGATTTCAATGCGCGATACAGGGCCTGCGATATCAACCTGCAATGAATAGAAAGGGTTGTCAGCGCTGGTATAACCACCATCGCTGCTTGCGGTATCCGCACCCGGAACGCCATCGCTGTCAGAAAGCGTCAGGCCGCCGCCGCCCACAAGCGTCACCTCAAGCGGATTGCCGTCCGCATCAAACGCCAAAACACGCACAAGGCTGTCACCGTCGATATCATTGATATTGAAGTCAACATTTGTTACCGGAGTGTCAAAGCCCAGCTCATAAACTTCACCCTGTCCGTCAAGACGGGTTTCGCTGGACAGTGAACTGTTGGTCGCAACGGTTTCACTCTCACCGTCGATGCCGTCGGTGCGCTGGGTCTCGGTCGAGAAGGAAATTGTGGTCTTAGGAGTGGCGGATAGGGTCGTGAACGTCACGTTGACCGAGCCGGTGTCCTGCGTGAACGTGGTCAAAGTCTCGCCTTCAGCAACACCGGCATCGCTCCAGTTAAAGCTTTTACGCGCGCCGCTTGCGGTTCCTGTGCCGTGCGCAAGCGTACGGTCGCCAAAAATCAGGTCATCACCTTCGCCGCCGGATACGAAATCGTCGCCAGCACCTGCATAGATATCGTCATCGCCTTCAAACGCCGTGATCGTGTCATTCCCGCCCAAGGCGTCAACGATGTCATCATTTGGTGCTTCGCCCGCGATCAACGCGTCGCCTGCATCGATACGGTCGCCTTCCGGATCACCAGTATACGCAAGATCAATCAGATTGTCGGAATCGTCGCCGCTTACGATGCCGTCACCGTCCGGATCAACGGTATCGTCCTCAAATACAAGATTGTCGATCGCGCCGGTTTCTTGCAACACGACCTCGAATCGCACTGTGCCGGGGACAAATAGCTGAACAACAGTTTGGCCATTGTCGCCGGTCGGCGGGACGAACTGTTCGCTGATCAGTGAACCATCCGCGCCAAAGAATAGCATGCGCGCGGGCGCTTCCAGATCAAGGAACGTAAGCGATTTAATCGCAACGGGATTGTCGAATTGAAAGTTGAACGCGCCACCCGTTGTATTGTCATCGGGGTCTGTTGCATCGCCGTCTTCAGAGATGATCAATACGTTGTCGAGATTATCTGTCGCCAGATCCTCATCGCCACCGGTCGGGTTATTGGAGTCAAAAATCATCGCCTGGTTTGCACCTGGAGGCGTCGCCGCAGTCACGATCCGAACGCCAAGGTCGCTGTACTGGTTGGTAACTGCTTCACCAGCGGTGAGGTTATTGAAGTCAATTATTCTGATCATGTGATGTGCTCTTAGACAGCGTTGCGCGCGGCGCGCAGGGCGGCCGGATTGGTAGATGCGCAATGTGAGGGACTGATGTCTGTTTGATAGCCACTAAGAAGATGCGTCACTGGCATATTATTAACGGCGTATTATCAACAAAGGCCTGTTTCATGGTATTCTCCGTCCAAACTCATTACCCCGCGAGATTACGAAACAGGTTCGTAAGCTACGCGTACACTAAAGCACCTATAAGTAGGAAGAGACGGGCCATATCTTGGCCGAACTGCGGAACATATACCATGTTCCGCAGTCTTCATTAGCAGCGGTCGCGAAACGCGGCACTGCACATCCCCCTGCAAATAAATGCAGGTTAAGTGCGGCCGCCCCCCGAACCAATTTTTCGTCACCCCCCAATTGGGCTTATGTACTGATATCTATTCACACAGAGCGGAAAAAGGGAACAATGTCTGAAAAGTGTCAAGGTCGCGGCAACATATGGAAGGTTCACCTATAGCGGGAAATCACCATTTCCGCTCCCGTCGACCATCCGTTGCGGCCAGAGAAACTATTGATTTGATTAGAAACCCTTTGTTTGCTGGCGTTTTGTGGTAATGCGGCCCAAGAATGAGCCCTAAAACCGGCCGTATCGTTTCCAAATACGACACAATCGAAGAACCAAAACCACCATCTTGACCTGAAAAGTAGATGAATTCACGTCATAGGGGTTGTCCCGTGCTCAGAACCAATATGGCTGATTTAGCTAAACTATAGCCCATTCGTATAGGCTACCGCCACATTTGTTCGAATCGAACAAACCGTTAAGAATCCCGATTGCGGGTGGCACACTGAGAGAACCCGCAATCATTCCTTACCTCAAAATTAAAGATCTCAAAATGTCCTGTCGGAGATGTAATAACCTGAAATTCAGCGTCATATTGCGCAAATTCATTCGGAACTATGAACCGAAGCGGAGTTCATTAAGAGGAAAACGGAGAACCTGATAAATTCAGGCTGGTACCCAAGGCCGGACTCGAACCGGCACGCCTCGCGGCGGGGGATTTTGAATCCCCTGCGTCTACCATTCCGCCACTTGGGCACGGATCAGCGTCTAGCCTGAGCAAAGATGCGGAGCAAGCCAAAACTTCATCCCGATCACCACTTCTGTACACTACCACCCTCTCTTGACCTGAACAGCGCGAGGTGGTTTTGACACGGCATACTCAGGGAGCCACCCGAATGATCCAACGCCTATATGACTGGACGCTCAGCCTAGCAGAGCATCGCCATGCCCTTTGGGTGCTTGCGCTGGTGTCATTCCTGGAAAGCTCAATGTTCCCGATACCGCCAGATATCATCATGATTCCTATGATCCTGGCGCGTCCAAACCGCGCCTTCGTGATCGCTGGCGTGGCTTTGGTGGCTTCAGTTCTGGGTGGCATGCTGGGCTATGCCATCGGTGCTTTGGCCTACGACACTCTTGGCGAACCGATCCTGCGCTCACTTGGAAAAGCGGATTCGATGGAAGAATTCGCCACTAGGTTCAATGATCTGGGCTTCTGGGCCGTGTTGGTGGCGGGCGTTACCCCCTTCCCTTACAAAGTAATAACGATCATGTCGGGCTGGACCGGGATGCCGCTGGCGACATTCGTCACCACCTCTATTCTGGCACGTGGTCTGCGGTTTTTCCTTGTGGCGCTGTTATTGTGGAAATTCGGCGCGCCGGTACGTGACTTTATCGAACGCCGCCTGCCCTTGATGTTCACAATTGCGCTGGCGCTTCTGATTGGTGGATTTTTGGTGCTCAAATGGATTTGAAACGACTTGCCCTGATCGCTACTCTTGGCTCTACGGCCGTATTGCTAGGCGCTTACGGCTTCCAGCATCTTGGCGGCATGGCTCCCTGCAAACTTTGTTTGTGGCAGCGCTGGCCGCATGCCGCTGCCATTCTGATCGGATGTCTGATCCTGCTGACCAACAAGCTAGAGCTCGCATGGCTTGGCGCGATTGCCGCGCTGAGCACCGCCGCGATCGGCACTTATCACGTGGGGGTCGAGCAAGGCTGGTGGGAAGGTCCGACAAGCTGCACCTCTTCGGGTGTCTCTAATCTGAGCGCACAAGAGCTGATGGACCAGATCCTTGCTGCCCCTCTGGTACGCTGTGACGATATCTCGTGGCAGTTGGCAGGCATCAGCATGGCGGGCTGGAACGCAATTCTGTCTGTGGTACTTGCGGTGATTTGGATACAGGTCGCGCGCCGGGCCTAAACTGCCTTTTGGGTGCTCAACAGCAGGCTTGTCTCGGACGCATTAACGCCGTCAAGCCGCCTGATACGGCTTAGCACGTTGTCGAATTCCAGCAGCGTGGGTGTCCCGATCTCGACGATCAGATCCCAGCGGCCGTTGGTGGAATGTACTGCACGCAAGTCGGACATGGCGGCAAGCTGGCGCTTGATCCGTTCCGCACCGCGGCCCTCGATCTCGATCATCATCAAGCCGCACACAGGATCGCGCGCTACGTCCGCACGGGTGATGACTGAAAAGCCTACAATCTCACCGCGAGACTGAAGCCGTGCAATCCGCGACCGAACAGTGGTGCGCGACATATTCAGCCGCGCAGCCAGATCAGACAGGGACGCCCGCGCGTCATGGCGTAGTGCTGCGATCAACTTATCGTCCGTTTCGTCCATTATTACCTCCGATATGCGCAATCAAAATCCAAAACGGACACATTGTGCGCTATTCATAGCACATATGGGCCAATTATATCAATTCCAACATGAAAGGAATCTCCCATGACCCCACAACATTGCATTCTTCAGGGCGCACCGCTCGACTGTGGCAAAATTCGCCGTGGCTGTATCATGGGGCCGGATGCCTACCGCACCGCTGGCCTCGGACCTGCGCTGCAAAGCCTTGGCCACACGGTCGAGGATATCGGCAATGTCGCGCCTGCTCCTTATACAGATGTGCCGCACCCCAAGCTGCACCGCCTGTCCGAGACCATTGCATGGACCCAGAGCCTTGCCGACACGACCGAAGCGTCACTGGCGCACGGTCTGCCCATCACTATGGGTGGCGATCACGCTTTGGCGGCCGGCACTGTACTAGGCGCGATGCGCTATGCGGCTTCGCAAAATAGACCTCTCTTTGTGCTCTGGCTGGATGCGCACAGCGATTTTCACACGCTGGAAAGCACGGACAGCGGGAACCTGCACGGCACGCCTATGGGCTATGTCACGGGACGTGGCGATTTTGCCGGCTGGCCTGCCCTACCCGCGCCGCAGCCGTTCGACCAGATCGCAATGATCGGCCTGCGCTCGGTTGATCCAGCAGAACGTGCAGCCCTGCAAGAAACAGATATCACCCGCGTCGACATGCGTGAGATCGACGAGTCAGGTATCGCAGGTCCACTTGGCAAATTCCTGAACCGCGTCGAAGCTGCTGGCGGCATGCTGCACGTCTCGCTCGACGTGGATTTCCTTGATCCGGCTGCGGCGCCTGCTGTTGGCACTACCGTTCCGGGCGGCGCTACCGTGCGCGAGGGGCATCTGGTCATGGAAATGATCAACGATAGCAACCAGTTGACCTCACTTGACTTGGTTGAACTGAACCCGTTTTTGGATGAACGCGGCCGTACCGCGCAGTTGATGGTCGATCTGGCCGCCTCTGCCCTTGGCCGCAACGTGTTCGACCGCCCGACACGCGCCTACTGATATGTATCCACAAGCCCCCTGTGACGTGGTGATGATCCGTCCTCACCACTTCCATTCCAACCCGCAGACACAGGGTGACAACGCATATCAAAAGGCATCTGACAGCGATGTCAGCGCCACCGCACGCGCCAAATTTGATGACGTTGCGGAAGCGCTGCGTACAAACGGTGTCGCGGTGCATGACTTCGATGACACCTCTGGCCAGACACCGGATTCCGTGTTTCCGAACAACTGGTTCTCTACTCATGCAGGCGGCCATGTGGCAATCTACCCGATGTTTGCGCCCAACCGCCGTACCGAGCGGCGTGCGGACGTGATCGACCACCTCAAGACCAACTTCCGCGTGCAGGACGTGATTGATTATTCCGGGCTTGAGCAGGACAATCTGGCGCTGGAAGGCACCGGTGCGATGGTGCTGGATCATATCGGGCGGGTTGCTTACGTGGTCCGATCCCGCCGCGCCGATCCGGTTCTGTTGGAGCGGTTTTGCACCCATTTCAACTTTGAGCCCATCGCCTTTGATGCGGCAGATCAGGCGGGCCGTACGGTCTATCATACAAACGTGCTGATGGCTGTTGGCACGCGTGTGGCGCTGGTGGGTCTTGATATGATCACAGATCCCGAACGCCGCGCGACAGTTACCACACGGCTTGAAGAAAGCGGCCGTGAGGTCATCGCGCTAAGCGAGGCCCAGATAAACGCTTTTGCCAGTAACGCGATTGAGCTTTCAGGCCGTGGTGGAATGATCATGGCACTGTCAACAACGGCCCATAACACGTTGACCCAAAACCAAATTGACCGGATAGCGCAACACGCCGATCTGCTGCCGCTGTCCATTCCAACACTCGAAACCGCCGGAGGATCTGTGCGCTGCATGATTGCAGGGTTGCACCTTTCGCGCCGCTAAACTTTAACAAACAGGTATCCGTCATGCTTACTCCATCCGAAAAGGCATTTGTGCCGTTCGTCAGCGTCGATCACATGATGCAACTCATTAATCACGTGGGCCTTGCCCCCATGATGCAAGGTATCAGCGACCGGATCGAGGCAGACTTCCGCCGCTGGCCGCTGTTTGACAAAACACCGCGCGTAGCCTCGCATTCAGACGTGGGCGTGATCGAGCTGATGCCGACCTCGGATGGCGATGTATACGGCTTCAAATACGTCAACGGGCACCCCGGAAACACTGCTGGCGGTTTACAGACAGTCACCGCCTTCGGCCTGCTGTCGGACGTGGCCACTGGGTATCCGGTGCTGTTATCCGAAATGACGATCCTGACGGCACTGCGTACTGCCGCAACTTCAGCGCTGGTCGCACGGGTGCTAGCGCCCAAGGGTTCCACTGTTATGGCAATGATCGGTAACGGCGCTCAATCCGAATTCCAAAGCATCGCGATGCAAGCCATCGTTGGCATCAAAGAGGTCCGTCTTTATGACGTCGATCCCGCTGCCACTGCCAAATGCGCACGCAATCTCGAAGGCTCCGGCCTGAAAGTTGTCAGCTGCGACAGCGCCGAAGAGGCAATTTTGGGCGCGCAGATCATCACGACTTGCACCGCCGACAAACAGTACGCCACCATCCTGACCGACAACATGGTGGGCGCAGGTGTGCACATAAACGCCATCGGCGGCGACTGCCCCGGCAAGACAGAGCTGGCCCCTGCCATTCTCAACCGCGCTGAAATCTTCGTTGAATATCCAGAACAGACCCGCATCGAGGGCGAAATCCAGCAGTTGGCCCCCGATCATCCCGTGACCGAGTTCTGGGAAGTGTTGACTGGTGCTGCGCAGGGCCGCAAGGACGCCAAGCAGATCACGCTTTTTGACAGTGTCGGCTTCGCGATCGAGGATTTCTCAGCGCTGTGCTATGTACGCGATGCAATCAAGGGAACCGAATTCTTCACCCCGCTCGATATGCTGGCTGATCCTGATGATCCACGCGACCTTTTCGGCATGGTTGCGCGCGCAAAATAAGAAATCTGTGGCGGCTCAGGAACGCAAAGAGCGGGCCGTAACATCCACACCGTAAAGCCAGTCAAACGCGCCCAGCATCCGGCGCGGCGCAGAGCGGCTGCCAAGCCCCATCACCTTATGCGCGGCAAAGCGCACAGGTCCTGGGCGCAGATGAAACCGCCATGCATTGCCCTCCGCTGCTTTGATCACGCGGGCCACACGCGGGCGGCGTTCATTTTGATAGGCTGGCAAAGCATCGACACCTCCCCACAAGACATGATCTGCCAATACCCAAGCATCCTCAATCGCCATATTAGCGCCTTGCGCCAGAAATGGCAGCGTCGGATGCGCGGCGTCCCCCAGCAAAGCAACACCGCCGGCCTGCCAAACGGGCGCCACCGGATGCCGGTGAAGGCCCCAAAGCGTAGGCGCTTTGACCGCGTTGATTAACTCTCCGGCCATGCCGTCCCATCCGGCAAAAGCCATTTTCAAATTTTCGGCATCGTCGGGATGGTTCCAGCCTTCTGCCGCCCAGCTTTTACGCTCTTCCACCGCCACAAGATTGACCAGTGTGCCACCGCGCAAGGGATAGCTCACCAAGTGGCGGCCCGGCCCCATCGTGACCATTGCCACATTTGCATGCCCTGCCGTATTCGGAACCATCGCGCGCCACGCCACCTGCCCTGTAAAGAAGGGATCGTCGTCCCCGTTGAGGGCGATACGTGCGCGTGAATGCAGACCATCTGCGCCAATGATCAACTCTGCGCGGCGGGTGCTGCCATCCGTCAGCGTCAACTTCGGGGTCGTCCCGGGTTCGATATCTTGCACCTGCGCGCCCATCTCGAAGCTGACGTTGTGTTCGCTCGCGGCACGGGCCAATACATCTATCAGATCTGCGCGGTGCATAAACAAATATCGCTGATCTGGCGGAAGAAGCGACAGATCAAGGCGGACCAGTTCGTCAGCGCTATCATGCGCACGCATCACAACGGCTTTGCCCTGCACAGCGCCGCGTTCTAACAACCGCTTTTCCAGACCTAACGCGCGCAACACGAACAATCCGTTGGGACTGACCTGTAGGCCCGCGCCAACTTCACGGATCGCGGTGGCTTGCTCCAGCACGGTTACGGCCACCCCGCGACGGGCAAAAGCGATGGCAGCGGTAAGCCCACCAATGCCTGCCCCGACCACAATCACGTTTCTGATTTTCATCGCAGTGTCCCTTTTGGAAAAAGCGCCACAGCTTTCGCTGCAGCGCTCTTCAAATCTCTACACGACACCAGCCTGAAACCGGCATTACGGTTCTAGCCACGTTCAACCGCAAAGCGATCACTCGTCGCGGTGTACTTTCTCACGGCGCTCATGCTTTTCTTGCGCTTCAAGGCTCATGGTGGCAATGGGACGCGCATCCAGACGCTTGAGCGAGATCGGCTCACCGGTCACCGAACAGTAACCGAATTCGCCCTCGTCAATGCGGCGCAGGGCGGCGTCGATCTTGCCAACCAGCTTGCGGGCACGGTCACGGGTGCGTAATTCAAGCGCGCGATCAGTTTCTTCGGAGGCGCGATCATTCACATCCGGAATGTTGCGCGTGCCGTCCTGAAGTGCCTCGATGGTGTCGCGACTGCCTGCCAGCAGTTCCGCTTTCCAGTTAAGCAACTTCCGGCGGAAATATTCGACTTGCCGATCATTCATGAAAGGCTCGTCTTCGGCCGGCGTATAGTCGTCCGGCAAAAAGCTTTCGTTCTTCACTTTGCTTTTACCCTCAACATAATTCGTCATTGTCACGTGGACTTCTCCCTCACGACATTTCCCATGGCGCGGGGTCTACATGACACGTAGGTGATTGTCACTACTCAATGATGCGCTATGATAAACAACGAAAAAGTTGACTGAAATGAACCGGAAAGATGATCAGGACATGAAATTTCAAGGCACCGCCGACTACGTCGCAACGGATGATCTGAAGATTGCGGTAAACGCTGCGGTCCAGCTGGAACGGCCCTTGCTGGTCAAGGGAGAGCCCGGCACAGGCAAGACCGAACTGGCGCGGCAGGTCTCTTCTGCTTTGGGTCTGCGCATGATCGAATGGAACGTCAAATCCACCACACGTGCCCAGCAGGGTCTGTACGAATATGACGCTGTCAGCCGTCTGCGCGACAGCCAGTTGGGCGAAAAAAAAGTCCACGACGTGCGCAACTACATTCGCAAGGGCAAGCTTTGGGAAGCCTTCGACGCAGACGAGAAAGTCGTCCTGCTGATTGACGAGATCGACAAAGCCGACATCGAATTCCCGAACGACCTTTTGCAAGAGCTCGATAAGATGGAGTTCTTTGTCTACGAGACCGGCGAGACAATCAAAGCGAAGATCCGCCCCATCGTGATCATCACGTCCAACAATGAAAAAGAGCTGCCCGACGCGTTCCTGCGCCGCTGTTTTTTCCACTACATCCAGTTCCCCGATATGGAGACGCTCAAAAAGATCGTCGAAGTTCACCATCCCGGGATCAAGCCAGAGTTGTTGACGACCGCCCTCACCCAGTTTTATGAAATCCGCGACCAACAGGGCCTCAAGAAAAAGCCTTCGACGTCCGAAGTCATCGACTGGCTCAAGCTGCTGTTGGCCGAGGATTTGGATCCCAAGGACCTCAAGGCGGACGGCAATTCGGCTCTGCCAAAACTGCACGGTGCGCTGCTCAAGAACGAGCAAGACGTGCATCTGTTTGAACGCCTAGCCTTTATGGCACGCGGCGGCCGTTAACTAAAATGAAGTGGCGCGCCCTGCTCTACATCGTAGTGATAGGGCCGCTACACCACCTGGCGACTGTCGCGGCGACATTGCCCGCCGCGCTGCTGCTCCCTCCTGACATCGTCCTTCAGCTTGCCTTCGCGCTGCCGGTCTTTTGCGCCCTTCTCTATTGGTCAGTCCCTGCGCTAATGCGACGTCTTAGGCTTCTGGATCAGGCGCAGAATCTCCTGCAATTCAGGATAGTAGTTATCGCGGCGGCGGTGCTGATTGGAGCTGCTGCTTTCGCCAGCATTATGTTCGGTGGAGCGACCCCAGCCGAAGCTACCGCCCTCAATCTGACAGCCCTAATATGCACGCATGCATGGCTAATCCGCACGCGTTTGCGTCGCTGAACGGCTACTTTCCCCCCTATTTGAACTGTGGCTTTCTCGCATCCACAACCATAGGTTTGCCTTAGTCGGAAAAAATTGCCTCTATTTTGCCTTAATTGCTCCCTACCGAGAACAGGTTGCAAAGCGAAAAGATCTCCAATTGAAGCTCAAAAGGGCAGGCAGGCAGATTATGAGTAACCGGATCGCACAATTTGTGTCCGTAGCGTTTTCGCGCTTTTCAACAGCTTACGCAGCACCCAACGACAGCGGCATGGCGCTATGAGGTCACACATCGCCCTCGTTCTCGCCATGGCGTTAAATGCGTGTACCCCGACATCCGGCGGAGATGTTTCCCGCCGAATGACCATCCCCGACAGTGTTTTGCCACCAGTGAAAGTGTTTGATACTGGCCAGCATGTTGGTCCGGTTCGCGCAAACAATGATCTCGCGCTGGATTTCATCGAGCTTTCTTTCAAACTTGAAAGCGGCCGCGAATTGCCCGTTTTCACCCGTTTCGAAGGCCGAATTACGGTGGCCGTGATCGGTGAGCAGCCCGCCTCCCTTCAGCACGATCTGAACCGTCTGATCGGTCGCTTGCGCACCGAAGCACGGATCAACATCTCACAGATAAGCGCGCCGCGTGCTAACATCACCATCAACGCGGTTCCTCGCAAGGAAATCCGCAGCCTGCTTCCACAGGCCGCATGTTTTGTGGCACCCAATGTCAGCACTCTTGAAGAGTACCGCAAGGCGCGCAAAACCAAACTTGCCAACTGGTCACAACTGCGCTCCCGAGAGCGTATGGCGATCTTCTTACCCAACGACGTGAGCCCGCAAGAGGTGCGCGATTGCCTGCACGAAGAACTGGCTCAGGCGCTTGGTCCGCTCAACGATCTCTACCGCCTGCCCGATTCCGTCTTTAACGATGATAACGTGCACACCGTGTTGACCGGCTTTGATATGCTGATGTTGCGCACATACTACGCACCGCAACTGCACAACGGCATGAGCCGCGGTCAGGTGGCAGCCACCCTGCCCCACATTCTGCGTCAGATTAACCCGCGTGGCGAAGCAGCCCCTGCGAGCTACGCTACCCGCACCCCGATCCAGTGGAAGCGCGCCATCGAGACAGCGCTGGGTCCAGCGACACACCGCAGTGCGCGCCGATCTGCCGCAGCCGAAGCTTTACGCATCGCCGAAGCGATGGGCTGGCAGGACCAACGCCGCGCCTTTGCCCATTATGCGATGGGCCGCGTCATCCAGCACGACAGCCCGCGTGAAGCACAACAGCACTATGCTGCCGCGAAACGCTTTTACATCGCGACGCCCGGCACCCGTTTGCATCAGGCCTATGTGGCCACGCAGATGGCGGCTTTTGCAATCAGTCAGGGTGAGGGTTCCGAAGCGCTGCAAATGATTGCGCCGCATATAGAAATTGCACGTCTGAACGAAAACGCCGCATTGCTTTCAACGCTGTTGCTGCTACGTGCCGAAGCGCTAGATCTTGAAAACCGCCCCTCCGAAGCAGAGGCCGTCCGTCTGGACAGTCTAGGTTGGGCGCGGTACGGATTTGGTTCAGACTGGGCTGTGCGGGCCAAGCTGCGCGAGATCGCATCGCTCAACCCGCTCAAAGGATAGCCCGCAACAACAAAGGGCTAGAGCATGATTGTAATCGGGTTGGCGATAATTGGCGCATTGATTGGCGGAATGACCGCGCGCAAACGCCGAGGCAACCGTAAGGACATTGCGCAATATGCTATCGGCTACGCTATGGCATTCATTATTATCGGTATGTTTTTGACAGTCATTATCGACAGGCTGGCCAGCTAATGTTTCTGCCATTTTTCGAACAACTGCGTGCCCATAAAGTTCCCGTATCCATGCGGGAATTTTTGGCGTTTCTGGATGGCATGTCTGCGGGCCTGGCAACCTATGACGTGGAGGCGTTTTACTACCTCGCCCGCGTCTCGATGGTGAAGGACGAGCGGAATATCGACAAGTTTGATCAAGCCTTTTCTGCCGCCTTCTCCGGCCTTGAGAGCATCACGCTGGATCAGGTCCTTGAAGCCGTCGACATTCCAGAGGAATGGCTGCGCAAGATGTCCGAAAAGCACCTCAGCGCCGAAGAAAAGGCCGAGATCGAAGCCCTTGGCGGGTTTGAAAAACTGATGGAGACGCTCAAGGAGCGACTCAAGGAACAAGAAAAGCGCCACGAGGGCGGCAATAAATGGGTCGGCACTGGCGGCACCTCGCCTTTCGGTGCTTACGGCTACAACCCCGAAGGCGTGCGCATCGGCCAGAAAGAAGGTCGCCATGGCAAGGCTGTGAAGGTCTGGGACAAACGCGAATTCCGCAACCTTGATGACAGCGTCGAGCTGGGCACGCGCAACATCAAAGTAGCGCTCAAACGTCTGCGCCGCTGGGCGCGTGATGGCGCGAATGAAGAACTGGACCTGAACGGCACCATTCGCTCCACCGCCGAGCAAGGCTATCTGGACGTCAAAACCCGCCCCGAGCGGCGGAATGCGGTTAAAGTGCTGCTGTTTCTCGACGTGGGCGGCTCCATGGACCCACATATCAAGGTCGTCGAAGAGCTCTTCTCTGCTGCGCGGTCCGAGTTTAAGCACATGGAATATTTCTACTTCCACAACTGCCTGTATGAAGGCGTGTGGCGCGATAACCGCCGCCGCTGGGACGCGCAGATATCTACACAGGAAATCCTGCGCACCTACGGCCCTGACTACCGCTGCATCTTTGTCGGCGACGCCAGCATGTCGCCTTACGAGATCGCCTACCCCGGTGGCGCGAACGAGCATTGGAACCCCGAAGCAGGCTCCGTCTGGCTGAACCGCGTGCGCGAGCAGTGGAAATCCAGCCTCTGGATCAACCCCATCCCCGAGAAATACTGGTCCTACACCCAGTCGATCACCATGATCCAAGAGATATTTGGCCAAGACGCAATGGTGCCCATGACGCTCGAGGGGCTGTCACGCGGGATGAAGACGCTGACGCGGTAGGACCCGGCAACTGAAAGTTCAGCGACAGCTACACCTATCAGACGGGGGGTCTTGCACGCCTACATGTGGTCTGATGTGAATACAGCATACATATTCCCCGTCTTGCGAGGCTTAAAACGAGTTTCGTTTTATGTAGTTGGCAATTCCCAAAATGATCAAGCCAAATGGAATCCAAAGAAAAGCATACATCAGATAAACCCCAAGTCCCTAGAGCGGGTAGACCGCTCCACCAACATCCACTTTAAGAACAAGACACTCTTGGGGACCTTGTGCCGAAATTCTACAGCCCTTCAAAAGCACCAGAAGTCTGATTGCAAAACCTAACAGCCAAATAATCGCAGGCCAAAGTACAATAACGAGGGCCGTACCCCCGGATACTCTATCCTGTTCATTCTCCAAATGCTTCCTCACTTTCGCGAATATATCGCATCGATATACCAAATCGCCAAAAGGCAATAGCCTTGGCAGGCAGGCTGTGGGAGACACAACCCTTTGGAGCGCTCATACTGATACCTTCTGCTGAAACTCTCCTGCAAGGTACCCACATCGTAAAACAACCCTTGCCCCCGCCCGCATCCCCCCCATATTAATATAATGATTAAAGTCATCCCCATCCTGCTCGCCGTGCTTTACGGTCTTATGATGTACCGCTTTTCCGTCTGGCGCACGGGGCGCGAGCTGGATGAGAAATCCACCGTATTGGCCGATCCTAAGCTGGTGGAGATGAGCAAGCAGATGGCTAAGGCGCTCGATCTGCCGCGCATCAATGTCCACATCTATGAGATTGAGCCAGTGAACGGCCTCGCCGCCCCTGACGGGCGTATTTTCATCACCCGCGGGTTCTACAACAAATTCCGCGCGGGCGAGGTCACGGCGCAGGAGCTGGCAAGCGTCATCGCCCATGAGCTGGGCCATGTCGCCTTGGGCCATTCGCGCCGCCGGATGATTGATTTCTCGGGCCAGAACGCCATGCGCGCGGCCTTGGGCATGGTGCTGAGCCGCTTTATCCCCGGCATCGGCATGTGGATCGCCAATATGATGACATCCCTGCTAGCTGCAAAGCTCTCGCGAAGTGACGAGTTTGAAGCAGACGCCTATGCCGCAGCGCTGCTGACCAAGGCAGGCATCGGTATCGGGCCGCAGATTTCCCTGTTCCAAAAGCTGGACGCGCTTACCAAATCCGGTGGTGGTCGTGCGCCCGCATGGTTGTTGACCCACCCGAAAACGGACGACCGCATTGCTGCGCTAGAAAAGATGCAGCTGAAATGGGATAACTAAGTCAAAGTCTTAGCGAGAATTCCTAAAGCAAGACTTTAGCCTGTCAGCGCTTTACCCAATCGTGGAAGTCGCGCTTTCTTGAGCAAAGATCGGATGTTCCAGTCTTCACCTGACAGCCTACGGGCTTCGGCCACGGTCTTTTCGGCGACCATCATCACCTCATCAGGTGCGCTATGGTAGAATCCAAGTAAAAAGGCATCAGGGTCAATACGCACCAACCCTTCTTCGGCCAGAATACCGCGCGGGAAGTCTTTTGCATTCATGGTGACGATGGCATCGGCATTCCCGTGAATGGCCACAGCCAACACGTGAATGTCGTTCTCATCAGGCAGCCACAGCCGCGCCTCAAGACCTGGATGCTTTAGCACGGTGGCGCCCGGAAAAGCCGATTGGATCAAGGCGATTTCGCCGCGCGCAATGGTCTCCCCTTCGGGGCCCATGTTGCGCGCGGCCCTAGCCCACTCTTCCAGAATACGTTCTGACCACAGCGGCGTGTAAACACCGCTGCGCGCGACGCCCAGAAGCATCTCTCGCATAACGGTAGGATACAGAACGCAGGCGTCGAGAAGAACCTTCATCGCGTTACAGGTGGAAGAACAGCGATTTGAGGTAGCCGGTTTCAGCCAGTTGCGGCAATTGTGGGTGGTCTGCGCCGGCAAATCCGGTGTGGATCAGCGATGGACGACGACCTGCCCGTCCGATACCGCGCACAGAAGCGACGCGAAATGCGGTCAAATCCGCCGCGTGCGAGCATGAACACAGCCCCAAAACACCACCGTCGGCCACCAACGGCGCTGCAAGTCGTGCGATACGCTCATAGGCGCGCAGACCGGCTTCAAGCGCTGGTTTGGCAGGTGCAAAGGCTGGCGGGTCACAGATGACGATGTCAAATTCGGCACCTTCGGCACGCAGGGCAGTGAGTACGTCGAATGCATCCCCCTGACGCGTGCTCACACGGTCAGAAACACCCATCGCAGCGGCCCCTTGCTCGGCAAGGGCGAGCGCGGGGGCGGAACCATCTACGCAAAGCGCGGAGTCGGCACCAGCTGCCACAGCAGCCAGACCGAAGCCACCCACATGGGCAAAGACATCCAGCACGCGCGCACCGCGCGACAGGGACGCTGCAAAGGCATGGTTGGGCCGCTGGTCGTAGAAAATACCGGTTTTTTGACCGCCAGTCAGGTCGGCCATATAGGTCGCACCGTTCATCTGCACAGGAACGGCCTGATCAGGTGCTTGGCCCGCCAGAACGCCGCTCACATCGTCCAGCCCCTCAAGGCTGCGCGTGCGGCCGGAGGCGTTCTTGAGCACGTTTGTAACGCCGGTTAACGCGATCAGTGCTGCCGTTAGCGGCTCGATCAATGCGTCGGACCATGCGGCATTGGGTTGGATCACGCAGGTATCGCCAAAACGGTCGATAATGACACCGGGCAGACCATCCGCTTCGGCGTGCACCAAGCGGTAGTTTGGCGCATCATACATGCGCGTCCGCAGGGACAGCGCACGGCGCAGGTGCGCTTCCATCCACGCTTGGTCGATGACCGCGGCTGGATCTCTATCCATCATCCGGCCCATGATCTTGGAGTTCGGGTTAACCGTCACCACCCCCAAAGGCTGGCGCAGGCTGTCCTCCAGCACCGCCATTGCACCGGGGGCAAGCCCTTTGGTACGGCGGTCTGTGACCAGTTCGTTGGCATAAACCCAAGGCGCACCATGACGAATGGCGCGCGCGTTGGCCTTTGGCATAAGGCGTACAACGGGAAGCGGAGCGGACGTGGGGAAGGGCGCTGTCATAGCGCCCTTCCCTAGTCTGTTCCCATGCAGAGGGAAAGCTTATAATTTGTTGACCAGCTGGTAGAAGCCAAAGGAGGCGTTCTTGTATCCGTCAGGCTGGGTCATTTGCTGGCGGATCACTTCGGCCAAGTGGCCCGAGATGCGAACCTTTTGGGTCAATCCGCGCGCTTCGGCGGTAATAGCTTGCTGGCCACCAAATGCTTCCAGATCAGTCTCAACGCGGCGCGGTTCTGAGAGGAACTCACCTGTCTTGGCATCGCGCAGCACCATTCTGAAGACTACGTGGTGCACACCGCCCACTGTATAACGAGCCTTTTCGCTCAGGGCATGGAAGCGTTCAACCTCTACATCAAGGATCACCGGAACCGGCCCTTGGAAAGTAGATGTGCCAGCTGACATCGCGTCATACACGATGCGCGCTACCTGTTCGTAACGGTTGCCCATCGGATCTTCGCGCCAAACAATATCACCGCTGGGGTAATAACGGTTTGCCTCGGAGACTTTCAGTTTCGTTGGCACGCGGACGTTGATTTGCGCTACGTTAATATGGCGCAGGATCGCATCAGGGAGTATGGTCTGTGCCTGCTGCTGGCTGTTTGTCACCCGGCGCGCACTGCGCTCAGTACCCTGTTTCAGCGTAGCGCGGCTGTCACCGGTGCTGAATGTTACATCGTTGCTGGTTTGAGGCGCGGTGAACGCCGCTTCGCGTGTCACGACATCATTGGTGGAACAGGCGCTCAGTGCGGCGCCAAGTGTCAGGGCACATGCAAGCTTGATCATCTTCATCTCGTACTCCTCAGGCCGGTGGGCCGTGAAACTGGTGTTTCCACAGGCTTGACGTCTGAATGAGGCAGGTTTGAGACAAATCTGGGCCAAACTTGGCACGAATTGAAGGTAATCCGGCTGACGCACAGGTATCCTTAGGTCAACCTGTACGGCCCGTTAATCCCGCTTGCGGCTCCGCCACCCGCCGCGACGGCGCGGTGTTGCAATGCTGTGCAGCCCCTCGTTGAGGACTTCGGACATCGGATGCGCGGGATCGGTGCCGTAGATCTTCAGCAGTTCAAGAAGTGCCGCGTGGGTCTCGCGCTCCGGTCCAAGGCTAATCGCCCAATCAAGGAAAATAGTCCGGCACTCAGGCTTGGTGATACCCTCTATCCGATAGGCTTCATAAATCAGCCCCTTAGGATCATCCGGTGTGGACTTCTTCATGATGCTGTCTCGCTGCCATGTGCTTTCAATGCTGCCGAGATTATCGCGTCAGCTTCTGTATAGGTCTGCTCCAGCTGCGCCTCCAGTGCCTCAGAGGTGTCGCTTTCGGGTGATGCCCCAACTGCATGGATCAGAAAACGCCAAGTTGCCGCGCGCAAATCCCCAAGTTTGAGAGGCCGCGCGGAAAGCAATCGCGTGGCAGATTGCAGCGCCCATAGGCAGGCGTATGCCTTAGTCAACGTCTGTTCGCCCATCGCGTCGATCAGCCCCGCCTCACGCGCAGCAGCTAACCCCGAAGGAATATCACGCGCCAGCGCCCCGCCCACCAGCGCCCCTGCTTGGGCAAAAAGTTCGATATCCTGCAAGCGGCCTGCGCCAATCTTGGCATCCAGGACCCCTTCGGGCGTTTTCGCCGCTGCGATACGCGCGCGCATCTCAGCGGTCTGGGTGCAAACATAAGCAATATCGCGGCTGGTTCTGAGGATTTCAACGCGCAGCGCCTCTACCTCTGCCGCCAAAGATTCGGGGCCTGCGACAACCTCTGCACGGGTCAACGCAAGATGCTCCCAGACCCATGCCTCATTCCGTTGGTAGCCGGCAAACGAGTCGATCGAGGTTGCCACAGGGCCCTTATTGCCAGAGGGGCGCAGTCGCAGGTCCAGCTCATACAGGCGCCCTTGCGACATCGGCGCGCTCATCGCTGTGATCATCGCCTGCGTGAGGCGCGCGTAATACTGCCGCGCAGGCAAGGGCCGCCGCCCGTCCGAGGCTTCGACCCCGTCGGCATCGTAGATCACGATCATATCAAGGTCCGATTGCGCCGTCAGTTGCCCTGCCCCAAGCGAGCCCATGCCCACAATCACCGCACCCTTGCCCGGCGGCGGGCCATGACGGCGCGAAATCTCTGCTATCACCACAGGCCATAGCGCGCGCAGCACCGCGCGGGCCAGATCGCTATATTGCGCCGCCGCAGTGGCACCGTCAGTTAGACCGCGTAGATGATGCACGCCGATCCTGAAATGCCATTCGCGCGCCCATGCCCGCGTGCCATCAAGTTGCGTCTCATAGTCCTCCGTCGCGGCCAACCGTTTGGTGAGCGCTTCGGCCAAAGCATCCTGCCCCGGCCAGTCAGCAAAGAAATCCCCGCCAATGACGGCGTCCAACACAGCAGCGTTGCGTGACAGGTGGGCCCCCAGCATCGGTGACACCGACACGATGGTGATCAGCAGATCAGCCAGCTGTGGATTTGCCTTGAGCAAAGAGAACAGCTGCACCCCCGCAGGAAGACCCCTAAGAAAGCCGTCAAAGGCAAGGATCGCCTCGTCGGGCTTGTCGGCTTGTGCCAACCGCGCCAACAGTTCGGGCTTGAGCCGTTCAAATAGCTCTGCCCCCCGCTCGGAGCGGAGCGCAGGATAGCCGTGCCACGCATCAATCACGCTCGTGTCAAAGCTGTGGTTCGTCTCCGCCTTGGTAACGGGGTCACGCGTTTCCGCAAAGAAGCCTTCGGTGATGTCATGTACGGCACTCAGGCGCACGTGCAGTTCTGTTTCCAGCGCTGACACATCCATGTCCATCATTGCAGCAATCCGTTCCATGCCTTCAGGCGTTTTCGGCAGCGTATGGGTCTGCGCATCGCGCACCATTTGCAAGCGGTGCTCGACCGTGCGGTGGAAGGTGTAGTGATCGGTCAGACTGTCGGCGACGCCTTGCGGCAACCAGCCTTTACCTGCCAGCAGCGAAAGCCCCTCTTTGGTCCCGCGCACGCGCAGGCTTTCGTCCCGCCCGCCGACAATCAGCTGGCGTGTCTGGGTAAAGAACTCGATCTCGCGGATGCCGCCGCGCCCCAGCTTCATGTTGTGGCCGGGCAAAGTGATGGGACCGCCAAGCCCCTTATGTTCACGGATAGCGAGGCGCATGTCATGGGCATCCTGAATGGCGGCAAAGTCCAGATGCTTGCGCCAAACGAAGGGGCGCATGGTCTGCAAGAACCCCTCACCCACGCTGATGTCACCCGCACAGGGACGCGCTTTGATATAGGCGGCACGCTCCCATGTGCGGCCAAGGCTCTCGTAATAGCGTTCAGCCGCCAGAAGCCCGACGCAAACCGGTGTCACAGCCGGATCAGGACGCAGCCGCAGGTCTGTGCGGAAAACATAACCGTCTCCAGTGATGTCACTCAGGCTGGCGGACATGGCGCGGGTGGCTTTGATCAGCCCCGCCCGGGCCTCTTGAAAATCATCCGGATCATAGCGGCTCTCGTCAAACAGACATATAAGGTCGATATCCGAGGAGTAGTTAAGCTCCCCCGCCCCCATCTTGCCCATCGCGAGCACCGTCATACCGCCGCCTGTTTCGGCGTCATCCGCGGTCAGCCCCGGCAGTTTGCCGCGCCGGATCTGGGTACCTACCGCAACCCGCAGCGCCGCTTGCGTGGCGGCATCCGCGTAATCGGTCAACGCGCCAGTGACTTCTTCTAGCGACCACACGCCCCCCAGATCAGCCAGCGCAGACAGCAGTGCCACACGCCGCTTACCCTGACGCAGACCTGCGTTCACGGTCCCCTCATCAAGCTGGGTTGTCGCGGCCAAGATAGCTGCCAAAGCGGCCTCGGGCGCATCGACCGCTTCTTCCAGCCAGTCGGCTTCTTTGGTGATTAGCGTTGCGAGATAGGGCGCGAGCGCCGCTGTTCCTGCAAGTAAGGGACGGATATCCGCATCGAACCGCTCAAGCGGTAGATCGGCGTCAGCTTCGGCGGTGCCGCGCGGGCATCTGGTCAGTCGTTTTGAGAGAGATATGGCTTTCATATCTCCACAGTTGCTGTTGTTCTGGTGGCCGTCAATGCCCGACAGTGATATTTCTGAACTCTCTAACATATTGAAATATTACAATAATAAAAATTAATGTAAACATCATTCACATAAAGTCTTGTAATATTCCGGAACTCCCCCAAATTGAGTGATGTGAAAGGCATTTACATTCCAGTCCTTTCTCCGGTGAAGCGCCCCATGCACGGCGGCCGCACACCGCCACCTAGAGGGACTATTATGACCACGATGACTGACACTGCCTCCTACCCGTCCCGCAGCGCCAACCGCGAAAGCTGGCTGAAGCGTACGGAAAACTGGCTTGATGCGCGCGGCAAGGGCGCATGGATCGCCGCGATGGTACTGGGGTTCATCTTTTTCTGGCCCGTTGGCCTTGCCCTTCTGGCCTATATGATCTGGAGCAAACGTATGTTTTCATCATCTTCCCGCGACTGTAGCCGTAAAATGCACCGCAGCATGGCAATGGGCCGACCCACAGGCAACACAGCCTTTGACGCCTATAAGGCAGACACTCTGCGCCGCCTGCAAGAAGAGCAGGACAACTTCGAGAGCTTCCTAGAGCGTCTGCGCGCAGCCAAGGACAAATCCGAGTTTGACACCTTTATGGACGAGCGTGCCAAGCGGAACGATGGCGCCGCCGAGGCATAAGCGCCTTGAAACCTTCCGTGCGCCCGCCCACATATCGGGTGGGCGCACCCCGTACAGGCACAGGACCAAAAATGACCCCAGATCCAGACATGCAGCCACAGTTTTATGACGGCGTTCCCAGCAAGCGGTTGCTGGCTTGGGTCGTCGACACGTTGGTGATTACCGCACTGACAGTGGTAGTGGTCCCCTTCACCGCATTCATCGGGCTGTTCTTTCTGCCCCTGCTCTATCTGGTGTTGGGTTTTTCGTACCGCGTTGTGACCCTATCACGCGGTTCAGCCACGCTGGGCATGCGCCTGATGGCGGTTGAACTGCGCGACCGCGACGATGAACCTTTTGATCTGCCCACAGCCTTTCTGCACACGCTGGGTTATACCGTTTCGCTAGCGATGCCCCTGTTGCAGCTTATCTCGGTTGTCTTGATGCTCAGCACAGAGCGCCGCCAAGGGCTGAGTGATCTGTTATTGGGCACAGTTGCGCTGAACCGTCGCGCTCAGCCTCTCTTCTGACACGCACGCACGCGGGGTCTTGCCAACGGGCGCATTTAGGGTTTGCGCCTCAAAATAGGCGCGCTATCTTACCCAAGACAAACAGACGGACCCCCCTTATGCGCCATTCGCTTCCCATTGCTCCGCAGTTCTATGTGACCGCTCCGCAACCCTGTCCCTACCTAGACGGGAGGATGGAGCGGAAGCTGTTTACCGCGTTGCAGGGGGAGAATGCAGAGAAGCTGAACAACAGCTTGTCTGGGCAGGGATTCCGACGCAGCCAGAACGTTCTCTACCGCCCTTCATGCGCGGAATGCTCGTCGTGCCTTTCTGCACGGATTGACGTGTCGCGTTTTAAGCCAAGCAAAAGTCAGCGCCGCACGATGAACCGCAATAAAGGGCTTACACGCCGCGCCACATCGCCATGGGCCACCGAAGACCAGTATGACCTGTTCCGCAGCTACCTTGAGAGCCGCCATTCGGATGGTGGCATGGCCGATATGGATGTGTTCGAATTCGCCGCGATGATCGAGGAAACCCCGATTCGCAGCCGCGTGATTGAATATACAGATACCGAAACCAGCGACCTGACCGGCGTGTGCCTGACGGATGTGTTGGGTGACGGGGTGAGCATGGTCTACTCCTTCTACACGCCGGACCGCCCCCGCGACGGCTTGGGCACCTATATCATCCTCGACCATATCGAGATCGCACGCAGCGCAGGCCTGCCCTATGTCTATCTGGGCTATTGGGTGCCTGGCAGTCAGAAGATGGGCTATAAGGCCAAATTCTCGGGTCTTGAGGTTTTCATTGGAGGCGAATGGCAGCCGATGAAAGATCCCGAAAGCTTTGAGCATCCGCCCCATCCGCTCACCAACGATCCGATTGCTGAACAGGTCGCGAATATCTCGCTGCCCGATCTGGCGCCCAAGCGCATCTGACGCAGCATAGTCAGATCGCGCCATTTTTAGCTGCCTGTCGCTGTTTCCCTAAAAGTCTCTATTCCCAATGCTTTGCGCTTTGCGCAGCTCTTTGCAGTGTCATGAAAAAAGGGCGCCCTAGTCGGACGCCCTTTGTGTAAGATTTCTGTGGCTGATCCGGCTTATGGGATCAGGTCCGGAACGATGGTCACAATAGCAGGGAAGAACCATAGAATGGCCAGTCCTGCCACCTGGATCATCACGAAGGGAATGATCCCGCGGTAGATGTGCTGTGTCGTGACACTCGCCGGAGCCACACCGCGCAGATAGAACAAAGCGAAGCCGAAGGGCGGTGTCAGGAACGACGTCTGCAGGTTCACCGCAATCATAATCGTCACCCATTTAGGATCGAACGTGCCGCCGTAGATCACCGGCCCGACAATCGGCACCACGATGTAGATGATCTCAAGGAAGTCGAGCACGAAGCCCAGCACGAACAACACTAGCATAACCAGCAAGAAGACCGTCAACTCGTTGTCGAAAGACTTGAGGAATTGCTGGATGTAATGCTCGCCGCCAAAGCTGATGACCACAAGGTTCAGCAGCTGTGAGCCGATCAGGATCGTAAACACCATCGAGGTCACTTTGGCCGTCTCGCGTACCACCGGCGCCAGAACGCCCGAGGTCCACAGGATGTAGCAGCTGAACAGCAGGCCGAACACAGCGTAGAGATATGCGCCGTAAGCCACAAAGAAGGCCACCCAGTTCTCAAAGCCGACTTCGTCCTGATTGATCCGCAGGTCAAAGTTCACGCCCACGAGGATCGCGATGATAATCGCCAGTGTGGACCAGATGATCACCTTAGGCGAACGGTCCATATCCTTGAGCTTGCGGTAAGCCGCCAGCATGAGGGCACCACCTGCCCCAAGCGCCGCCGCTGGCGTTGGGTTGGTGATCCCACCAAGGATAGAGCCCAGCACCGCAACGATCAGAACCAGCGGTGGGAAGACCACGCGGATCAGCTCGTTCCTGGCGCACAGCCCCGTCGCATAAACCACACCGTACATGATCGCTGCAAAGGGCAGCGCCATCAGGACAACCATGGTCCCCGGCGATGTGGTGGATGCTACCAGCAGGATATCCACCAGCAGCAAAAGCACCACACCTATCCCGCCGATGATCAGCGGCTTGGTGTCCGAGGAAGGAGATACACCGCGTGCAGTGGTCAGGATCATACCCAGAAGGATCATGATGATCGCAATACCGGTCCCGATCGGGGCCGCGCCGTCGATCTTGGCCTGTTGTGCGGTAGCGTACTGATCTTCGGTAAGCTTTTTACTCGCCGATAGGCCACCAGACGCGTCGATTACCGACTGCTGTTGAAGGGCAAGGTCCCAGCGTTCCTGACCGTGTAGGTCGATCATCGCCGCCTTACATTCGTCGCCTACGTTGGTACGCAAGGTCGCGCTCTCACCAATATCGGAGAAGCTGGAGATGCGCGTGCTTTGGCTGCCGACGAAACCCAGATTGCCCAGCACAATTGTGCCGACAATCATAAGCACTGGTGCGCCCACAAACCACGTAAACGCTTCACTGCGTGTCACAGGTTCCGAATTGGTGGAGCCCAAAACAACCGCAGGTGCCTTGCTCGGGTTTAACAGCGCATAGCCAAAGGCATAAAGCGCATAAAGCAAAGCCAGCAGGATACCGGGCAACAGCGCCGCTTGGAACAGTGTCCCGACCGAGACAACAGCAGGTTCACCCAGATATGTCAGTGCATCGGTACAGCCCAACGAAGAAGCACGCGCCTCTTGTGCGGATGAATAAAGATCACCGGCCAGCGTGCCGAGCAGGACAATCACGATGGACGGCGGAATGATCTGCCCCAAGGTCCCAGAGGCCGCGATGACCCCCGTTGCCAGCTCTGGCGAGTAGTTGTTGCGCAGCATCGTCGGCAGCGCCAGCAGACCCATTGTCACAACAGTCGCACCAACGATACCGGTCGAAGCGGCAAGGAACGCGCCTACCACAACAACAGAGACAGCCAAACCACCGGGCAATGGGCCAAACACTTTGGCCATGGATGTCAGCAGATCGTTTGCGATCTTAGAGCGCTCAAGCGTGATGCCCATAAGGACGAACATCAGCACGGCCAGCAGTGTCTCAATGGATTGTCCCGCCAGAACACGTTCGTTCATGCGGTTCACCACGAAGGACACGTTGCGGTCCAATGCCACTTCCCAGCCAGCCGGGAACACGGATTCAGCTACGCGCGGTAAGTCGGGATATCGGAATAGCGATACCGTATCCTCTCTGATGCCGGAGTTTATCAACGTGCGGTACGCCTCTGATGAGGTGTCGATCGCCTGATGGATCATCAGCCCCGCGCTATCGAGCGCCGCGATGATGAAAAATGAAATGATACCCGCGCCACCGATGGCAAAGGCCACCGGAAAGCCGGACAGAATGCCGCCGAAGAGACACACGAATACGATGATCAGGCCAACTTCGACCCCGTCGAGACCAAAAAACATTTCTGTTTTCCCCTAAATTAGTGTGTGCCCTCATAGGCTTCTTCGCCCTCGCCAAGAGTATCCTTGTCGAGATATTTACCTTCGCTCTCTTCACCTTCGCGCAATTCGCACCACGAGCGGTAGAAGACCGCAATCGCCTGCAAGATCACCATCACACAGAAGGTGCAGAGGAGGATTTTGAACAGGAAGTAACCGTTGAACCCGTTGGGTGAGAAACCGATGGTTTCCACGTTCCATTTCAACAACCGCGCCTTGCGCAGCAAAAGCTCAAGTTTGTCGGAGGCTGACGGGTTCGGTGTGACCAGATGGCGCCACAGGAAGTACCAGCCGTACATCCACGTGACGATAGCAAACGGGACCATGAAGAAGACCGCGCCAAACATGTCCACAATCTTTTTGGTGCGGAATTTCGCGCCGGCATAGAACAGGTCAACCCGCACATGTCCACCTTGAACAAAGGTGTAGCTTACACAAAGACAAACGACCAAAGCGTTGTAAAGTTTCAATTCTTCCGCAAACCAGCTGATGTCAAACTGGAGCGGAATACCAAAACCGATGGAGATATCCGGCCGTGTAAAAATACGCTGCATGAAGACAATGATGATCTGTTGGAGAACCATGATCAGACCGGCCCAGGCAAACAAACGACCCACCCCGTTGGCAAAACCTTCCAGCCCGCGCACCATAGCCCACATGAACTGACGCTTGCGCATACCAATAACGGTGATGATTGCCAGCGCTGTCGCGAGTACAAAGAACAGCTCGACCGAACCGCCGTAATAAATAAAGCGCATCAGCGACTGACTGTCTGACCAGTTCAACCACATGCCCGGATTCAGGATTGCGGCAAAGAAGTTATAAAATGCCTCAAGAACGTTGCCTGTCACAAACTGGACAAGGCCGCCCTCTTGGAACTTATCGAGACAGCTAAGCTTTGCGCCCTCAGCTGCGCGGAAAAATCCCGAACATACAATATCGTCAGCCATGTGTCCCCTCCCCGGGTCGCGCGTCCGGTGCCGTTATCGACACCTATTTCCGGCCTGCGCGCTGCCGTTTTTTTGTTGGTGAAAGACCAAGGGCCGCAGCGAAACCGCGCGGCCCTCAATCCTGTCGTCAGCTTACATGTTTTTGCGCACGCGCTCACGCTGCTCGACGTAGAATGCGTCCGATTTGGACAGCCATTCGGCCGAAGAAGTAAGCGATGTTTCAAAGCTTTCACGTGTACGTGCGAACAGCTCGTCGCCCATGTTCTCGTCCATGACTTCTGCGGATGCTTTACCGAACGCATCCCAGACATCGTCCGAGAACTGCATGGTTTTCACACCCTGCTGCTGCAGACGTGAAAGGGCTGCACCGTTGTTGGCCAGAGTTTCGGCCAGCTGGGTGTGTGTTGTAGCCATTGTGGAATACTCGATGATCTTCTGGTGCGCTGGGGACAACTCGTTGAAGACGTCGAGGTTAACCGCACAGGCAAGGCCGGAACCTGGCTCGTGGAAGCCCGCTGTGTAGTAGACTTTTGCAACTTCTTGGAAGCCGGCGCGTTCATCCGCGAATGGGCCAACCCACTCCAGACCGTCCAAAGCACCCGAAGACAGCGCCTGATACAGTTCACCACCGGGGATGTTCTGAACGGATGCGCCCATTTTACCCAGTACTTTACCGCCAAGGCCCGGCATGCGGAACTTCAGACCGTTAAAGTCAGCAGCGGAGTTGATCTCATTGCGGAACCAGCCACCGGACTGGGAACCGGAGTTACCCGCCAGGAAGGACTTCAGGTTGAAGATTTCGCCCAGCTCGTTGTGCAGCTCGTGGCCGCCGCCGTGCAGGTACCAGTTTGTCAACTCTTGCGCTGTACCGCCGAAAGGAACGGCTGTGTAATAGGCATATGCTGGGTGCTGACCGATGAAGTAATAGTCGGCAGAGTGATACATGTCGGCCTGACCGGAGGATACGGCGTCGAATACTTCGAACGCGCCAACCAGCTCACCGGGGGCTTTTTTGTCGATGGTCAAGGTGCCGTCAGACATCTCGTTGACCATGTTGTTAAGGTATGTGGCCGCATCGTCCAGCACGGCAAAGCCGCGTGGCCATGATGTAACCATTGTCAGTGTGCGCTTGCCTTGGGCATACGCAGGGGCCGCGAGCGTTGTCGCTGCTGCGGCTGTACCGCCAAGTGCAGATGTCTTCAAAAATGAACGACGATCCATAAAGGTATCCTCCCGGGATTATTGCGCCCGCACGGTTAAAGTTCGCGCAGGTTGTTTCAAGTGGGCCAAGACTAGCGACCGTTCAGGGATTTGAAATACCTAGTACTGCGTAGAAATAGCTTTTCTGTCACCCAGACTGACTAATTTTCATGCACAAAAGGCTATTTGGGTTCTTGGACGCAACGATTCTCCAAAATCACGTAACAAAGGCTGTTGTGCGCTTTGGCTTTGAACGTCGGGCAGATTCGTCGTATCGAATCGCTATGAAACTTGACCGCTTCCGTTTTCACATCCCCTACGCGCAAAAGCTTACGCTGCTGGCGTCTGTGCCTTTGATCGTTGCTGTCGCGGCCATTGCCGTGCTGGTGGCGGCCCAGTCACGCGCGCTTGCAGACCGTGAGATTACAGCGCTTGAGGCCCAACTTATCGAGGCCAAGAAGGCCGAACTGCGCAACTACGTCACACAGGCCCGCAACGGGTTCTACTTTATCTACGGGTCTGCTGCACCGGATGATGAAGCCGCCAAGCGGCGCGTAGCCCAGATCCTGTCGGCGATGATCTACGGCGAGGAAGGCCAATTCTTTGTCTATGATTATGATGGCACCGCCATTGTCTCCCCCCGTGAGACAGAGCGGATCGGCCAGAACCTACGCGGCGAGACAGACAGCGAAGGCACCCTCGTAGTGGACCGACTGATCGATATCGCCCGAAAGGGCGACGGCTATCACAGCTATCTATGGCCCAAGCCGTCCACGGGTGTGCCCGCTCGCAAGATTGACTACGTGACTTCTTTCCCCTCGTGGCAATGGGCCGTGGGCACCGGTGTTTTCATCGACGATGTGCTGGCCACGGTCGCAACCTCCCGCAGGGATGTCGAAGCGCGCGTGCAGCGGACCTTTCTATACATCGGCGCCATTACCCTGATTGCACTCTTGGTGGTCTTTGCCAGCAGTATGTTGCTGAACCTGCGCGAACGGAGGCTGGCGGATGCCAAGCTTAAAAAGCTGACGCAACGGGTGTTTGATGCCCAGGAAGAAGAGCGTGGCCGCGTGGCGCGCGAATTACATGACGGGATCAGCCAGTTGCTGGTCGGCGTGCGCTACGCGCTCGACAACGCGCGGCGCAAATTTGATCGCGGTGATCCCGCCGCAGGTGCGCCCTTGGCAAAGGGTATCGAGTCGCTTGGCGAAGCGATCACCGAAGTGCGCCGGATCAGCCGCGATCTGCGCCCCCGTGTGCTGGACGATCTGGGGCTTGGCCCTGCCTTGCGCACACTGGCCGAAGAGTTTGGCACACGCACAGGTATCAAGGTGCACTACTCTACCGTTGTTTTCCGCAACCGGCTCGATGATGATGCCAAGATCGCGCTTTACCGCATCGCCCAAGAGGCGCTGACCAACATCGAACGCCATGCGGGCGCCACCGAAGTCAACATCGACTTGCGGGGTCATCGGCGCGGTGCAACGCTGCGGATCACCGACAACGGCTGCGGCTTTGACCACCGCTCTAGTACGCAAGGGCTGGGTCTGCGCAACATGCAAGAGCGGATGGACCAGCTTGGCGGACATCTGTACATGCGTGCGGCCCCCGGCAAAGGGGTCGAGATCGAGGCCACGGCCCCCCTCACCCACATGCTGCCGCCAAGCCCCGGCAACGCCGACACCAAACGCCCCGATACCAGAAAGGCACCAGTATGACCGAACGTATGCGCATCGCCATCGTGGACGATCACCCGATGGTCGCCGAAGGCATCCAGTCTATTCTGGAAAGCTATGACGACGTGCAAATCGTCGGCACACTAACCGGAGGCCGCGCGGTGATCGAGCAACTCGAAACGCTCAACCCCGATGTGATCCTGATGGATCTCAACATGCCCGACATGGGAGGGCTTTCCGCCACCGAGATCATCCTTGAGCAACGCCCCGGCACCCGCATTGTGATCCTGTCCATGCATGACAGCCCCGAATACATCTCTTCTGCGCTGAACCACGGTGCCATGGGTTATCTGTTGAAAGACGTGCCCACGGACGAGATCAAATTGGCCATAGATATGGTCATGCGCGGCGAGCGATATCTGTGCACTGGCGCGCAAGGCTCGCTGATTCCCAAGGACGATGATCCGCGCGAAACCCTGACAGGGCGCGAACAGACGATATTACTGCAATTGGCACAGGGTCAGTCAAACAAACAGGTGGCCCTGACCCTCGACATCTCTGTCCGCACGGTCGAGACGCACCGCAAAAACATCAAGCGCAAGCTCGGCATCTCCAGCACCGCAGGGCTGACGCGCTACGCCTTGGAGCATGGGGTGCTGCAAGGAACGGGCGTCTAGCACGCCTATTCCTGCGCACGCCGGCCGACCTACGCTGCACTCATAGACGTAACTTGCACCCGCTGCTATCCTGAACTAGCTGACGGGCCAAAGTCAGAGGGACGCCAAAATGACCACGATCAAACTTGCGATTGGTAGTATTTTTGTCGGTTTCGCCGTGCTGGCCCTAAAGACGTTTGCCTACTGGATGACGGGCTCGGTCGCGCTGCTGTCTGACGCCCTCGAAAGTACGGTGAATGTTGCCACAGCCTTTGCCGCTTTGATCGCCATTCGCGTCGCTGCAAAACCCGCTGACGCGGATCACCCCTACGGCCACCACAAGGCAGAGTTCTTCAGCGCCGTGCTGGAAGGTGTGATGATTATTGTAGCCGCCCTTTTGATCTTTCGGGAAGCTTTCGATGGCATGATGAACCCGATGCCGCTTGAAGCGCCGATTGAGGGGCTGTTGGTGAATATGGCCGCGACACTTATCAACGGCTTATGGGCATGGGTTCTGATCAGTCGCGGGTGCATCCAAAAGTCGCCCGCGCTTGTAGCCGATGGCAGGCACTTGATCACCGACGTTTTCACGTCTGTCGGTGTTGCCGTTGGCGTTCTACTGGCTGTTGCAACTGGCTGGTGGATACTTGATCCGGTGCTGGCCACACTTGTCGCTATCAACATCCTTTGGTCCGGATCAAAGATTGTGAAGGAATCCCTGAGCGGCCTCATGGATGAAGCGGTGTCAGAGCAAACACTGAACAGCATCCGCGACGTGATCTCAGCAGAGTCTTCCGGTGCGATCGAGGCCCATGATCTGCGCACGCGGCATGCCGGCGTAGCAACCTTCATCGACTTCCACCTCGTCGTTCCAAGCGAGACGACGGTCTATGAAGCGCATGAAATCTGTGACCGGATCGAGCATGCTCTGACGGATGTACTGGAGGATGCCAGCGTGACCATCCACGTGGAGCCACCCCATAAAACCAAGCACTACGGTGCGATCGTTTTTGAGTAAGGCGAAGCTGCGACACCCGTCCAAACTGCCCCCTCGATCAATCAAATCCCGCCAACAATCACGTTTTAGCGGCTCCGCTTAGCACAAATTAGCCAAAACCACCCGCTATACGAAATAAAATATCAAAAAACATGAGCCCTGCGACACTTTTTCACAATATTCACGGTTGACGCCCTCGAAAACCCCTCATAATGTCGCAAAACGTATAAAGGAGCCTTTGGGCATGATCGATCTAGTCGTCATCTTAGGATACAAGCGCATGGGCCGGTAACGGTAAACCATATTCGACCCCATGCGCCCCCGACACCCTCGGGGGCTTTTTTATGCCGAACACACATAGCAAACCGCTGCACGGAGCAAGACAATGACACGCCAAATGACCGGAGCCAAAATGATCGTCCAAGCCCTGATTGATCAGGGTGTGGACACTGTATTCGGATATCCCGGCGGCGCCGTCTTACCGATTTACGACGAGATCTTTCAGCAAAACAGCATCAAGCACATCCTTGTACGCCACGAACAAGGTGCCGTGCATGCCGCCGAAGGCTACGCCCGCTCAACTGGCAGGCCAGGTGTGGCGCTGGTCACGTCCGGCCCCGGTGCGACCAACGCGGTTACCGGCCTGACAGATGCGCTGATGGACAGCATCCCGATCGTCGTTCTGACCGGACAGGTGCCGACGTTCATGATCGGCTCGGACGCGTTTCAGGAGGCTGATACCGTTGGCATCACCCGCCCCTGCACCAAACATAACTGGCTGGTGAAGGAGACTGACAAGCTGTCGGGCGTAATCCATGAGGCGTTCCACGTGGCGACCTCCGGCCGTCCCGGCCCTGTATTGGTGGACATCCCCAAGGACGTTCAGTTCGCCTCTGGCAGCTATACACCCAAATCACCCTCGAAATCGCACTACCAGCCGCAGGTTAAAGGCGACATGGAAGCTATCACCGAGCTGGTTGAAGCCATGGAAAAGGCCAAGCGCCCTGTGTTCTATACGGGCGGCGGCGTAATCAACTCTGGCCCCGGTGCCAGCCAGTTGCTGCGCGAACTGGTAGAGGCGACAGGCTTTCCCATCACCTCAACCCTGATGGGTCTGGGCTGCTACCCTGCGTCTGGCGAAAAATGGCTGGGTATGCTGGGTATGCACGGTCTTTATGAGGCAAATATGGCCATGCACGGCTGTGACCTGATGATCAACATCGGCGCACGCTTTGACGACCGTATCACTGGCGTTGTTGAAAAGTTCAGCCCAAATTCGAAAAAAGCGCACATCGACATCGACCCAAGCTCGATCAACAAAGTAATCCGCGTGGATATCCCGATCATGGGCGACGTTGGCCATGTGCTTGAAGACCTGCTGAAGGTCTGGAAATCGCGCGGCCGCAAGACCAATTCCGAAGCGGTCGCCAAGTGGTGGAAACAGATTGAGGGATGGCGCGCTGTTAACTGCCTCAAGTTCACGCAAAAGGGCGAAGTGATTAAGCCACAGTACGCGCTGTCGCGGCTCCAGGCGCTAACCAAAGACCATGACCGCTATATCACCACCGAAGTGGGCCAGCACCAGATGTGGGCGGCGCAGTATCTGGACTTTGAAGATCCTAACCGCTGGATGACGTCTGGTGGCCTTGGCACAATGGGCTATGGCTTTCCTGCCTCTATCGGTGTGCAGATGGCGCACCGCGATGCGCTGGTGATCAACGTGGCTGGCGAAGCATCTTGGCTGATGAACATGCAGGAAATGGGCACGGCGATGCAGTACGGCCTGCCGGTCAAACAGTTCATCCTCAATAACGAACGCCTTGGCATGGTGCGTCAGTGGCAGGAACTGCTGCACGGTGAGCGCTACTCGCAGTCTTGGTCCGAAAGCCTGCCTGATTTCGTGAAGCTGGCAGAGGCGTTTGGTGCCAAGGGTATCCGATGCTCTGACCCTGCTGGTCTGGACGAGGCGATCATGGAGATGATCAACTACGACGGTCCGGTGATTTTCGATTGTCTGGTGGAAAAGCATGAAAACTGCTTCCCGATGATCCCGTCGGGCAAGGCGCACAATGAGATGATTATGGGCGATGTGGACACATCTACCGCTATTGATGCTGAAGGAAAGGTGCTGGTCTAACCGTTTTTTCGCAAAAACGGTTCGGAGGTTTTTACAATCTCCGGCCATCCCCTTCTACTGTAAAGGACTACACACATGTCACCGCTAAAAATCAAAAAAGGCGCCACCAGCCACTCCGCCTACAACCTACGCCCCAACTTCTCGGACGTGGAAGAGCGCCACACGCTCGCCATGCTGGTTGAAAACGAACCGGGTGTTCTGGCGCGCGTCATCGGCCTATTTGCCGGGCGCGGCTATAACATCGACAGTCTGACAGTGGCCGAAGTCGACCACACAGGCCACCTCAGCCGCATCACGATTGTGACCCGCGGCACGCCGCAGGTGATCGAACAGATCAAAGCACAGGTCGGGCGCATCATCTCGGTCCGTACCGTACACGACCTGACGGTCGAGGGCGCGAGCGTCGAGCGGGAGCTCGCGATGTTCAAAGTCGTAGGCACCGGCGAGAAGCGGGTCGAAGCGCTGCGTTTGGCAGACATCTTCCGCGCTAATGTTGTGGACAGCACGCTGGGCAGCTTTGTCTTCGAGATCACCGGCGCGCCCGAGAAAATCGACGCATTTGCCGATCTGATGCGCCCGCTTGGCCTTGCTGATGTGGCGCGCACAGGCGTTGCCGCGCTGTCACGCGGCGAATAAGCGCATAACACACAGCATGTCGCCCCTGAGCAAAGCTGGTCGCTGGCGATAACAAGCCGCCTGCGGCCGCATGGTATGATTGGAGCATCCACAGGAGAACTCCTTCCATGACCCATTCCGATCTCAGCACCGTGCGCCGCCCGATCTCATCCGCCAATGGCTTGCCCAATGGCCACTACACGGACCCTGCCCTTTTCGCTGAAGAGCGGCAGGCGGTGCTGTTCGACAATTGGGCCGGTCTTGGCGTTGCGGCGGACGTGCCCGCTGTGGGTGATGCTGTACCAGTAACTTTCCTTGGTGTGCCGCTCTTGATGGTCCGTGACCGCGCAGGCAACGTGCGGGTGTTCCAGAACATCTGCCGCCACCGTGGCATGATCCTTGTGGATGCCCCGCGCAAAATCGAAGGGGCAATCCGCTGCCCCTACCATTCGTGGTGTTACAGCACCGAAGGCAAGCTGGTGAGCACCCCGCATGTCGGCGGTCCGGGCAGAAATACCGCTGACGGCATCAATCGCGCGCTATTGGGGCTTATCGAAGTACGCAGCCACATCTGGATGGATGTGGTCTGGATCAACGTGTCAGGCACCGCCGACCCCTTCGAGCAGGCCAATGCAGATCTTCTGGCGCGTTGGTCCGAGTTTGACAAACCGCTGCACCACGGCGGCGCGGACAGCCGCTTTGAACTGTCGGTGAACTGCAACTGGAAACTAGCCGTCGAAAACTACTGTGAGAGCTATCATTTGCCTTGGGTACACCCCGGTCTGAACAGCTATTCACGGCTTGAGGATCACTACCACATTGAACAGTCTGGGTGTTTTTCCGGCCAAGGGACATATGTTTACCGCCAGCTAAAGGGCGGAGACGGCAACAGCTTTCCTGATTTTGAAGGCCTGAGCGACAAGTGGGACACCGCCGCCGAATATATCACCGCCTATCCAAACGTTCTGCTCGGTGTGCACCGTGACCACGCGTTTGCCATCGTTCTGGTGCCCGAAGGACCGGAGCGCACGGTCGAGCACGTACACCTCTACTATGCCCAGCCCCAGACCGACCCCGAACTGCGCGCACGCAACACCGCCCAGTGGAAAGAGGTGCTCGAAGAGGACATCTTTGTAGTCGAAGGTATGCAGCGTGGCCGCCATGCGGTTGGGTTTGACGGAGGACGGTTCTCTCCTGCGATGGACGGGCCGACCCACATGTTCCATGATTGGGTCGCATCCCAAATGACCCGCCATCGCACACCCCTCGCGGCCGAATGAGCGATCTGAATGCGCAAATGCTCGCAGCGCATGAGGCGGGTGATCTGCCCGCGCTAGTGGCGCTTTATCATGCAGCGGCACAGGCGGCGCTGGATGAGGAAGAGGCCTGTTTCTATTTAACCCATGCTTATGTTTTTGCGCTGGAATTGGGCGACGCGCAGGCCGAAACCTTACGTGCACAATTGGTGGCCCATGGCCGCGAAGCGCCTGATTAATCGGACCTTAGCGCCGCGTAAACATGCCATGAGCTGTGGCCCAGCCACGGCAGAACCACCAGCAGTCCGAAAAACGCAGGCAACATGGCGATCATCAGCACGACTGCGATGAACGCGGCCCATAAAAGCATGAACCAGAAATGCGCGGCGACAAAGCCGATGCTTGTGATCAGCGCCGTAACATAATCCACCTCACGGTCCAGCAACAGCGGCAGCCCGATCACACAGATCGAGTAGAGCAGCAGCGCAAAAACCGCCCCCACGACCGACCCGAGCCCCAACATCATCAAACCATCTGCGCTCAGAAACACCGACGCCGAAGACATAATGTTCGTCATCGGCTTGAGACCCAAAAACAGTGCGAAAATCATATGGCCTAGGAAGAACCAGAACAGTAGCATCACCATCATCAGCGCACAGAGCAGCGGCAATTGACGCCCCCGCTCGGCCCATAAAACATGTATCACCCGTCTGACCGAAGGGTGCTCCCCCAAGCCGCGCAGACGTGACACCTCATAGGTGCCAAGCGCCGCGAAAGGGGCTGCCAGCGGAAAGCCGAAGACCCCCAGTACGAACCAGAATGTGTGACCGGCCCAGGCCGTGAGGCCCACAAGCCCCCAGCCCGCCAACAGGCACAAGACCGCGACGATCAACCCGAAGGCCGGAGCGGCGCGAAAGTCCTGCCAGCCGGCCGCCAACGCAATTCGTAAAAGTGCGATTGTCGGCTTTGCCAATGTCGGAACACCATGCTTGCGCTCTGTTGTGGCTTCCATCGTCGTTCCTCCCTAAAGGACAGGCGGCCTTGCCTGTGGCCAACCTGTCGCTTCGTGCCATTGCTGTGCAAGGCGCAAAAGTGCTGCGTCGCTACCGCGCCGTCCGATCAGTTGCAGGCCAGCAGGCAGCCCGTTGTCGCCAAAGCCCGCTGGCACATTCACCACCGGCAAGCCGATCAGACCTGCCGGCACCACCACCTGCATCCAGCGGTGATAGGTGTCCATGCTCCGTCCCGCGATCTCCTCGGGATAGGCCAGATCTACGTCAAATGGCCACAACTGCGCCGACGGCAGCACCAGCACATCGACGTTCTCGAACAGGCGCGTGGTCCGGCGGAACCAGTCAGAGCGGACCGCGCTAGCGCGCTGTATCTCCCGCGCACTCAAGGCAAATCCGCGCTCAATTTCCCACAACGCGGCAGGCTTGAGATATTCGCGCTTTTGCGCACTATCGTAGAACACGCCAAACCCTGCCGAAACGGCGAATGAGCGTAGATCAATCCACGACTGCCACATCGCATCCGCATCAAAGGGCGCGGCAAGTGTCTCAATCCGGTGGCCGAGCTCTTCCATCTGTTTAAGCGCGGCTTGGGAGATGTCGGCGATCCCGTCCTCATAGGCGAATGCCCCGTCCCAATTACCAAGCCAGCCGATGCGTAGGCCCTTGGGCGCAGTCCCGATGTCGCCAAGCGTCTTGGCCCCCTGCGTGCTAAGCGGCAAACGCGGGTCTGCGCCTGTCATGACATCCAGCAAGGCGGCCAGATCGGAGGGGCTGCGCGCCATCGGGCCGGAGGTCGAGAGCTGGTGCATAAACATATCGCCCACAGGCTCTGACGGGACGGTGCCCCAAGTCGGGCGCATCCCATAGACGTTGTTCCATCCCGCCGGATTGCGCAGGCTGCCCATCATGTCAGAGCCGTCGGCAATGCTTAGCATCCCCGTTGCCAGCGCCGCCGCCGCCCCACCCGAAGACCCGCCGGCGGAGCGGCTCAGGTCATAAGGGTTCCGCGTGGCGCCGTGCACCGGATTGTAAGTGTGCGATCCAAGGCCGAATTCAGGCGTGTTGGTCTTGCCAATGATGATCGCGCCTGCGGACCGCACGCGCGCCACCATGGTATCGTCACTGTCAGCCACCTGCCCCGCAAATAGCGGAGAGCCCATCGAAGTGGGCAGACCAGCGGCATTTGCCAGATCTTTGATCGCGATGGGCATGCCGTGCAGCCAGCCTGCACGCGGCGCGTTATCGGCTGCGCGTGCCTCTGCCATATTCCGGTCACGGTCGCGCAGGCTGACGATTGCGTTGACTTTACCATTGACCGCGTCGATCCGGTCCAGCGTGACCTCCATCAGTTCTGAAGCTGACAGATCACCCTTTTCAAGCGCGGCTGATTGGGCCAGCGCATCCATATTAAATATTTCCATAGAGGCATTATGGCCGTGCACACTGTCAGGGTGCAATAGTCCCCGTCTTCACGTTGTTCTTTTTCATCCAGAAAGGTGATGCGGCGTGATTAAAAAAGGTCGGCAACTACCAAAACCGAGCACGAAAGCCTAATATCAATCCCCTGCAGCGAAAGTCGGCTATGAGCCCAGATTGACCAATACTGCGCGTTACACGAACGACTGCTTCAATTGCATATATGTGTTTCCGGGGTTACTCAAATTCCAGCCAACGATAATCCCCACCTCTTTCGACGATTGCGATCCGCTTTGGACTTTCGGCGCGCGCTATCGCTGGTGATTTCAACGGGTCGACGCAACACTTTAATCTTTAGCCAAAGATGGAGTGAT
>NZ_JBALVJ010000062.1:12255-21422 GCF_036961165.1 Sulfitobacter sp. | reverse complement strand
CTGCGCTATGTCGCAGCCGTTTCTGCGGCCCATTATTGCTGTGCGTTTTACAAATGGGCGGATTCCAGACCTTCGCTGCAAGTGCGAGGTGGTCGTGCGTCAACAGCGAGAGCCGACATTCACATTTCCTTCAAAAACAGGAAGACTATTGCCACGATAATATCGGTTTGGCGGCGACCAGGTTTTATGTTGCTTTAAACACTGTCGTCTGCTTCTTGCGATGATTTGGGGGCAAGGCTCAGATCGACGCCCCACAAAAGTAACCAAATTGCCAAGGCCATTTCATTGAGCCAAATTGGCAAGGATAACAGCGTGTCGATCTTTGACCCACTGTCTATCCAACCAAACAGAATGAGCATGCAGGACAAAAGCAGCATCATGCCGCCAATTAATCCCCAAACCGACATTAGCACGGGATAAAGTACGAGCGTCCCAACACTGAACAGCGTTAGCACCAAGAGGAATGCGGAATCGTGGATCGTAACTCCAACTACGCCGTTTTTTGGGGAGAGCAGGATCAATAGGCCGGTTACGGCCACCACGCCAAGGCCCGCCTCGATTACGCGCAGCCGAAGATAGGTCACGGCCAAACCTTGTGTATATCGCCAGATGATTGGAAAGAGCGCCATAGCAATGCCTGCACTTGCAAGCGCATTTGTAATTTCCAAGATCACGCCAATAATAATCCATGATCTTTGTTTGGCGACCTGTCCTGCGACGTCTGTGCCGCCCAGTATCGGGTTGGTCAGCGCAAAGCCTGCCATTGTAGCCGTTGTCTGATCAACCAGTTGTATGCGCACTTCGAATTCCTTGTCACTCGTCTGGACCAACTGGATGCGCCGGGCGCCCTCGTGCTCCAGATCGAAACCGAGTGGTGACAGCGTCACCTCGCCGACACGAACGAGCGTCGCTTGGCGTCCCTTCACCTGAAAACTGCGAAATGGCGACCCGCAGGGGCAGGAGTCGTCGTCGAACCGAATACAATCGCCCAGATCGTAGCGGATGAAGGGCTGAACCTCATTGGCGAGCACGGTCAGCAGAACGGTCGCCGACAGCGTGCCGTCGGGAACGGGCTGCATCGCCTCGTCAACCGCTTCCAAGATAACCTAGTCTTCGTTCATATGCTTCCGCCCGTGGCTGCACTCGAACGATAGCGCCAGACACTTGGTGCATCCATAAGGGTCTGAGATGCCGTATTTCAGCGACGGGAAGGCCCGCCCGACCCGTGCGCGAAGATCGTCGGTGCGTGTCTCTCCCCCTGTGGTGAAGAGCGCAGGTGCGATCTGCAGCCGCCCGGCCTCCTTTTCCTTGGTCAGGATGCTTAGCATGCTGAGGTAGGTTACGATCCAGGCGACGTTTGAGATCGCATTTAGCCTGTCAACGATCCGGTCAACCGGCTGCTCAGCCTCGACGACCGTCAGACCAAATCCCTTCGCCAATGCCGTATACAGGCGTTGCACCAACTTGTTGAAGCCGTTTCCGGCGAAGTGACCATTTCCGCCAGTGATCGTCACCCTCACCCCAAGCCTGCGGACAAGCCCACTGCTTTGTAGACATCCAGAAATAGCTGGCACATGGTATTGGCACTAAAATGCCCACCCTTTTGACTGCGGAACAGCGGCTGATCCAAGCGACCCAGCTGCTTGCCTGCGCCATACTCCGCAAGCGCCTTACGCAAGCGCTGGCTCAAATACACAGTGCGGGTCTTGCCGCCTTTACTTTGCTCCGCGCTCAAAATGAACTGCTCGCGCACTGCACCCAGAGTGAAATCTGTGACAGAAACCCGCTGCCCCCTGCCGGGCGTGACCACATTTCGGCATAGTCAACAGTTTCAAAATCGTTGCCAGACTGCCTTTGGCTGACGTAACCTGACCTTCAAACCCTGTTTTTGGGAGTGCCTAATGTCAATGAAGGAATTCACAATGGTCTTGCTTCGCATGCTTCTGGCCCTGCAAATCTTCATCGCCGCGCCGATATGGGCACAGGAGGCTCCGCTCATATTAGCCTCAGGTAAGGGTGAAATTGCCCACCCTGACGTGGCAGAAGTCGGTATAGGGCTGGCGTCTGTTGCGGATTGGAGCACACAGCAACCCTTTATCGATGTAATGAAAACAGCGCGCCCTTGGATCGGTCATATGCCAGGTCAGTTTGGCGGAATGAGTTATGAAGAGTTGGTTGAACGGGGGGTATTGGATGGAGATGGCTGGCCCCTTCGTATCCCGCCCGAATTAGGCAGCATTGGCACCTTGGTCCTGACTGATATGCCTGAGGCAGCGGTGTCGCTCAGGGGAGGCTACCGCGTAGAGTATGATGGATCAGGGATCGTCGAGATATCCGGACGCGCCCGGAACGTGCGCTATGGTGAGGGCGCAGTGACCTTCGACTACGAACCCGGACCTGGCTTGGTTGAAATTCGGATACAGCGAAGCCTTTCCTCTGATCCAGTGCGCAATATTACTGTGATCAAGGAAAGCCACCTTGCCCGCTATGCCACTGGTGAACGTTTCAACCCGGATTGGATAGAACGGATCGATGGGTTCAAAGGGCTGCGATTCATGGATTGGATGCAGACGAACAACTCCACGCTCTCGGATTGGACCGCGCGGCCAATACCAGATGATTTTACCTATTCGTGGCGAGGTGTTCCGATCGAAGTACAGGTTGCGCTGGCCAATGAGCTTGCAATTGATCCCTGGTTCAACATGCCCCATCTGGCTGATGACGCTTTCGTGCGCGCCTTTGCCGAATATGTCAGGACCAATCTTGATCCCAAGCTTAAGGCTTACGTCGAGTTTTCAAACGAGGTCTGGAACTGGCAGTTTGATCAAGCGATTTGGGCGGATGAACAGGCCCTTGCACGGTGGGGGGTGAATGACGCGTGGGTGCAGTTCTACGCCCTACGGGCGACCGAAGTGGCTCAGATATGGTCAGAGGTCTTTGAGGATACGGCAGCGGACCGGTTGGTCAATGTGATCTCGACCCAGACCGGGTGGATCGGTCTGGAAGAGGCCATTTTGGAAGCCCCCCTTTGGCAAGCAGAAGGCGCAGGCAAACCTATCCCCGCAGAGGCATTTGATGCCTATGCCGTGACAGGTTATTTTAGCGGAATAGTAGGGTTCTTGGAATTCGAAGATTTGGTTCAGGGCTGGCTGGCTGACAGCCTTATACAGGCACAGGACGCCGCAACGTCATCCAGGTTAAGTGGTGAAGCCGCAGCAAGATACATCGCCAAACATCGCTATGACCATGCAAGCGCGGTTGCTGCGCGCGACGTGCGCGACGGATCAATCAGCGGCACCCCGGACGTTGCCGTAACCGATCTGATTGAACGTATCTGGCCGCACCATGCAGCGGTCGCGCGCAAATATGACCTTGACCTGATCATGTATGAGGGAGGCACCCATGTCGTTGGCCTCGGCCCGCAGTTGGACAATCCCGAACTAACCGCGTTTATGCTGCATTTCAATTATACTGACGAAGTGGCGGCGATCTATACAACGATACTTGAGGCATGGCGCGATATTGGCGGGGGCCTTTTTACCACCTATAGCGATGTCTACGCGCCAACAAAATGGGGAAGCTGGGGCGGGTTGCGCCATCTTGACGATGAAAATCCACGCTGGGATGCGTTGATCGCATTTCAATGAAAATGTCAGGTTCTTGCCATCGGTGTTGAGCGATCTCAACAAGGTGATCTAGAAGACGCTCTCAACGCCTTTCTAGATCAGCAAATACACCATTGGCTAAAAGACGTGTCTGCCTACTAAGCGGTGCTAATTGTGGTCTCACTTTGTTTGCGATGATTGCCATCACGATCATCATAATTGTTTAAATCGCACCAAATTATCCGAGATCATGCAGCCAAGTCCGTCTGACCGTGATGTTCATATTGAACTATATCGGCAGCACCTTTTGCATCAACAAATGGACTGACGGATCAGTACTGTTTCTCAAAAACACGCACAAAACGCCATGAATCAAGTCAAACTTTGGAAATTTCTGTTTATAATTGACTAAGCATTCCGTTGCACCAATACAGATTAAGAACAGATTTGCCTATTGAGGGAACAGGAATGTGAACATGTTGGAGCCGATTGAAGCTGGTTTGAGTATTCCTAGTGTTCTGGCCAAGATCGACGTGCTGAGCGATCTTTCAATTGTTATTCCAACCTTTCATGAAGTGGAGAACATTCCGATCATTCTGGATCGTATCAATCGCCTGAAAGAAGCCTATGACCTGACTCTAGAAGTTCTTTTTATGGATGACGGCAGCAATGATGGCAGCGTAGAAGCGGTCATTGCATCTGGCTACAGCTGGGCAAAACTCATCGAACGTACGGGACCACGCGGACTCAGCGCAGCCGTCATTGATGGCTTTGAACGCGCACGTTATACTGTCTTGATCTGCATGGATTGCGATTTGAGCCATCCAGTCGAAGTGATACCGCAAATGGTTTTAGCGTTGGCCACGGGACAACAATTTGCAGTCGGCTCGCGCTATGTTTCTGGTGGGTCGACGGATGATGACTGGGGTATTTTCCGTTATCTGAATTCTCGGGTCGCAACATTGTTAGCGCGTCCGCTGACCAAAGTGAGCGATCCGATGTCTGGCTTTTTCGCCATGCGTCGTGAGGATTTTCTTAATTCTGACGATCTGAACCCAGTGGGCTACAAGATTGCGCTGGAAATCATCGTGAAGTGTCACTTCAATAACGTCGCAGAGATACCAATCCATTTTTCGGACCGGATCCACGGGGAAAGCAAACTGACCCTCACAGAGCAGTTGAAATACCTCAAACATGTGAGACGCCTTTATCTGCACTCCTTTTCCAACGCCATGCACCTTCTGCAATTTCTTGTTGTGGGTGCTTCAGGCGTGGTGGTCAATCTGAGCGTTCTGAGCCTGCTTTTGCTGCTTAACTTGCCAGATACGATTTGCCTTGCAGGAGGGATTGCTGTCAGCGTTGTAACCAACTTCCTGCTAAATCGCAGGTTTACATTTTCTTATGCGCGCGATCGCAGCATTGGCAAGCAATTCCTCGGATTCATCAGCGTTTCATCCTTTGGCATTGTGGTAAACTATCTCGTCGCGATGTCGGCCAGCAAATCAGGCTTGGCGGACTTGACCTACGGGCTGCATTTGTCGGCCCTAGCAGGGATCTCTTGCGGCATGTTCTTCAATTACATAGGCAACCGGTATGTCGTGTTTCGTAAAACCCGCATTCATTCGGACAGAGCCAAATAGATGAACGACTTGCCGTCAGATGTGCCTGCACAAAACAAAGCTCGGACCAGATCAGGCGTACGGGGGTATTGGCCAGTCACGCGTTTTGATCTTTTGATTTCGATTTTGATCACTTTTCTGGGGTTCGTGGCCCGGATCTATAGTATTGGGGCATCTTCGCTCTGGGTCGATGAAGCCGCGTCACTGGCATTCAGCAGGATGGATTGGACCGATCTTTTCACAACGCTCCCTGCGATCGAGACAAACCCGCCCGTTTACTATGCGATTTTGAATGGCTGGACATCCTTGGCCGGCACATCGGAAACCGCCTTGCGGATGCCCAGTGCCTTAGCCGGCACAGCAAGTGTCTTCATTCTCTTCTTGATTGCGCTTAAACAATACGGACGCACCGCAGCAATTGTCGCTGCGGGTTTTCTGGCGGTCTCTGCCCTCCATGTATCGTATGCTCAGGAAGCACGGGTAACCCCGATGGTTACGTTGCTGTTCACCATCGGACTTGGTCTGGTGAATGCGCTGATCTCACGCCTGCAAAATCAGCAAGCAACATGGGTTCTTTTTCTCGCTTTGAGTGTTGTGGCTGCCGCATTGCCCTATCTTCATTATAGCGCATTTTTCGTGGCTATTGTGTTGGGCTGCTATGCGCTGCTTCGGCTATTCTTTGGTGGTCATTTGCGGGCGGTCGCTGGGCGTATCGGTGCGGTGGCTGTTCTCGTACTCCTGTTGGCGTTTCCGCCACTATTCTGGGCGTTTGAATTGTTGGGGCATGCTGACAGTCCTGCGGGCTGGTTGAAGCCGCCTTCATTTTGGGATGCAAAATATGTGTTTCACCAAGCACTGGGCCATGGATATCTTCCCTTTGGCCGCGCAGGATGGCTCCCTGCGGATGTACAAGACAGCTCGGCCGTACGTTTGCTTGCGACAAGGCGTCTTGCGGAATTGTCCTTGTTCCTAATCTGTTGCGTTGGCGTTTTGATCAGCCTTAGGCAAAGAGAGAATAGCATCCCCGCTCTTCTTATTACACTGGGTGTGGTAATCATATTATTCTTTGGCATAAGCCAAGCCAAGCCCATCCTTATCGAGCGAACTATTACCTATTCCACTCCAATGCTGGCAATGATTGCCGGTTATTCTGTCAGCGTTATGCGATGGAGACCATTAGTCATCGTAGCAGCATTCAACGTTATTGGGTTCCAGGCTGTAAATCTTTCAGCCTATTATCCGCGGGCCGAGAAGGAACCTTGGCGTGCCCTTTTTGCGCGGACAGAATCGAATTATCGCGCTGACAATGCCGTTATTTTCGCAAGTGGACCGTATCTTTCGCCGACGATTAGCACGGCCATTCTAGCGGAATATTACTGGGCAGGTTTGCCAAAGCAACATGCATTCACCCTTCAGCCTGCTGTTGCAGGCCGCCTTCATGCGTTAGGATTGTCGCTGACACCTTGGGTGAAGGATCTCAATCTGCAAACGGCTTGTGCTCAATTGGGTGCAAATACCGGAATTATAGTCATATTTCGCCGATCAGAAGATGCCGAGCAGCTGGTACAAACCTTAGGTGCGCTTAACAGCCGCCTTTTGTCTCAAACTACAGAAGGCGAATTGGGGTTCGAGCTTTGGTCGGCTACGTCATGCACTTGAACATAAATGATATTTCAAACCAATGGCTTGTTTACTTTCACCGTACACTTCACGAACGGCTGCTGTTGGACAAAAACCTGTGATCAAAATGTGTTGGACAAAAACGGTTCCCTGATTGCGGCTATGTCAAGCGGGATGGCGATTGTCCGTCCAGGGTCATGGTTCTCTCCGAGGTCGCGTGATGCGCCTCACGATGGTTTTCGGTGGTGGATCGTCTCCAATGTCGTTAGCGGGTTGCGCGGCAAGAGCCGCGTCCCAACTGTTTTTACGAGATCGATCAACCTCCGTCCCTTCGGGACTTCGCTTCCCGCCCGTCCGGCGAGAATTCAGTTCAGGCAGTGGCCTCCTGTGTCCATTGATAGTCGGTTTCAGTTTTCCAAAGCGTCAGCATGAGCACGGCGATCTTGCGGGCGGTGGCGACTGCAGCTTTGCGAAACCCGCGTCGCCCAGCCAACCGAACGGCCCAGGACTTGAGCGCAGAGAAGCGTTTCACTTGTGAGATAACGCAGGACGCCGCCTCGAACAGAAGCCCGCGCATGGCAGCATCGCCACATTTTGATACGCGGCCAGACCAATCCATTTCACCGGACTGGTGTCACTTCGGTGTTAAGCCGAGGAAAGCGCCCACATCAGAAGTTTTGCTGAACCTGGTAGGATCATCGATCAGCGCGACAAAGCTAAGTGATACGATCGGGCCAACGCCGGGGATCGTCATCAGACGACGCGTGACTGGATGGCTCTTAGACTTTGACAGCAACGCGCGATCCATGTCAGCAGTCGCCTGACACAGCGTGGCATGAGCTGCGATGAAGCCGTCCGCAATGGCACGCAACACGGGATCAGTTTCACCAGCCATGGCCAGCTGGTCACGAAAGCCCTGCCTTTGCCGACCTTGACCAACACCAATCATGCGAATGCCAAAGGTCTTCAGCATACCCCGGATGTGGCCTTCCAGATCCTTGCGCAGCCTGATCAAGCGTTCGCGCGCCCCGATGAGACTGCGCAACCGATCCGACTCTTCGCTGCGGATGTGAACCGGCGTGAACCAATTGGTGCGCGCAAGTTGCGCGAGACCTTCTGCATCCGCACTATCGGATTTGTTCAATCGCGCAGACAGGCTCTTGTGGGCCTTGCGCGCGTCGATGCAGATCGCGGGCAAGCCAAGCTGGATCATTCCACGTTGTAGCCAAATCGAAAGCTGTCCACTTTCATGCACGATCCGCTTGGGTTCCAAGGACCGGTTCTTAAACCAACTGGCAACGCCTGCCGGATCAGCGGGTGCAACACCTCGTGCCACCACTTCCCCATCGTTGTCGATAACACAAATCGAAATCTCTTTGAGAGACACGTCTAATCCTGCATAATATGTCATGGTCGTTCTCCTCACGGCTGTTATCCATGAGGCCAGTATACTGGACCTCGTTCGCCACCGGAGAGCGGCCGCCGCAATCACACCATGTCGTATTTGCCAGTGCAAAAGTACCAAGTCGATGCAATCTGGAAACGATGCTCAATCTGGACCGGGGTGGGAGCAGAAAGCGTCGTGCTAGGACTGTCTAGAGCCTGATTCTCAAATCACACGAATTCGAACGTTATATCCGTCTCCGCCAAAACGACACCGGTTAGAATTACGCTATCAGCTCCATACGTGATTGCGGTATTCATGCCATCGTCGGCCACGGTAACAGGTGTTCCGACTGTGAAACGTAAAACATCCTCAGTGGCAACGAAATCAGAGATTTCGTCTGCGCCACTTCCGGCAGTGAAGACAAATGTGTCAACACCGTCCCCGCCGTCAAGCAGGTCGGCCCCGACACCGCCCAGCAGGGCGTCGTTGCCATCGCCGCCGTAGAGCCGGTCGTTGCCATCGCCGCCGTAAAGGCGGTCGTTGCCATCGCCGCCGTAAAGGCGGTCGTTGCCGTTGCGCCCGTAGAGCCGGTCGTAGCCTTTATGCCCCCAGAGGACGTTGTTGTCGGCGTCGCCGCGCAGGTTGTCGTTGTGCAGGGAGCCGTACAGGTGCTCGATGGAGACATAGGTGTCCCCCGCCGCAAAACCGGTATTGCGGTCTGCGTATTGCAGGTCTGCCACGACGCCTGCGGTGGCGTCAGTGTACTGGGCGCGGTCGATGCCATTTCCGCCGTCAAGCAGGTCGGCCCCGACACCGCCCAGCAGGGCGTCGTTGCCATCGCCGCCGTAGAGCCGGTCGTTGCCATCGCCGCCGTAAAGGCGGTCGTTGCCGTCGCGCCCGTAGAGCCGGTCGTAGCCTTTATGCCCCCAGAGGACG
>NZ_JBALVJ010000062.1:0-12155 GCF_036961165.1 Sulfitobacter sp. | reverse complement strand
GTCAGTGTACTGGGCGCGGTCGATGCCATTTCCGCCGTCAAGCAGGTCGGCCCCGGCACCGCCCAGCAGGACGTCGTTGCCGTCGCGCCCGTAGAGCCGGTCGTAGCCTTTATGCCCCCAGAGGACGTTGTTGTCGGCGTCGCCGCGCAGGTTGTCGTTGTGCAGGGAGCCGTACAGGTGCTCGATGGAGACATAGGTGTCCCCCGCCGCAAAACCGGTATTGCGGTCTGCGTATTGCAGGTCTGCCACGACGCCTGCGGTGGCGTCAGTGTACTGGGCGCGGTCGATGCCATTTCCGCCGTCAAGCAGGTCGGCCCCGGCACCGCCCAGCAGGACGTCGTTGCCGGCACCCCCAATGAGGGTGTCTTCGCTGTTGGTGCCCAGAATAGAGTCATTTCCCCGGCCTCCTAAGTAGACAGCCCCCAGCCATTCCGTGGGCGATATCGCCCCGGGACGGTTCAGGGTGATGTCGCCCGGCAGCAGGGTCGTGAGCGCTAGACCCTCCAGCATCAGGATCTCGCCACCGCCGAAATCCAGAAGCAAGTCCTGGCCCGAGATCGCGGTGTTGTAGAACAGCGTATCGACAAAGATCCTGTCCGTACCCGACTGGAAATCCACGATCGTGTCGAACTGGCGCTGGCCACTCAACTGGAACACAAAGGCATCCCTGCCAGTACCGCCAGTCAGCCGGTCGCTGCCGGCTGCGCCGGTCACCACGTCGTTGCCGCTTCCTCCATTCACGTCGTCGTCGCCGGCTCCGCCGTCGAGGTTGTCATTACCCCCGCCGCCGTCGATCACGTCGTTGCCTGAATCGCCCGCCACCGTGTCCACACCTTCGGAGCCGACAACGGTGTCGGCTCCGCCACCGGCCGAAACGGCCAAATTCTCGTTTATCAGAAAGATCAACTCGGACTCCGACGATGTCGCGCCATCGCTGCTGGCGAGGACAAGTTCGTTGGAGGCGATGAGTTCCCCGGCAGATGTCTGGAATTCCAGGTACTCGATGCTAAGCAAGTTTTTCGTCCCGCTGGCTGCGGCCATCGTCCCTGGCAGCCCTGTTGCCACGACAGCCAAGCCGTTTATGGAAAAAGTCCAGTCCGAGGGGCCACCGGTCAGCACGGCCGTGTCGTAACCCGCTCCGCCGACCAGAAGGTCCTGTCCCGTACCGCCATCAAGCACGTCGTTGTTGGTGCCGCCCAAAAGCGTGTCGTTGCCGCCCCCCCCGGACAGGAATACACTGAAATCATTGGGCCGAACGGGGCCGAACAAAGTGATTCTCTGCATGTCGATCAGGTCGTTATCGGCCCCGCCGACCACGATGGCCTGTCCCTCGAACCCGAAAATGTCGTCTCTCGCCGCAGTACCGTACCGGATCGACAGGCTTGTCTGTTCAGTGGCTTCCCCGGTGATTGCGTCGAACTGCACGGTTTCCATGCCTTGCGTCAACCGGGTGCCTTCTGGTCCCCTGATGGCGATCAACTCACCGCCGATTCCGGTCGCAAACCGCACGGTGTGGTCGGCCAGCGCCCCGGGCAGCCTGAGCGTGTCGATCCCCGCGCCGCCGTCGAGAATCGCCGTGAGCGGGGCCGCGTCAGGCTGCTGTGAGACGATCAGGTCGTTGCCGGCCCCGGCGGCGATGGCATCGCCGGCCATGTCAAACAGGATATCCGCGTTCGCCGTACCCGCTACGCCGCCCGCACCAGTTCCATAGAACAGGTTCACCGACAGGTCCGCGAACTGGAGCCTGTCAAAGCCCAGGCTCAGGCTGTCGGTTCCGTCCAGGCCGACGACCCGCAGCGTTTCGGTGCCCGGCATCGTGATGGCATATGCCGAACGGTTGCCGGAGAAGACCGCGACATCGTTGAGCGAGGGGGCGGTCGTCTCGACCTTCATCACGTCGTTGCCCAACCCGCCGACATAGGTTTGGTTCGCGCCACGACCGATCAACTCGTCATTTCCGGCAGCCCCTGAGAGGGTTCCTCCCGCACCATAGTGCCATAGCAGGTCGCTGCCTTCGGCGCCGCTCAGCGTGCTCTCGATCTGTTCGGAAATCCCGAGCGTGAGGATCGAGTCCTTGAAGAAAAGGCGCTCCACCGATCTCAGGATATCGCTCCCGTCCGGCCCCTCGACCTTTACCACGTCGAAGGACACGCCATTGCGAAAGCCAAAGTTCCCGTGATCGATCGTGTAGTCGGCGCGTTTCCCGCGGAAACCCGCCTTGTCAAAGCCGGTGCCGCCATCCAGCAGGTCATCCCCCTCAGCCCCGAAAAGCTCGTCGCCGTCCACCCCGCCGAACAGGTCGTCGTTGCCGGGCCCGCCTTCCAGCCGATCCTCGCCAAGGCCGCCGTTCAGCGTGTCGTCGCCTTCGTTGCCGCGCAGGATGTCGTTGCCGTCGAGGCCGTTCAGGACATCGTCACCGATGTTGCCGATCAGCAGGTCCTTGCCCGGACCGTCAAGGTCGCCGGTCAGCATGCCGGAGGGATCCTGACCCGCCGGGGCCGAGAGCACCTGCTCGTCCCCGTCCGCGAGGCTGTCGAAGTTGTCGGCAAGCTGGAAGAAGATCGAGCCTGCAGACCCCGCGCCGACAAGGCCCAGTGCGATCGTCTCTGCGTCATACTCCGCGATCTGGTAGGCGACTTCACGTCTGTCGCCGAGCGGGTCCGACGCGTGGATGGTCCAGTTTCCGGAAGAACTCACCGAGACGAGTTCGGCAAACCTGCCTTCAAACGGGCTGCCCGGTGCGTCGAAGAGAATCTCCTGCATAGTGTCGAGGTCGAAATTTGTGCGGGGGAACGTCAGCGTTCCGTCAAAGGCCGAGGTAGTAAAAACGTTAATTTCGAGCGGGTTGCCGCTTTCCCCGCTATCCGGATCGAACCAATCGAAGGCACTCGCATTCGGCAAGTTCAGGGTTCCCAGCGTGTAGATCGGCAACTCGTTTGAAAATCCAGTTTGGAACTCGCGGTCCAGGTACATTGTATCCCGATAGTGCTGGACGGAATCGCGCAAGAAGTCCGCGGCATCGCGGAATTGCTCGTTCATCGCGGAGGACCCGATTATGTCGTTTTCCAGCGCGACCGCGACCTGCGCCCGGGCTGCCAGGGCGACACCAACCGCGGCGACTGCGACCGAAATGTCTCCAATGTCAGGCGTGTAGGTCGCGGTTCGGGTGGCGATGGTCGTCGCCTGCGCCAGAACGTCCCGCAGGCCCAGCGAGGCTTCGGCGATGATCAGGCCGGCATCGACCGGCAGCCCGGCGTCGATACTGGACAACAGGTCCAGCGCACTTTCGGACCGGGCCAGCGCACCCATCAGTGCCTGCTGGCGCACCTCGCCAAGCTGCCCGGTGATGAGATCCGTCAATTCTGTCTGCAGGGTAACCAGGCTGTCCTGAATGTCGTTGAATCCATCCTGGACTTGATCCGACAAGTCGGCGATCCCGCGGAGTACCGACGAATCGGCGTTGATAAGATCCTCTAGGTCTGCTCCGAAATCGCCATCAGAGCCGTGTGACGCGAGACTGTCGAGTACCCCGTAAGCCAAGCCTGCAAGGCCCACGACAGTGTTAAATACGTCCAATGGATTTGGCACTGGTGTCCCCCCCAATTCTCAATAAAATTGTCTTCTTTGAATAAGACACGCAAACACTTGCTCAAAGCAAGGGCTTTACTGATGGCTTGGATGGCCCCTCCCAACGGCATCGCAATGTGCGACTGTCATGAGTGTTGAAGCCATTGCAGAAGGACGGAGCATCCATGTCCGAAGTTCCGAGGTCATGTACTGGAGGAAGCTACGCGGCTTTGATTATTTGGCCAAAGTCATCACAGGCGTCACCTTCAAAGACGGAATTGAAACCACTAAACCCGACCAGATCGCTGCATGACCGACAACCCTCAAACACCAGATTTGACAATAACTCGCTGACTGCCGTCATTTGATGTTTTCGCTCGGGATACTTGTCTCCTGACCTCAGGCCTGCTTTCACACGGATCAGGTCGGCCTTGCACTGCATGGCAGGGTATTGCGTAGCAATGTCCCGAGAGTGATGGTTTTGAAGTGAACGTCTCAACGGCCGCATTGAGTCGTAACAATTAGAAGAGGTAAAGGTGTTAAGCTTAATCCAGACAAAAAAACCAGCACGCATGAATTTTTCGACCGTCCCCATTGAGATAATCTGATGCATACCTTCACCAAGAATATGGCTCCCTGGCGGCTTCGTGATGGAAAGCCCACAGAGGAAGGCGCTTTAAAACGTGACGAGATCCTAGAACTCAGAGATCAGTTCGGTCTAGATGTCACGGCTTTACGAAGGCTGTCGAGAAAGCTCGACATGGCCCTATCCAAAGAACTTCATATTACACAAGTCGAGCTTGGCCCAGCAAGGATCGACCGTGGCGTGCGGGAGCTTCAATTGGCGATCAAAGAGCTAAATGCCGTGGAGAAAAAACTGCTGAAGGTCGGCACCATCCTTCAGGGCGTAAAATTCAAAAACATGTATGGTCATACGGGAATGCCCAATCCTGCAACGCAACGTCTCGCAGGCTTCGCGGCCAACCAGCAGAAAATCAGTGATTTTCGAGAATATCTCGCGGTGATGGCGAGAGAAGCACAGGTCTTTTACAAGGGCATGCCTGACAAAAGGCTAACATCAGATCTTAGACGGATCATTGTAACCACCTCCACTTTCAATTTTTGGGATGAGGTTGGACGCAAATTAACCTACACAACCGCCCCGAAAATGTCCGAACGCGGAGGCGAACTGATCGACTTTGTTAATGCTGTTGTCATGCGTATGACAGACCCAGCTTGTCGGCTAAGTGGGGAGGTCATCAAGGCAGATCTCGCTGCTTTCAAAGATTGGCCAGACGAGACTTAAACGAGTGTATCGATCGCGTAAAATAAATCTGATCGGTACACTTCGACCTGCTTTCTCCGGGCTGCGATGGTCGCACTATGACACGCGTTCCCACACATCCCCTTTTCCAAGATTCTGTTGGTGCGCAGATTGACAGCGCCATTCTACGGCTGGTCGATTTGTTTGGTCGCCAGACAGCACGGGAATTTATGGTGGACGCTCCAATGACCATGGAGATGCCCGATGCCCCACCAGCCCATGAAGACGACTCAGAAGCCCTGCCGCCTGCTGACTGTGAAAGAGGTGGCGGCGCTGGATAGCTGCTCCGAGAAGACGGTGCGCCGTGCGATCACGGCTGGACTCCTCGTAGCCCTGCGCGTGGGGCCCGGCGCGCGCCTCCTGCGCATCGATCCTGCCGCGCATGCGGCCTATCGCCAAGCACATATGTGGTGATCATCTATGGGTATCAATGTCCATTAATGTCAGTGTCTTATGCGTCTCTCGGGAATAGGCCGTCTCCGTAAATTTTTGATTTTACATGCTAGTGTAGTCCCTAATCGGACGCGGTGTCCGCTCCTGTCCACCCGAGACCACTTATGTCCCAAAGGAAACAACCCGATGGCCTACCAAACCAAGATAGACCTCGATATTGCCTTCATTCCGTTGGGCACGCCGATGTTTGCTGATCTGATCATCCGTCTAGATCAGGATCAGAGTCTGAACCCCACGCGTCGCCGCGATCTGATTTCAGGATTGAACCGCGTCGCCAAAGCGCTTGGCTGCGCGCCGCAGGATGTGCCCTGCCATACCCGCTGGCTGCAACCACGCCTTTCCAAAATTGCTCCTGCCGCGTTCGGGCTCTCACCAAAGACCTGGCAGAATGCCGTGAGCAATGCGCGTGCCGCGATGGTCCACGTTGGCATTGTAGAGCGCCGTGCAAGGCGGATCACAGACTTGTCCCCGGGGCTTGGCAGAAACTTTGGCTTAGCGTCTTGGCCTCGCCACACAGCAAGACCCTGCAACCTCCCTTGTGCCGCTTCATCCATTTCATGAGCAACCAGGGCATTGCGCCGGGAAAGGTGCGCATCACGCATGCGCAGGCCTATAAGGATGCACTGATCAGCAACGAGATCAGCAAATCACCAGAGGTGGCCTACCGCGCCGCTGTCAACGGCTGGAACCTCGCAGTGCGCAGCTTGCGCGGCTGGCCGAGAACAAAGCTGCCACTGGAGCAGCGCCAGAAGATCATCAAGCTGACAGAGTCTGATTTTCCTACGGAATTTCTGGTAGACCTTGATCGCCTGATCTTTTGTTTGACCAATCCCGATCCGCTGGCCGAGGATGGTCGGGCAAAGGCGCTGCGCCCCGCAACACTGCAGCAATACCGCCGTCAGATTATCCGCTTTGCCTCTGAACTCGTGCACGCCGGTGTGCCAGTCAAAAAGATCGACAGTGTCGCAGTATTATTGACGCCGGAGATGGCAGAACGCGGCCTACGCCAAATGCTGACCCGCACCGAGAACAAGGTAACAAAAATGATCAGCGAAGTTGCGGCCCTGTTGCGCAACCTTGCACGGATTACTGGGCAGTGCGACGCAACGCAAAAGCAGCTGACCAAAATCGCAGCGCGCGTTGCCGCGCAACCGCAGCGCGGCATGACCGCAAAAAATCGCACCCGACTGCGCGTGTTGCAAAATGACAAGGCTATGCTGCGTTTGCTTGGGTTGCCGGAACGACTGTACAAAAACCCGCCCGCAGGCAAGGCAAACGCCTATACTAAGGCACTGGCGCGCGAAGATGCGGTCGCAATCGCAATTCTTCTGGCTTGCCCGATCCGCATCAAGAATCTGGCTGGTATCCATCTTGAACAGCATATCCAGCGCCCCGGTGATGGCCGTGCCTATCTGGTGTTGATCGAAGACGATCTGAAGAGTGAACGCCCTATCGAGTTCGAGCTGCCCAAAGATGTACTGCGCATGATTGATCGCCACCTCGCGTCGCGCTGCCCGCATATGTGTCCGGCGGGCACGCCGTGGCTGTTCCCACGGCGTGACGGAACAAGCCCGATGGTGCCCAGTCAGCTTTCAGCGCGGATAAAACAACGTGTGTTCAAAGCCACAGGCCTTGCGGTCAATTCTCACCTCTTCCGCCACATTGCCGTGATGAACTGGCTAGATGCCTATCCTGGCGCTTATGAGGTAGCGCGCCGCCTGCTTGGTCATTCGGATGTCAGCCATACGATCAATCTGTATTCCGGCCTCGAAGTAAAGTCCGCGACCCGTACCTTTGCTGATCTGATGGAAGCAAAGAAAGGACGGCGCAAATGAGCCTCGTTCTCCCCCGCGCCGCTTGGCCCGTCGCAGACCGCAATATGTGGGACGCGCTGCACAAGAAAGCAGCCCCGTTTGACGATCCCGGCGCGCTGGCGCATCTGCGTCAGACTTCATCCAAAACGCTTGAGGCCCGCTATGCCCGCTGGATGAAGTGGCTTGAGACAACCGACCCCAATGCACTTTTGTCACCCCCAGCACAGCGCGCTACCCTTGCTCGGCTTCAGCGCTGGCTGGACGCGCTTGCACATACAGCGCCAATGACGCGCCTGATGTTTGTAGACGGCGTCCTGCGCACTTTGCGCGCCGCTGATCCAGATCAAGATTGGACGATGCCACAGCGATTGCTCGCTGGATTAAAGCGTGCTGCTGGTCGCGGCGATCCAGCTCGGAAACAGGGGCAGATACTGTCGAGTGAAGTGCTGCTCAAAGCCGGGCTGACCCATGCCACCGCAAATGCCGATGCTGCCCCATCTCAGCTCAAGCGGATGATCTGCCAGCGGGATGGCGTAATGATCGCCCTGCTGGCTTTGCTGCCGATCCGACGACGATCCTTTTGCGAACTGGAGCTCGGGCAGTCTATCCATGTCACGGACGGCGAGATCCTGATTTCTTTATCAGAGGACATGACCAAGACTAGCGTGTCGTGGGAGGCCGCAGTGCCACCGCAGATCGCAACGCTAGTTCGCTTCTACATCGCAGAAGTTCGCCCAACCTTGCTGGCGCGCGGACGCAAAGCCCACAATATACTCTGGGTCGGCAAGCGCGGAGAGATCATGACGCAAGACTACATCGGCTTGCGTATTGGGAACGTTACCCTCAAGCTAACCGGCAAACGGATCCCGCCACATTTTTCCGCGATGCCGCCGCGACAACATTGGCACGGCTGTCGCCAGAAAGTGCGCGACTGATCCGCCCGGTTCTGGCACATTCGGGGTTCAGGACCGCCGAACGCCATTACATCCATGCCCAGACCATCGATGCCGGACGTGACTACGCAGCAGTCGTGCAGCGGCTCAAGAAAGGACGATGATGACCCGAGTTGCCATATACGCGCGGTTTTCCTCAGCGATGCAAAGCGAGGCATCTATCGAAGACCAATTCCGCATTTGCCGCGAACGCGTTGCACGCGACGGTTGGACGGTGACAGAGGAGTTCTCGGACATGGCGTTCTCCGGTGCCAGCATGCAACGACCCGGCGTGCAGCGCTTGATGGAGGCTGCCAGCCGTGGCGCTTTCGATGTGATTGTGGCCGAGGCCCTTGACCGGCTCAGTCGCGACCAAGCGGATGTTGCGACCTTGTTCAAACGGCTGAGCTTTCATGGGGTGAAGATTGTCACCCTGTCAGAGGGCGAGATCAACGAGTTGCACGTCGGCCTCAAAGGCACGATGAACCAGCTCTTTCTCAAAGACCTCGCCGCCAAGACTCATCGTGGCCTGCGTGGGCGTGTCGAAGCAGGACGCTCGGGCGGCGGCAACAGCTACGGCTATGATGTAGTGCGGCGTCTTGGACCAGATGGCATGCCCGTGACAGGCGAGCGCAAGATCAACGAACCTGAGGCCGTCCTGATCCGTAGGATATTCGCAGAGTTCAGCGATGGTCTGTCACCCAAAGCCATCGCAAGAAAGCTCAACGGCGAAGGCATACCCGGCCCCAGCGGCAAGCCGTGGCGCGACACCGCCATTCGTGGCCACCGTATCAGGGGCACCGGCCTGCTGAACAATGAACTCTACATCGGGCGTCTGATTTGGAACCGTCTGCGCTACATTAAAGATCCGGAAACAGGACGCAGAGTTTCAAGGCTCAATCCGCAGGGGCAATGGATCATCACGGATGTGCCTAACATGCGGATCGTCGATGACGCGCTTTGGGCACGCGTCAAGCAGCGTCAAGGTGAGATCGATGCAACACCGCGCGTGCAGGCGATTAGAGCGACTCGGTTCTGGGAGAAGACGCGTGCCAAGCATTTATTGACCGGCCTGCTGCGCTGCGGCTGCTGCGGCGGGGGCTTTGCCTCTGTTGGCAAGGACTATCTGGCCTGTGCTGCAGCGCGCAAGCAAGGCACCTGCACCCAAAACCGCTCGTTTAAGCGTGGTGAGTTGGAGGGAATCGTTCTGACCCTGTTGCGCAAACGGTTGATGCGCCCTGATGCCGTCGCGGCCTTTATCACATCCGTCAGTCGGGAGATGAACGCCGGACGCACAGAAGAAAGTGCGGAGCGCGCACGCCTTGAGGCTGAGCTGGGCAAACTAATCCGCCGCGTGGATGGCCTCTATGAAGCTATCGCCGACGGGCTGCGTACAACCGGATTGAAAGCAAAGCTTGAAGAGCTCGAAGCGCAGCGCGAAACTCTTGACGCCAAACTTGCTGAACCCAAGCCGTCTCCGGTGCGGTTACATCCGCAACTGAGTGAAATCTATCGTCGCAAAGTAGAGGAATTATCAGAGACGCTGACCGATCCAGAGATCCGCCCAATGGCGCTGGATACCATACGTGGCCTTATCAAATCTGTGACTGTCCACGAAACTGAAAGAGGCACCCAGATCGAACTCGATGGTGCCATCACAGCGCTTGTAGAATTGGCGACTGTTCGGTCGAAGTGGTTGCGGGAGTAGGATTTGAACCTACGACCTTCAGGTTATGAGAGACCCCCGGCCCACTTACACGTAATACCCCACCTTGCGCTAATCTACCCTATCTTGTTGTTTTAAATATTTAATATTTGAAGACGACTACGCTCACCTTTTACGCCTTGCTCTGTGGTTTGCGTTCAATTGCTTCCACAGTGCTTCCACGAAACCCGTGGCGATAGGGAGAAAAGACCATGAGAAAACTGACAAAACGGACCGTCGACGCGTTGAGCCCAGAGGCCAAAGACTACTTTGTCTGGGATGCCCAAATCGTTGGCTTCGGCGTCTGCGTCATGCCCTCCGGCGCGAAGACCTATCAAGCCCAATACCGCAAGGGTGGCCGGACCCGCCGCGTGTCCCTCGGGCGGCGTGGCAAGATCACTGCCGACGAAGCGCGCAAACTGGCAAAGGAAGTCATGGGCCTAGTTGCGAAGGGTGAGAACCCAGCCGAAGTAATCTCGCAGCATCGCAAAGCCCCGACCATCGCAGCACTTTGTGAGCGGTTCTTTGAAAGCCATGTTAAAGAACGGTGTAAACCGTCCACGCAAGGAGAGTATCGCCGGGCGATTGATAAGTTCATTAACCCTGCAATGGGCAGTTTCAAACTTGTCGACGTAGAGCGTAAAGACGTGGCGGAGCTACATCACAAATTCCGGCACAAACCCTACCAGGAAAACCGGACCCTTGGCGTCTTGTCAAAGATGTTCAACTTATCGGAAATCTGGGGATTGCGGCCTGACGGATCGAACTCGTGCCGCCATGTTCCGAAGTATCGCGAAGTGAAATGCGAGCGCTATTTTTCGAACGCGGAGCTTCGAAGACTTGGTCAGGTTTTGTGTGATGTTGAAAAAGAAGGCAGGGAAACGCGGTATATTATCGCGGCGTTTCGATTGCTGATCCTGACCGGGTACCGACTTGGCGAAATCCAAACCCTGAAATGGGAATACATAACGGACGACGGCATGGAATTACCCGACACAAAAACAGGGGCGCGGCGTATCCCTTTGCCGGTGCTGTCAGACGAATTCGAACTAGTCTCTGTAAGGACAATAAAGCTGCCCCTTATGCCGCGCCAAGACCTCGCCACTCGGCGAGAGCAGCGGCGCGGTTGAGCTTGAAATTGTCACGTGAGTAGAGATGTCGTTCCTGTTTGAAATGGTTATGGACGGACGCGTGGACGGCGACGAATTTCTGCAAACTTCGCATCCGCCTGAAGCGAAGCATGGCCCGTTCCCGCCTTCGAAATGGCCGGTGTGAATTCTCAGCCCTGTTATTCAGCCAGCGGCCGGTTTCTTGCTGATCAGCCTTGCCGATCTCCTTCATTGCCGCGCCGTAGGAACACAACTTGTCGGTGACGAAGATATGTGGTCGACCATGACGTTTCATGGTTTTCCTGAGAAATTTCAATGCTGCCTTTCGATCACGGCGCTTTGTGACAAAGCTTTCCAGGACTTCCCCCTCGTGATCCACAGCCCGCCAAAGATAGTGCGTCTCGCCATTAATCTTCACAAAAACCTCATCCAGATGCCACTGCCAGTTTGAGTACGCTCGCATCCGACTGACCCAATTTTTACGGATCTCAGCTGCAATCATCGGGCCAAATCTATTCCACCAAAATCGAACTGTTTCGTGGCTGATGTCGATACCACGCTCATGCAAAAGATCTTCGACATTCCGCAGCGAAAGCGGAAACCGCACATACATCATCACGGCCAGACGGATGATCTCGGGGCTCGTCTTGAAGTAGCGGAAGGGGCTGCTTTTTGGCATTCCTACCAATCCGGAGTTTGATTGGAAGTCTTCTTAGGTCGGTTTACGGTCTGCTTGACCAACAATTCCCCTATGGCTTTTGGCAAAGACGCAAGAAACGTATCATCGAGCGGAAACTGCGGCAGTTTTTGCTGCACCAACTCCACAATGGCACCGGCTTGGAGCCGGTCCCACATTGCTTTGCCAGCATCGCGATCAGGTAGTGCCGCTACCCAGAGCTTATGAGCAGCGAAGTGTCGCGGATCAGGGCAACTGAGCGGCGCAGGGAAGCCCCTTGCGTCGATTACTATTCTGTCTCTACCTCTGGCGCACTCACAAGCCACTGTAGCCCGCCCAGGGGCACCGCCATGACGTCGTCCGGCTTGAGTGGCTATGCACCCTGGCATCTTTCGACTGAACGGTCTGGGTAGCGGCCTGATAAACTCCACCATGTAGCCGCTGTCATTTGTTAGCCTGTAACTATTGGGGCCATGCCGGAACGTCTTGTCTACCTACTCTTTAGTGAGGCGGGTAATGCCCAATGTGAAGTGGTCCGGCAAAATTGGACAGCGTGCTAAGATGTATCCAACCCG
>NZ_JBALVJ010000004.1:0-146146 GCF_036961165.1 Sulfitobacter sp. | reverse complement strand
CCTGAAATCAGAGACGCCGCATGAAATCGGCGGACAACACCTTTGACAAACACCGTTTCCAAATCCGTCAATCCAGCAGGATACAGGACGGCCCCAGATCTTTGCGACGAAAACCACCATCAGAATTGCAGCAATTGCCAAACGCAACGGGCTGCCAATGCCAGTCACCAAGCTGAATGCCGACGCTGCGCTGGCGAAAAAAAAGGATGCCAGCCCTGTGTTCCACTTCCATTTTTTCCCCGATTCCTACCATGCAATCAACGCGGCGAAAGTAGCGGCAAAAATTAGATAGGGGAGATATGGTAGCAGAATGAAGAAAACGGTCCCAAAGAGAATATGGAAAATAAGGATCGGGGCTCCAAACCCATTGAGGTCGGTTGGCGTCAGACCAAGCGCTGTTTCATCGACGACCCCAAGCCACCACAGAAAAGAGGTCACGCAAATGATCAGGAGGTATTTTAAGGCTCGGTCAAAGGTCATTCAAACAGGTTCCGATTACTGTTTATCGACAACCCATAAACGAATTGCGGCACCAATTTGGCAATGATGTCAGTCACTCAGCGTCACCAGCGTTTTCGGGATGTCCTACCTCGCGAGGTGCCCTCGACCGATCTTCAAACTTTTTCCAGAGCGCTGTACCGTGAAAGAGCCACGGCCGATAGAGCACGCGCCTGGGATCCAAGGGGCGTCGGGACGTGGTCGTTATCTTCCGTGTATCCGCACCGAGGCGCATTGCCGGTGTGTTCATGACTGGTGTGTTTTTGCGGCGCTGAGGCGCCTCGCTAACAACTTCTGAACCCGGGCGCTTGATCGCCCGGAGTCCCCCTGTGGCAGCTTGTTGCTTGGACTCCTTGGCGTCATGTGCCGCATAGGGACGTTCTTCGAACCAGTTGTAGTAGATCCGATATATATTCAGGAAAGCAACGAGGACAGCCGGATTGAACGTGGCCCCGTTAATGAAGCTTGGTCCGTTCCGGGCAGACTTCCCGCCTGCGCGTTTGGTCGGATTGATACGTTCCCTCATTGAATTCATGAAAGCGGACACAGGCTGGATAGTCGCATTCAGGTAGCGTCGGGACAATGCAGCGAGCACATCTGGGTCTTGAGGCAGAACGTCAAAGGCAACGGGTTTGAGTTTGTCGCGATAGGCCTTCCGGATCACTGGAAACCCTACGGTCTTCCGTGTCTCGCCGCGCGTCTCGACCTCTGTTCGCACCCACAGTTGCGGGAACTGCCGGGATTGAAAGCTTACAATCGGGAAGGGGGAAATTTGCCCACCCCGTTCGACCCGATGCTGCGGTGACATCGTGCTGGCGCAAAACTTCTCCAGGAGTTCCCAGTTTGACAACTTAGAACGGGTCCCATGGCCTTTCTTGAAGCTCTCGAAAGATAGTTTGAAGCTCTCAAAGCGATGCCTAGCGTCTTTCAGGGGCCGACGCGGGGCTGACCGACAACGACTAGTCGAAGGGTGATTGCGGATAGCCAACGTGCGCCAGATAAAGTCCGTGCGGCGGACAGACAGGTCCGCAAGCAGCGCGGTCACGTGCTTCTAGCGCTGCCTGCACATCATCCGCTGTCATTGAGCCGCTGCCCACACGCTCCAACGTGCCAACAAAGCTGCGCACCTGATTGTGCAGGAACGAGCGGGCGCGCACATCGAAATGCACCTCTGTCCCGTGCGGTGTCTGAACCTCGGTGATCTCCAGCCGACTCAGCGTTTTGACAGGCGTGAGCGCCTGACAAATCGTGGAGCGGAAAGTGGTGAAGTCATGCTGCCCCAATAACCGGCTCGCGGCTTCTTGCATTGCAGTCACATCCAGCTGGTTCTTCACTTGCCAGACATAGCCCCTTTGATGGGTCGCGGGGGCGCGGCGCGTCAGGATGCGGAATAGATAGCGCCGCTCTAGCGCGGAAAAACGCGCGTGGAATTCATCTGTCACCGCCACGCAGCGCATGATTGCAACTGGATGGGGCTTGAGATGGTAATTGACCGCTTCGGACAGGCGGAAGGGTTCCCAGTCACGCTCCATATCGCAATGGGCCACCTGTCCTAACGCGTGTACGCCAGTGTCCGTGCGCCCTGCAGCGGCGATTTTGTGGGTACGCGGCTCGATCTTGGCAAGGGCGTCTTCAATCGCGCCCTGAACCGATGCAAGCGACGTCTGGCGTTGCCAGCCATGGAACGGCGCGCCGTCATATTCAACCTGAAGAGCGTATCTGGGCATAAAAGGGGCTTTATCGCGGGGGCAGGCCTGTGGCAATCCCTGCATAAGCGACCTATGTAGGGTGCGGTAAAGAGGGCAGGGCGCGCGTGGTACTATCTCAAATCGCTGACGGGATCTGGCGACAGGTCGAAGCCGTGCAGGACACGGTGTCCGAGACATTCTTCGAGCCGGTGATCCGGCTGGGCGTCACGGGGCTGGCGCGTTCAGGCAAGACGGTGTTCATCACTTCGTTGGTGGCCAACCTGATCGACCGTGGACGCATGCCGGGCCTAGTGGCCGCAGGTGAGGGGCGGATCGAGGCCGCGTTCTTGCAGCCGCAACCCGATGATACCATTCCGCGTTTCGAGTATGAGGCGCATATGGCCGCGCTGACGGATAAGACGCCGCATTGGCCCGACAGCACCCGCGCCGTGTCGGAATTGCGGCTAAGCCTGCGGGTGCGGCCCAAGGGGCTGCTGTCAGGTCTGCAAGGGCCGCGCACGATACATCTCGATATTGTGGACTACCCCGGCGAATGGTTGTTGGATTTGGGCCTGCTGGATATCAGCTATGATGAATGGAGCGCGCAGACCCTCGGGCGGATCGCCCCACGCACGCAGGCGCAGGCGTATCTGGCGCTGGTCGAAGCAACCGATCCACAGGCGCCGCTGGCCGAGCCTCAGGCCAAAGCACTGGCCGAGGCCTTTGCGAGATACCTTAAACAAGCGCGCAGCGACGGGTTTTCAGATTGTACGCCGGGCCGGTTCTTGCTGCCCGGTGATCTGGCAGGCTCGCCTGTGCTGACATTTGCGCCGCTGCCTGCGGTCGACGGCGATGCGCGCAAAAGCCTGCGCCGTGAGATGGCGCGCCGGTTTGAAGCCTACAAGCGCGAAGTCGTTAAGCCCTTCTTCCGCGATCATTTCGCGCGCATTGATCGGCAGGTCGTGCTGGTGGACGCGCTGGGCGCGATCAACGCAGGCCCGCCCGCCGTCGAAGACCTGCGCGCCGCCATGAGCGAGACCCTAAGCGCGTTCCGGCCCGGCAGTAACAATTTCCTCAGCGGGCTGTTTCGGGGCCGACGGGTAGAAAAAATCCTTTTTGCAGCGACCAAAGCTGACCACCTGCACCACAGCCAGCACGCACAGTTGACCGCCATCATGGAGGCACTCACCCGCGAGGCGTGCGAACGTGCGCGTTTTGCGGGTGCGCAAACGCAGGCGCTGGCGATTGCATCGTTGCGTGCCACCACCGAAGACACGATGACTCATGAGGGCACGGCCCTTGATGTGGTGCGTGGCACTTTGCTGGATAGTGGCAAACAGGCGGCGTTCTACCCCGGTGACTTGCCTGATGATCCGGCCCATCTGCTCAGCCCTGCGCGGTCGGGTGCCACACAATGGCTTGACGCGGACTATAAGATCATGCGCTTTGCACCGGCACAATTAACCTTGCGCCCGGGAGACGGACCTCCACACATCCGCCTTGATCGCGCAGCAGAATTTTTGATCGGAGACCGGCTATGAGCGCTGTTGTGATCCGCCCCGCACGTTCCTTGGATGCGGGCAAGCTTGGCGATATCCTTGCGGCTGCGAACGGACAATTCGAATGGCTCCCACGGCTTTATTCCTCCGCCGAAGAGATCATGCTGATCGGCGACATGATTGATGCCGGCTGGGTGCGGGTGGCCTATGTAGACGATATGCTTGCAGGCTTCATCGCCCGCAAGGGGACCGAAATTCTTGCGCTTTGCCTGCGCCCGCATTTGCAAGGCCAAGGGATCGCCCGCGCGCTGATGCGCGACGCGCAGCGCAACGCCAAAAAACTCGGGTTGTGGAGCTATCAGGCCAATGACCGCGCCACGTTTTTTTATGAAAAAGGCGGGTTCAAAGAAATCACGCGCACGGATGGGGCGGGCAATGATGCCTATCTGCCCGATATCCGATATGAATGGTACAAGGAGGCTGCCTGATGGCCAAAGGCCCAGTCCTGTTCGACCTTGATGCTGACACCGGTGCGCGGCCCTCTGTGGCCGATGCGCCTGCGGTGGTGGACCTGCCGACGCAGGACGCGCCTCAGGGACAGGCGATGCAGATCGCCGCACGTTTGGCCGCCCGCAAACCATCGTTGTTGAGCCGTCTGTTCTGGGGCTTGGGTTCTGTGTTGGTCGGGGCCTTTATATCGCTGGCGGCATGGACCTTTGTCACCGACTTGATGGTCCGCTATCCCCTGCTGGGGACAGCCATGGCTGTCCTGCTATTGGCATTCTTGTTGGTTTTGGCGTTGGTCGCCCTGCGCGAATTGGCCACCTTTGGCCGTCTCGGGCGGTTGGATAGCCTGCGCCACAGTGCCGTTCAGGCATTGGCGCACGAAGACCTGAAGGCCGCGCGGGATGTAACGGACCGTCTGGTGCTTCTTTACAAAGGACGTGAGGATACCCGCTGGGGCCGTGACCGTTTGGCGGAGCTGCGGACAGATCAGTTGGACGCGGCAGGCTTGTTAGCTGTGGCTGAGAAAGAGGTGCTTGCACCGCTTGATCTTGCGGCGCAGCGCGAAGTTGAGGCCGCCGCGCGGCAGGTGGCCACGGTGACGGCATTGGTACCGCTGGCCTTGGCGGATGTGGCCGCAGCGCTCACTTCGAACTTGCGGATGATCCGGCGCATCGCCGAGGTCTATGGCGGACGCTCCGGCTTTTTCGGCAGCTGGCGTCTGACCCGCGCAGTGCTGTCGCATCTGATAGCCACGGGAGCTGTCGCGGTTGGCGATGACATGCTTGAGCCGATCCTTGGCGGTTCATTGCTGGGCAAGCTTAGCCGACGTTTCGGCGAGGGGCTGGTGAATGGTGCGCTGACCGCCCGCGTGGGCGTGGCCGCGATGGAGGTCTGCCGACCATTGCCTTTCACCTCAGCCCAACGGCCCAAGGTGCGCACCATCATCACCCGCAGCCTTGGCGGTCTGTTTGGAAAAGGCAGCAAAGAAAACTGAGGTTTTCCTTACTGTGCTTCCCTTAACGCCATCGCTAAGGTTACTGAAAACTCAAGATAATGTGCGGAGTATATGCATATAGACGGTCTTTTCGTCATTTTGGCGCTCGTGGTTCTGGCGATCCCTGTCACGCTGGTTGCATTGGTCATCGGACAGTCCGGATTGCGCAACAGGCTTGCTGATGCTGAAAGCCAAATCAGGAAGTTACAGCGCTCTCTTGATGCTGCAGGCGCTATGCGGGAAAATCTATCGACCACTCCGGCAGATGTCGTTGAGCCGCCAGAGCAGGTGACTGCCACACTGCCCGAAACTGAGGCGCAGAAACCCCCTGAGCCCGCGCCGGCATCACGGTCCAAAGCGCAAAGCGCGCCGCCGCCTCTTGTCCAATCACCACCAAGCGCCCCTCGATCGCCGTCTCCAATTGCCCAAGCGCTTGCAGATTTCGGACCTTGGCTCCAGCAGAACTGGTTTTACGCTGTCTCTGCTGCGTCGCTTGCCTTGGCGGGGATATTCCTGGTGCAATACGGCATGGAGAACGGACTGCTGCCACCGCGCGCGCGGGTTGCTGCGGCATTGGCCTTTGGCGCGGCGCTCATTGGTGTGGGTGAATATATCCGCTGTAGATTTGGTGATGGGGCGCAATCTGCTTCGGCTTATCTGCCGTCCGTGTTTTCGGGTGCGGGGATCGTCACGTTGTTTGGCGGCATCCTGTCTGCGCGTATGCTCTATGATCTGATCGGGGGTGGCGCGGCCATGGTGGGTATGGTTGGCGTGGCGTTCATTGCCGTTGTTCTGGGCTGGATGCACGGCCCGCTTTTGGTTGCGGTTGGCGTGATCGGCGCCTATGGCGCACCGGTGGTGCTCGGCAGTACCAACACTGACGCCAGCCCACTGTTTGGCTATTTCGCCATTGTGGCGGTGCTGGGGCTTGGCGTGGACACGATCCGCCGCTGGGGCTGGATTGCGGCGCTGACACTGGTGCTGGCCTACATCATGGGTTTCTCCATTCTGCTCGGCGGCGGTGGGGCGACTTCTTGGACAGGTCAACTCTATTTCTTTGCACTGCCGCTTCTGGCGATCCTGATCCCTGCGCGTAGTTTTGCGCCGGACCATGCCGGACCGCCAGCGCTGCTGGGGATTCTGGGCCGAATGACATTAGGCGCAAAAGAGCGCGGCGTTGCGTGGCCCACTTTCCCGACGCTGCTGGCGTTCGCTAGTGTTGCGGCAAGTTGTTTCATCCTGCTTATGATGTGGAAACCGGGCGAGGCAGAAATCTGGCTCAGCGTAGGCCTGCTGGCAGTTCTGGCGGCTGCACTTCTCATGTGGTCGCACCGTGCGCCCGCTTTGCAGGATGTGGCGCTGCTGCCTATGGCTGCGTTGCTCCTGTCGGTTTTTGCTCAGGCCGAGAACCGGCGCGTGAGCTATAGAAACTTCGCTGAGACCTTCAGCGAAAATCCCGAAGCTGCCTTTCCTTGGGTGATTACGGTGTTGGTCGTTCTGGCTGCGGGGCTGTCCGTGCTGGCGCTGTGGCGCGCCCTGCGCGGTGGCCGGTTTGGCGTAATCTGGGCGGCAGTGGCGGCAGTTTTTGCCCCTGCTATGGCAATCGTCCTTGAAATGGGATGGCAGCCTGCGTCGGTGATTGGCGCTTACCCGTGGGCGCTGCATGCCGCCGGTCTTGCCGTTCTAATGGCCGTCTTTGCAGAGCGGTTGGCCCGCGCCGATGGCGAGGCCCGCTTGCGGGTAAGTTTTGCAGTGATGTCGGCACTGGCTTGCATGGCATTTGCCTTTGTTATTGTACTGAGCGCAGTCGCGTTGACAGTGGCCCTTGCGGTGACGGTGGTTGCTGCCGCTGCACTTGATCGCAAGTGGAACCTGCCGCAAAGGGGGTGGTTCATTGCGGTTGGTGTGGTCACGTTGGGCTACCGGTTGGTGGTTGATCCGGGTCTCGATTATGCGGGCAGCGGTCCGTTGCCGGGGGTATTGCTGGCGTATGTCGGGACGTTTGCGGCTTTTGTCGCCTCGCTTTGGCTACTGCGCCCGTTGGAGCGGCCTAGTGCCAAGATCATGCTGGATTCCGCGGCGTGGTCCACAGCGGGCCTGACCGTTAGCATTCTGTTGCTGCGCTGGATCGACCGCGAGATTGGTGAGAGCTTTATCAACACGCACTGGAGCCTCGGCCTGAATGCCGCGATCTGGTTGGGGTTGGCGCTGGCACAAGTGCAACGCTCGGACGGGCAGACCAACGGCTTGCTGGCGCAGGTGCGCTGGGGACTGGCCGCGCTGTTTACTTTATTCGGGGCAGGGGCGCTGCTGGCTGCCTTGACCGAGGCAAACCCGCTGTTTGCGCGCTTTGTTCTCTACCCGCCACTGGGTGAGGGGCCGCAACCTGAGCATGTGTTTGGTCTCGTCGTGTTTAACACGCTGGCGGCGGCTTACTTGATGCCTGCGCTCGTTTTACTGGCAGGTGCATGGCGGCTGCAACGGCTCGACCGTGTCCTGCGGCTGGCGCTTACGACTGTTGGCGGCGGGCTCGCAGTCTTCTGGGCATTCACGGTGATCCGGCATTTCTGGCAAGGCGGCACGCAGATGCCTTTGTCGTGGAATATCTCTCAGCCTGAGCAGTATACCTACACCATCGTCTTACTTATGTCGGGCGCGACGCTGTTCTACCAATCTCTGGCGCGCCGCACTGCGTTGCTCCGCAAGGCGGGGCTGGTGGTGATCGGGTTGGCTGTGGCTAAGGTGTTCTTTTTTGATATCAGCGATCTGGGCGGCCTAACGCGGGTGTTTTCGTTTCTTGCTCTAGGGCTTGCGCTTGCGGCGCTGGCTTGGCTCAACCGTTGGGCGCAAGAGCGTGACAAGGCCGAGCGGGCGGGCAGCACACCACCGACGCTGCCACCTGCGCCGGAGTAGCCAAGACAGGCTTGCTCCCCTCACGGAGCGGGCCTATAAGCCTCACCAAGATGACAGTACAACTGATCATACAGCGAATTACTTCCCCGGCGCTCAGCCAGTCCTGAGCCGCCGGGCAAAGGTGTTTGAGCAGCTCGCACCGACCCCATATCCCCAGACATTGCCTATGACAAAGGACGCCCTCATGTGCGCCGAGACCCCCGACTATAAATCCACACTGAACCTGCCTAAAACCGATTTCCCCATGCGCGCTGGCCTGCCCAAGCGGGAGCCAGCGTGGCTGGAGCGTTGGGAAGAGATGGGTATCTATGACCGCCTGCGCGAAAAGACCGGACGCGAATCCTTTACGCTGCATGACGGCCCTCCCTATGCGAACGGGCATCTGCACATCGGCCACGCGCTGAACAAGACAATCAAAGACATGATCGTGCGCTCCCACCAGATGATGGGCTTTGATGCGCGCTATATCCCTGGGTGGGATTGCCACGGCCTGCCCATCGAATGGAAGATCGAAGAGCAGTACCGCAAAAACGGCCGCGACAAGGATCAGGTGCCAATCAATGAATTCCGCGGCGAATGTCGCAGCTTTGCGGAAGGCTGGGTCGACATCCAGCGTGAGGAGTTCAAACGCCTTGGCATCACCGGCAACTGGAAGAACCCCTATCTGACAATGGACTTCCACGCCGAGCGTGTGATCGCCGAAGAGTTCATGAAGTTCCTCATGACAGGCACGCTCTATCAAGGTTCCAAGCCTGTGATGTGGTCACCGGTCGAGCAGACTGCGCTGGCCGAGGCCGAGGTCGAGTACCACGATAAAGACAGCTTTACGGTTTGGGTTAAGTTCGAGGTTGTTGGTGGTGGTGATCTGGAAGGATCCAAAGTTGTGATCTGGACCACAACGCCTTGGACCATGCCGTCCAACAAGGCTGTCGTCTATGGCGCTGGCATCTCTTACGGCCTGTATGAGATTACAGCGACACCGGACGAATGCTGGGCAAACGTTGGCGACCGCTATCTGCTGGCCGACAATCTGGCCGCGAATGTTCTGGGCCGGGCGCGCCTTGAGGAAGGGCAGTGGACCCGTGTCCGCGATGTCACCAACGCCGAGCTGGAAACCATTAGCCTCAAGCACCCGCTGGCGGGCGCCGAGGGTGGCAACGGCGAGTGGGACGATCTGCGTGACTTCCGCGCGGCGGACTTCGTGACCGACACCGAAGGTACAGGTTTCGTGCACTGCGCGCCTTCACACGGTCTGGAAGAATATGACCTCTACCGTGAACTGGGCATGCTGGAGCAGGTGATCACCTACAACGTGATGCCAGATGGCCGCTACCGTGACGATCTGCCGTTCTTTGGCGGCAAGGCGATCCTCAAGCCGAACGGTAAAGAGGGTAACGCGAACAGCGCTGTGATCGACAAATTGGTCGAGGTTGGCGGCCTGCTGGCCCGTGGCAAGATCAAGCACAGCTATCCGCACAGCTGGCGCTCCAAAGCGCCGGTGATCTACCGCAACACGCCGCAGTGGTTTGCTGCCATCGACCGCCCCGTTGGCGACGGTCAGGACCAGTTTGGCAAGACCATCCGCGAACGTGCGTTGACCGAAATCGACAATGTCAAATGGACGCCAAAATCGGGCCGCAACCGTCTGTATGCGATGATGGAGGCGCGCCCCGACTGGGTGCTGTCGCGCCAGCGCGCATGGGGCGTTCCGCTGACGTGTTTCACGCTCAAAGGCACGCTGCCGGCAGACGCCAACTTCTTGCTGCGCAACGAAGAGGTGAACAAACGCATCGTTGAGGCGTTCGAGGCGGAAGGTGCTGACGCATGGTATGAGGAAGGCGCAAAAGAGCGCTTCCTTGGCGGCGTGGTCAATCCTGACGATTACGAACAGGTCATGGATATTCTTGATGTGTGGTTCGACTCCGGTTCGACCCACGCCTTTACTCTGCGCGACCGCGAAGATGGCTCGGATGACGGGATCGCGGATGTTTATATGGAAGGGACCGACCAACACCGTGGCTGGTTTCATTCGTCCCTGCTGCAATCGTGCGGGACTTATGGCCGCGCGCCTTACCGTCAGGTGGTGACACACGGGTTCACGCTGGATGCGAAGGGCATGAAGATGTCCAAATCCATCGGCAACACCATCGTACCGCAAAAGATCGTGGACCAATACGGCGCGGATATCCTGCGTTTGTGGGTGGCTCAGACCGATTACACTAATGACCAGAGGATCGGGGACGAGATCCTGAAAGGCACGGCAGACAGCTACCGCCGTCTGCGCAACACGATGCGCTACATGCTTGGCTCGCTGCCTGATTTCGATGCGTCAACAGCTGTTTCGCACGAAAAGATGCCAGAGCTAGAGCAGCTCATGCTGCACAAGCTGGTGGTGCTTGATGGCGTGGTGCGTGATGGCTTCACGCGCTTTGATTTCCAAGGCGTGTTCCGCGCGATCTTTGACTTTGCCACGCTTGATCTGTCCTCGTTCTACTTCGATATCCGCAAGGATGCGCTGTATTGCGATGGCGATACGCCACGCCGTCTGGCAGCACTCACCGTGCTGGACCACCTCTATACGCGCCTGACCACATGGCTTGCACCGATCCTGCCATTCACCATGGAAGAGGTCTGGCTTGAGCGGAACAGCGCGGACACATCTGTGCATCTGGTCGATTTCCCCGCCACACCGGCAGAGTGGCGTAATGACGAATTGGCTGCACGCTCTGACAAAGTGCGCACAGTGCGCCGGGTTGTCACCGGCGCGCTGGAAGAACAGCGGACCGCCAAAGTCATCGGCTCTTCATTGGAAGCGGGTCCAACGGTTTACCTGTCATCCGAACTGGCACAGATCGTCACGAACCCCGACACTTTTGCGGATCTATGCATCACAAGTCAGATCACAATCGTCGAGGGTGATGCACCGGAAGGCGCATTCACCCTTAATGAAGTCAAAGGTGTCGGCGTGAGCTTTGTCAAAGCGGAGGGCGAGAAATGCGCGCGCTGCTGGAAAGTGCTGCCTGATGTGGGCACTCATTCCCATGAGGCCGTTTGCGCCCGCTGCTACGAAGCGATGTAATATAGAAATAGACACGGGGCAGGTCATAAGATCTGCCCCGCGTTCTTTGTGCATCATCCGGATTGAGCCTTTACCGCTTAAGCCGCATAATGCCCGCATGAAAACATGCACCGTTTCCACACAATTCGGCAGCCTCGTCCTTGTTGAGGAAGAGGGTCGTATCACCTCCCTGAGTTGGGGGCGCGGCTCTGGCGAGGATAGCACGGAACTGCTTGAGGAGGCCCGCCGCCAATTGCGGGCCTATGACGCAGGCAAGCTTGAGGTGTTCGACTTGCCTCTGCATGTGCGCGGCTCGGACTTCCAGCGCGCGGTTTGCACTGCCATGTCCGCTATCCCGTTCGGAGAGACCTGCACTTACGGCGATATCTCGCACCAGCTTGGCGCGCTGGCTCAGGCAGTTGGTCAGGCATGCGGAGGCAATCCCATTCCAGTGATTATTCCGTGCCACCGCGTTATGGGCGCCAAAGGGCTGACCGGGTTTTCAGGAGCAGGAGGGGTGGAGACAAAAGTCACCCTGTTGCGCCATGAAGGCGCAGGCGGTTTTTTGATCTAGATATCGCGACCGTCAAACAGGATTTGCTGCGCAAAACCGGCGAGCAGCAAGTAGATCGAGGTCACAACCAGTCCCCATTGTGCCCAGCTTTCGGGATGGAAATTCACTAAGGCTGCCCAACCGGCAAAGAATGTCCACGCCAGTGCCATTGGCAGCGTGACTGTGCGCCAGCGTTCAGTGCGCACTGGATGCACGAATTTGATAGGGACAAACATGGTGATCGAAAGGAATGTCACCAGCACAAGGCTGATGTACCACGGGATGCCCAGTGCAAAGATAACAAGAACCAGCATATTCCAGCATCCCGGAAAGCCGGAAAAGGAGTTATCTTTTGTTTTCATGCGGGTATCCGCGAAATACAGCGCGCTTGCAAAGGTGACGATGATGATCATCAGCCACCCGCTCCACCCGTCCATCAGGCCCGATTTGAACAGGGCAAAGGCGGGAATGAAGACGTAAGTCAGATAGTCGATGATCAGATCAAGTAAAACGCCGTCAAACTCGGGCGCGTTGGTCTTTACGTTGTATTTACGTGCTAGCGGCCCGTCGATCCCGTCCACAAAGAAGGCGATCACCAGCCATAAGAACATCAGATCGTATTTTGCCTCTGTGGCTGCCAGCATGGCGAGCATGGCGAAAACGGCACCTGTTGCAGTGAGAAGGTGAACGGCGAGGGCTTTTTTTTGCTTTGTCATAGGGGTGTCTCGCAAATCGGGCTGCATCAATCAAATGGAAAACGGATCAGGCGCGCGGATGGGCGCTGTTGTAGACTTCCATCAGGCGAAGTGTGTCTACGGCGGTGTAGGCTTGGGTCGTCGAAAGAGAGGCGTGGCCCAGTAATTCTTGAATGGCACGTAGATCACCGCCGGCATCCAGCAAATGGGTGGCAAAGCTGTGGCGCATCGCGTGTGGGGTCGCACTTGCGGGCAGGCCAAGTTGCATGCGCGCACTGGCCATGACCTTCTGGATCGCTCCAGCGGATAGCTTCCCGCCGCGCACGCCGCGAAACAGGGGTGCCTTTGGGCCGCTCGCATGCGGGCAGGCCTTTAAATAGGTATCAACCGCATCGCGGGCGGCTGGCAGTACAGGCACAACGCGTTCTTTGCCACCCTTACCAGTGATGCGTAGCACCTGCGGCAATGGTGCATCGGCGCCTGTCAGTCCCAATGCTTCGGATATCCGCAGGCCGCAGCCCCACAGCAGGGTCAGCACGGCAACATCACGCGCCGCAACCCATGGGGCGCGTGCCTGAGTCTCAACACAGTCGATCAATTCGCGCGCTGCATCAATCGCCAGAGGCCGCGGCAGTTTCTTGGTGAACTTCGGGGCACGAGTGGACAAAACGGCGGTCGGCTCGAACCCCTCCCGCTCTGCTAGCCAGCGGTAGAATGCTTTTACAGCCGAGAGTTTGCGCGCAAGGCTGCGTGGGCCGACGCCTGTGCCACGGGTTTGGGCCATCCATGCGCGCATGTCGCTAACGGTGATCTTTGCCAGGGCGCCCAGACCATGCGGCGTGCCGTGATGCACGCTGATAAAGGCCAGAAATTCGGTCACATCGCCGCGGTAAGCAGTCAATGTGTTTTCAGCAGCCCCTTTCAGGGCACGCTGATGATCCAGCCATGTTTGCAAGGCGTCGCGCGCCGCGGCGCTGATGGCAAGGGTGCTTGCCGGATCGCTCAAGACAGCCATCGGCGCATAGAGCGCTCGAATATGCCGGTGAAAAACGCCAGCAGGTCCGTGCCTTGTTGCGGGCCGAACATATGCGGGTCCTCGGCGCCCATTACCAGCATGCCGGGCAGGCGACCTGCGCCAAAGTCCAGCTTTAGACACGCTTCAGAGCGGATCCATTCGGCATTGGGTCCGTAAATATGATCAGACGCGTCTTGAACCGACCGCAGGGTGACCTGCCGTACGGTGCCACCGCGCCCTTGGGTCAGGTAGCGGTCGATAAATCCGGGCTCTGCCACGCTCAATACGGCACCGAGGCGCTGCACGGCTGGATCAGTATCGTTCTGAACTGATTCCAGCACCAGCTTGACCGCATCCACGCGCAAAATCTCGGCCACTTCGCCACCCAGATCACGCAGGAAAGTTTCGAATTCGACCGGATCAAGCATCCGCAGGATGGCGCGGTGGATCTGGTTGGTGCCTGCAAGGTTTTCATAGGCGGCGGCGATGACGCTGCGGTGGGTATCTTCAAGGCGGTCAAGCCGCGTCTCCAGCCGTTCCATCGCGATGCCGCGCAGATCGACGATATTACCGCCCATCGCTTTCTCATTGGCCGCAATCAGCGCCTGCATGAGATCATTGTCATCCAGAATCACATCGGGTTGCGAAATGATCGCCTCACGAAGGGCGTCTTCAATTTTTGGGCTGCTGCTCATGCTGCTCTCATCTTGTTTTGACTTTATATAGCACGGCAGATTTATCTTTTCTGCTCTTTTCTCCCCTGAGTGCAGGGGATCGTGCCAATTTTGCCGTGTGGGGGGAGGGCGCGCTGTCCATTCCCCTGATTTCTATGCGTCGCTTGGAGTAGGCTTGTACTATGGAACATGTACAAAGCAATATGCCCCAACAGCTTTTTCCGCTTAGCCCTGAACAGTTGCGCGCTCTTTTCGCCAGCAAGGCCTGAGAATAAGGGCGGCTGTCGTCAGAGCAGCCGTGGTTATCCAGCGTAAGGTGGGAAAAATCCGCGACAGGGCCGCTTGGCGGTTGGAATGGCGCGCAGGGCGGTTATGTTGGCCAGGCTGTAGCAGTCTAGATGCGGCCGCCGCTGCCCCCCGTTCCGCTCAGCCATAAGGATGCCCCCTTGGCGCAACAGATGTTCTTCGATGAAGGTGCGTTGGTCGCTGTGCTGACCACACAGCCGTTGGATCGTGCGCTTGATTACAAGGCGCCCGAAGGTGGCTGCCATCTGGGTGCGTTTGTCGAAGTGCCGCTGGGGCCACGCAAGGTCATCGGCGTTGTCTGGGGGCCGGGTCAGGGGGATTATGATTATAACAAGGTCCGCTCGGTCATGCGGGTGCTTGATGTCTCCCCCATGCGGGCCGAGATGGTCAGCTTTCTAGAGAAATCCGCCGCTTACACACTGACTCCGCTCAGTGCGATGCTGCGGCTGTGTACCCGTGCGCCGGGCTTGGGCGATCCGCCCTCGATGCGCAAAGTCTACCGGCGCGGCACAGGAGAGCCGGACCGTGCGACCAAGGCGCGCACGCAGGTGTTGGAGGCACTGGCCGAATACGGTGATCTTTCGTTCACGCTCAAGGAGCTGGCTGACATGGCTGGCGTCACGTCATCGGTTATCAAAGGGCTGGTGAAGCAGGACGTCGTACATGAAGAAGACAGCCCGCGTGATCTGCCCTATCCGCGCCTCGACCCTGCCTTGCCGAGCAAAGAGCTGAGCGCGGATCAGGAGGCTGGCGCAAAGATGCTGGCAGAGGGTGTCGCCTCAGGCAGCTACGGCACCACCTTGCTGCGCGGCGTCACCGGATCGGGTAAAACCGAAGTCTATTTGGAGGCTGTGGCCGCTGCCCTGCGGACCGGACGGCAAGCGCTGGTGCTGTTGCCTGAAATCGCGCTGACCTCCGAATTCCTGACCCGCGTTGAGGCGCGCTTTGGTGCGAAGCCGGCCGAATGGCACTCGGGTGCGACCATGACCGAGCGGCGGCGGATTTGGCGCATGGTCGGGCAGGGGCAGGCGCAGCTGGTGATCGGTGCGCGGTCGGCCCTGTTCTTGCCGTTCCAGAACCTTGGCCTGATCGTGGTCGATGAAGAACACGACACCTCCTATAAACAAGAAGACGGTGTGCTGTATAATGCGCGTGATATGGCGGTGCTGCGCGCCTCCATTTGCGGCGCGCATGTGGTGCTGGCCTCTGCCACGCCCAGCCTTGAAAGTTGGGCAAATGTGCAGGCAGGAAAATACGCCAAGCTTGAACTGACCTCGCGCTTTGGTCCTGCGGTGATGCCCGCCATGGGCACGATCGACATGCGCAGTGAGGGGCTGCCCTCTGACAGGTGGGTGTCGCCGACGCTCAAGAAAGAGGTGGATGCGCGGATGGCGCGCGGTGAACAGGCAATGTTGTTCATCAACCGTCGTGGGTACGCGCCGGTCACCCTGTGTCGGGCCTGCGGGCATCAGATAGCTTGCGACCACTGCGATGCGCGTATGGTTGAGCATCGGTTCCTCAAGTGTTTGATCTGCCACCAATGCGGCGAGAGCAAACCCATGCCAAAGGCATGTCCGTCGTGCGAGGCCGTGGACAAGCTGGCGGCAGTCGGCCCCGGAGTCGAACGGCTCGGCGAAGAGGCGGCAGCGCTTTGGCCAGAGGCGCGGATCGCCACGCTTAGCTCTGACATGTACGGATCGGCGCGTGCTTTGAAGGCAGAGATCGCGGGCATTGCCGAGGGGGCGGCGGATATCATCATCGGCACCCAACTGGTGGCGAAGGGGCATAACTTTCCCAAGCTGACGCTGGTTGGGGTGATTGACGCGGACCTTGGCTTGTCGGGCAGTGACCTGCGCGCGGCGGAACGCACGTTCCAGTTGATGCGGCAGGTGGCGGGGCGGGCAGGGCGTGCAGAAGCCCCCGGCGCGGCATTGTTGCAGACCTATCAACCCGACCATCCGGTAATCCGTGCGATTCTGGCGGGGGACGAGGAAGGCTTCTGGAAGGCCGAAGCTAAAGAGCGTGAACAGGCGGGCATGCCGCCCTATGGCAGGCTGGCGGGCATCATTATCAGCGGGCCAGATATTGCTGCGGTGTTCGAGGCGGGCAATCAACTGGCGCGCAATGACCGTGCGTTACGCGATGTTGGCGCACAGGTTTATGGTCCGGCGCCGGCGCCAATTGCACGGGTGCGCGGACGCCACCGCGTGCGGCTTTTGGTCAAGGCGGATAAAACCGTGGCCCTTCAACGTGCGCTGGCGAAATGGGTGAGTCAGATCAGGCTCAAGGGTGACTTACGGCTTGCTGTCGATATCGATCCGCAAAGCTTTTATTAAACCAAATTGAACTTTTCCCGTCTGCTTACGGGCAAACTTCTCTGACCCTGTGCGCGTCGCGGCGTCGTTCAAGACAGCGGCAAAATTGGTATCGCTTTTGGGAAGATGCGGGCGTAAAGCGGAGGGATGATAGAGTATTTGACCCTCGATGATGCCAAGGACCAACCAGTCTGGCGGCGTCCTATTGCGCTTTTGTTTGTGATGGCATTGGCCATGCCGATTGCGTTTTTCACATGGTACGCGCTGCTCAACAATTTTGTGAAAGAAGTGGCGCAGTTTGACGGGGCAGATATTGGCCTGCTGCACACAGTGCGCGAAATCCCCGGATTTCTGGCCTTTCTAGTGATTTTTCTGATCATTATCGTGCGGGAGCAGGTGTTGGGGCTTGTATCGCTTATCCTGCTGGGCGCCGCGACTGCGGTGACGGCATGGTTCCCGCAGCTTACGGGTATTATGATCCTCACGTTCCTCAGCTCCGTCGGGTTTCACTATTACGAGACGGTGAACCAGTCCTTGCAGCTGCAGTGGTTGCCGCGTGACCGTGCGCCGCAAATTTTGGGCTGGCTGATGGCCACAGGATCGGCTGCTACGTTTGTTGTGTATTTTGTGATCATGATCCTGTGGGAGCCGTTGGGCCTGACCTACAACACCGTCTTTATGGCAGGCGGCGGGATCACGATAGCGGCGGCGCTTTTTGCGCTGCTGGCCTTCCCACAATATGAAAGCCCGCATCCGCAGATCAAACGGCTGGTGCTGCGCAAGCGCTACTGGCTCTATTATGCGCTGCAATTCATGTCCGGCGCGCGGCGGCAGATCTTCATGGTTTTTGCCGGCTTTATGATGGTCGAAAAGTTTGGCTTTGCCGTGCATGAGGTGGCGGGGCTGTATCTGATCAACCTCGTACTCAACATGCTGATCGCGCCTATGCTGGGTCGGATTGTCGGCCGCTTTGGAGAGCGTAACGCGCTGTTGTTCGAGTACACCGGCTTGGTCTGTGTGTTCCTTGCTTACGGCGGTGTGTACTTCTTTGACTGGGGATTTCAGATTGCGGCAACGCTGTATGTGCTAGACCATATGTTCTTTGGACTGGCTCTGGCGTTGAAAACCTACTTCCAGAAGATCGGCGCGCCGGGAGATATGGCGCCCACGGCGGCGGTTGCCTTTACCATCAATCACATCGCAGCCGTGTTCTTGCCGGTGACGCTCGGGTTGTTGTGGCTGGTATCGCCTGCGGCCGTGTTCATTCTGGCGGCGGGTATGGCGTTTGTGTCGTTCCTGCTGGCCACGTTGATCCCGCGCCATCCGGACGCGGGCAATGAGACCGTCTTTGTCGCGCGCAGGCTGAAAGCGGCTGAGTGAGCGCGCAAGGCCGCTTCCTCACAGGGTCCACATTGGGGCATGTGGTGCGGATGACGGCTACGGGCGCGCTTGGGATCAAGTTTGTATTTATAGTTGATGCGGCGAATTTGCTGTGAGTATCCCAGTTGGGCGACAAGCAGTTGGTGGCGGCAATTGGTTTCGCCTATGCGGTCCAGGTTTTCTCGGTTTCCGTGGCTGTGGGTCTGATGATCGCCGCGACTGCCGTGGTCTCCCGATCTATCGGTGCGGGTGATCGTGAAAAAGGCGCGGCGGCAGGCTGGCGCTGCGGTGGTGATCGCGGCCAGTACACTGGTTGTCGTAGCCGCCCTGATCGTTGCGTTCTGGCATCAACTGGTCGGCTATGCCGGCGCGCAGGGAGAGACCGCAAGGCTGGCCGCGCGCTACCTTGCGATCACCATTCCTTCCCTTGTTCCAATGTCAGCGGCACTGGTGATGTCGGGCACCTTGCGTGCGGATGGCTACGGGGCAAAGGCGATGTATATCACGCTTTTTCCGGCATGGTTCTGTTGGTGATTGATCCCTTCCTGATCTTTTATTGGGGCTGGGGGTTGGACGGGGCAGCCATCGGCCTTGTCCTGTTTCGCTTTGCGTTGCTGGCGTTGGCGGTACGTTTTGCCATCTATGAGATGCATTTGGTGGACACGCCGCGCCTGAGCACTTTGCGCAACATCGGCGCGCCCTTCGTCGCAGTGGCGATGCCGGCGATAGCGACGCAGATGAGCACGCCTGTCGGCAACTATCTCCTCACTATCGTTATGGCACCCTTTGGCGATGACGCTGTAGCGGCGTGGGCGGTTGTCGGGCGGCTGACCGTGGTGGCGTTCGGAGGCATCTTCGCGCTGTCAGGTGCGATCAGCGGGATCTTTGGCCAGAACTTTGGCGCGGGTCAACTGGACCGCGTGCGCAGTACCTATCGCGATGCGCTTATTTTCTGCTTTCTATATACTCTGGTTGCTTGGGGCCTATTCGTAGCGCTGGTTCCATACATCATCGCAGCTTTTGGCCTGACAGGGCAGGGCGCGGAGGTGCTGCGGGCCTTCGCCCAGATTGGCGTGGGCGGGTTTATCTTCTTCGGTGCGCTGTTTGTCTCTAACGCCGCATTTAACAACCTTGGCAAGCCTGCGCGCTCAACACTGATGAACTGGACCAAGGATGGCGTGCTCAGCAGGCCCGCCGCGCTGTGGTTCTCTGGCATGTTTGGGACCGCGGGCGTGATATACGGACAGGCAGCAGCGGGGATCACCGTGGGCGCGCTTTCCGCGACTTGGGGGTGGTTCTATGTGAAGGGGCTGAAGGTCGATGCGCCGGAAGCCCTTGACGTCACACCGCCGCCCCCATACCCGAACCTTGACAGACACAGGAGCCGATAGATGCCTACCTTTACCGCACTGACCACGCTGACCGGCCGCGAGCCAGCCTACAAACTGGGCGAAGCGATGGAGGGCATGACGCCTGAACCTACAGGTGTTGGTGTATTCGAGATGGAAGACGGCTCGGGCCTGTGGGAAGTTGGTGGCTATTTCGAGGAAGATCCCGACGCGATGGCGCTGGCGGTTTTGGCAGCCGCGATGGGCGCGAAAGCGTTTGTTGTCTCGGAGCTGCCTGAAACCGATTGGGTCGCGCATGTGCGCCGTGAGCTTGCTCCGGTCGAGGCAGGGCGTTTCTTTGTCTATGGCAGCCATGACGCGGATAAAGTGCCTGCCGACTGTGAGCCGTTGCTGATTGAGGCCGCAATGGCCTTTGGCACCGGTCACCATGGCACCACTTTAGGCTGTCTGCGCGCGCTTGACCGTTTGGCAAAGGACGGTTTTGTCGGACGCCGCGTTATCGACATTGGTTGCGGAACCGCAGTGCTGGCGATGGCGGCTGCGCGGATCTGGGAAGGTCCGGTTCTGGCGTCAGACATTGACGAAGTTGCTGTTGATGTGGCGCAGGCCAATGTTGTGGCCAACAACCTTGAAGGCCGCGTGAGCTGTGTCGAGGCGGCAGGCTTTGACCATCCCGCGCTGGCGCAGGCCGCCCCATTTGATCTGGTGTTCGCGAACATCCTGAAAGGGCCACTTATTGCGCTTGCACCAGACATGGCGGACGTTATGGCGCCCGAAGGCTATGCGATTCTATCTGGCATCCTGAACGAGCAGGCTGACGAGGTGATCAAGGTTTATGCACAATCTGGCATCAATCTGCATCACCGCGAAAGCATTGGTGACTGGACGACGATAGTGTTGCGGAGAATGACCTAGAATATAACCCATTTGAGTTCATTTCGCCTCATTTGCCCCATTTCCGCCACATTTCTTGGTTAGGAATATCTTAACAACGGTGGGGGCTGTTGTTGAGAAAGACCACTGTCATGGTTTACACACGAGAAGATTTTGGTACGCGTTTGAACAACGTGGATGGAAAGCGATCCAAGTTGCTTCGCCGCGGTTACACCACGCGTGTTGATAAGAACGGCATCATCATTGCAAAGCAAAAGGCGATGAGGTTGCGGCTGCCTGTAAAGGGCGCATTCCTGACGGTTCTGTGCTTTCTGTGCTTCAAAGCCTTCATGCTCTTTGCAAATGGCGCTGAAACCTACAATTACCGCCTTGAAACCCTGCAGAGCGGCTCGATCGTCGAGCAGTGGGGTGCTGTAGCTTTGGCCGTTGATCCAGCGACACAATTCATCGCGGATCAGCTAGCATACCTGATTAACTAATTTACGATTTGCCAATGCGGCAGGCTTCCCGGGGGGGTGTGCCGGCCGCATCGGATTAGTGCGCGTGTATAGTTTGCGCAAAAAGAATGGCCGCGCCGGATATTTCCCGACGCGGCCTATTTGATTTCTGGTCTCATGTCCCTTGACCGTACGGGACGGTCTGTAGAAAATGCGAAACCGCCAATATCCCGCAATGCTAGGCGTTTGCGAGAACTTTGGCGATTTTTCGTTTATCAGCAGTGTCTGTATCCGCCTCAGCGGATCAGGGCGCTGCGAGCTACGGAGTCGATATCGCCACGCTCAAGGCCGATGTCGGCCAGCTCGCGGTCGGTCAGACCTGCCAGCGCTTTGCTGGTGATGCGGGCACCATTCCATCCGCGCACTCTGTTTGTCATGTCGGCAACAAATGCGCATGCACGGTTTGCGAAGGATGCAACACCATAGGTGGTGCGGGAGGTGTCAAAAGCAGCCATTGGAGCCGTCCTTTTATGTGAGAGTTTTTGCTGACTTCTTCAGCGTTCTGATGTCCAAATAGGCAGAGTGAGAACTTCAGGCAAGGGACAGACGTGCACAGCTGCTATGCGTTTTCTGCATGGCAGCATTCAAGGCCTAACTTACCGATCTTTACGGTGAAATTTGAGTGGAGACAATGTCGTTTTCCGCCTATGGGATGGTGTATTTTGCTGCACTGCAGCGTTTGTGGTTCGAAAGCGACCTATTGTCGGTCGCAAGCGGAGGCTGAGCGGAAAGAAGTAGGCAATGTTCGCGTTTCGTGCTACTGCACCCAAAAAGCAACAATATCGAGAGGCATGGGTGGATGATCAGGGTAATCGGCATTGATCCGGGACTGAGAAACATGGGTTGGGGCGTCATCGACGTGGCCGGTAGCAAGCTTAGCCATGTGGCGAATGGCATCTGCCATTCAGAGACGGGGATGGAGCTTGCCCAGCGGCTGCTCACGTTGCATGCGCAATTGACGCGTGTTTTTGTCACCTATCGGCCCCAAACTGCGGCGGTAGAGCATACATTCGTCAACAAGGACGGCGTTGCGACGCTCAAACTGGGGCAGGCGCGGGGGATTGCCCTGCTGGTACCTGCGCAGATGGGGCTGACGGTGGGTGAATACGCGCCCAATAACGTGAAAAAGACGGTTGTGGGCGTGGGGCACGCCGACAAGGGACAGATAGCCCATATGGTGCGGATGCAATTGCCCGGTGTGCAATTCGAGGGGCCGGATGCCGCAGATGCTTTGGCGATTGCCATCACTCACGCTCATCATGGCGGCGCATCCAGCTACGCCGCAGCAGTCGCGAGGGCGAGCGCATGATCGGAAAGATAACCGGACGTATCGAATATCGCGCGCCGGATCACGTGCTGATCGATGTGCGCGGCGTTGGCTACCTTGTCTATTGTTCGGACAGGACTTTGGCAGGATTGCCGGGCGTCGGCGAAGTTGCGGCGGTCTATACCGACCTGCTGGTGCGCGAGGATCTGATGCAACTCTTCGGCTTTACCACGCTGGCAGAGAAGGAATGGCATCGCTTGCTAACATCGGTGCAAGGCGTCGGCGCGAAAGCGTCGCTTGCGATTCTAGGCGCGCTTGGCCCTGATGGCGTCAGCCGCGCGATTGCGCTGGGTGACTGGAACGCTGTGAAGGTGGCGAAGGGTATTGGTCCAAAGATTGCGCAGCGCGTGGTGCTGGACCTGAAAGACAAGGCGCCTGCGATGATGGCAATGGGGGGCACGGTCGCGCAAGCGATGGGTGACGCAGAAGCAGAAGTGATAGAGACGCCAACACCGCGCCGCGCTCCTGTGGAAGCGCCTAATGCCAGCGCCCAGTCAGAGGCGCTGTCGGCGCTGTCCAATCTGGGATACGGTCCCGGTGATGCAGCCGGAGCAGTTGCGCGCGCAGCTGGTGAGGCGCCTGACGCGGATACGCCCACGTTGATCCGTGCGGCGTTGAAACTTCTGGCACCTAAAGAGTAATGTACGCTGATCAGGCCCTTGGGGCTTTCTTCGCTTGGGGGCGGCATGATTGATAGTGATCCGATAGTTCGACCCGAAGGGATGCCGGGGGACTTTGACCGCGCTTTGCGTCCGCAGATGCTGGATGAATTCGTGGGGCAGGCGGAAGCGCGCGCCAACCTCAAGGTGTTTATCCAAAGCGCCAAACAGCGCGAGGAAGCCATGGATCACACGCTGTTCCACGGCCCTCCGGGCCTTGGCAAGACGACATTGGCGCAGATCATGGCGCGAGAGTTGGGCGTGGGATTCCGGATGACATCAGGTCCGGTTCTGGCAAAAGCTGGCGATCTGGCGGCGATCCTGACCAACCTTGAAGCGCGGGACGTGCTATTTATTGACGAGATTCACAGGCTCAATCCTGCGGTGGAAGAAGTCTTGTATCCCGCGCTAGAGGATTTCGAGCTGGATCTGGTCATCGGTGAAGGCCCTGCGGCACGCACCGTGCGGATCGAATTGCAGCCCTTTACGCTGGTGGGGGCCACAACCCGGATGGGATTGCTGACAACGCCCCTGCGTGACCGCTTTGGCATTCCGACAAGGTTGCAGTTCTACACCGAGGATGAACTTTTTATCATCGTGGAACGCAATGCTCGCAAATTGGGTGCCCCTGCGGACGAAGGCGGCGCCCGCGAGATCGCCAAGCGCGCGCGCGGCACGCCGCGGATTGCGGGGCGTCTGCTGCGCCGTGTCGTGGACTTTGCCGTGGTTGAAGGTGACGGTCGCGTGACCCGCGCACTGGCGGATATGGCGCTGACACGTTTGGGTGTGGACCATCTGGGGCTGGATGGCGCTGATCGCCGTTATCTGAAGCTAATTGCCGAGAATTATCAGGGCGGCCCTGTCGGGATCGAGACGATGTCAGCGGCGTTGTCCGAATCCCGCGATTCTTTGGAAGAAGTGATCGAGCCGTTCTTGTTGCAACAAGGGTTGATCCAGCGCACACCGCGCGGGCGGATGCTGGCCCAGAAGGCGTGGGTGCATTTGGGAATGCAGCCGCCAAAACGGGATTCAGGCTTGTTTGGCTGATGGTGTGATTTGCATGTTTTTGACCAAAAGAAATAGGGTTTGGTAGAGAATGGAACCGGAACAGATTGAAGCGCTGTTTACGCGTGAAGACGGGCAATTTGTATTTGCACGCTGGGGGCGGCCGATTGCACCTGTGGTGTTTGGCGTACAGGAAGAGACCTTGGAGGTGGTCAAAGGCGCGCTTGAGGCAGTAGCGGCATTGGCCGGACACAAGATGGCCGAAACGGATATGGAGCTTGGCTCTAATCTGATGGTATTTTTCTTCGAGCAATGGGCTGAGTTGCTGGATGTGCCGGGGATGGATCGGTTGGTGCCTGAACTGGACGGCTTGGTGGCGAAACTCACGATGATCGACGCGAACCAGTACAGGTTTTTTCGCTTCGATGAGACCGGGGCGATCAAGGCATGCTTTGTGTTTCTGCGCATGGACGCGCATCTGAGCGCTGTGTCGGCGCAAACACTGGCGCTGAGCCAGATTGTGCAATCCTATCTGTTGTGGTCCGATACGGCCTTCCGTGATCAATCGCCCTTGGCGGTGGCTGGGGAAACCACAATCTTGCGGCCCGATGTGGCAGGGTTGATCCGTGCGGCCTATGATCCGGTGTTACCACCGGCCGCGATGGACAGCAGCCATGCGCTGCGGTTGTATGCGCGGATGCAGGCAGGAGGCGTTCAATGATCCACCGTAAAGAAATCCGCGTCTATTACGAAGACACCGACATGGCGGGCATCGTTTATTACGCCAACTATCTCCGCTATATTGAGCGCGCGCGCAGTGATTGGGTGCGTGAGGTCGGCATTGACCAGCTTGCGATGAAAGAGGCAGGTGTCGTCTTCGCCGTAAGGCGCGTCGAGGCGGATTACGTGAGCCCTGCGCGCTTTGACGACGTGTTGGAGGTGCGCACAACCTTGGACAGCCTGAGCTCTGCGCGCATGGTGATGGCGCAAGAGGTCTGGCGCGGTGATGCGCTGATTTTCACTGCAAAAGTGCTGATTGTCTGTATTGGTTCCAGCGGAAAACCGGTCCGTCTTCCGGCGGAATGTCGCCTGCTGGAAACGTGAACAGGCAGGGCTGCGCTTGGCCCTCGCTTTTTACCTTGCGCTGGGATAGATTCTCCCCAAATGGAGCCTGAGAACAGGCCCGACCGAGGCAGAAGAGTAGAGCACAAACATGCAGACAGCATTGATCGCGGCCGAAATTGGCGGCAGCATTACCGTATGGGGCATGTTTGCCCAGGCGACGTTCACCGTAAAGCTGGTGATGTTGGCCCTTGTGGCGGCAAGCTTTTGGACATGGTCCATCATCGTCCAGAAAACCATTCAGTATCGCGCGGCCAAACGTGAGGCCGAAGAGTTCGACCGGGCCTTCTGGTCCGGTGAACCTTTGGACGGGTTGTTTGACCAGATCGGGTCGGAGCCAGAGGGCGCAGCGCAAAAGATTTTCGCCGCTGGCATGATCGAATGGCGCCGCTCGCACCGCGAAGACGGCGGTCTTATTCCCGGCGCCACAGCACGCATCGACCGCTCGATGGATGTGGCCATCGCGAAAGAGGCAGAGCGTCTGCAAAAGGGGCTGCCGGTGTTGGCCACCACAGGTTCAACCGCGCCGTTTGTCGGGCTTTTCGGGACGGTGTTCGGTATCATGAACGCATTTATCGAGATTGCAGAGCAACAGAACACTAACCTTGCCGTGGTAGCCCCAGGTATCGCCGAGGCGTTGCTTGCCACGGGTTTGGGCTTGATGGCTGCGATCCCGGCGGTTGTATTCTACAACAAGCTCAATTCAGACAGCGACAGGATCCTTGGCGGGTATGAGGCATTTGCCGACGAGTTCGCCACCATCCTCAGCCGCCAACTGGATTCCTGAGCCATGGCGGGCGGTGTCATGCCAAAAAGCGGCGGTGGAAACCGGCGGCGCAGGCGGCGCAGTAGCGCGGGGCAGATATCTGAGATCAATATCACGCCATTCGTGGACGTGATGCTGGTGCTGCTGATCATCTTTATGGTGGCCGCACCCCTATTGACGGTGGGCGTGCCGGTTGAACTGCCCAAGACTGCGGCCCAAGCTTTGCCAGCAGAGCAGGAAGAGCCATTGACCGTAACCATCACGGCGGACGGGGTTGTGCAGATCATGACAACCGAGACGGCGCGGGAAGAGCTTATTCCAAAGCTGCGCGCTGTTGCCGCAGAGCGTGAAGGCGACCGTGTCTTTCTGCGTGCAGATGGGACGGTGCCTTACAGCGCTGTGATGGAGATTATGGGCGCATTGAATGCAGGCGGGTTTTCCAACATCGGTCTCGTGACCGATATTGGTGGGCCAACGCTGGACGGTTCCGGGAACTAACCGATGTCGCGCGCGCGCAAAACAGGCAATATCGTATCGGGGGTGGGGCACGCGGCCCTCATCACGTGGATTCTGTTTGGCGGTTTGTTCACCTCGCGGCCCGATCCTGTTGAGGTGCAAGAAGTCGCTATGATCTCGGGTGAGGAGTTTCAGGCGCTGGTCGATGCTTCTCGTCAACCGGTAGAGATTGCGGAAACGCCAACGCCCGCAGCGCCAGAGGTTACCGAGGATGCGCCAGAGGTGGACGTGACGCCCCCGGAACCTGTCGCACCACCACCGCCAGCTGAAGTCGCTGAGCCTGCGCCGGAGCCGGTTGAAGAGGTCGCGCCAGAAGTGTCCGAAGCGGCACCCGAGTTGCCTGAACCACCCGCCGAAGTGACAGTGCAGGACGCCCCTGTATCGCCCCGACCCATTGAGCGGCCGGCTGAGGTAGTCGCGCCCACTCCCGCACCTCGTCCCGAACCGGCAGCTGTGCAGGAACCTGCGCCGCAAGAAGCTGTCGCTCCTGAAGAAACAGGCGAAACAGTCGAACAACCGCGCGAGGTGACACAAACACCAGAAGCCTCCGGCCGCATCGTGACAGAGGCTGCGCAGCCTCCCGCGGCGTCACCCACGGCATCCATGAGACCGCCTGCGCGCAGACCTTCAGCGCCGGCACCCACGCGGACAGTAGAGACACCTGCACCTGCCGCGCCCACGCAGGACACCAGTACTGTGGATGATGCAGCCGTGCAGGCAGCACTTGAAGCGGCGATGAGCTCGGCCACGGCGTCTGCGCCAAGCGGCCCGCCGATGTCATCAGGCGAAAAGGATGCGCTGCGGCTTGCGGTGCAGGCTTGCTGGAACGTCGATCCCGGCGCGCGTTGGGCGCAGACCACGGTGACCATCGCCATGAACATGACGCAGGACGGCAAGGTGGTTGGATCTTCGCTGCGGATGATCGCGAGCGAGGGGGGCGATTCCTCAACTGCCGATGCGGCCTTCGGCGCGGCACGACGTGCGATCCTGCTATGCCAGAAAGGCGGCTTTCCGCTGCCTGTTGAAAAGTATGGCCAGTGGCAAGAGATCGAGATGACTTTTAACCCAGAGCGGATGCGCATTCGATGAGGGTCGCCTTTTCACTGGACCGTGATGCCACGCCTGAGGCAGACTCGGTTATGTTATCGTCAAAGCGTGAGAGCATTGCGCAAGCATCCGCCGCCGCGAAGCGAGCGGTTTTGCGCTGTGGGAACGGGGAATGCACTCTCCCCTTTGAGAAATACGAACAATGGCGGAATATTGAACTAACGTTCAATCCTGAAAGGACGATTTTGCGATGAAGTACTTGAGTATTTGTATGGCGCTTGTATGTGCCTTGGGCTTTGCCACTGGCGCGCAGGCGCAGCAGGGGCCGTTGCGCATCACGATCGAGGAAGGGATTATTCAACCCCTGCCTTTCGCCGTTCCCGGCTTTCAGGCTGAAACCGGCGATGCGGGGCAGCTTGCCTCTGATCTGGCGCGGGTGATTGCGGCTGACTTGCAAGGCACTGGCGTCTTCCGCGAAATTCCCAGCTCGGCCTTTATCGCGCAATACAATGACTTCAACGCACCTGTTTCTTTCCCTGACTGGAAAGCGATCAATGCGCAGGCGTTGGTCACGGGTGCTGTTTCAGTCTCCGGCAACAGCATAAACGTCAAATTCCGCGTTTATGATGTGGTGTCAGGCACCAATCTGGGTGAGGGGCTGCAATTTTCCGGCACCACCGAGGGCTGGCGCCGCATGGCCCACAAAGTCGCTGACGAAGTCTATAGCCGGATCACCGGCGAGGGCGGCTATTTCGACAGCCGCGTGGTCTACGTCTCTGAAACAGGCCCAAAGGACGACCGCAAAAAGCGTTTGGCTATCATGGATTATGACGGCGCTAATGTGCGTTTCCTGACCGACAGCAGCTCGATTGTTCTTGCGCCGCGTTTCTCGCCTTCGGGTGACCGCGTGCTCTACACCAGTTATGAGAGCGGCTTTCCCCGCATCTATGTGCTTGATATAGGGTCGGTCCAGCGCCGTGTGCTGCAAAACGCCGAAGGCACGATGAGCTTTGCGCCGCGTTTCTCTCCCTCCGGTCAGACGGTGGTGTTTTCTATCTCGCAAGGCGGCAACACCGACATCCACAGCATGGACATCAACTCGGGCCAGTCGGTGCGCCTGACCAACACTCCCTCAATCGAGACCGCGCCAAGCTATAGCCCCGATGGCAGCCAGATCGTGTTCGAGAGCGACCGCTCCGGTTCTCCCCAGTTGTACATCATGTCCGCTGGCGGCGGAGAGGCGCGACGCATTTCCTTTGGCGATGGCCGCTATGGCACGCCAGTCTGGTCGCCCCGCGGTGATCTGGTGGCCTTTACCAAGCAAAACGCAGGTCGCTTCCACATCGGCGTTATGCGCACCGACGGCTCTGAAGAGCGCTTGCTCACGGCATCGTTTCTGGATGAGGGGCCGACGTGGTCGCCTAATGGTCGCGTGATCATGTTTACCCGCGAAACCCAAGGGGAGGGCGGTGCGTCATCGCTCTACTCCGTCGACATTACCGGCCGCGTGTTGCGGCAGGTGCAAACCCCGGAAGGCGGATCAGACCCAAGCTGGTCGCCGCTCCAGCAGTAACCCTTCCCCTGACAGGCCGCCTTATGGTAGCCTTGGGAAAACAAAAGACTTTTAGAAAGGTCGAGCAGATGAAATTCCTCCCCATGACCATTTTGGTTGCAGCTGTTGCGCTGTCGGCCTGTACGAACCCGAACCGCTTTGGCGGCGATACCGACTTTCCTGTGAACCCAACCGGCAGCCAGCCGCTGAGCAGTGTTGTACCTGGTAGTGCCAATGACCCGAGCTCGACCGCGTATTTCAACCAGACTGTGGGCGACCGCGTTCTGTTTGAAGTCGACCAGTCTTCATTGACCGCAACGGGCCGCGCTACGCTGGACGGGCAGGCAACTTGGTTGTTGACCAACGCTGACTATCAGGCCGTGATCGAAGGTCACGCGGATGAGCAGGGTACACGCGAATATAACCTTGCATTGGGTGCACGCCGAGCCAACTCGGCCCGTGAGTATCTGCTGTCCAAAGGTGTGCCGGTGGAGCGTCTGCGGGTTGTCAGCTACGGCAAGGAGCGCCCGATCGAGATCTGCTCTAACCAGACATGCTACGCCAAAAACCGCCGCGCGGTGACCGTGTTGGCCGGTGGTCAAACCAGCTAAGGGAGCACGTGATGCGCTTTGCTTTTGTTTTCGCCGTTGTTTTGGGGGCGGTCCCTATGGGGGCCGCAGCCCAGGATGCACAGACCCTTGCTGATATCCGGCAAGAGCTGACCGTGCTCAATGTGGAGATGACCAAGCTCAAGCGTGAGCTGGCCACCACTGGCACCGCAGGGGGCGCACAACTGCCCGCTTCGGTGCTTGATCGGGTGAACGCGATGGAAAGCGAGCTGAGCCGCGTCACGTCTAAGACCGAAGAACTGGAGTTCCGCATCAACCGCATTGTGGATGACGGAACCCGCCGGATTGCCGATTTGGAATTTCGTTTAGTGGAGCTGGAAGGCGGGGATATTTCCGCGCTTGGCTCCGCTACCACTTTGGGTGGTGCGGATCAGGCCACAGCGCCTGCACCCGCTCCCGCAGCAGAAGCCAACACCAGCCAGCTTGCCGTGGGCGAGCAAGACGACTTTAAGCGGGCGCAGGAGGCGCTCGCATCCAGTGACTTTCGCGCCGCCGCAGAGCAGTTTGCGACCTTCAATCAGACCTACCCGGGCTCTCCGCTAGCTGCTGACGCCTACCTGCGGCGCGGTGACGCGCTGGAAGGTATGGGCGATGTCCGCGAAGCTGCACGGGCCTATCTGGCCAGCTTCGGCGCGTCACCAGCTGGCCCCAACGCGCCGGAATCCCTGTTCAAGCTGGGTTCCGCGCTAGGATCACTTGGTCAGAACAGTGAAGCTTGTGTGACGCTGAGCGAAGTCGCGGTGCGTTTCCCTGATAGCGCCTATGTCGCGCAGGCGACCAGCCGCCAGCAGGCTTTGGGCTGTTCATAATCTGATGCCGCAAGAGCCGCTTGAGATCGCGCTTGAGGCGGCTCTTGGCACTCCTCTTCCTGCAAAGCTGGGCGTTGCTGTTTCAGGCGGGGGCGACTCGCTTGCGCTATTGCACCTGTTGGCCAGAATTTATGCGCGGCGTGGCGGTGATCTGCAAGCTGTGACGGTGGACCACGGTTTGCGCGAGGGCTCTGCCGCCGAAGCCGAACATGTCGCAGCGATCTGCGCGGACATGGGGTTGCAACATCAGGTATTTCGTTGGGAGAATTGGGACCGCAGCGGAAACTTGCAAGATGCAGCACGGCAAGCCCGTTATCATTTGATGGCCGATTGGGCCAAATCGCAGAGGTTGAACGCTGTAGCCTTGGGCCACACCGCAGACGATCAGGCCGAAACCGTCTTGTTGCGGCTTGGCCGCCGGTCCGGCGTAGACGGGCTGTCCGCGATGGCGCCACGTCGTCACGATGCAGGTATGCTCTGGTTGCGCCCAATGCTCGGCATCACACGTTTGGCCCTCCGAGACTTCCTGACAGACGCCGGTTTCGATTGGATCGATGATCCGAGTAATGAAGACACCCGTTTTGACCGCATTAAAGCACGCCATGCGATGGGCGCATTGGAAGCTCTTGGAATTGATACGGAAAGTCTGGGCGTGGTGGCCGAGAATATGGCAGAGGCGCGCAATGCGCTGGAAAGCTACGCCACGTTGGCCGCGCAGGAGTGCCTGCGTCTTGTCCACGGCGCAATTGTGGTGCGACGGGACGCATTCGCGACCTATCCGCCCGAGGTCCAGCGGCGCGTTTTGCGCCGCGCGTTGGACTGGATCGCGCCCGCACCCTATCCCCCCCGCCGTGCCGGCCTTGCGCAACTTATGCAGGCGCTGGCAGCGGGAGAGGCGACAACGCTCGCCGGATGCGCACTTGTTTGCCGAAAAGATGACGGTTGGCTTTTTCGCGAATTTTATGCGGTGGCTGATCATGTCGCACAGTCGGATGGCCTCTGGGACGGCCGCTGGCGCTGTTTTTCCTCAGATGGGCAAGCCATGGAAGACCGAATTGAATTGCGCGCGATTTCATCTAATGGATTGAAAAAATGCAGTAATTGGCGTGAACTGGGTCTGCCGCGCGGTGTGCTTCTTAGCCATCCTGGCCTGTGGCATGGTGACACGCTTTTGTCCTCACCAGCCGTCAAAACCAGCCCAAACTGGCGTTGGGAGCTTGCGCGAGGCGCTGATGCCTTTCTTCTATCATAATTATGACATTGAACTGAGCCTGTGCATGTCTATCTTAGGGCAGTAGTCAGAGCTGTCCTCTGGCTGAGATGTATTCAGGAGACTTTCCTTGGGCAATTTTCGCAATCTCGCATTTTGGGCCATATTGCTGATCCTTGTTTTCTCGTTGTTCAATTTGTTCAACGGAAACGCAGGCAGCACGATGCAAAATCGCGAGATCAGCTATTCCGATTTCGTAACATCCGTTACGAATGGCAATGTGAGCAACGTAACCCTTGATGGTGAGCAGGTACGCTTCCGTCAGTCCGACGGGAATGATTATCTGACAATCAAACCGGTGGACGCAGAGGTCACCAAGCTTTTGACCGACAACAGCGTCCCCTTCCGCGCTGAAAGCCAGCAGGAAAGCGGTTTGCAGACATTCCTTGTCTCGCTGCTTCCTATCTTGCTGCTTATCGGTGTGTGGATCTATTTCATGAACCGCATGCAGGGCGGCGGCAAAGGTGGGGCAATGGGTTTTGGCAAATCCAAAGCCAAGATGCTGACAGAAAAGCAGGGCCGTGTGACGTTTGACGACGTAGCGGGCATCGACGAAGCTAAAGAAGAGCTCGAAGAGATCGTGGAATTTCTGCGCAACCCGCAGAAGTTCAGCCGTCTGGGTGGCAAAATTCCAAAAGGCGCGCTGCTTGAGGGCCCTCCCGGTACGGGTAAAACCCTGCTGGCGCGTGCCATTGCGGGCGAGGCGGGTGTACCGTTTTTCACCATCTCGGGCTCCGACTTTGTCGAGATGTTTGTGGGTGTCGGTGCGTCCCGTGTCCGTGACATGTTCGAGCAGGCCAAGAAAAACGCGCCATGCATCGTGTTTATCGATGAAATCGACGCGGTAGGCCGTTCACGTGGTGCGGGCTATGGTGGTGGCAACGATGAACGTGAGCAGACACTCAACCAGTTGCTTGTTGAGATGGACGGTTTTGAAGCCAACGAAGGCGTGATCATCATTGCTGCGACAAACCGTAAAGACGTGTTGGACCCTGCGCTGCTGCGCCCCGGTCGTTTTGACCGTCAGATAACTGTTGGTAACCCCGATATCAAAGGCCGTGAGAAGATTTTGGGCGTGCATGCGCGCAAGACGCCTCTTGGCCCAGACGTTGACCTGCGCATCATTGCGCGCGGTACGCCGGGCTTCTCTGGTGCTGATCTGGCGAACCTCGTTAATGAGGCAGCTCTCACCGCTGCCCGTCTCGGCCGCCGTTTTGTTGCCATGCTTGATTTCGAATCTGCCAAGGATAAGATCATGATGGGCGCGGAGCGCCGGTCGATGGTGCTGACGCAAGACCAGAAGGAAAAGACTGCCTATCATGAATCAGGCCACGCGATCGTTGGTATCATGCTGCCGAAATGTGATCCGGTCTATAAGGCCACGATCATTCCGCGCGGTGGTGCCTTGGGTATGGTGATGAGCCTGCCTGAAATGGACAAGCTGCAAATGTTCAAGGATGAAGCCGAAGAGCGGATTGCTATGACCATGGCGGGCAAGGCGGCTGAAATTTTCAAGTACGGTGCGGATTCGGTATCCTCCGGTCCTGTGGGCGACATTATGCAGGCGAGTGCGCTAGCTCGTGCGATGGTGATGCGCTACGGCATGTCTGACAAGGTTGGTAACATCGACTACCAGGAAGCTGCTGCTGGCTACCAAGCCAACGGCGGGGCAGGTGGCTTTAGCGTTTCTGCGGCGACCAAAGAGCTGATCGAAGCCGAAGTGAAGCACATCATCGACGAGGGCTATGCTCGTGCATACAAGCTGATTGAAGACAACGCCGAAAAGTTCGAGCGTCTGGCACAAGGTCTGCTTGAGTATGAGACGCTGACCGGCGACGAGATCAAGCGCGTGATGGCGGGTAATCCACCGACAGAGCCAGATGAGGATGACAAGCCCGATAGCGGTTCTGCGCCTAGCGTCACGGCAATCCCGAAAGCAAAGGGTAAAAAGAACCCGCCGGCTGGCGGGATGGAGCCTGAACCTTCTGTCTGATCACTTCGTGTGAAACCGACGACACAAAATATGATCGGCCCCGCCTCGTGCGGGGCCTTTTCTTTTGTGGGGCACCCTTGCACACTGCCCAAAAAGGAAGCGCCCTGCCCGCACTGATCCCCACCGACTATTACGCAACTATTACCTGGCTAGGCGTTGTGCCGGACCGTGCGGCGGGCCTGAAAACGGTGCCGCGTGAGGTGTTGACGCTTGGGTTTGCAGGGCCGGATGGCGAAGATCATGGCGGCTTGACGCGCCCCTCTTGCAGCCGCGTGCTGTCACAATACCCCCGCGACACGGTTATCCGTAACACCCGTCAATTGAGTGTTATGAGTGCGGAAGAACTCGCTGTCATTGCCGCCGCGATGGGGCTAGAGACGCTGGACCCTTCCTATACAGGGGCCACTTTGGTGATCGAGGGTATTTCCGATTTCACCCATGTGCCGCCGTCCTCCCGCCTTCAGGCGGCATCGGGTGCGACGATTGTCGTGGATATGGAAAACCGCCCCTGCATGCTACCCGCCCGCGAGATTGAAGCGGATATGCCCGGCTATGGCAAAGCCTTCAAATCCGCCGCCAAAGACCTGCGTGGCGTGACGGCGTGGGTCGAGCGTGAGGGAGTGTTCACACTGGGCGAGCGTTTGCGGCTACACATACCGGACCAGCGGATGTGGGCACCTACGATGATCTAAGGGGCATTACCCCTCCAGAGCATCCAGCGCTTTCGCCACATCCGTGAGATCCAGCTTTGCGATCTCCTCCGGCTCCAGTGTCCACCACTGCGTTTTGAGCAGGCGTTTGATTGTCGTATCGTCAAAGCGGTATCTGAGTAACTTGGCCGGTGTTCCCCCGACAATAGCGTAGGGGGCCACGTCCTTTGTCACAACGGCCCCGGCGCCCACTATCGCGCCATGTCCGATTGTCACGCCGCCCGAGATGATGCAGTGAGAGCCGATCCAGACATCGGCGCCGATCGTGGTGGGTTTGTACTGCTCGAACTCTGACTGCGGGAAAATGTCACCCTCATTGCGGAAGTGGCGTTTTGCGGCGAATGCAACCGGACTGCTGGTCAACCAGTTAACAGGATGCACCGGCACGCCGATTTCGCATGATTTACCAATGGAGCAATACCGCCCCACGGTTGTATTGCGGAAAAAGGTTGTGCCGTCATTGACGAAGGTAAACTGCCTGATTTCGCAGTGCTCGCGCACGTCGCATGCACCACAAAGCCGAACGGGCGCTTCAAGCGTCGCATTTTTCGCGACGGTCGTTTTGCTTGGCACATAGTTTTTCACGTCAGCCCTTTCCGAGCGATTGGTAGGCAAATCCTTCAGGGCTGCAGAGCGTGGCAAGCACGGTGTGATTGCCGGGGGCGAGCGTGAAGGCATGCTGGCGGTGGATAACAAGCTCCGCCTGCAAATAGCGGATCAACGGGCTTAGGTGCCCTGACGTACTATTGTTCAGTCCCGTTGGATGTTCTCTAGGTACGACGCCATATCAATCAGCGCTTTTGGGGTTTTGATGACCTCACCGGACGCTGCCACATAGTCAACGACTGGGCCGTTCAGATCTTTTTGGAATTCCGGCATGCCACCGAATTGGTGGCGGCCTTCGTAGCCGTTGATTTGCGCCATCACGTCTTCGATCGGGAAGACCCCGCCGTTGCGTTCACTGATCAGGGTCAGGTTCGCGGGCGGGACGCGGAAACTGGCGGCAATCGGACCATCCCCTTGCGCCGATGTGCCATGGCAGCTTGTGCAGTACTTGGCATAAAATGCAGCGCCGCGCACTTGCGGGGGCTGGTGTTGCGCACAAGCGGACAGCGCCAGACCCAGCATGGCGATAACAGGGAGAGAACGGATCATATCAGGCTTTCAGATATTGAAGTTCTTGCAAGCTTGGGACATGGCCGCGCGGCGGTCAATGGCCGTCCTTGCGGCATTTAAGGGGGACCGCGGTTTCTTAAAAGAAACGCTGCAATCGTCCAACGCCGCAAGGGAAGGCAGAAATGTCGTTATCCAGACCTGTCCCGGTGGCGCGCCCTTGTATGCATCGGCTAGAACAAGCCCAAGCGGCTCACAACGGGGATTACCATGGCTTTCAAGACTGACATCCAAATCGCGCGTGAAGCGTCCAAGAAACCCATTCTGGAGATCGGCGCAAAGCTGGGTATCTCCAGCGACGATCTGCTGCCCTACGGTCACGACAAGGCGAAAGTGAGCCAGTCGTTCATCAACTCCGTACAGGATCGCCCCGATGGCAAACTAATCCTTGTGACCGCGATTAACCCGACCCCTGCGGGCGAGGGCAAGACGACCACTACTGTGGGTCTAGGCGATGGCCTGAACCGCATCGGGAAGAACGCGGCTGTGTGCATCCGTGAAGCATCGCTTGGGCCAAACTTCGGCATGAAGGGCGGAGCCGCAGGCGGCGGTTACGCACAGATCGTCCCGATGGAAGAGATGAACCTGCACTTCACTGGCGACTTCCACGCCATCACATCGGCGCACTCGCTGCTGAGCGCGATGATCGACAACCACATCTACTGGGGCAACGAGCTGGATATCGACACCCGCCGTGTTGTGTGGCGCCGTGTTGTCGACATGAACGACCGCGCCCTGCGCCAGATCACCACCAGCCTTGGTGGCGTGGCTAATGGCTTCCCGCGTGAGACGGGCTTTGACATCACCGTGGCCTCCGAAGTCATGGCGATCTTGTGTCTGTCAAAGAACCTTGAGGACCTGCAAAAGCGTCTGGGTGACATGATCGTGGCCTACCGCCGTGACCGCACGCCGGTTTTTGCCCGTGACATCAAAGCAGATGGTGCGATGACAGTGCTGTTGAAGGATGCGATGCAGCCTAACCTTGTGCAAACGCTTGAGAACAACCCTGCCTTTGTGCATGGCGGTCCCTTTGCCAACATCGCGCACGGCTGTAACTCTGTCATCGCGACAACCACTGCCCTGAAACTGGCTGACTATGTGGTCACCGAAGCTGGCTTTGGTGCCGATCTGGGTGCTGAAAAGTTCCTCAACATCAAATGCCGTAAGGCGGGCCTTGCACCTTCCGCAGTTGTTCTGGTTGCCACTGTGCGCGCGATGAAGATGAACGGTGGCGTAGCCAAGGCCGATCTGGGAAATGAGGATGTCGCGGCCGTGCAAAGCGGTTGTGCCAACCTTGGCCGTCACATCGAAAACCTCAAATCTTTTGGCGTGCCAGTCGTCGTGGCGATTAACCATTTTGTCACGGATACCGATGCCGAAGTGCAGGCGGTCAAGGACTATGTGGCGACCCAAGGCTCCGAAGCGGTGCTATCGCGCCACTGGGAGTTGGGCTCTGAAGGGTCCGCTGATCTGGCCACTAAAGTGGTTGAGATCATCGAGAAGGGTGAGGCCAACTTCGCGCCGATCTACCCCGACGAGATGAGCCTTGCGGACAAGATCAACACGATTGCGACAAAGATCTACCGCGCGGACGCGGCTGTGATGGACAACAAAATCCTCAGGCAGTTGGCCGACTGGGAAGAGCAGGGCTATGGCAATCTGCCGGTCTGTATGGCCAAGACGCAGTACAGCTTTACCACTGATCCCGAACTCCGTGGCGCGCCAACGGGGTTCAACATCCCTGTTCGCGAAGTGCGCCTGAGCGCGGGCGCCGGTTTCATCGTGGCAATCTGCGGTGAGATCATGACCATGCCGGGCCTGCCACGCGTACCATCGGCAGAAAACATCAAGCTGAACGCTGACGGTGAGGTTGAAGGATTGTTCTGATCCTAACAGGACAGTGGATAGGTGGGGGAAGGGGTGACCCCTCTCCCACTTTGGTTTAGGGCCAGAGTTTAACGGCAACACAAGAATGAGGGGCGCGGGGCATATGGCTGCGACGGTTATTGACGGTAAAGAATTTGCAGCACGGGTGCGGGGGCAGGTGGCAACACAGGTGACCCGCCTGAAGGCTGATCACGGGATTACACCGGGTTTGGCTGTCGTGCTCGTGGGCGAAGACCCGGCCTCACAGGTTTATGTTCGCTCCAAGGGCAAGATGACCGTCGAAGTCGGAATGAAGTCGGTCGAGTATAAGCTGGACATCGATACCGCAGAGGGCGATCTTCTGGCACTGATAGACCAGCTGAACAATGATCCGGAAATCCACGGTATTCTGGTGCAGCTGCCATTGCCCAATCATCTGAACGAAGATCTGGTGATCAACGCGATTGATCCGGCAAAGGACGTCGACGGGTTCCACATCTCCAACGTTGGATTGCTGGGAACCGGCCAAAAGAGCATGGTGCCCTGCACTCCGCTTGGCTGTCTGATGATGCTGCGTGACCACCACGGCTCCATCTCGGGGATGGATGCGGTTGTGATTGGTCGCTCCAATATAGTGGGCAAGCCGATGGCACAGCTTTTGCTGAACGACAGTGCCACAGTGACGATTGCCCACAGCCGGACCAAGGATTTGGCCGATGTAGTGCGCCGCGCTGACATTGTGGTTGCCGCCGTTGGTCGCCCTGAAATGGTGCCCGGTGACTGGATCAAGCCCGGTGCAACAGTGATTGACGTCGGCATCAACCGTCTGGATGCGCCCGAGAAGGGTGAAGGCAAGACCAAGCTGGTCGGCGATGTGCATTATGAAAGCTGCGCTGCTGTTGCGGGGGCCATCACTCCGGTACCGGGTGGCGTTGGGCCGATGACCATTGCGTGCCTCTTGGCCAACACGGTCACGGCCTGCTGCCGCGCCAATGGTCTGGCAGAGCCGGAAGGGCTAACTGCCTAACAGCACCGCATGCATCAGCCGCCCCGGCAGCAGGGTAAAGGCACCCGCCACCAGCAGGGCACCCCAGACCAGCCCCTGCATAGGGCGCTTATGGCTGGTGATACGGTGCGCACGCGCATCGCGTATCGCGCGGACAAGGCTGTAGAGCACTATGAGCGATAGAAAGTGGATCGGGCTAAAAGGGCCGATCCACTTTATCGTATGTATCCAGAAGCTACTGACCGCCACGCTTCCCATCATCAGCACCCACGTCCAGCCCATCGTTCTGTGAAGAGGGCTGCCTTTAGGCAGGCTGAGGATACCAATCGTAAGCACGACTGCGCCAAGGGCGAGCAATGCGTGCAGCTGGATGATCAGCGGCGCGTTGGCAAGGGGGGCAAGGGTCATGTCAAGGCTCCATTGTGTTAGGTTGACCTGTCATGGCAAGGTGACCGGAAGCGGCCCAGCGGGGATACGTGGTAGGATTGAAACCATACGTGAATGACAGAACTGGACGGCACCATGCACTTCGCGCTTCGTGAAATTACACGCTTTCGCGTGCCCGTGGTGATCTGGATTGTGCTGACCGTCGTCGCCGCAGTTGCGGGGCCGTTCGGAACGTTTGAGGCCATGGGCCTTGGCGGTCGCGCGCTTTACTGGGGCAGTGTCATTGCAGGCTCAATCGTGCTGAACCTTTGTGCAGTTGCCTTGGCCGATGGACGTGTGCCTAAAGAGCGTTTTGGGGTTTGGGTCGGGTTTGCCCTGCTGGTGTCAGGTGTCGTGCACGGTGTGAACGGCGTTGTGTTTCCCACATGGGGCGGCATTGAGGATTGGGCCTATCTGGCGGGGATCGTCGGGATGGTAACGGCGGCGGTACATCTTGTGCTGCGGGCTGTCCTCCCAGAAGCTGAACCTGAAAAGGTGCAAAGCGATACCTTTCTACGCCGCCTTCCCATTGAGCTGCGCGCGCCCCTGGTGCGGATTGAGGCGCAGGACCACTATCTGAATGTCGTCACGGCCAAGGGCAACACACTGATCCTGATGCATCTGGGCGACGCCACAGCTGAGCTTTCGGGGCTGGGCATTCAGGTGCATCGCTCCCATTGGGTTGCCCCAGCGGCGGTAAAGACCCGGCGCCGTGAGAAGGGGCGCGATCTGTTGGTGATGGCGGATGGTGCCGAAGTGCCAGTGAGCCGTAGCTACCGTGCCGCGGTACAGGACGCAGGATTGCTCTAGCGCGGGACAGGCACCATCGTACCTTGCAGAATAGCGATAAGGGTTTGCTTCCCGTCCTCTTCTGCGTGGACTTCGGCTGTCACAACGCTCAGTCGCTTGCCCGGCTTGATTACACGGCCCGTCGCAATCAGGCGGCTGCCGCGTGCCGGTGCGAGCAGATTGATCTTAATCTCTGCGGTGACCACCTCCTGATCCAGCGGCAACATCGTCAGAGCCGCATAGCCCGCCGCACTATCGCCAATGGAAAACGTCAGCCCAGCATGCCCAAAACCTTGTTGCTGGCGCGTGCCGGGCAGGATGGGGGCTGTGATACGCACCAGCCCCGGCGTGATCTCTGACAGCTCTGCCCCCAGCGTGGTCATCATGCTTTGTGCGGCAAAACTTTGGATGATGCGGTCTATCGCGAATTGATCCATGGGCTACCTCGGCATTGGAATGGGGGTGGGATTGGGGCCAGTGAGAACGGCAATCGCTTCTGGGCGCATCAGGTCACCCAACACCGGTGTCCGGCTTTGCAGCCCGCCAGTATAGGTGCCATAGGCCGGCAAGATTACGCGGTTGCTGTCAATCAAAAAGGCCGCGCGCGTGATGTTACGACCGCGCGCTTGAAGCGTCGCCTTCGGGTGATAATGCCCTGAAATTTCGCCGCTTGCGCCTGCTTGGGCGATGTGGCGGAAGGTAAGTGGGGGCAGAGGCAGCTCTGCCAGATGCGCACCGCCAAACTCGACCGGACCGGGATCATGATTGCCTTCGATCCAGACCCAGCGGCGGCCCGTTTGCAGGTGAAATATCCACTGGCGTTCTTCTTCGGGCAACGCTTCGGCGGCAACCAGATCGTCAAAGCTGTCGCCTAGACAGACCACCGTACGCGCGTGGGTGAGCGCTAGATCGGCAGCCAAGCGATTCAGCGTGTCGCGGGTATCATAGGGTGGCAGAGAGGTGCCGCCGCGCCGCGCGATCCGTTCGGACTTACCTAGATGCAGGTCACTCACCACCAGCAGGCTTTCTATTGGCCACCACAGTGCGCCTGATCCCAAGGCTTTAAGTGGTGCGCCAGAGAGAGTGAATTCATATCCGTTCATGGGCACTGGTGTGGAACAGAATGCGAACCTGCGCAAGAGGGGCGCTATGTCTCAGAACCCCACACGCCAGCGGGGTTTGTCAGAGGGGGCTGGCGTGATCTGTGCCAGCCCCGATTGCTCCATCAGGCGGTGCGATTCCTCGGCGAGCAGGCGTTCTTCTGCGTCGCCTTTGACCGGCACACGGCCCATCTCCAGAAACATTGGTGCGGCCAATGGTGTGACGCGCGGCAGCGTAAGGTGGTCAATTCGTCCATGCGTGCGCGCCAGCATCTCTTCGATCCGGCCAAAATCCACGAGCCCGCGCATCGCTTCTTCCCGCGTGATGTCTATCATCAGGTGATCGGGATCATATTTGCTAAGCGTGTCATACAGGATGTCCGAGCTGAAGGTCGCCTGCCTTCCTGATTTGCGCGCCTGAGGGCTGTTGCGCTCAATCAGCCCGGCAATCGTGGCACTCGCACGAAAGGTGCGTTTCATCACGGCATTTCCGGCGAGCCATGTCTCTATCCCATCGTGCAGCGCGGTTGGATCGATAAGAGGCTCGGGATCGGTGACGGGGTCAAGGCTCCAGATCAGGGTCGCATAGTCGGTGGCGACAAAACCCAAGGGGCTGAGGCCCAGCTCCTCCATCCGTTTGGTAAGCAGCAAGCCCAGCGTCTGTTGGCCGTTGCGTCCGGAAAATCCGTAAAAGACGGTCTGGGCGCGGCCATCGTGCGGAAAGCTTTCGATCAGCAAGCGGCCGGGTTGCGGCAACTGGCTGTGGGTGCGTTGCAGCTCCAGCCATTGGGCGGTGTGGGCAGGCAGTTCGGGCCAACTGTCTTGGGTGAACAGGCGCTGCACCCGCGCGCTCAGCTGTGTGGAGGTCGCGAATTTCGTGCCCATGAAGGTGGCGATCTTGGGCTTTTTAGCGCTGTCGCGGGAAACTTCGACGGTCATTTCGCGGAGGCCTTCGTATTTCACGATCTGCCCGCCAATAAGGAACGTGTCGCCGGGCGTTAGGGTCGCGGCAAAGCCCTCCTCGATCTCACCCAGCGGTTTGCCGCCACGGTTGCGCTTCATGCGGACCTTGAGCGTATCGGTGTCCTGAATGGTGCCGATGTTCATCCGGATGGCGCGGGCTGTGCGCGGATCGCGCAGTTGCCACCGCCCGTCTGGGCGCTGGATCAGCCGTTGCCAGCGATCATAGCCGCGCAAGGCATAGCCGCCTGTCGCGCAAAAATCGAGGCATGCGTCGAATCCCGCGCGTGTCAGGGCGCTGTAGGCGCCCGCCGAAGTGACTTCGCTGAAAAGCGCATCCGCGTCAAAGGGGCCGGCACAGGCGGTGATCAGGATATGCTGACATAGGACATCACGCGGGCCAGCGCCGCGCGGATCACCGTCAAGCTCACCCTCCAGTACGGCCTCAAGGGCAGCCATACATTCGACGACCTCAAAACGGTTGGCAGGCACCAGCAGCGCCTTGGAGGGCGCGTTATAACGGTGGTTGGCGCGTCCAATACGCTGGACCAACCGCTTGACGTTCTTGGGTGCACCGATCTGGATCACCAGATCAACATCACCCCAATCGATCCCCAGATCGAGGCTACCGGTGCACGCAATCGCGCGCAGTTCTCCACGTACCATCGCCCCTTCGACGCGTGCGCGCTGTTCACGGTCAAGACTGCCGTGGTGAATGCCGATGGGCAGGCTCTCGTCGTTCGCAAGCCATAGTTTGTGAAAGAAAATCTCGGCCTGTGCGCGGGTGTTGTGGAAGATGAGCGTGGTGTTGTGCTGCTTGATTTGTTCCAGCACGGCAGGAATGGCATAGGCCGCGCCGCCGCCGGACCACGGAGGAGCCTCATCGGTTCGCAACATCTGGATATCGGGGGCCGGACCGGGATCGGCGAGCAAAATCTCGCAAGGGTCAGGGTGACGCGCCATCAGATGGGCAATGGCGGCAGGATCATCGACAGTGGCCGACAGGCCCACCCGTTTGAGATCGGGGCAAATAGCGTTGAGCCGCGCAAGCGCGAGCATCATTTGGTCACCGCGTTTAGATTCTGCCAGTGCGTGAATTTCGTCGATCACCACACGCCTGAGGCCCGCAAACATGCGCGGCGCATCCTCGTAGCTGACAAGTAGGGCAAGGCTTTCTGGCGTTGTTAGGAAAATGTGCGGCGGGTCGGCCCGCTGGCGTTTGCGCGCTGTAGCCGTGGTGTCGCCAGTGCGTTCTTCAATCCTGATGGGAAGGCCCATTTCCGCGACCGGCGTGGTGAGGTTGCGTTTGATATCTGCCGCCAGCGCTTTGAGCGGTGAAATGTAGAGCGTGTGCATGCCGTCATGATCGCCCTCGGCCAGATCGATGAGTGTGGGCAGGAAGCCCGACAGCGTTTTACCGCCTCCGGTTGGGGCAATCAGCAGCAGCGCAGGCGCATCCGCACGCTCCAACATTTCTTGCTGGTGAGGGTGGATGGACCAGCCTTTGGTGGCGAACCATTGTTGGAATTTCGGGGGCAAGAATTGCATGGTGTGAAAGATAGCACTGGAGTGCACGGGGGCCAGCCCCCCTTGACGGTGAAGGGCCAAACCCACGGGATATTGACGGAGAAAAGGGGCGGCGAGGTTAACTGCGCGGTTTCAGAGCGGCGATGCTGCGCTGGATAGTCTCGGGCAGAGTGGTGTCTGCGCCCTCGGGCGCGGCGTCTAGCGCGCTTGCGATGTCTTTAACTAGAATGGCGATGGTGTTGTCGGGGGCATGGCCGTCTCGCGCAAATTCGATACTGTTAAATCCTGATGCGAACCAGTTCTGACCCGAAGAGGTGTGGATCAGGTCTAACAGGGCGCTGTCCTCAAGACCGGCCTCGTCCGCCCAATCAAGCACCAGACGGGTCATCGCGGTGTTTGAGGCGGCCAGCAGATTGTTGAGAACCTTGGCCTGCATGCCTGCGCCAAACTCTCCCATCCGGTGAAAGTGTTTGCCCATCGCGCTGAAGAGCGGTTGGGCAGCGTCTAAATCTTCGGCGTCACCGCCGAGCATGAAGCTGAGCCGTGCCTCTTGGGCTGCGACCTGGGCGCCGGACATTGGCGCATCAATCAGTGAGATATGGGAAGGGATACGCGCGCGCAGGCCGCGGACGTATCGCGGCGATAGGGTGGAGCATATGATGATGCGGATCAGGCTGGGGATGGCCGCGAGGTTTTGCTCGCCGAACAGCAGGGCCTCTGTCTGGTCGATGTCACGTACCACGGTGATGAGCGTGTCGAGGTCTTCTGAGAAAACCGCGATATCATCGGTAATGTGGGGGCTGTCCATCGGCACGATGTCATAGCCGCGCGCGGGCAGATCTGCGGCGCGCAATGCCTTGAGCATCGGCGCGCCCATCCGGCCACAGCCCGCAATACCTGTTAACGAACGCATGGCGCTACTTCACAATGTGTTCGTCTTTGACGAACATGTTGGCCCAACCGCGATCCATTAACTCAGGGCTCATCTGGTAGGGTATGCCCTCGAATTCGCAGATCGCGATGATCTGGTCGATCAAGAAGATTGGCTGATAGTTCGCGTAGACGTTGTCGATCGTGGGATATTTGTTTTTCAGGAGGTGGATGAGGGTTGCCTCATCCAACGGCATTTTGCGTTTCTTTGCCACCATGGCAAAGATTTTCAGGAAATTCGCCTGATCCGGCCCATCGATTTTGATCTTGAAGAAGATTCGGCGCAGGGCGGCTTGGTCGAAGATCTCGTTCGGGTGGAAGTTGGTGGAGAAGATCACCAGCGTATCGAAGGGCACTTCGAACTTCTCGCCCGATTGCAGGGCGAGGATGTCCTTGCTTTCTTCGAGCGGGACGATCCAGCGGTTCACGATGCTTTGTGGTGGTTCTTTCTGACGGCCAAGGTCGTCCACAATGAAGATACCGCCGGTTGATTTGAGCTGGAGTGGGGCCTGATATGTTTTGGCAGTCGGGTTATAGACCAGATCGAGCATGTCGATCGTCAGCTCGCCGCCGGTGATAACCGACGGGCGCTCGCAGCAGACATAACGGGCGTCAAAGCGGGTGATGCGGCGCAGGGAGGTTGGGTCCTGCTCGGCGGTGGCGACCTCATTGTGCACAATCGGGTCAAACACGGTGATGACCTGAGAGGCGTATTCGATGGCGCGCGGTACATAAACCTGATCGCCAAGCGCGTCGCGGATGCCGTTGGAGATAGAGGATTTGCCGTTGCCGGGAGGGCCGTACATGAGAATGGAGCGGCCAGCGGAAACGGCGGGGCCGAGATTGCCCAATAACTCGTCCGGTAGGATCAGGTGGCCCATCGCACCCGATAGCTGGGCACGGGTGATCTGCATGTTGCGCACGGACTGGCGCTTGACCTGCTCTTTGTAGACATCAAGCGGGACAGGCATCGGGCCGAAATATTCAGACTGTGCAAGGGCATCCAACGCGCGGGCCTTGCCGCCATCGGTCAGCTGATAGCCCATTTCATTGCCGTTTTGTGCATTCAGCGTGCCCGTCGCCTCGATCAGGCGCTGGGTGCGGCACATATCCACCAGCTCCTGCACGACGGGGATGGGAAGACAGACCGCTTGTGACAGTTCGCTGACAAGATCAAGGTTCTTGCGGAAGATCGTCTTGATCAGAATGTCGCGCATCATGACGATGGGCAGACGCATGTCGGCCAATGTCTTTGGCGGTGGTGGTGCCATTACGGCGGTGTTCGGGGCGTTCATACTGCTTTGTCCCTCTGATTTTCCCGGGGTTTTGCCACGGCATACGGGATAAAAATGGCGTTATTCAGGCACCATAAAGGAGGCCAAGGATCAAATAGAGAATAAGTGTGGCACCAAGGGCGAGGCCCATGGGAAATTTCTTACCTTGTTCCCAGCTTGTCCAATGGGGTGCTAGCTGGCGCAGAGGCGTCAATCTGATGCCGCGATGAGTGACCACAGCGGCAAGCAGAGTTGCCATAAACAGCCATGTCAGCAGGTTCAGATCGCCCAAGTCGATGAAGGGTGCCGCAGCGGCGATGAATTTACTGTCGCCTGCGCCCATCAGACCTGCGGCGTTCAGGAGGACGCCGACGGTCAAGACGATCACAAGGCTCAGTAAACGCCACAGATAGGTGTCGAAGGGCAGCACGATCAGCCCGATTGCTAAAAAGATAGCTACCAGTGCGAGGTTGGCCGTGTTGGTGATCTTCATCCGCGACAGGTCAGTGTACATCACATAAAGGCACACAGGCAGCACGAAAGGCAGATACCACGCAGCGGCGTAGGTCGTGATAGTCATTGCTTAGGCCTCGAGGGCGGCGAGTGAACGTGACGCGGCCTCGAAATGCTGTGGGTGGGTGTCGATGGCTTCGCGCAGCAGACCTTTACCAGTCTCGACGTCGCCCTGTTTGATCGCGGAAAGCGCCATTGTGTGCAGCAGTTGCGCGCGCTCTGTCTGGTCCATCGGGACAACAGGCAGGTTGTAGTTGCGCTGTGCGCCACGCGCGAGCACGAGGTTGTTCTTGGCGGTGAACAGGCTGCTATCCTGTGTCACAGCGCTGGTAAACAGACGCTCTGCGTCTTTGTAGTCACCGCGCGTGAGTTTCGAATAGCCCCAGTTGTTAAGGACAGGCGCGGGCGAGGTCGTCAGGCCAACAGCGATCTCGTAAAAGCTGTCGGCTTTCTTCCATTGCTGTTTGCTGTCAGCGACAATAGCCTCAAGGCGGTAGCGCTTGAATGTCTCATGGGTGGGGGGGATTGCGGTCAATGTTTTCTCGGCTTGGGCCCAGTCACCTGAACGGATCAGCGCATCAGCCAGTTCGACGCGGTCGTCATCGGTGGCACCCTTAAGGGCCACTGTGCGCTGCCATGCGGCGGCGCCTTCATCATGACGCTTGGCGCGGATCAGGGATTGCGACAGGCCGCGGTGGAATTCGACGTTATCGGGCTGTTCTTTGACGATGCGCTGGAAGTAGGTCACCGCCTCGTTCGGGTCGGCCACGGTGAGCATCACATCATTAAGGTTCGCATCATCAATTACATTCACGTCCTGAAAGGCACGCTCTACGGTCTCATCCGCGCTCTTTTCAGAGCAGGCGGTCAAAACGGTTGCCCCAATCAAAAGGGCGCTCAAAACGGAGATGTGGCGCATTGTTGCGTCCTTTACTGCTTCTGCCTCATGCGGTGCCCCTGTGCAGGATTTGCGTCGCTATGCCTATTTTTAGGTCACAGCCCCGAACGGATCAGATAATCAGCCGATCCACGGCGCACCAATTTATATTCACTCAAGTTACTAGAAGGCGTACCAGAATTCTCGGTTTTTTCGAGTGCTAAACGAAGATTGTCACGAATTGAGACACTTTCGCCATTGTCCAGTGCAAAAGCCTTGCGGAATACCTGTGTCGCATCGGCATTTTTGCCACGCTCCATCAGCACGACGCCGAGGTTATTCCAGATCTCAGGCTGCGTTGTGTCACGCTCTACCGCGCGGCGCAGCAGGGTTTCGGCCTGTCCCAGTCGCCCCAATCCCAGATTTGCGGTGCCCAGACCAGAAAGAATTTCAGCATCTACAGTCCCACGATCAATGGCGGCACGGTTGAACGATCGAATAGCAAGCTCGTACTGGCCAGAAGCCACAAGGCGGTGGCCCGCTTCGAGATTGTCTGCTCCATCGGCGCGCAGATCAACGCCAGGTGCGTCCAGACTGTTTTTCTTTGGTCCGAACACGGACGTGCCAAAGCCGCCTGAAGAACAAGCGGCCAAAGCAAGAGACAGGATCAGAAGGACGAACGTTCGCCCCAGCCGTGATATCATTAGTTCGCTCCAGGAGCACCCATTTCGCCCATTTTCGAGATGCCCATGACCGAAGGACCAACAAGGATGACCAGCAGCGGGGGAACCGTGAACATCATTGTGGCAAGTGTCATCTTGGTTGGCAACTTGTTTGCGGCTTCTTCCGCGCGCATCACGCGTTTGTCCCGCATCTCGGCCGCATAAACCCGCAGAGCGTCAGCGATTGAAGTACCGAACGCCGCAGATTGCACCAGCACGGTTACGAAAGAGGAAACGTCTTGCACCCCACACCGGGTTCCCATGTCGTTAAGCACGTTAACCTTGTCTTTACCGGCTTTCATTTCATGGGCGACGACTTCGAACTCATCGGCCAACGCTGCATAAGAGGCCCGCAGTTCTCCTGCCACACGCACAATACATTGATCCAGCGACTGACCGGCTTCGACGCAGACCAGCATCATATCCAGCGCATCAGGGAAACCACGCTCGATCTCTTCTTTACGCGCAGCCACGCGACGGGTGACCCAGTACTTTGGCAACCAGTACCCAACGGCGCCGGGCCCGAGGGTCCACATGATGGTTTTCTGTGCGGTCATCTCTGCTTCGACGATCATGTTCGTATAAATCACGCCGATAAGAAGGCCGAGCAGACCCAAAGACATCTGCGCGAAATAGAACATGCGCACCGCATCACGTGACTGATACCCCGCCTGGCGCAACTCAAGTTGCTTCTGGCTCAATTCTTTGTCGTCAGACGGCTCAAGAAAGGTCGAAAATTTTTCCAGCTGGGCGTTGCCGTCTTTCTGGCGCAAGGCTTTGGTTGAATCCGCGACCCCTTTGCCGGCATGTTTCTGCTGGCGTTTGAGCTTATCGAGCGGATCTTCGGGCTGGTTCATCATCATCGCAACCGTGGCCAAGACAAGGACGATCCCGATCATGCCAAGGATGATGATCATCCCGAAAGGCCCCATCACGTCACCGATTGCTGTATTGATGGTATTGAGCATGACTGCCCCCTAAACTTTGATGTTGGTGAGGACGCGCATCACCAGAAGGTTAATGCCCAGAAAAATTCCGACGAAGAAGCAGGCAGGGATGAAGTAAGGTGTTTCCTTGACCTCATCATAATAGCCCGGCTTTGCAACGTTGATGAAAATCAGGGCCATTACAGGAAAGCCTGACAGAAATTTGCCCGACCATTTTGCTTCGGCGGTGATGGCTTTGACCTTGCGGAACAGGCGGAAACGGGCGCGGATCACCTTAGCCAGACCAGCAAGAATTTCTGCGAGGTTACCGCCTGATTGCTGCTGGATCGTCACAGCCACCGCAAGGAAGCGCATATCCTGCATGTCCAACCGCTCGGCCATATCCTTGAGCGCTTCACCAATGTCGCGGCCATATGCCGCTTCATCCGCGATCACACCAAATTCGGAGGCGAGCGGGTCCTGGATTTCTTTGGAGACGATCGAAATCGCATTGGTAAACGGGTGGCCCACACGCAAGGAACGAACCATCAGTTCAACCGCGTCGGGCAACTGTTCTTCGATCATGCTCATCCGTTTGTTGGCTTTCATGGATATCCACATGAACACGCCACCGATGCCCATGCCGACAGACATAACAAGACGTACGGGTGTTTCTGTAGCTGTGCCGATGGTCAGCCCCATAAAGATGATGACGGATGCTGCAGCCATAACCATAAGCAACTGTTGCGGGGTGAAGGCGATTGCGGCCTTTTGTGCCTTTTCGGAAAGCAGCGAATAAAGCGGGATCGTGCGCGCTTTCATATGCTGCTGCATTTCCTTGCGCAGCTTGTCCAACACCTCTTCGCGGCGCTCGCCCTTTTCCAACATCTCAAGTCGGCGGTTTACCTTGCTGTTAAGCGAAATGGATTTGCCAAACGCCACCAGGTAAAGGCCCTCAACGAGTACCAGTACACCGATAAAGATCAGCCCGTAGATGATTGGTTCTGCACTCATGACCTTGGTCCTTATTGCGCCAGAGGCGCATCGTGGTTAGCACGCCGGGGGTGGCGCTTTGTGTTTGGCGCGCCAATGGCGCGACGATGTTACTGGGCCGCGATGGGCTCATAGATGGATGACGGCAAATCATAGCCCCACATCCGGAAACGTTCTGCGTAGTGGCTGCGCACGCCGGTAGCGGTGAAGTGGCCGATGATTTTATTCTCTGGTGTCAGGCCCACACGCTGGTAGCGGAAGATTTCCTGCATGGAGATGACATCCCCCTCCATCCCGGTAATTTCGGTGATCGAGGTCATCCGGCGCGAGCCGTCCTGCAAGCGCGAGGCCTGTACAATCAGGTTCACAGCGCTAGAAATTTGCGAACGCACCGCTTTCAGCGGCATTTCGATACCGGCCATAGCGATCATGTTCTCCAGACGAGATACACCGTCCCGAGCAGAGTTCGCGTGGATCGTCGTCATGGAGCCGTCATGGCCGGTGTTCATGGCCTGAAGCATGTCGATCACTTCCTCACCACGGGTTTCACCTACAATGATCCGGTCTGGACGCATACGCAGGGCGTTTTTGAGACAGTCGCGGGGGGAAACCTCGCCCTTGCCTTCCACGTTTGGCGGACGGCTTTCCATCCGGCCAACGTGGGTCTGTTGCAGCTGGAGTTCCGCCGTATCCTCGATGGTCAGGATGCGTTCAGCGTTGTCGATGAAAGACGAAAGCGCGTTGAGCGTGGTCGTTTTACCCGAACCCGTACCACCCGACACGATTATGTTCAGACGTGTCGCCACAGCGGCTTGCAGATATGCAGCCATTTCCTCGGTGAAGGCGCCGAATTGCACCAGATCGTCGATGCCCAGCTTGTCCTTTTTAAACTTACGAATGGAAACCAGCGATCCATCCACCGCAACCGGCGGGACCATCGCGTTGAAACGCGAGCCGTCTTTAAGACGCGCATCGACGTAAGGGTTACTTTCGTCCACGCGGCGACCAACAGCCGATACGATCTTATCGATGATACGCAGCAGGTGGCGCTCGTCTTTGAACGTCACATCGGTCAGCTCCAGCTTGCCGGAGCGTTCAACAAAGATCTGCTGCGGGCCGTTCACCAGAATATCGTTCACGGTGTCGTCTTTAAGCAATGTTTCAAGCGGGCCAAGGCCGGTAACTTCGTCGTAAAGCTCGGAGTTGAGCGTCATGCGATCCTCGCGGCCTAGCACGATCGATTTTTCGCTCAAATACTCTGCTGAGATCGCGTTGATCTCCTGGCGCAGGTCCGCTTCCGATGCATGCTCAAGGGCTGCAAGGTTCAGGCTGTCGAGTAGGACGCGGTGCAGGTCAAGTTTGATATCGCCCATGCGCTGCTTGCGCTTCACCTCTTTGTCGACCGGTGCTACGGCGGCGGGCTGAGACGCGCGGCGCATGGACGCCGAAGTAGCAGCTTCATTTTTCGCCGTCTCGATTGGGGTTGCCGCAGCTACTGGGGTAGGGGCGGCGGCCGGCTTTTTATATCTGGAGAACATTGCTATGTGCTTTCTTTTCTCGGAGCTCAGGCCGCCGCGGCATCATTGTCGCGCAGGGTATGAAGAGACGCTGCCAGCTTTGCTATTTCCTTGCGTAGCGGGCTTTTGGGCGCTGAAGTGGCCAACGGCATGCCGTGGTCATTTGCTTGTGTGATCGGCTTGCCGCCGTCGGGCAGCTGCAAATCAATGCTGATTTCCAGGCTCTCGGCCATCCGCTTAACACGGCTTTTGGCATTGAGATCGGTGAATTTCGGTGCGCGGTTCAGCACGTAGCGCAGCTTTTCAACTGGTAGTTCTTCGGATTGCAACGCGCGCTTAAACCGAAGCGTGTTCTGGGCAGAACGCATATCAAGCTCAAGCATTACAAAATAGATGTGCGCAGAGGTCAGGACCCTTTCGGACCACTGAACAAGCGTCGAAGGCATGTCGATGATGACATAATCGAACTGGTTGCGTGCCATATCCAGAACCCGGCCGATGTCCTCGGACGTGAGCAGATCCAGCGGTAGCATGTCAGAAGGAGCTGTTAGCACCTGCAGCTTGTCTTCATAACCGATCAGCGCCTGACCGAAGATCTCTTCGTCCATAGCTTCGGTATCCGACAGCATTTCATAAACCACTTCGCGGCGGGGCAGATCAAGGTAGGTCGAGGCGGAACCAAACTGCAAATCCAGATCAAGCAGGCAGACCGAAGGTGAGTCTGTTTTGCCGAGGTTTGCCAATTCCCACGCTAGGTTCACCGCCAAAGTGGTGGAGCCTGTGCCACCGGCAAGGCCGTGCACAACAATGACAGCACCATCTTTCTGGGCGCCTGCGCGCAGTGGTGAGGCCGAAGTGGCGGCAACCGGTGCGGGGGCAGTGGTGCGGATGCGCTCGATAGCCAGCGCCAGTTCTCCCTCGGGAAGCGGATAGGTGACGAATTCATCTGCGCCCTGCCGCAACAGCGAGTGGAGAGCCGCTGGGGTAACATCCTCGGCGATCAGTATCACTTTGATATCGCGTTTTTTGGCCTGAAGGATGATCTCGGTCATCATGGGCAGATTGTCTTCGTCCGCATCATCCAGCGCGAGGGCAATGAACTCCATTGCCTGTGCTTCGGGTTGCCCGAAGAACGCCAGTGCTTCGGCAAAGCCCAGATCACCCCAGCTTTCACCCAGTACACTCTCCATGTCTTCGATCAGCAGATCGAAGTTCTGTACATCACGGCTGACCGTGCATGCTAGGATCATATCCTGTTCTGGTTGCGGCATTACGCTGCTCATTGCCTTCATTCCTTCTATCAAAGGGCGTTTTACCTGGCCTGACGTACCCGATCGGCACTTTGTCAGATCACGTTCGCCCCCCGCCGGACTTTTTGCCCAGACAGAGTTTTCTCGTTGAGGAATTAATCGCAGTGAAGTTAGGCAGGATTGGGGCCGAAAAGCTGCTATTGTTGGGTATCTTGAAACGATGACGGGCTTATGGGCAGATTGACCCGTCTGCCAAAGGGGATGGCAGATAGCAAAAAACCGCCCTGTTGGGGCGGTTTTCAAAATTAGATAAAGTACTTAGTTGGAAGTTACAGAACCGACCGCCGCGTTTGAGAGCGAGGGGGGCGCGATCGCGCTCGTTACATAATCACGGTATATGATCTGCGCGTATTTGCCGTCCAACACGGTCGGATGTCGCGACACGAAGCCGCTCACTTCCGTAACCGTCCGGCGGTTGCGACGCTCGCGGCCCTGAGTTACGACTAAAGGCTGGGTTTCCCCATAGGAAACAACAGCTTCAAGACGGCTCGAGCTGATTCCAAGTGTCGAAAGATAACGAACGACCGCATTCGCACGGCGCTGGCCCAAAGCCTTGTTTGTCCGGTTCGAGCCGACAGCGTCGGTGTGGCCGTATACGCGGAAGCGTATCTCGGGGAACTGACGGATCCAATCGGCTTGCTTTCGCAGGATCGCTTGCGCACCTGGCTCCAGTTGGGCGGAGTTGAATGCAAAGTTAACAGTACTGTCGACTTCAGTTGAGAAACGCTTGGCCAGATCGAAGGTGTATTGGCGCTCTCCGGTCATTATCAGGCGGTTATTCAGCGTTGCTTCGCCAAAACCGCCCGTATCAACCAGCGAACCGGCCTCTGAATAGAACTGCGTGTAGATTGTATCCGAGCTGGTGGCGCTGCACGCACCAAGGCCTACAACTGCTGACAGTAGGCTGCCTGTAATGATGTTCCGATAGGTCATGCGTTGCATTGTGTTAATCCAGTACATAGCCATATGACCCGGTAAAGTCCTGTTTGGCAACCTCGCCTGCAGCACCCTTTTTCGGAGTGCGCGTGCCGGCGGCTGTGCGGCCATGAAGGAATAGGTCTTGTTCGGTGGGGGGCTTAATGCGGTCAGTCGGCAGCGCCAGAGCTTCGCCGCGTGTTGGCGTAACCAGATGCGCACTGATGATGATCACCAATTCCGTCTGGCTGCGCCGGTAGTTGGCAGAGCGGAACAGCGCGCCGAGCACCGGCACATCGCCGATCCATGGCAGTTGTGACGAGCTATCCGTGAAATCATCCTGCAACAGGCCGGCAATCGCAAAGCTCTCACCATCGCGCATCTCGACCGTGGTCGAGGTTTCGCGCCGCGAGAAGGCAGAGATGGAGAAACCACCATTGAGTGTGATCCCGTTGGAGGGGTCAATTGCGGAGACTGCGGCCTTCAGTTCGAGGTTGATCAAATCTTTGTCCACGACACGCGGGATAAAGGACAGTTCGACACCGAAGGGCTTGAATTCAACAGATGTTACGCCGTCTGACTGTGACACAGGAATGGGGTATTCACCACCGGCGAGAAATTTTGCTTCCTGACCCGAGAGTGCAACAAGGTTCGGCTCTGCGAGGAAGCGAACAACGCCTTTTTGCTCAAGTGCTTCAAGCAGAATGCCGACCTGAGTTGAACCAGCATTAAAGCCGAAAAGGATCGCGCCAGTATTTGTGTTTGTGTCGGGCAGGGAGCCAGCAAGGGCTGACGTGCTCCCACCGTTTGTGGTCAAGGTTCCAGAACCGGCCCGTACGCCAAGATCGCTACCAATACCCCCGCTAAGCGACAGGGAGGAGCTGAGGGATTTCGAAACCGAGCGCTGCATCTCTGCAAAACGGACCTTCAGCATGACCTGCTGGATGCCGCCGACGCTCATCAGGTTCGAGACCCGATCAGGCGCATAACGCTCTGCCAGTTCCATCGCGCGCTCGAGCTTTTGGGCTGATGTCACAACACCGGAAAGAACAATCCCGTCATTGGCCGAGCGTACTTCGATACGCTCGCCCGGCAGGATTTGCCGCAGACGTTCTTTGAATTCGGACAGGTCGGGGGTCACGACCACGTCGACATTTGTGATCAATCGGCCTCCGGCGTCAAACAGTGTCAGGGTTGTTGTGCCCGGCGATTTGCCAAGAACATAAATTGTGCGATCCGACAGCGAAGAGAGATCCGCAATGCCGGGATTTGCAATGCTCAGCTCTGCAAATGGTGTATCGCTCTCAACCACGATTGCGCGGTTGAGTGGCACCTGTAGCTTGGTGCTGGTGCCGCTTTTCACTATGCGCAAGTTATCGGCATAGGCCGCCGTAGGGGCGGTCACTGCAAATGCGGATGCGCTGAGTGCCAGCCCCAGTAGAGCTGCCTTCATAAATCTGTCGATTTTCATGTGACCTGCCTTTTTGATCACGCCTCAAAATAGGGTCTTTTTGCCCGACGTTTGAATAACTGTGCGGCAATTCGAATTTTATTGCAAGAATCAATGCACTCCGAGGGGCAATTGCTGTGGGTAAATGGCAACACAGCCGCAACGCGCAATGCCGCCCCAAGTCTGGAGCGGCGTTGTTATTACCTTTAGTACAAGGGATATGGTGTCGTTTTACGCACCTTAGTTGGTGCAGGGGATCGGCAGGTTAACTACCTCGGCTCCGCGACGTGTCCGGATGGTACAAACCTTTTCTTGGGCGGCAGTCGGTGCCTCAACCTTGTCTTCGATGCCAAGCAGGTCACGCTGGTTGACCTCGATGTTCTGCGCGATCTCGACATCATCGCCGACGCCAACCAGTGACAAGGACAAGCGGCCGGATGATTGCGCTTGTGCCAGAGATGCGACCTGGTTCGGGCTGACTGCAACAGTCACAGTGCGCGCGATCTGGGTGCCTTCAACGCTACCGGAGCTTTGATCGACAGCGATCAGCGGCACAGTGGTTTCAATGAGCTTTGTTACTTCTGATGTGTTTGCTCCGCTACCAACGCGTCCGGTCCAATAAACGTCGACACGGTCACCGGGGCGCAGGAAGCCTGACACACCGGAAGACACGTCAACTCTGATTGCAAAAGCACGCATGCCACGCTCAAGCCGCGATGTCAGTCCAGCGTCTTCACCTGGTTTTGTAACCTTGATGGCAAGCAGTGCCTCGTCCTTTTCAATGGGGCGCAGCACAACGCGGGGCAGGTCGGTGTTTTCAGGAAAGATGACAGCTAGATCGTCAAAGTGACCTTCGGGAAGGGCCGCAACGGGGAAATCTACCGCCCGTACATCGTCCTTACTAATTTTTTCGCCATATTTCAGAGCGCGGTTCACAACAAAGATGCTCTTTGTCGGAACAATTTTGGATTTCGCGGCTTCTGCACGCGCAATGGCGTTCTTGTATTGGCCAATTTGGCCCTTTGCGAGATACACCGCGCCACCAGCCAACGCGATGCCGACCAACAACACGAGTCCAAAAATCATACGCATTTTGTGTTCCTCTTTCGTTTAGGGTGAATGGAAAAAATCCGAAAATATTCGGTATGCTTTGCAGTACCCCTAGAATGTGGCGGCATTGTATCCGTTTGTGGGTCAATTCTGGCCGTTGCGGGCTTATTGGTTCGGGTTTCGAAGCGCGTCCTGGTCGGTATCTGTTAGGTACGTCCCGACAGATGCGCTCATCGCACTACTTGACTGCTGGATGACAGCAAAAGCAACGATAGCGATAAATATTATTGCTGCCGTAAGAACTACCCAGTCAACCGTGACGGCCCCGTCTTCATCGTTTTTGAAAGTGTGGATTTGCTTCATCATAATGACACTTTTGCTTCTTGGACCGGTACGTTCGGCTGCGAAAAATGAATTGGGGGCTGCATTCCATGCAGAACGCAGCCCCCTGGATAATTCGGGTTCGATCAGGCGAGCTTATGGAGCTGCTTGTGTACCGAAGTCAGCTGCGCCAACTGTCTGTGCGCCAAGGAAGGCGCCGGTGTTTGCTGTCATGCCTTCGGCACCGGACTGGATGGAGCCATAAGCAGCAATCGCCAGGCCAACAACGGCAGCTGTCAGAACAACCCAGTCAACTGTTACGGCGCCGTCTTCGTCATTGCGGAAGTTTTTTACGAATTTCATCATGTTGTATCCCTCCAAAGGATTTGTAAGTTTTAAGTTCCAACCCTGTCTTGCGTTCCGGCCCGCTCTCATTCAGGCCTACTCGACTTGGTATGACGCTATATAGCCGGATGAATGGGGCATGAATTTGGCGGCAATTGCGGCTTTTGAGTTGGTAACCGATAAAAGTGCGTAAATTTATTTAAATATCTGTTTTTGTTGGGTAATTAATTATTGTTCGGATGCAAATAGTTAATTTGTGCGGCTGAAACACCCCAATTGTGGCGAAATCGCGATCATTAGAGGTCACATTTGCTGGATCGAGGGGGTGTTGTGAGCAATATTACTGGAAAAAAGCAGTCTAAAAACGAGAGCAGGCATCATGAAACGCACAACCCTATCTATTGTATTGGGTGCCGCTTTGGCATTTTCGCCTGTCGGAGCCCAATTACGTGCAGATTCTCCGCAGCCATTTCCTGATTTTAAGCCAAAGTTTGTAAAACCACCTAAAGCTGGTGTGCGAAAACGGGTGAATGTGCAGATTAACCGGCCCACGCAGAACGTGACACCCGCACCCGCGGTTGCTGCTGCGCCCTCTGGTGCGATTACACGACCCAATGCCGGACAGTACGATTGGTTCTGGGCTAAGGTTTCACCGGACGCAGCAGAGTCTGGCCCAGGGCGGCTGGAATTGGCGATGAATGCACTCTCAGCGTCCAACTTCCGCGTGCCGGCACCACGTTTGCAGCACATGCAGGATATTGCAAAGGTTCACGGCGTTGATATTCTGCGTTCAACCATTGGAACGGACGTCTCTCCGGCATTAGCGCTTGCCGTGATTTCGGTCGAGTCGTCGGGCAAGTCTGATGCTGTCAGCAGCGCAGGGGCACAGGGGTTGATGCAACTGATGCCGGATACCGCAAGCCGTTTCGGTGTTGTTGATAGTACGGTGGCACAACAGAACATTTCCGGCGGGATCAAATATCTTGATTGGCTGATGGGTGAATTCGCCAATGATCCTATTCTGGTTCTAGCTGGGTATAATGCGGGTGAGGGCTCTGTGCGCAAACACGCAGGCGTGCCGCCGTTCCCCGAGACCCGTGATTATGTGCCAAAGGTGCTGGCAGCTTTCCAAGTGGCCAAGGGGTTATGTAAAACGCCGCCCGAGTTGATCTCGGACGGCTGTGTTTTCAACCAGATGAAGTGAAGGGCAGGCAAAGTATCTCAGAGGCTTTGCCTGCCCCTTACATTATACCAGTGTTGCTTCGGTTGCTGCGCGCAGCTCTTCTTCTGTGACGCCATCAGCGCATTCAACGATGCGCAAGCCGCCCTCAACGACATCGAGCACGCCCATGTTCGTGATGATACGGTCTACGACGCCTTTACCGGTCAGCGGCAGGGTACATTCTTTCAGCACTTTGCTTTCGCCGTGTTTGTTTGCGTGATCCATAACAACGATAACGCGGCCAACACCGGCCACCAGATCCATCGCGCCGCCCATGCCTTTGACCAGCTTGCCGGGAATCATCCAGTTTGCCAGATCGCCGTTCTCGGCGACTTCCATCGCACCAAGGATCGCGGCAGCTATTTTACCGCCACGGATCATCGCAAAGGAGGTGGCCGAGTCGAAATAGGCCGTGCGATCCATTTCGGTGATGGTCTGCTTGCCGGCATTGATCAGATCAGGGTCCTCGTCGCCCTCGACAGGGAAGGGCCCCATGCCCAGCATGCCGTTCTCCGATTGCAGGGTGATGTCTTTGTCGCCGACATAGTTTGCCACCAGCGTCGGGATGCCAATGCCTAGGTTCACATACATGCCGTCTTCAAGTTCTTGCGCGGCGCGTGCCGCCATTTGATTACGATCCCACATGATTATGCTGCCTCACGTTTACGGGTTGTGCGCTGTTCGATGCGCTTTTCATGCGTGCCTTGGATGATGCGGTGCACATAAATGCCGGGCAGGTGGATGTGATCAGGATCAAGGCTGCCTGTCGGCACGATCTCTTCGACTTCAACCACACAGACTTTGCCGCACATCGCTGCGGGCGGATTGAAGTTGCGGGCGGTCTTGCGGAAAATCAGGTTACCTGTCGCATCTGCTTTCCAGGCTTTGACGATTGCGAGATCGGCAAAGATGCCCTCTTCGAGGATATAGTCCTGACCGTTCCAGCTCTTCACGTCCTTGCCTTCGGCAATTACGGTACCAACGCCAGTCTTCGTGTAGAAGCCGGGGATGCCTGCGCCACCTGCGCGCATACGCTCGGCCAATGTGCCCTGTGGCGTGAATTCAAGCTCCAGCTCACCGCTAAGATATTGGCGCATGAATTCTGCGTTCTCACCCACATAAGATGAGATCATCTTTTTTACTTGCTTGGTTTGCAACAGGATGCCGATGCCGAAGTCATCCACGCCGGCGTTGTTTGAAGCAAACGTCAGATCCTTGACCCCGGTATCGCGGATCGCGGCCAGCAGCAATTCGGGGATGCCACACAGGCCGAAACCACCTGCGGCGATTAGCATGCCATCTGTCAGAACCCCATCGAGGGCCTCAGCGGCGTTTTGGTAGATTTTTTTCATCAGATGGTGCTCCCCTTCTGTGTGTACCTTCGAGGGAGTTTGTGACGGTGCGTCATGGCCGTGTCAATGGAATGCCGCACCGCGGCGCACGTCGGTCAGATGATATGGACCTGTGTGCCCACGGGGGCCGATGCATAAAGTTGCGCAATCATCTTGTTATATAGACCGATGCACCCGCTAGAGGATTGGCGGCCGATCTTGCGTTCATCATGGGTCCCATGAATGAGATACGCGGGCCAGCCCAAATACATCGCATGAGTGCCTAGCGGGTTATGCGGACCGGGGGGCATGTATTTCAGATCTGGGTTAGCTTCCATCATAGAGGTGGTAGGGGTCCAGTCGGGACCAACCCGTTTGCGTACGATCGTTGTGTAGCCTCGTTTTGTCAGATCGTCGCTGCGCGGCACAGATGTCGGGTAGACTTTGTAGGTCTTGCCGTCACCGTTCCAGAAATGCAGCGCACGAGAGCTGGTGTCTGCAACAATGCTTGCTTTTCCAAGGGTGTCGAAATGATCACGCCAATCATGGGTGGAGCATCCCATGATGTTGTGACGGTTCACCGCGGGGCGTGGATTTTGCTCTGCCAATAGAAAGGAAGGGGCCGAAAGGGCCAAACCTGTCGCGCCAAGCATCAGCCGGCGCGTTATCCGTGAAATCGTCATACTGCTCTCGTTTTCTGCTCGTTTTGGGCAGAAACAATCACATGATGCCGAAATTACAAAGCGCCGAGCAGGGATGAGGCACGTTTATTACAAAACTGCGACATCCCTGCGCCGGATTATTCTTTGGCTGTCTTCGCGGCAGGTTTCTTTGCCGCGGGCTTCTTGGCAGGCGCCTTCTTCTTTGCAGCAGGCTTTTTGGCTGGGGCCTTCTTCTTGGCCGAAGGTTTCTTCTTGCCTGCCTTCTCCGCGCGCTCGTCAATCAGGTGAATTGCCTGCGCCAGCGTGATTTCTTCGGGGTCTACCGTGTCGGGGATTGTCGCGTTGATCTTTTCCCACTTCACATAAGGCCCGTATTTACCCTTCATCACGTTGACAGGTCCGCCTGCCTCCGGATGCTCGCCCAATTCACGCAAAGGGGCTGCGGCCTGGCCCCGCGCGCCACGCGACGCGACTTTCTCTGCGAGCAACTGAACCGCGCGGTTCATGCCCACGGTAAAGACTTCGTCGATACCCTCAAGGTTGGCGTTTGTGCCACCGCGATCAGAAGTGCTGGGCGCGTGCTTGATGTAAGGGCCATAGCGGCCAATGTTGGCCCAGACCATGATCCCGTCTTCTGGGTGAGGCCCGATTTCACGCGGCAGCGATAGCAGCATAACAGCGCGCTCCAGCTCCAGCTCTTCGGGCGGCCAGTCTTTTGGAATAGACTGACGTGGTGGCTTCTTGTTCTCTTCGGTTAGCTCGCCCCGCTGCACGTAGGGCCCAAAGCGGCCTTTGAATACGCGGATCTCCTCGCCCATGTCCTCACCCAAAAGCTTACCCTCTGGCGGAATGGCGGATGCTTCTGCTTCGGGGTTCGGGGGACCGAAGGGGCGGGTATAGCGACACTCGGGATAGTTGGAGCAGCCAATGAAGGCGCCACCGGAGCGGGCTGTGCGCATGCTAAGGCGACCGGCACCACAGTTGGGGCACAGGCGTGGATCGGAGCCATCCTCTGTCGCGGGGAAGATGTGCGGTGCCAGCACATCGTTGATCTTCTCAAGCACTTCGGTGATCCGCAGCTCGGATGTTTCTGCAATCGCAGCCGAGAAATCACGCCAGAAGCGGTCGAGAACCTTTTTGTAATCCGCGTCACCGGCAGAGACTTTGTCCAACTGGTCTTCCAGATCGGCTGTGAAGTCATAGCCGACATAGCGGCGGAAGTAATTTTCAAGGAAGGCAGTGACCAGACGACCCTTGTCTTCGGGGATCAGGCGCTGGCCCTCGCGGCAGACATAGCCGCGGTCCTGAATAGTTGTGACAATACTTGCGTAGGTGGACGGTCGGCCGATACCGAGCTCTTCCATACGTTTGACCAGCGTAGCCTCGGTATAGCGTGGGGGCGGCTGGGTGAAATGCTGCGCCCCAAGAACGGCGTCCTTCTCGGCCAGCAGTGCACCTGATTTGCGTTGCATACCGGCCTGACCCTTGTCGCCGGCATCAACCAACTCATCGGTCTCAAGCCCTGCGGCTTTGCCGAAATCATCGCTATAGCGGGCGGCAGCGGCTTTTTTCAGCGTATCACCCTGAGTGATCTGGGGCAGGCGGCGTTCGTCCTCGTCGGTGACATCGTCACGGCCTTCCTCATAGACTTTGAGGAAACCATCAAACAGCACGACCTGACCGGTGGCGCGCAGGGTCACCTGTTTATCAGCCGAAGAAATATCAACCGTCGTCCGCTCAAGTCGTGCGCTTTCCATCTGGCAGGCAAGCGTGCGTTTCCAGATCAGATCATAAAGTTTGCGCTGGTCGCCATCCATCAGCTTAAGCGCTTCGGCGTCCTTGGACATTTCCGTTGGGCGGATACATTCGTGCGCTTCTTGGGCGTTCTTGGCCTTGTTCTTATAGACGCGGGGGCTGGACGGCACGTATTTGCTGCCGTAGCGATCTGAGATCGCATCGCGGGCCATTTGCACAGCCTCCGGCGCCATATCGATGCCGTCTGTCCTCATATAAGTAATGTGACCCGCCTCATAGAGACGCTGGGCGGTGCTCATGGTCTGGCGTGCGCCCATGCCGAATTTCCGGCTCGCCTCCTGCTGGAGGGTTGAGGTCATGAAGGGGGCTGAGGGGTTACGCGTTGCAGGCTTTGCCTCAACCGACGCGACCTTAAGATCGCGGCTGGATACGGCCTGCACTGCCATTTCTGTCTGTGTGATGTCGGCCAGATCGAATTTATCAAGCTTTTTGCCAGCAAGCTCGGTTAGGCGTGCTTCAAATTCCTGCCCCGATGGCGTGCTGAGCAGGGCCTTCACGCTCCAGTATTCGCGGGGGCGGAACGCTTCGATTTCCATCTCGCGCTCGACGATCAGGCGCAGGGTAACCGATTGCACCCGGCCGGCGGATTTGGCGCCGGGCAGTTTGCGCCACAGTACCGGGCTCAGGTTGAAGCCCACCAGATAGTCCAGCGCACGGCGGGCAAGGTATGCCTCGACCAGCGGCATATCCACCTGACGGGGATTTTTCATAGCCTCGGTCACGGCCGTTTTGGTGATCGCGTTAAACACGACGCGGCTAACGGGGGTGTCTTTCTTGATAGCTTTGCGCTGTGTTAGTGCTTCTTGAAGATGCCAGCTGATCGCTTCGCCCTCGCGGTCGGGGTCAGTCGCGAGAATGAGTTCATTGTCATTCTTCAGCGCATCGGTGATCGCTTTCATGTGCTTTTTGGAGCCGGAATCAATTTCCCACAGCATCTCGAAATCGTTTTCGGTATCAACCGATCCGTTCTTGGGCGGCAGGTCGCGAACGTGGCCGTAGGAGGCCAGAACCGTAAAATTGTCACCGAGATATTTGTTGATCGTCTTGGCCTTGGCGGGAGATTCGACAACGACTACTGGCATAAAACTAAGGTCCTTCGACGGGGTGTTTTGCGGCGTCTATGGCCTTTGACATGTGGGATGCAAGGGGTCTTTGTCAATGCGTCCCGCGTTGTTGCAAGGGATCAAGCCCGTAGACGAGGGCTGAATATGCTAGGTTTTGACGTGTAAACTGCAGGCAAGTTCGTCAGCTGAAAGTGCGTGTTTTGCAACTTGCCGCTGATCCGTAGTGCAGGGGCATGGATCGTGTTTTGGGGCAACCATGCTGCTCATAACCGCGTCAGACCGGTCGTGACAGTTACCCCCCAGCAGAGCGCATTACCTTGCCGTCCAGTTCCAATTCCACAACCGCAGGAGTTAAGGCGGCCGACGTGATTTGCAGATCGCGGATCAACTGGTCCTCGGCAACAGGCGATGGCCCGAGCCGTTGCAGGATTGACAGGTGAAGGCTGGCGGTTTCGCGCAATGTGCGGCGCGGCTGCTTCGTTGGTTGCGCGGCTGCTTCGTTGGTTGCGGGGCAGGTGCTGTCACGGTGGACGAGGTAAGCGGCAGTTGCTCTTGATCTTCAAAAGCGGGGCCCAATGCCTCAATGATGTCGGCAGCGTTGCGGACCAGTGTTGCACCATCGCGGATCAACATATCGCCGCCAGCCGCGCGCGCATCAAAGGGGTGGCCCGGCACAGCAAGCACATCGGGACCTTGATCCAGCGCGTCGCGGGCAGTGATCAGGCTGCCCGACCTTGCAGCGGCTTCGACGACAACGGTAGCGCGGGCAAGGCCTGATATGATCCGATTGCGCGTTGGAAAGTGACGCGCCATTGGTTGCAGGCCGATCGCTTGTTCGGAAAGACGTAGACCCTGTTTGGCGATGTCCTGTGCTAGGCCAGTATTTTCTGCGGGGTACATAACGTCGACGCCGCCGGCTTGGACAGCAATGGTGCTATGGGGCAGGGCGGCCAGATGGGCGGCTGTATCAATGCCGCGCGCAAGGCCCGAGACTACCACAAAACCGGCCTCTCCCAGTTCATGCGCCAAGGTTCGTGCCATTCGTGTGCCCAGCGATGACGCATTGCGCGCGCCCACTAGCGCAATCATCGGCCGTGCGAGCAGTTCAGGGTTGCCCATGAGCCACAGAAACGGGGGAGCATCGTCCAGTTCTGCCAAACTGGTCGGATAGTCGGGATGGTCCGAATGCAGCAGCTTCGCGCCCGCCGCATGCCCTGCACGCAATTCGGCGCGTACGACTCCCTCGGGGCAAATCTCGTATCCAGAGACGCCCGCGGCGCGCGCTACCTCTGGCAGCGCGGCCAGCGCGTTTTGCGCAGTGCCGTGTTCAATCAGCAGTCGTTTATACGTGGATATACCGACCCGGCGCGAGCGCAACAGACGGAGACGGGCAAACTGTTCGTCTTCTGGGGTGGGTGGGAGTGGGGGGTGAGTGGAAGAAGGATTGGTGTTCCTGTCAGTCATTCCCGTAGCTCCGACTGTTGCTGGAATCAGTATTACCTTTTGCTGGTTAACAGGGGATGAATCGATTTGAGCAAATTCGGTTCAATGGTGATATTTGAAGACCTCGGGCGCGCGTATCCGTAAAATGAGCCAGCATAGCGCTGCTGTCATCGCGCCATGCAGTACAAAAAAGGTCCAGAAACCTACGTAAAATGCCGAACTAAACGTAGCTTGAAATAATACAATGGTCGCTGAACCGAGGACTACGCCAAGCGAAACCGCAACGCCCCATCCGCCAAGGCCCAGTCTGATCGCGCCTTCGAGAAGTAGACCTCCGACGAGGGCAACAAACCATGTAACAACAGGCCCCGGCAGAACAAGAAAGGAGATGTAATAGATGGCTGCCGCTACGTTCGACTGCGCAACCTGCGCGGAATCGATCAAAAGAACTGGGATTAGCGCCGCGCAGGGTGGTATTAACACGGCCCCCAGAACGGCGTAAAGCCAATCGCGGGTTGAGAGAGCGGCAGCCGCCTCGACGTCAGTGCGCCATACCGGCCAAGCTATCGCTTTGCTCACGCTGCCGCACCACCAATCGTCAGACCTCCGATCATTAGCGTTGGCTGGCCCACGCCCACGGGCACCCACTGGCCCTGCTTGCCGCAGTTGCCCATGCCGGGGTCGAGGCTTGGGTCGTTGCCGATGGCGCGGATTTGTTTGAGCGCTGTGGCGCCATCGCCGATCAGCGTGGCTCCTTTTACAGGGGCGCCGACGATGCCGTTTTGAACGCGGTAGGCCTCGGTGCAGGAAAACACGAATTTGCCGTTAGTGATGTCGACTTGGCCGCCGCCGAATCCCACGGCGTAGATGCCATCTTTGAGGCCTGCCACGATATCACCGGGGGCCGTGTCGCCGCCCAGCATATAGGTGTTGGTCATGCGCGGCATGGGGATGTGCGCGAAGCTTTGGCGGCGGCCGTTGCCAGTGCTTTTCACGCCCATCAGGCGTGCGTTCTGGCGGTCTTGCATGTAGCCAACCAGCCTGCCGTCTTCGATCAGCACATTCTTAGCGCTGGGCGTGCCTTCGTCATCCACCGAGATGCTGCCACGGCGGTCGGGAATCGTGCCGTCATCCAATACAGTAACGCCTTTGGCTGCAATCTGCTGACCCATTAGCCCTGCAAAGGCGCTGGAGCCCTTGCGGTTGAAGTCACCCTCCAGCCCGTGACCAATGGCCTCGTGTAGCAGGATGCCGGGCCAGCCGGGGCCAAGGACCACGTCCATCACGCCCGCAGGGGCAGGAACGGCTTCAAGGTTCACAAGGGCGACGCGCAACGCTTCGCGTGCTTTGGCCTGCCAGTCTTCGGGTTTGAGCATCCCGTCGAGGCCGATCCGACCACCACCACCTGCTGTGCCGCTCTCGCGGCGGCCCTCATGTTCGACAATCACCGACACGTTGACGCGGGTCATCGGGCGGATATCGCGTACGGACGTACCTTCGGGGCGCAGGATTTCGACCTCTTGAATCGACGCAGCGATAGAGGCGCTGACCTGCACCACACGGCCATCAAGGCTTCGGCAGAAATCGTCGATCTCACGCAGTGCTTCTACTTTTACAGAAAATGCTGCACCTGCGATGGGGTCTTCATCAGTATAGAGCTTTTGGTTGGTGCCGTCGGGCGCATCGGCCCATGTGCCACCTCCATCACCCACCGCAAGGCGTGCGGTTTGGGCCGCGCGGCGCAGGGCGGCTTCGGAAATCTCGGTAGAGTGGGCATAGCCTGCCACTTCGCCGCGCACCGCCCTTAGACCAAAGCCAGTTGCGGCGTCATAACTTGCTGTCTTGAGGCGTCCGTCATCGAACACCAACCCTTCGGAGCGGCGGCGCTCGAAAAACAGCTCGCCGTCGTCGGCACCTGCCACCGCTTCGCGCAGGACGTGCAGCGCGGTATCACGGTCAAGGCTGTCGTCAAAAGGCGAGAAAGGGGTGTCTGACATGGGAAGGTGCTCCTGAGGGCGGGGAAGGGGCGCTTCGCGTCCATCTGACGCAAGCATAGGACTTTCTTTCGTTCTCAGAATATGATTGTAAGGCGCAGGATTACAACGGCGGGGGCGCATCTCCGTGCGTTTTAGCCACCTAGGGTCAAGAAAATCAGGACGAAAATGATGACAAAGCACCTCACACTTGCGGGCCTTATGGCCGCCTTTACAAGCCTGCCCGCGTGGGCACAAAGCATTGATCCACAGGGTCTTGAGATCATTGGTGCTCCGGTAGACGGCAAGATGGGCTTTCAGCCCGGCGTGACGGAGCTGGCGACGGATCTTCAATGGCTTGACGGAATGATTCTTGTGATCATCACTGCGATCACGCTGTTCGTAACAGGTCTGATCCTCTGGGTTGCCTTCCGCTACAATGCCAAGCGTAACAAAACGCCTGCGACATTCACCCACCACACACCGGTTGAGATCGCTTGGACAATCGTTCCGATCCTGATTCTTGTCGGTATTGGTGCGTGGTCCCTGCCAATTCTGTTCCGCCAGCAGGAAATTCCCGTCGCTGACATTACGATCAAAGCAACGGGCAACCAGTGGTACTGGTCCTATGAATACGTGGACGACAATTTCGGTTTTGACAGCTACATGATCGGCGCACCTGCGTTGGGTGGCGAGAACCGCAAAACACCCGAAGTGATCGCTCAGCTTGAAGCTGCTGGCTATTCGGAAAGCGAATGGCTGTTGGCAACCGATACTGCGGTTGTTGTTCCAGTGAACAAGACGATTGTTGTTCAGGTCACTGGGTCTGACGTGATTCATGCCTGGACTGTACCCGCCTTCGGCGTGAAGCAGGACGCCGTACCGGGCCGTCTGGCACAGCTTTGGTTCAAGGCGGAAAAAGAAGGCGTGTTCTTCGGTCAGTGTTCAGAGCTGTGTGGCATTGCCCACGCTTACATGCCGATCACCGTTAAGGTTGTGTCCGAAGAAGCTTATGCTGAATGGCTCGGCCGCGCGAAAGAAGAGTACGCGGGTATTCCGCAGCCGCTGACAGTGGCATCGGCTGACTAAAGTCCTATCGTCGGTGCGCTTTGTCCCGATGACATCCGCCACAGTGCCTGACCCTGTACTGTGGCGTCCCCATATAAGCCTTGTTTTGGAATGAGCCTCGGATGACTGACGTGACAAATGCACAAAGCTATGACGCAGACCCGCAGTTGGGGGATTACTATGCCCTGCTGAAGCCGCGGGTGATGCAGCTTGTTGTGTTCACAGCTGTTGTGGGCATGCTCGCAGCGCCGGTTTCCGTGAATCCCGTGATCGGCTTCGCTTCTATTCTGTTTCTGGCCATCGGGGCTGGTGCGTCCGGCGCGCTGAACATGTGGTGGGATGCCGATATCGATGCGGTAATGAAGCGCACGGTGAATCGGCCTATCCCGGCGGGCAAGGTTACGGCACAAGCTGCTTTGTATCTAGGTGCCGCTCTTTCTGGCCTTGCGGTGATGATGCTGTCGCTGAGTGCCAACTTGTTGGCCGGCTTCATGCTTGCCTTCACCATCTTTTTCTACGTAGTGCCATACACAATGTGGCTCAAACGCTCGACCCCGCAGAACATTGTTATTGGTGGTGCGGCGGGGGCGTTTCCTCCGGTCATCGGTTGGGTGATCGCAACGGGTAGCTTTGCGGTAGAACCATGGTTGATGTTCGCGCTGATCTTCATGTGGACACCGCCGCACTTCTGGGCGCTGGCGCTGTTCATGCGCAATGACTACGACGATGCGAAAGTGCCGATGCTGACCGTCACGCACGGTCGCCGCGCCACACGCAATCATATCCTTGCATACACAATACTGTTGGTGATCCTCGCTTTTGGCACCGCTTTCTCCGCAATCGGCGGTTGGGTCTATCTGGTGACAGCGCTGGTGCTCAATGCGCTGTTCCTCAAAGGCGCTTATGACATCTGGCAGCGGGACGAAGTAATGTCCGAGGCAGATAACTTCGCGGTTGAACGTAAGTTCTTCCGCTTGTCGCTTTGGTATCTGTTCGCCCATTTTGGCGCGATCCTGATCGAAGCGACCCTGAAACCTGTAGGATTTGGAGGCTGGTAATGGCACTTAGACGCGAGCACGAACTCCATTCACGTCGCAAAAGCCTCAACATCGGCGTTGGTCTGATGCTGGGCGCGTTTGTGATCGTCGTGATGGTTTTGACCTACACCAAAATCACTTCAGTCGAATTTCGTATCCCTGCCTCGCAGGCGACCGGCGTAGGTGAGCAGACTGGTACGGGAGGCAACAACTAATGGCGATGTCCGGACCACAAAAGACTGTTGCCCAGACCGTTGGTCTGGTGGTTGTGATGGGTGGCCTCGCTTGGGCCTCCGTTCCGTTCTATAACTGGTTTTGCCGCGTAACGGGCTTTGGCGGCGTGCCAGGCGTATCCTTGGTGGCCTCAGACGAAATTCTGGAGCAAACCATCAAGATTCGTTTTGACGGTTCCGTTAACAGCAAAATGGCATGGGAATTCAAACCCGTCGTCCACGAGATGGAAATTCGTATCGGTGAGACCGGTCTTGCTTTTTATGAGGCCTACAACCCCACGGATAAGCCGATCGCCGGCCAAGCAGCCTATAACGTGACCCCCTATCAGGCGGGTGCGTTTTTCGAGAAGATCGACTGCTTCTGTTTCGAAGAGCAGGTGCTTGCCCCCGGCGAGCGCGTGCAAATGCCCGTCAGCTTCTTTGTTGACCCCGAAATCGTATCGGATCGTGAAGGTCAGTATATACATACCATCACGCTCTCCTATACATTCTACGAAATTGATCTGCCCGAAGGGTATGCCGCCCTCGATACCGATCAGCCAACTGACCTGAACTAAACAAAAGGACATAGGGACGCGCGCCATGGCCCATGCAAAAAATCACGACTATCATATCCTAACTCCCTCCATCTGGCCGCTGCTGAGCGCGCTGTTTGCTTTTGTCATGCTCACAGGCGGTGTTCTGTGGATGCATGACGTGACACCTTTCGTCTTTCTGATCGGTTTCGTCGGCACGCTCTACTGCTGCTTTGCTTGGTGGTCCGAAGTTGTTGAAGACAGTAAGATTGGCGACCACACCAAAGTGGTCCAGATCGGCCTGCGTTACGGCTTCATCCTGTTCATCATGTCCGAAGTGATGTTCTTTGCTGCGTGGTTCTGGAGCTTCTTCAAGCACGCGATTTACCCGATGAACGAGTATTTTGGCACTACTTACGTACCTCCAGTGATCTACCAAGTGGACGCATTCCACCTGCCGCTGATCAATACGTTGATTTTGCTACTGTCCGGTTGTGCTGTGACATGGGCGCACCATGCGCTGGTACACGGCAACAACCGTGCAGACCTCAAAAACGGTCTGATCATCGCAGTTGTGCTCGGTGTCCTCTTTACCTGCCTGCAGGCATATGAATATCAGCACCTGCTGCACGAAGGCTGGGTATTTGGCGGCGACGCGTTCTTCTCCAATTTCTTCATGGCCACAGGTTTCCACGGCTTCCACGTTGTCATCGGTACAATCTTCCTGTTCGTTTGCTGGATGCGCGCCCGCGCGGGTCACTTCACATCCGAACAGCACGTAGGGTTTGAGGCCGCTGCTTGGTACTGGCACTTTGTTGATGTTGTATGGCTCTTCCTTTTCTTCGCCGTCTACGTCTGGGGCATTCCGTCCTAAGGGCGGGCTTGCACCTTTAGCCTATAAGGTTAAGCACCAACGCGCGGGGCCAATGCCTCGCGCGTTTTTTGTCTCTAGCCACTGATGGGATACCTCATGCGCCGTAGTCTTTTTCTTGTTGTCATCGGTCTGGGCGGGGCTGCTATTTTGCTATGGCTTGGCTTTTGGCAGATGCAGCGGTTGGACTGGAAGCTGAGTGTGATTGCCGACATTGATGCGCGGATCATGGCAAAGCCTGTGGCGCTGCCTGAGGCTCCCGATCAACAAAATGATTCCTACCTGCCAGTGGAAGTGTCCGGCAAGGTTGGAGAACCTTATCTTCGTGTGCTGGTCAGCCAGAAAGAGATCGGCGCGGGCTACCGCATTATCTCGGCTCTAGATACTGGAAGCCGCCAGGTGCTGCTTGACCGTGGATTTGTCCCTGTCGCGCTGATAGAAATACCTGCCCAGAATGACGCTGTGACCGTTCAGGGCAACTTGCAATGGCCACAAGAGACCGACGGTTTTACGCCGGAGGCCGATATGGACAAGAACATCTGGTTCGCCCGTGATGTGGACGCTATGGCCGCCGCACTGGGAACCGAGCCGGTCCTTGTCGTGGCCAAGCAAACCTCTTTCGACGATGCGCCCGTGATGCCGCTGCCGGTTGACACGGCTGCGATTCCAAACGACCACCTGCAATACGCGATTACGTGGTTCTCGCTTGCCGCGATCTGGATCGCGATGAGCATTGCCTTTATCCTGCGCGCCCGCCGCGCCCCCCAACAGACGAGCTGACCCATGCGCTATATCTCCACCCGCGGAACCGCCCCGATCCTGTCTTTCGAGGAAGCGATGCTGACAGGGCTTGCCCGTGACGGTGGACTTTACGTGCCGGAAACCATCCCGCTGCTAAGCCACGCAGAGATCAAAGCGATGGCGGGCAAACCCTATGAGGAAGTCGCCTTCACGGTCATGCGCCCGTTTATCGGGGATACTTTCACCGACGCCGAATTTCGCGATCTGATTGCTAAGGCGTACGAAGGCTTCGGCCACGACAGCCGTGCCCCGCTCAAAGAACTTGCACCCAATCATTTCCTGCTGGAGCTGTTTCACGGCCCGACATTGGCGTTCAAAGACTTTGCCATGCAGTTGATCGGGCAGATGTTCCAGCTGGCCCTTGGCCGCAAGGGGGAGCGGGTGACGATTGTTGGCGCGACCTCTGGTGATACAGGTTCGGCGGCGATAGAGGCGTTTCGCGGCCTTGATAACGTGGATGTCGTTATCCTTTATCCCCACGGCCGGGTGTCCGAAGTGCAGCGCCGCCAGATGACCACCCCGTCCGAGAGCAACGTGCATGCGTTGGCCATGGACGGTGATTTTGATGACTGTCAGGCCCGTCTCAAGGATATGTTCAACGATTTCGAATTCCGCGACGGGGTGAAGCTCGCTGGCGTGAACTCAATCAACTGGGGGCGTGTGCTGGCACAGGTGGTGTATTATTTCTCCTCCGCGGTAAGCCTAGGCGCGCCGGAGCGCAAAATCAGCTTCACAGTGCCAACCGGAAACTTCGGCGATATTTTCGCCGGCTACATCGCCAAACAGATGGGCCTGCCGATTGACCAGCTTGTCGTGGCGACCAATCAGAACGACATTTTGCACCGCTGTCTGAACGGGCAGGGCTATCACAAGGATACGGTGCATCCCTCAATCAGCCCCTCGATGGACATTCAGGTCAGTTCGAACTTCGAGCGGGCGTTGTTTGACGCCTATGACCGTGACGGCAATGCCGTGGCGCAGCTGATGGCAGAGTTGGGACAGGGAGGCTTTGACGTCTCCCAAGGGGCGGCACAGGCGTTGTCCGAACACTACACCTCTGGCCCCGCGTCAGAAGAGGAAACCTCGGCCACCATCACACAGGTGCTCGCGCATAGTGCCGAGCTGCTTTGCCCGCACTCCGCCGTTGGCGTGAAAGTCGCAAACGAGATGCGCGATCCGGCAACGCCGATGGTCACATTGGCCACCGCCCATCCCGCGAAATTCCCTGACGCTGTTGAAGCGGCGACAGGCATCCGTCCCCCCTTGCCCCCGCGCATGGCGGACCTTTATGACCGCCCCGAGCGTTTGACCCGTGTGCCAAACGATCTTGACGCGCTCAAGACCCATATCAAAGGACTAATTGCTTAGTGACACTGCAAACGCACCGCCTCTCCAACGGCTTTCGTATCGTGACAGAATATATGCCGGGGCTTGCTTCGGCCTCTATCGGGGTCTGGGTCGGCGCCGGAGGGCGGCACGAAACGCCTGCCCAAAACGGCATCGCCCATTTTCTTGAGCATATGGCGTTCAAGGGAACCAAGACGCGCACAGCGCTCCAGATCGCCGAGGCGATCGAGGACGTGGGCGGCTATATTAACGCTTACACTTCGCGTGAGGTGACGGCCTATTACGTGCGCGTGTTGGAAAATGATGTGCCGCTGGGCCTTGAGGTGATCGCGGATATTCTGCGCAACCCGATCATGGAAGATTCCGAGATCGAGGTAGAGCGGGGCGTGATCTTGCAAGAGATCGGTCAAGCGTTGGATACACCCGACGATGTGATCTTTGACTGGCTGCAAGAGCAGGCCTTCCCCGACCAGCCCATGGGCCGCACGATCCTTGGCCCGTCCGAGCGTGTGTCGAATTTCACCCGCAAAGACCTCACCGGATTTATCAACCAGCACTATGGCCCAGAGCAGATGATCCTTTCGGCTGCTGGCGCGGTGGACCATGATGCGCTGGTGGCTATGGCCGAAGACTTGTTTGGCGATATGAAGCCCAAACCACTGATGCAAGCGCTGCCTGCTTTGTTCGCGGGCGGCGAGTATCGCCAATCCAAGGAACTGGAGCAGGCGCATTTTGCACTGGGCTTTGAATCCCCCGGTTATCGCGCAGACGATATCTATGTCGCACAAATCTATGCCTCGGCCCTTGGCGGCGGCATGTCGAGCCGCCTGTTTCAGGAAATCCGCGAAAACCGTGGTTTGTGCTATACGATTTTTGCCCAAGCGGGTGCCTATGCCGATACTGGCATGATGACGGTCTATGCAGGCACCTCCGGTGAGCAATTGGCTGAACTTGCCGGCATCACCATCGACGAGATGAAGCGGGCGGCGTCTGACATGTCTCCTGCCGAAGTGGCACGGGCGCGTGCCCAGATGAAAGCGGGTTTGTTGATGGGCCTGGAAAGCCCCTCCAACCGCGCCGAGCGTCTGGCCCGTCTGCTACAGATCTGGGACCGTATTCCGCCGCTTGAGGAAACGATTGCACAGATTGATGCTGTGACCACAGGTGACGTGCGCGACTTTGCCGAACAGATGGCCACGACAGCACCCGCCGCGTTGGCGCTTTATGGTCCGGTCGACAGGGCGCCCACGCTAGAAGCGCTTGAGGCAAGGCGCGCTGCCTAATGCTTCTCGCAAGGCGTAAACTCAAGCTTGAGACAGAGCGGATGACCTTGCGGTCACCCCTGCACAATGATTTCCGCGCTTGGGTGGCGCTGCGCAGCACCAGTCGTGAGTTTCTGACCCCGTGGGAGCCTGCGTGGTCGCCGGATCACCTGTCACGCAAGGCGTTCTCGAACCGCGTCTATTGGGCCAACCGTTCAATCAACGCAGGCACCGCCCTGCCGCTGTTTTTGATCCGGCGCGAAGACCAGATGCTGTTGGGGGCGATCACGCTGGACAACATCCGCCGCGGCCCCGCGATGGCGGGCACTTTGGGGTATTGGACCGGAGAGACGTTTTCGCGCCGGGGCTACATGCGGGAGGCGATCGAAACAGTCGTGCATTACGCGTTTACTCATCTGGAACTGAGCCGCATTGAGGCCGCCTGCCTGCCTGAGAACACGCCTTCGCGCAGATTGCTGGAAAGGTCCGGCTTCAAGTATGAAGGTGTTGCGCAAAGCTATCTCGAGATTGACGGGCGCTGGCGGACTCATGTTCTGTATGCGGCGTTGCGCGGCGACAGGCGCGGTAAAACAAGCGTTTCGTGACTGATCTGGTTGCAAGGCGGGCAATCGAGTGGGGGGGGGCGCTAACCGTATTGCAACTTGGCTTTGGTGAATCGCACAACTGATGTTACCGTCTTATTCATGATGATCCGTGTGCTTGCTGCTTTGATGCTGATGTCCGCGCCGCTTTATGCGCAGGATGTCCCAACCCGCACACCCAGCCATTGCCATGCCTTAGCTGACGCCGCGCCAGGGCTGGAATACCTGCACCACGCTTCACTACGCGCGGTACAAGACGAGACGGTTGATCTGCACTATATCTCACACGCCAGCTTTCTGATCCGCAGTACAGGCGGGCTCAACCTGGTCACAGATTTCACAGGCTTCATCGGCAATACCCGAATGATCCCCGACGTGGTGACGATGAACCACGCCCATGACACGCATTGGACGGCCTACCCTGATCCTGCCATTCCGCATGTGCTGCCGGGTTGGGGGCCCTTCGGAGAGGGGGTGACCCACCGTCTGGATCTGGGTGAAGTGCTGGTGCGCAATGTCTCGACCGATATCCGGTCGCAGTTTGCCGGTGTGGAAGAGAACGGCAATTCGGTCTTCGTGTTCGAGATCGCGGGGCTTTGCATCGGACATCTGGGGCATCTCCATCACGCACCAAATGATGAGCAATACGCCGCCATCGGGCGGCTGGATGTGGTGATGGTGCCAGTGGACGGTGGCATGACCCTTGATCTGCCGACGATGATTTCTGTGGTCAAACGCCTGCGCTCGCGCATTGTGCTGCCGATGCATTGGTTCTCGGGTTTCGCGCTGGAGGATTTTCTGGACGGGATAGAGGATGAATTTTCGGTGGTGCGGGTCGAAGGGTCAATGCTGAACGTCCGGCGTAATTCGTTGCCTTCGCAGCCCACGGTCATGGTTTTGCGTCCGCAATATCTGCGGGATGAGTGATCCTTAGCCCTTGCATCTGGCTGGCCTGCGTTAGATCAATAACTATGACAGATCACCTGAACCCCGCCGACGCCGCCTTTGCCGAAAAACTTCGTGCAGCCCTGCCCGAAGGCACGCTGCATGAGGCTACCGCGAATTACCTTGAAGAGCCGCGCGGACGTTATGCCGGGCAGGCTGGCCTGCTGGCCAAGCCGCGCACAGTGCAAGAAGTCTCTACCTTGATACGAATGGCTGCCGAGGCCCGCGTGGGGGTGGTTCCTTATGGCGGCGGCACTGGCCTTGTCGGAGGGCAGGTGGCCGAAGAGGGGGCTATTCCGCTGATCTTGTCGCTGGAACGGATGACCGCCATTCGCTCGGTCTACCCTGATGAAAATGTTCTGGTGGCAGAGGCCGGCGCGATTTTGGCTGATGTGCAAAACGCCGCAGAAGCGGCCGAACGGCTGTTCCCTTTGTCGCTGGCGGCAGAAGGCACGGCGCGTATTGGTGGCAATCTTGCGACCAACGCAGGCGGGACGGGCGTGCTGCGTTACGGTAATGCGCGCGATCTGTGTCTGGGGCTTGAGGCCGTGTTGCCGGACGGCCAAATCTGGAACGGTCTGACGCGTCTGCGCAAGAACAACACCGGCTATGACCTGCGCCACCTTCTGATCGGTGCGGAAGGAACGCTGGGTGTGATCACTGCCGCGACGCTCAAGCTGTTTGCGCGGCCCGCAAAGACCGGTACGGCCTTGTTGGTTGTGGAGGACCCTGAGAGCGCGCTTAAGTTGCTGAGCATGGCGCGAGAACTGTTCGGCGAGATGGTGAGCGCGTTTGAGTTGATCCACCGTCAGGGCTTTGACTTCCTGACCGAGACGATGCCGGACGTACGCCAGCCTTTTGCCACGCCGCCCGAGTGGTGCGTGCTGATTGATCTTGGGCTTGCGGCTGACATGGACCCCCAAGCATCGCTTGAAACGCTCTTCGCGAATGCGTTGGAGGCGGGCCTTGTCTCTGATGGTCTCATCGCGCAATCCACGGCACAGGCTCAGGATTTCTGGGCCATACGTGAAAGCATTCCAGAGGCAAACCGTCGCGTCGGATCGATATCGAGTCACGACATTTCCGTACCGCTGGGTGCCATTCCTGAGTTCATTGAGCAGGCCGGTGCGCGGCTGGCGCAGATGGGTGATTTCCGGATCAACTGCTTCGGTCACGTGGGCGACGGTAACCTGCATTATAACGTCTTTCCGCAAGTTGGACGGATACGCGACGACCATGAAAACCAACGCGATACTATCAAGACCTGCGTGCATGACCTCACCCATGAGTTGGGCGGATCAATCTCGGCCGAGCATGGTGTCGGGCGGCTTAAGGTTGGCGATCTTGAGAAATACGGCGATCCGGCCAAGCTGTCGGCCATGCGGGCAATCAAGGCTGCGCTTGATCCCGTTGGCATCATGAACCCGGGGGCGGTGCTGCGCGCTTAAGGGCGCAAGCAATCGATCAGCTTCCACACCGATTAATCCACAGCAGGATTGGCGATATCGCCGTGTGCTGCAATGATACCTGTTGCTTCTAGATAGAGGACCTCGTCGGATTGCTGTGATGATCGGCAGGGACCATCAAGTGACGCAATGGCATCGCGCGAGGTGATCTTGGCTTTTTCGAATATGTCGACGAACCCCGCCTCGCTGTAGATACGGTGTGCGACTGCTTTGCCACCCACATGCAGCGCTCCTGTCGCAAAACGCGCGACGGGGTTAGCGGTGTCTTTTGCGGACCAGGCCATGGCCATACGGCCATTGGGGCCAGCGTGATTTTGGTGAGGGCCGCCTTCGCCTGAGAGTATCCAGCGAACGGGTGGAACCAGTTTATATTCGGGTAGTGACCTTTTGGCGTTGAGATGATGGTTTGCGATGCCGTAGCCGATTTCATCTGCATAGCGTGCTCTTGTCGGATAGCTGCCAAGGTGGGAGGCACGGTTTGCCAGATCCACCACCGAGGTACCGCCCCAGACCGAAGGCCACGTGAGCCCGATGACCAGCGGATCCAATGCCGCGCCTTGCGCAAGCGCCGCACGGCGGCTGTGTTGAACCACTGCATTGCAGCGCGCAATCGCTTCGAACTGGTCATTGTTCCAACCCATCGAGGCAAACAGCAAGTGCGTGTAGGGACGACCATCGGCGCGCGCAGTCCGGACGTCTTTGATCACCAACTCTTCCATCTTGTCCAGCGCGGTCCAGTCGGTCTGATCGCTGTCCGTGAGCAGAGCACCGGCGTAAGGACCAAAAGCTGTTTTGCTGTAGGCGCTGTGGATCAACTCGACCGCGCTGTCAGCTGGCTCGGCACTGCTGCAGTACCGCTGGATATGAGAAACGAACATAACTATGGGATCATCAAGGGCAGCGTCAAAAGAGCTGCGCTGCTGGGCCACATCGCGCGGATGTATTTCCATGGTTGAAGCAAAAGGCGCGCGCAGGCGGGTGAAATCGGCGCTATCCCCCTGAAAACCGATCTTCGCGTGCGGGCTTTTTCAATGCCGATGATGTAGCGCTGGGCGTTGAGCGGATGGGTGAACAGGGTGTTGAGCAGGGCGTGGAAGCGCTAAATCGTTCCATCCGTCGCGAGCGCTTTTTCCTAGTCTGGTGGGACGTGTTTATTGAGGGTGCTGCACTGCGCCAGAAGTCCTGCTGCGATCAGGGCTATAGGCCAGTGTCTAAATTGGATCGATGCCGCCATAACCAGCCTCCTTGCGCCCGCCTAAGCTCAGCGTTGCGCAAGTTGGAGTATTTTCAGCCTGTGCGATAAATCCTAGTGGCCGTCGAAGGCGCACAAGGCTTGAATATCTATGCCCATTGCCTCAAGCCGCTTACGACCACCCAACTCGGGTAAGTCGATGATAAAGCTGACCGAAACAACCTCAGCGCCCAAACGCTCCAGTAGTTTGATGCCTGCCTCTGCGGTGCCGCCAGTGGCAAGCAGATCATCCACGACCAATACTTTCTCACCCGGTTGCACGGCGTCTTCGTGGATTTCCATCGTGGCTTGGCCGTATTCAAGCTGGTAGTCTTGGCTCAGCGTCTTGCCCGGCAGTTTGCCCTTTTTGCGGATCGGCACAAAGCCAAGGCTGAGTTGGTGCGCAATCGCGCCGCCCATGATGAAACCGCGCGCCTCAAGCCCCACGACCTTGTCTATGCGCATGCCCGCATAGGGGTGCAACATCTGGTCAATCGCCATGCGAAATCCGCGCGGATCGGCAAACAGCGTGGTCACGTCGCGGAACATGATGCCTTCATGGGGAAAGTCGGGGATCGTGCGGATATATTCACGGACGGTTTTCATGCAGCACTCCTGCGCAATGTGGCGGTTAGAACGCCCATGGTAATAAGGGCAGCACCGCCTGCGCGGGTGATCCACGTGATGATGCCGGGTTTTGCGATGACGCGGCGCAGCCGGTCAGCCGCCAGTGCATAGGCCAATGCGTTTAGCGCGGCAAGCCCGACGAAGGTCGCGATCAGAATGGCAAACTGCGGCAGCAGGGGGGGCGTCTGTCCGGACAAACTGTGGAACGAACGCGATGAAGAACGCGATGCTTTTGGGATTAAGGGCCGTGACCGCTGCGGCATGGGTGAACACCCGGCCTGCGGTGACACTTTCGGCCTCTGGAGGTGCCAGACCGTTCGAGGGGGCCGAGCGGATAAGCTTGATTCTGAGATAGACCAAATAGACCGCCCCAACCCATTTGAGAACGGTGAACAGCGTGGCAGAAGCCAACACCAGCGCGCCAAGCCCCAGCAAGGAGGCAGTCATGGCCACCAGATCACCTAAGGCAACGCCGGCAGCGGAGGCCACCGCAACGGACCGACCTTTGGACAGCGCATAGCTGAGGACTAATAGGATCGTCGGGCCGGGAATGAGCAGAAGCGCCATAGAGGCAGCAGCAAAGGTGAGCCATAGATCAAAAGGCATAAGTGCGGGCTTTCACTTGGGAGGGTAATGGCGGATCAGCGCCACCCTGTCCTGCGCGCCCAGAGTTTTCAAGCTGTTGTCGGCATTTTGTGACAGGATCGAGCGGCTGCGGTAATAGGGATTCTGGATGTCGGTGATCAGCCCCAACGCTTGGGTGATTTCTTTGAGCATCACAGATTCATACTGGCGCATGGTCATGGTGCTGGAAAACCCGATGGCGGCTGCGTTGATCGTACTGCCGTCAATATCGAGCGCTATGATGGCATTGGCCATGGTAAGCCCGTCCAGCAGATTGATTTCATCCAGTGATGATCCGATCGCCGCGCGCGGTGTCGAGGAGATGGATTGCGATGTCCGGCGCTTGCGCACGCTCAACCAACCGCACCGCCATGCCGATCTTGTTCAGCCGTTGCACCGCCCGCACTACAGAGGCTTCAGCCCGCTTCAACTTGCCGCCTAAGAAGTCAGGCGCACGGGTAACAATGCCAACTGTGATGACCTCCTGATCCCATCGGTAGAAAGGTTTGGCGCAATCACCTTTCGGTGACGCACCACAGGCGACAAGTCGGTAGAAGGCCGTGTCACCCAGAGGGCCTTCGCGGTCGACAAAATCCTGTGCCCGCGAGGGGAGCGCGGCACAGGCCAGCAGCGCGCCGATGCGCCCCAAATGGGTCAGAGCACGCGCCCAGCGACGGCATCAAGCTTCGCCACCAGCGCGGGATCGCGCGCCTCTGCGCTGGTCATCACGGCGTATTCCAACGCGCGGTCACAGCCGTGCGGGCAAAGCGCGCGCTCGGACCCCAACAGCGAAGGCAGGCGCGCCACCAAGTTGCGGGCATTGGCTGCATTGCCTTGTAATGTCTTGATGATCTCGGTCACGTCCACTTCGCCGTGGTCGGGATGCCAGCTGTCATAATCGGTGATCATCGCGACGGAAGCATAGCACAGCTCGGCTTCGCGGGCGAGCTTGGCCTCTGGCATGTTGGTCATACCGATCACATCCGCGCCCCAACTGTTGCGGTACATATTGCTTTCCGCCAGCGTCGAAAACTGTGGGCCTTCCATTGCCAGATAGGTGCCGCCGCGGTGCACGGTAACACCTGTGGCCTTTGCGGCTTCCTCGCAGGCGTCCGACAGGCGCGGGCAAGTGGGATGTGCCACGCTCACATGGGCGACACAGCCGGTGCCGAAGAACGATTTCTCGCGCGCAAAGGTGCGGTCAATGAACTGGTCCACAATCACAAAATGCCTCGGGGCCATTTCCTCGCGGAAGGAACCGCAGGCGGAGACCGAGATCACATCCGTACAGCCCAGCCGCTTAAGCGCGTCGATGTTGGCGCGGTAGGGCACTGTCGAAGGCGTATGCACATGGCCCCGACCGTGGCGCGGAAGAAAGGCCATCTCGATCCCGTTAAGCTTTCCCGTCAGGATCGCGTCCGACGGCGTCCCCCAAGGGGTCTGCACCGTGGTCCACTGGGCATCCGTCAACCCGTCAATATCGTAGATGCCAGAGCCGCCGATTACGGCAATTTTTGTGGATGTCATGGGAGCCTCGTTTGCTGAATTAGTCTGCAGTCTGCCTTGCCCCGTGAGCGGTGAAAAGCCCCAAAGCCTTCGTGCTCACGCCTCGGTGAGCGCAGATGACCGTCTTTTCTGGTTTCCGACCCATCCCGTCGGATGCCCCCGAGATGATGAAAGATGGCGATCTCTCGTCGGCTCGGGACCGTTCGTAACATGCCGATGACCGCCCTGACTGCGGGTTTTCTTTTGGTGCGCTATGGTCTAGGTGCTGCGCAACACATCCCATTCCCCTACATCTCAGGAGAGATCATGGCGCGTAGTATCTTCCGCAGCTTTACCCAGAACCTGTCGCCGAAAAACATGGACATGACCGATCTACGCTGGATGGGCGAGCACGGCTTTTCCGTATCACGCATGCGCATCGAGCTTTTGTCCGGCCTGACCGTGGCCTTGGCGCTGGTGCCCGAGGCCGTAGCCTTTGCTTTTGTGGCCGGTGTTCACCCATTGGTCGGCCTTTATGCCGCGTTCATTGTCGGGCTAATCACCGCGTTGATTGGCGGGCGTCCGGGCATGATTTCGGGCGCGACGGGCGCTTTGGCGGTTGTGATGGTGGCACTTGTGGCGCAGCACGGCGTTGAATATCTATTCGCGACCGTCGTCCTAATGGGTCTTTTGCAGATTTTTGCAGGCGTCATGCAATGGGGCAAGTTCATCCGGTTGGTGCCGCATCCGGTGATGCTGGGCTTTGTGAACGGCCTCGCGATCGTTATTTTTCTGGCGCAAATGGGCCAGTTCAAGGTCCCGGGGTCGATGGTTGAAACCGGTCACGGGCTTGGCGGAGGAGAGTGGCTCTCTGGTATGCCGATGGTCCTGATGTTGGCGCTGGTTGCGGCCACGATGGCGATTATTTGGGTCATGCCGCGCATCACAAAGGTTATTCCAGCACCGCTAGCCGGGATTGGCATTGTGGCTGCTGTGGTCATCTTCACAGGCATGGAAGTGCCACGCGTGGGTGATCTGGCTTCTATTCAGGGCGGTCTGCCAAGCTTCCACAATCCGTTCGGCACCGGTGAGGGGATTTATGGAACGGCCCTTGCGCCAATGAACCTTGAGACGCTGTACATCATCGCGCCTTATGCCGTGATCCTCGCGGCCATTGGCCTGATCGAAAGCTTGCTGACGCTGAACCTTGTGGGCGACATGATCAATAAACGCGGCGGCGCAAGTCAGGAATGCGTGGCCCAAGGTGTTGCAAACACTGTTACGGGTTTCTTCGGTGGCATGGGTGGCTGTGCGATGATCGGCCAGTCGATGATCAACGTGAAATCTGGTGGCCGCACGCGCGTCGCGGGGATCGCGGCAGCGGTCTGTTTGCTGTTGTTCATCGTTGTTGCCGCGCCGCTGATCGAGCTGATCCCGCTGGCCGCTCTTGTGGGCGTGATGTTCATGGTGGTGATCGGCACGTTCGCATGGAATTCGCTTACCATCCTGCGCAAAGTGCCGCTGACAGATTCTTTTGTGATCCTGCTGGTGACTGTTGTTACGGTGTACAAAGACCTCGCGATGGCCGTTGTTGTTGGCGTGATCGTCAGCGCGTTGGCCTATGCGTGGAACAACGCGCGCCGCATCCATGCCAAGACCTATGTCACGTCTGAAGGGGCTAAGGTTTATCAGGTACAAGGGCCGTTATTCTTTGGGTCTGCCGAAGGTTTTTCCGAGCTTTTCGACGTGCGAAATGATCCGTCAGTGGTAATCGTGGACTTTAACGACAGCCGTGTAGTGGACCAATCTGCCCTGCAGGCGATCGAAGCGATTGCTGGTAAATACGAGGACGCAGGAAAACGGATCGAGCTGCGCCATCTGAGCCGTGATTGCCACGCGCTGTTGACCAAAGCAGGCCACTTGGTGGTCGATAGCGATGATGATCCCGACTATCAGATCGCAGTGGACTATAAGGTGCGCACTGGTATCCTTGGCGCCCACTAAGCCTACCGAAAGACACAAGAAAAGCCCCGCCAACTGACCAGTTGGCGGGGCTTTTCTTTTGTAAAAATATCAGACCTTCAGCGGCGTTTCGCTGGGGGTCCATGCCAGCGGTTTAACCGCATCATCCAGTGGCGTTTCCGCAACGTGGTTCACGTAGTTGGACATGGTTTTTTGGGCAATGCCAAGGATCACGTCCAGAACCGCACGGTGGCCATAGCCTGCGGCAAAGAACTCGGCCATTTGGGCATCGTCTACGTTGCCGCGACCACGAACCATGCGCAGAGTAAAGGTGCGCAGTGCTTCCAGTTTTTCGGAAGGCAGGGGCGTCTCGTTGCGCAGCGCCTGAGTGATCGCGTCATCAACTTTCATCATCTTTGCGATGCCGGAGTGCGCGGGCACACAGTAGTGGCACTCATGCTCGACGTTGATCGCCTGCCAGACAACGGTCAGTTCGTCAGCGTCAAAGTCTGTCTCGGTGAACAGTTTGTGCAGGATCTGGTAGCCTTCCAGCATTTGGGGGCTTTCCGCCATTACCTTGTGCAGACCGGGCAGGCGGCCAAACGCGGCTTGGGATTTTTCAAGCAGGGGCTTGGAGCCTTCTGGTGCGCTGTCGATGTCGTGTGATGGGAAATCGGTCATGGGTCACTTCCTTTGGAAATTTTTAAGATGATTCCGAATTAGGCTTTCTTGATCGATCATTCAAGTATATAGTTGAGTGACCGTTCAACTAATGGTGATCTATGGCCCGTAAACCTGATTATGACCGCGAAGCTTTGATTGATGCCGCAAGGGACCTGTTTTGGCAGCAGGGCTGGGCAGGGACATCCATGAAAGATCTTGAGCGTGTTCTGAAGATCAAACCGGGCAGCTTCTATGCCGCCTTCGGGTCCAAGGATGCACTGTATGGTTTGGCGATGGATCGCTATGCCCGTGACGGGTCGGCGCGACTGGACGCGCTGGCGGCGGAATTCGGGGCGCTGGGCGCACTCAAACGGCAGCCGATGGTTGTCGTGTCGGGGGCGGGCCAGACGCGGGCCTGTATGCTGGCCAAGACCTATGTGGAATTTCTGGGTACAAAAAATGAGTTGGGCGCAAAGGCGGCAGAGCGGCTGAGCCAGATGGAATCGCGATTTGCCGCTCTGTTTGCGGCTGCACAGACGGCGGGCGACATTGCAGCTGACTTAGACCCAAAACTGTTGGCGCAGAGATATCAATCGGATTTGGTGGGCTTGCGCATCATGGCAGAGCGCGCTGATGTCGACGCCACGGCCCTTGCACAGGCCATGGCGGATGATCTTGATCGCCTACGGTAAGGTTTATCAATCGTCGGGGCGGATGATCTCGAACACTTCGCGCACGGCGGTATAATCGCGGTAGCCAAGGCGGCTAAGCGGCACATAGCGCGTCACGTCAAAGCGGCCGTCGACCACGCAATCGTCGCGCAGGTGCACGCCGATGACCTCACCAAAACAGACGAAATTCGACGCGCCCTCAATCTGGACGATCTGGGTCATCTTACACTCAAGCGCTGCGGGGGCATTGCCGACGCGCGGAGCATTGATCGCTTCGCAATCGGCTTTTTCGATACCAGCGTGGGCGAATTCATCCGTGCCGTGGGGCAGGGTGGCCGAGGAGGCGTTCATGGAGTCGCGCGCGGCGTATTCCACGATGTTCACGCAAAACACGCCTGTTTCGCGGATGTTCGCCATCGAATCTTTGGTTCCGTCCACATCGTCTTTCACGCCGGTTGAGGCGAACATCACCTGTGGCGGCACATAAGCCACGCCGTTGAAGAATGAATAGGGCGCGATGTTGTCACGGCCCAGTGCATCACGGGTCGAAATCCAACCGATGGGCCGTGGCGTTACGATGGCGTTGAATGGATTATGTGGCAGGCCGTGACCTTCGGCGGGACGATAGAACATTTTGCGCAAGACTTTCTGTTGTGATTGAACACAGAGCTAACGCCGTGATAGGCGGCTGACCAGTAGAAAACTCCGGAGCGCCTAAGTTGTACGAGCTTGCCGCCGAAAATACAGACGACCTTTGGGAGGTAGAAGCACTCTATGACACGTGCTTTGCGCCGGGGCGCACTGCGTTGTCGTCTTACCGCTTGCGCGAGGGTGTGCCGCCTGTCTCTGGCCTTAGCCTTGTGGCGCGCGATGAGTTGCGTATTTTGGCGGGCGCGATCCGGTTTTGGCCTGTTTCGGTCGGAGGCCACGCTTCGTTGCTGCTGGGGCCCGTAGCGGTGCACCCGACCCGTCAGGGCGAAGGTTTGGGCGCGTTGTTGATCGAAACCTCGTTAGAGCTGGCAGGCCCGCAAGGCTGGGACCGTGTGATGCTGGTTGGCGATGCGCCCTATTATGGTCGCTACGGGTTTGAGCGTTTGGACCATGTGATCATGCCGCCGCCCACCAATCCCGACCGTGTGTTGGGGCGTGCCCTAAGCGATGGCGCGTGGGATGGAATTGCGGGTGAGGTCACGCGCGTGCGTTGAAAAACTCCACCACCTTGCCCACATTGACGGCAAAGGAGATTCCGATGCCAAAAACCCAGCTACCTGCGACGATAGACGTGGAAGCCGAACTTGAGAAGATCGCGCGCCGCTACAAGGCGGCTGGCGGGGTCGGGATCAATGTCCTCAATCTGATTGGCGGACAGGCTGAAAACCTGTTGGACCGGTTGCCGGCAAGCGTGCGCAAGCAGCTTGAGGGCGCGACCGTGCGCGCGCTGGATCACGCGATGAGTGCGGCCCACAAAAGCCGTGGCCATGTGCCGGATCAGGCGTCATGGCTGAACTCGGCGGTGTCGGCGGCTATGGGCGCAGTTGGCGGGGCAGGCGGGTTACCGACCGCCTTGGCAGAGCTGCCGGTGACGACCACGCTGCTGCTGCGCGTGATCGAGGGCGTCGCGGTAGAACATGGCTTTGACCCGGAGCTGGAATCAGTTCGCTTTGATTGCGTTCAGGTGTTTTCGGCTGCTGGGCCGCTGTCAGATGATGACGGGTCTGACCTTGCGTTCCTCACCGCGCGGATTGCGCTGTCGGGCAAGGCAGTTCAAACGATCATCCACAAGGTCGCGCCGCGTCTGGCGGTGGTGATGGGGCAAAAGCTGGCGGCGCAGACTGTGCCTATCTTGGGCGCTGTCGCAGGGGCTGCAACGAATTACGCCTACACCAGCTATTATCAAGACATGGCGCATGTGCATTTCGGCCTGCGCAAACTGGCGATTGAGGTGGATGTCGCGCCTGAAGAACTTAACAAGCGACTCGTTGTTAAGATGCGCGCGCTGACCGTGGCCTAAGTGCCTGTGCCGCGGGCATCAATCGCGGGCGGCGGGTGCCGCCGATATTTTGCGTCTAAATGCTCTTGCCAACCGGTTTTTGGAGCGTCATAGGCGAAATATGGTTACACAACTGCCGATCTCGCTCCATGGAGGCGCAAAGAGCAGCGCGCGCACGCAGTTCGCCGCGCTGTGTTGGCGCGTTCGGCGGGGCAAAGTGCAGGTCCTCCTCATCACCTCTAGGCGGCGCAAGCGCTGGATCGTGCCGAAGGGCTGGCCGATGGACGGTAAAACGCCTGCTCAATGTGCGGCGGTTGAGGCTTGGGAAGAAGCGGGCGTTGTAGGTGCCGCGAGCGATACGTGTATCGGCGTCTATTCCTACGCGCGTATGCGCGATGAGGAAGAAGTATTTCCCTGTCTTGCCATGCTCTACCCCATCAAGGTGAAATCGCTGAAAAAGAAGTTTCCCGAAGTGAAAGATCGCCGTCGAAAATGGGTTTCGCGCAAGAAGGCGGCCAAAATGGTGCCACACAGGGAGCTGGCAGAGCTGATTATCGGCTTTTCGCCTCCGCAAGAGGCAAAGCAAGCTTGACCTGTGGGGTTGTGATGCCACATCGTGATGCACTGCAGCTACATTTAGGAATAGACCAATGATCCGCTATGCGCTGAAATGTCGGGAGGGCCATGAATTTGAAAGCTGGTTCCAGTCGGCCTCTGCGTTCGATGCGTTGGTAAAAAGCGGGCATGTCACCTGCGCGATGTGTGGCAGCGGTGAAGTAAAAAAGGCGCTTATGGCGCCACGGGTTAACGCCGCATCAGAGCCTGCGAAACAAGACAAACAGGCTGAACTAATAGCAAAGATGCGCAACGAGGTTGAGAAGAACGCGACCTATGTAGGCGGAGAGTTTGCGCAAAAGGCCCGCGATATGCACGAAGGGTTGGCGCCTGAAATCTCGATCTACGGCGAAACGAGCCTGGACGAGGCGCGGGCGCTTCTTGACGACGGCGTGCCTGTGATGCCGCTGCCGTTTAAGTCGAAACAGAAAATGCAATAATCCTCGAGGATTGATAGATGACAGTTGTGATTACAGGCGCAAGCCGAGGCATTGGTGCAGGACTTGCAGCCTACTACCGCGATCAGGGCGTAGACGTGATGGGGACCGGACGCTCTGTCACTGCTGATATCACGCTGGATGTCACCCAACCCTCTAGCCAAACCGAGATGGCTGAGAAGCTGGGTGATCAAGCGGTTGAGCTGTTGGTCTGCAATGCGGGCGTCTATCTGGACAAGGGCGCTGATCTGGATAAGGGGTATGGCGTGGATATCTGGGCGCAAAGCTTTGCCACCAATGTCACGGGTGTATTTCTGAGCATTCAGGCACTGCTGCCGCATCTTCGGCGTGCGCGTAACCCGCGCATCGCGATCATCTCTTCGCAGATGGCCTCGTCTGAACTGGCGCCCGGTGGCAGCTATATCTACCGCGCGTCAAAGGCTGCGGTCCTCAATCTGGGACGCAATCTGGCGACTGACCTCAAATCCGAAGGCATTGCGGTGGGCATTTACCACCCCGGCTGGGTGCAGACGGATATGGGTGGATCTACAGCTGCGATCACTGTGGATGAAGCGGTGGCAGGGCTTACTGCGCGGTTTGCAGCGCTAAGTCTGGACACCACAGGTTGCTTCGAGACATGGGACGGTCGCACGCATCCCTACTAACGGCTTGCGCCTAGTGATCTTGCACCTGACCCTCCGCTCGCGTAAAGCCATCGCGGAATGACAACAGTGAGGGTCTGATGCCTGTATTGGTGATGAAATTCGGTGGTACCTCGGTTGCCACACTGGACCGTATCCGCCGCGCGGCAAAACGCGTAGGCGTGGAAGTGGCCAAGGGCTATGACGTGATTGTCATTGTCTCTGCCATGTCGGGGAAGACCAACGAGCTGGTCGGCTGGGTCAATGAGACGTCGGCCCTTTATGACGCGCGCGAATACGATGCGGTTGTCTCAAGCGGAGAGAACGTGACAGCGGGGCTGATGGCGCTTACGTTGCAGGAAATGGACGTACCGGCGCGCAGTTGGCAAGGCTGGCAAGTGCCGGTCAAAACGACCTCTGCCCATGCCTCTGCGCGGATCGAAGAAATCCCGCCCGAAAACATCACAGCGAAATTTGCTGATGGTATGCGGGTTGCGGTCGTGGCAGGTTTTCAGGGCGTAAGTCCTGAAGGTCGGATCACCACCCTTGGTCGCGGCGGCTCTGACACCACGGCGGTGGCGTTTGCGGCCGCGTTCAATGCTGAACGGTGTGATATCTACACGGATGTGGACGGCGTTTACACTACCGACCCTCGCGTTGAGGCGAAAGCGCGCAAGCTCGACAAAATCTCGTTCGAAGAGATGCTGGAGCTGGCGAGCCTTGGGGCGAAGGTGTTGCAGACACGGTCCGTTGAATTGGCAATGCGCTATAAGGTTAAGCTGCGCGTGCTGTCGAGTTTTGAAGAACAAAGCGACGATGCTGGTACGCTCGTTTGCGCTGAGGAGGAAATCATGGAAAGCAATGTGGTAGCGGGCGTGGCGTTCAGCCGTGATGAAGCCAAGATGACGTTGGTATCGGTCGCGGACCGTCCGGGTATTGCGGCCACGATCTTTACCGCGCTCAGCGAAGGTGGCGTGAACGTTGACATGATCGTTCAGAACATCGCCGAAGAGGGCCGGACGGATATGACGTGGTCCTGCCCTGTGGATCAGGTTAAGCGCGCCGACATCGCGATGCAAAAAGCCGCGCAGGATGGTGTCATTAACTACGATGAACTGATCGTGGATGAGGGCGTTGCCAAGGTGTCTGTTGTGGGCATCGGGATGCGTAGCCATACGGGTGTTGCCGCCAAGATGTTCAAGGTTCTCTCGGATGAGGGGATCAACATCAAAGTCATCACAACCTCCGAGATCAAAATCAGCGTTCTGATCGATCGCAAATATATGGAACTGGCCGTGCAGGCGCTGCATGATGCGTTCGAATTGGACAAGGCTGCCTAAGGCGGTCAACTGATATATGGTTCGAGTTTCCATCTTATTTCAGATGGATGGCCGGTATTGTTCACCCAGTGCTCGATGATTGGGCAAAGGAGAGGCGACTTCGCGCTATAGGCGCATTTCCTCTCCCCATCGGAGCAGGCAGGCGCTATGGTGAGGCCAAGCAAAGACTAGGGACATCATGCCAGAACGTACAGAAAGCGACAGCCGCAAGCTGCTGGGGCGTCTGCGTGACGCCATGGCGGGGGATGACGCCGGACAGGCTCGGCTTGATAAAATTACGCACCTGATTGCAAGCTCGATGGGCTGTCAGGTTTGCTCGATCTATCTGTTGCGGGATGAAGACACGCTTGAGCTTTGCGCGACCGAAGGTCTGAACAAAGACGCCGTGCACCAGACGCGCATGAAGATGGGCGAGGGACTGGTCGGACGGGTCGCAAAGCAGCGGCGTGTCGTGAACACACCTGATGCCCCGCAGGCGCGCGGTTTCCGCTATATGCCTGAAACCGGCGAAGAGATTTATTCAAGCTTTCTAGGTGTGCCAATCCAGCGCCTTGGCGATACCCTTGGCGTGTTGGTCGTGCAGTCCAAAACCGCGCGCGAATTCAACACAGACGAGGTCTACGCGCTCGAAGTAGTTGCTATGGTCCTGGCCGAGATGACAGAACTGGGCGCCTTTGTGGGCGAGGGGGCGGCCATGTCGGCCCGCCACAGTCAACCCGTTCTTTTGCGCGGTACCGTTGCGCAAGAAGGCGTGGCTGAGGGGCATATCTGGCTGCACGAACCGCGGGTCGTCGTTTCCAATCCGATCGCTGATGACCCTGAACGCGAAGCGCAGCGTCTGACTGAGGCCGTCGACACCCTGCGTTTGAGCGTGGATCAGATGCTGACCATGTCGCGGGGCGACAAGGATCAGCAAGAAGTAATCGAGACGTACCGCATGTTCGCCAATTCCAAAAGTTGGATGAAGCGGATGCTTGCCGATATCACCCAAGGTCTCTCTGCCGAAGCTGCGGTCGAGAAAGAGCAATCGCTGGCGCGCTCGCGGATCGGGCAATCAAGTGACAGCTATATGCGCGAGCGCCTGAGCGATCTGGACGATCTTTCCAACAGATTGCTGCGCATTTTGACGGGGCAGGGATCGGACACCGGCGCTGAGTTGCCGCCTGATCCGATCCTCGTGGCGCGCAACATCGGTCCTGCGGAACTGCTTGAGTACGGTCGCAGCCTGCGTGGTATCGTGCTTGAGCAAGGCTCCGTCGGGAGCCATGCGGCCATTGTCGCACGCGCGCTGGCGATTCCGTTGATCGTGCATGCTGGCCGTATCACCAACGAGGCGCTGAATGGCGATCACGTGATGGTGGATGGTGAACAGGGTGTGGTTCACTTGCGCCCCGATGATAGCGTGGCCGCAGCCTTTCGCGACAAGATCGCGATGCAGGCCGCCGCGCAAGAGCGCTACGCCTCTATTCGCGATAAACCGGCTGAGACGAAATGCGGGAACATTATTGGGCTCCACATGAATGCAGGCTTGATGGCCGACCTTCCCTCATTGGGTAGCTCCGGTGCCGAAGGCGTGGGCCTGTTCCGAACCGAGCTGCAATTTCTGGTGCGCAATCAGATGCCGCGCCGGTCGGAACTGAGTGTTCTCTACAAACGTGTGCTGGATGCGGCACACGGTAAGCGGGTTGTGTTTCGCACGCTTGATATCGGATCGGATAAGGTGCTGCCCTACATGAAGCCCAACGACGAGCCGAACCCGGCGCTTGGGTGGCGCGCGATTCGTGTCGGCTTGGACAAGCCCGGGATCATGCGGATGCAGTTGCAGGCCTTGATGCGGGCGGCCGATGGCGGCCCGTTGACAGTGATGTTCCCCTTTGTTGCCCAGTTTGAAGAATATCGCGCCGCGCGCGCTGAAGTGGACAAAACGCTCGCCCGCGAGGAGAAGCTGGGGCATAAGCTGCCGTCCTCCATCGAAGTGGGCGCCATGCTGGAAACCCCCAGCCTTGCCTTCGCACCCGACAAGTTTTTCGAAGAAGTCGGGTTCCTGTCGATCGGGGGCAACGATCTTAAGCAGTTCTTCTTTGCCGCCGACCGCGAGAACGAGCGTGTGCGCAAACGTTATGACACGCTCAACGTCAGCTTTCTGACCTTCCTTGAGGGGATCGTTAAGCGCTGTGAGGCCACCAACACCCCGCTGTCGTTCTGTGGTGAGGATGCAGGCCGCCCCGTCGAGGCGCTGTGCTTTGCCGCGATCGGGATGCAGACGCTTTCCATGCGGCCAGCCTCCATCGGTCCGGTGAAAAGCCTGCTGCGGCGCTGCCATCTCGGCGAGGTGCGCGAAGTGATCGAACAGGCGCGCACGCGTGGAGATATGTCGGTGCGCGGCGCAGTAATGGAATATTTACGCGCGCAATACTGACGAAGGGCTTTCGAAGCGCGGATTTGCACGCTAAGGCGTGGCGACCCGCGTTGCGGCTGATTTATCGGGCATTGACCTAAGTATAGGCTCAGTCGGCCAACCCCAGTGTGAGACAGTGCAGTGCAAACACCCTATTATCTGATCGACAAAACAAACCTCTTGGCCAACCTTGAGAAAATCGCGTGGCTACGTGAGGCATCTGGCGCGAAATCGCTGTTGGCGTTGAAGTGTTTTGCCACGTGGTCGGTATTCGATCTGATGGCGCAGTATATGGACGGCTCCACATCGTCCTCGCTGTATGAGGTGCGGTTAGGCCATGAGAAGTTCGAAGGCGAGGCACATGCATATTCAGTCGCCTACGCCGAGCATGAGATCGACGAAGTGCTGGCCTGCTCCAACAAGATCATCTTCAACTCCATCGGTCAGTTAACCAAGTTTGAGGCGGCCTCTGCGGGTCACATCCGCGGCCTGCGGGTCAATCCCGGTGTGTCTACGTCGGAATTCGATTTGGCCGATCCTGCGCGGCCTTTCAGCCGTCTGGGGGAGCATGATCCGGAAACGATTGCGGCAGTGGCGGACAAGATCAGCGGTCTGATGTTCCACAATAATTGCGAAAATGACGATTTCGCCCGCTTTGACGAGATGTTGACCCTGATCGAAGAGCGCTTTGGCGCGATTATCCAGCAGATGGACTGGATCAGTCTGGGCGGTGGCATCCATTTTACCGGCGCGGATTATCCGCTGGAAAAGCTTGCCGGGCGGCTCAAGGCATTCTCGCAGCGTTTTGATGTGCAGGTCTATCTGGAGCCGGGCGAGGCGGCGATCACGGGTGCTGCGACGCTTGAGGTGACCGTGCTGGACACCATGTTCAACGGTAAGAACCTCGCCATCGTCGACAGCTCGATCGAGGCGCATATGCTGGATTTGCTGATCTACCGCGAGCCGGCAAAGGTATCGCCTGACGCGGGTGAGCACGAGTGGATGATCTGCGGCAAGTCTTGCCTTGCCGGCGATATCTTTGGTGAGTTTCGCTTTGATGCACCGCTCAAAGCTGGCGACCGGCTGTCTTTTCAGGACGCGGCCGGCTATACAATGGTCAAGAAAAACTGGTTCAACGGGGTGAAAATGCCAAGCATTGCCATCCGTGAACTCGATGGCTCCACGCGGTTGGTGCGCGAATTCGGCTATGACGATTTCGTGGCCGCCCTGTCCTGAATATTTTACTAACCCTGAAAACCAAACAAACAAACGAGGTCTCTTGGATACATGAAACGCAATGTTCTTATCATTGGCGCTGGTGGCGTCGCTCAGGTTGTCGCGCATAAATGTGCACAAAATAACGATGTGTTAGGCGATCTGCATATCGCAAGCCGGACATTCTCCAAATGCGACGCGATCATTCAAAGCGTTCATGATAAGTCCACGATGAAACAAGAGGGCGTGTTCGAGGCCCATGCCGTGGACGGCATGGATACGGACGCTGTTGCCGCGCTGATCAATAAACTCGGCGCGCAGATTGTGATCAACGTAGGTTCGCCTTTTGTGAACATGACTGTGCTTGAGGCCTGCATCCAGACCGGTGCCGCTTACATCGACACAGCGATCCACGAAGATCCGGCGAAGATTTGCGAGACGCCACCGTGGTACGGCAACTACGAATGGAAGCGTCGGAAGGCTTGCGAGGAGGCCGGCGTAACGGCGATCCTTGGCGCGGGCTTTGATCCTGGCATGGTCAACGCCTTTGCGCGTTTTGCAGTGGATGAGTTCATGGACGAGGTCACCTCGATCGACATCGTGGACATCAACGCGGGCAACCACGGCAAGTATTTCTCGACCAACTTTGACCCCGAAATCAACTTCCGCGAATTTACCGGCACCGTGTACAGCTGGCAGCAAGGCGCGTGGCAAGAGAACAAGATGTTTGAAGTGGGCCGCGAATGGGACCTGCCCGTCGTGGGCAAGAAAAAAGCCTATATGTCCGGCCATGATGAGGTGCATTCGCTGGCGGCGAACTATCCGGAGGCCGATATCCGGTTCTGGATGGGCTTTGGCGATCACTACATCAACGTGTTTACCGTGCTGCAGAACCTTGGTCTGCTGTCAGAGCAACCAGTGGTGACCGCCGAAGGGCTTGAGGTTGTGCCGCTCAAACTGGTGAAGGCAGTTCTGCCTGATCCATCCAGCCTCGCCCCTAACTACACCGGCAAGACCTGCATCGGCGATCTGGTCAAAGGGGTGAAGGACGGCGAAGAGGTTGAGGTGTTTGTCTACAACGTCGCCGATCACAAGGACGCCTATAACGAGGTGGGTAGCCAGGGCATTTCCTATACTGCTGGTGTGCCGCCTGTGGCGATGGCGATGCTGGTTGCGCAAGGCGCCTACGACCACGGTAAGATGATGAACGTCGAAGAGCTGGATCCAAAGCCGCTTTTCACCCTGCTCGACACCATCGGTCTGCCGACCCGCGTCAAAGATGCGAACGGCGACCGGGCGTGGAACGAGGCCTAAGCGCCTCTGCACGGCTTTAGGATCGGAGGTCCCTCTTGTCATGGCAGGGGGGACCTCCTACTCCTTTGGTTCGGGATCTTTTTCTCGTGTCTAAGAAAATGGCGCATCAACAATGACCACCGGATCCCCTTCACAACTGACCGGCTATCTCGCCGCTTGGACGATTGTTTTTGTCTGGTCCTTCTGGCTGATTGTCAGCCGAGTAGCGGCGGACAGTGGCCTAACGATCTATGATCTGGCGGCGATGCGCTACGGTCTTGCCTCGATCATCGCGGTGCCTTTGTGCATGTACTACAAACCTTGGCGTGGGATGAAGCTGAAGCAGATTGCGGTCGTCTCGTTCATTCTGGGGCCTGTGTATATCCTCAGCGTCTTTTCTGGCTTTTTGTTTGCCCCTGCTGCACATGGGGGCATCTTCATGAACGGGATCCTCCCGCTGGTGGGTATCCTGATCGGGCTGACGCTGTTTCGCGCGTCACCGTCGCCCCGACAGCTTTTTGGAGCAGCACTGATCCTGATCTCGGCTGTGGTGCTGGCTTGGGATGGTACGGTGACGCGCAGCGAGCTTGCGTGGGTTGGGGACCTACTGTTTGTCGTGGGCGCTGTGTTTTTCTCTTTCTACGTCATTTTGTCAGAGCGTTGGCAGCTGGGCGCCATGCAGATCATCTTTTGCGGGACAGTTGTGAATGCGGTACTGTATTTGCCCGTTTGGGCGCTTTGGCTACCATCCGGTCTGGCCGATGCGCCGACGGGGCCGTTGCTGCTGCAAGCGGTCTATCAGGGGTTTGTGCCCAACTTGATCGGGCTTTTGTTCATCGCACATGCCTCGCGCACCATTGGCAATGGCAACACGTCGTCAATCCTGGCAGCTGTACCGGGTGGTGGCGGCATTCTGGGCGCGCTCATTCTGGGAGAGAACCTGAGCCCGATCAGTATTGCAGCGCTTGTGCTGCTGACGGTGGGCCTGTTGATCAGCGTGCGCCGTCGCGCAAAGGTGCTTCCGCCATAGGGCAGGGAACGGCAGCAGGTCACCCCGCTGCCGTATTTGTTCAGATTGTAAGAACTGTGCAGCCTGTGGTCTTGCGTGCTTCCAGCGCCTCATGCGCTCTTGCGACATCGCGTAGGGCAAAGCGTTGGCCGATGCTGATTTTTACGTCACCGGATAACACTTTTTCACCCAGATGCTTGGCCATCGCCTGACAGGTCGCGTGGTCGCTGATATGGGTGAACAGGGTCGGGCGCGTGATCTTGAGCGATCCCTTCTTGCCCAATATTCCCACATCAAACGGTGGCACCGGACCAGAGGCATTGCCGAAAGACATCATCATCCCAAGCGGTTTGAGCGAATCTAACGACCCCTCAAATGTGTCCTTGCCCACTGCATCCATAACCACATCAACGCCCTTGCCATCAGTCAGGTCGCGCACCTGTGCCACCCAATCCTCGGTGCGGTAGTTGATGCAATGGCTGGCGCCGTGATCGCGCGCGAGCTGGCATTTCTCATCCGTGCCGGCAGTGCCGATCAAGGTGATCCCCTCAGAACGCGCCCACTGGCAGGCCAGCAGCCCAACACCACCGGCAGCCGCGTGAAACAGCACCGTATCGCCTGCCTTCAGGGGGGAGGTGCGGTGGAACAGATATTCAACCGTCATGCCCTTAAGCATCATCGCGGCCCCTTCCTCGAACGAGATGCCGTCGGGCAGGGGGCAAACTTGCGCTGCGGGCATAACCCGCGCCTCTGCATAGGCTCCCGGGGGCTGGGAGGCATAGGCCGCGCGGTCGCCGACCTTGAGATGTGTGACGCCTTCGCCCACGGCTTCGATCACGCCTGCGGCTTCCATGCCCATCGCATGCGGCAGGTCCATCGGGTAGAGACCCGTGCGCTGGTAAACGTCGATGAAATTCAGGCCAACGGCCTTATGGGCGATGCGGACCTCGCCCTTACCGGGCGCGCCGACGTCCCTATCAACCAGCTTGAATTGCTCTGGTCCGCCATGCGATTCGATGATTGCTGTAAGTGCCATTTCCTGTTCCTCCAGATTTTTGCAACCATGAATGAAAATCTGAAAGGATGTCCAACAGATAGTTGCAAGGCGGATCGTTCGGTGTCCTCAACATAGACATTGCGTGCGAGCGTTGAGATAGTGCTAGTGATCAGACACTTCCTCGAACCAAAAGCATCAGGAAACCCACCATGAAACTATGTCGGCTTGGCCAGAACGGCCCCCTTGTCCATCCACTAGGAATCGGGGCGATGTCGTTCTCCAGCTTTTACGGCCACACAAACGAGGCCGAAAGCCATGCGATCCTTGATGCGGCAAGAGAGGCGGGCGTGTCTCACATAGACACGGCAAATGTCTACGGAATGGGTACGTCAGAAACCGTGATCGGCAGCTATCTCAAGGTCCATCCGCAGTCCAAAGAGCACTTCAAGATCGCGACCAAGGGTGGCATTACCCGCAATCCAGACGGGGCGGGCAATATCTTCAAAAACTCTGCTGCGCATTTGCGGACGGAGCTGGAAGGCAGCCTTAAGAGGCTCGGTGTCGAAGCAGTTGATCTCTACTATGTGCACCGCCGAGATGCGTCTGTTCCAATTGAAGAATTGGTGGAAACGTTGGGTGCCCTCGTTAAAGAAGGCAAGACGAAGGCCATTGGCTTTTCCGAAATCGCGCCTACGTCGCTGCGGCGCGCCCATGCGGTACACCCTGTCGCGGCGGTGCAATCTGAATACTCTCTGTCTACGCGCCAGCCTGAATTGGGTCTGGTCCAGACCTGTGCGGAGCTGGGAGTGGCGATGGTGGCTTTCTCGCCAGTCGGACGTTCATTCCTAACCGACACACCGATGACCTATGCGGCAGCGCAAGCACTGCCGTTTCTGGCAAACAATCCGCGCTTTATGGAGCCAAACTACAGTGCGAATATCGCCGCTGTGGCGCCATTTCAGGCGCTTGCGCAGCAGCTTGATATGTCCGCGGCGGGACTGGCGATTGCGTGGGTACTGGCGCAGGGTGATCATGTAATCCCGATCCCGGGGACACGCTCGGTCCAGCATTTCTCACAGCTGTTGGAGGGGGCAAGCCGACAATTGACGGTGGAAGAGTTGGCGGAGATAGAAAAGATACTGCCAGTCGGATGGGCGCATGGAGATCGGTACTCAAATGTGCAGTGGATCGGTCCCGAGAAATACTGTTGAACGCAGGAGCTTGCGACGCGGTAGGGGTGGTTTGGGGCCACTCGGACAGGCGATCATCAGATCGCATGCTGTTAGCAATCGCTTTTCCATGTCTGGTCTATTACCGTTAAGTAGCTAGAGGTTAGCACCTCTTTTGATCTACTCCCCGATGGACAATTACTAACCATGCTCACCACGCTTTCCGATTTCGAAATTGCCGCATCAAAGCGACTGCCTGCTGATGTACTTGCCTATCTGGAAGGCGGTGCAGAAGCCGAGCGGAGCGCGACGGAGAATAGAGCTGCGTTCGGACGGATCGGGCTTTTTCCAAGGCTGTTGGTCGATTGCGGTAAGGGTCATACTCGAACTACGATATTGGGCGCTGATGCAGTACATCTGGTTATGGTTGCTCCGATGGCGTTCCAGCGCCTGTTTGATCCGCAGGGGGAGACAGCGATGGCTATGGCCGCCGCCGCGCAAGACGCGGTGATGGTGCTGAGCTGCCAGACCAGTGTGAAGCCTGAAGACATAGCCACGATTCCCGGGCGCCGCTGGTTCCAACTGTACATGCAGGAAGGGCACGATGCGACTATGTCGCTCGTGACGCGCGCTGTTTCGTGTGGCGCAAGCGCGCTGGTCGTGACGCTAGACGCCCCAATCAACGGGTTACGCGACCGCGAAGTTGCTGCGGGATTTGAGTTAAGCGGGGACATAAGGCCGGTGATGCTGGATGCCTTGCCACAACCGCCAAGGTCACAGCTTGAGACCGGCCAAAGCGTGGTCTTTGATGGTATGATGGTGTTTGCGCCCAAGTGGGTGATCTGGAACGCTTGATTTCGGACAGCCCTGTTCCTGTCGTGGTCAAAGGATGCTTGCGGGCGCAAGATGCTGTTCGGCTGGTGAAAGCGGGTGTCGCGGGTATCACCGTGCCAAATCACGGAGGGCGTGTGCTGGACACAACGCCTGCCCCCATCACCCGGCTGGCAGAAATTGTGCACGCGGTGGACGGTGCCGCCTCTATTTTTGTTGACGGTGGTATCCGGCGGGGCAGTGATATTTTCAAAGCGCTTGCGCTGGGTGCCGAAGCGGTTCTGGTCGGGCGTCCGGTCATGCACGGAATGGCTGTTGATGGCGCGCGTGGCGCCAGTCAAGTGCTGCGCCGACTGCGCGACGAGATTGAGGTGACAATGGCGCTCTGCGGTTGTGCGACGATCGCAGATATCACGGATGATATGCTGACTGAGTTTACCGGAACCGGTAGCTGATCGGAATTGCCAAATCGAAAGGCCCTGCGCCCAAAGCTGCGGGCGGGCGGGGCAGTTTTTCCAGCCTGTCAAAAATGCCAAGAGCGGCCTGAACCAACACCGGCCAGCCCGATGTCTCTGACACGCGGCGCGCCTGGATCGCCCCGCATTTGTCCAGACTGCACGCCACAGTCACGGTCCCTTCTGCGCGGGCCTCGCGGGCGCGGCGAGGGTAGTCTTTGCCCGCGTTCAGCGCCAGCACCAGCGATTTTTGCCAATCCGTAATCTCGACCCGCTCTGCGTCTGTGAGACCCTGTTCTTTTGCCGCGCTCTGATCTTGCTCGTCTTGCCCCGCGTTCGCCTGCGGTGCAGAAGCCGTGCTTTGAGGCGCGTTTTCGGTTGCGGTGTCTTCCTGAATTTCAGTGGGCACTTCTGTCGCTTCTTTGTCAGAATTCACCTCTTGATCGGGGTTGGCGATTTTGAAGCGCAACTCGGGGTCGTCAGGGGTCTGCGGGATCTGCGCCAACATCGGATCATTTGAGGCTTTCGCCTCTTCACGCTCGGCCGGGCTTTCCAACGTCGCCTGACTGTCTTGGGCGGGGGCACCATCGGGCAAATCGGTTTCAGGGGCGGCCATGATCATCTCGATTTCAGCCAGATCAATCAGTTCGCGCCCTTGAATGTCCGCCTCGACGGGTGTCTCTGTCGCTTCTGCTTGGGTCAACCAAGCTGCGGCCAAAGTACCGTGCAGGCCGATGCTAAGACCCGCGCCAAGCAGAAGGCCAATGCTGGACTTGCGTTGATAGGCAAAGCTCATTCCGGCTTATCCATGGGTGTTGCAGCTGGATCGCTTTGCCCGCCTTGATCTTCAAGGCCGACGAGCCCTATTTTCAGATATCCTTCCCCGCGCATCCGGTTCATGACCGCCATCTCTTCGCCGTAAGGCACAGAGCGGTCCGCGTTGATGTATATCCGAGTATCGAGCTTCAACTGCGTTGCGATGCCAAGGCGCATGTTCAGATCGCCAAGCGATACCGGCTCTTCGCCGACCCTCAGGCTTAGGTCCTGATGGACCGTGACGAACACCGGATTATCAGGTCGCTAAGTTGGTGCGCCGGTGGCCACGGGCAATTCGACGTTTACATCAACGGTCGACAGCGGTGCCGCCACCATGAAAATGATCAACAGTATCAACATCACGTCGATGAACGGCGTGATGTTGATGTCAGCGTTTGGCGCCAGTTCGTCGCCCCCGTCTGAAAGACGCACAGCCATGGTTTAATCCGCTGCCAGTTTTGTCAGATGCGCCTGTGCGGGCGGTTCCTCGGCGATCCGGTCCAGATCACGTGACAGGCACCGCTCCACCAATGCGGCCGCATCGCCGATATGCGCGCGGTAGCCCGATACCAGCCGTGTGATGTGGTTATAGAGCATCACCGCCGGAATGGCCGCGACAAGACCGATTGCAGTTGCCAGCAGCGCCTCGGCGATGCCGGGTGCGACAACAGACAGGTTGGTCGATCCGCTTTCTGGGATCCCGATAAAGCTGTTCATGATGCCCCAGACAGTGCCGAAAAGCCCGATGAAGGGTGCGGTTGAACCGATGGAGCCCAAGACCATTGCGCCTGTTTGCATGGCTCTGGCTGCACCTGTTTTAATGCGCGACAGCTCTGACGCGACGCGTTCTTTGATGCCGTTACTGTTCAGGCCAGCAGATCTGTCAATTTCGGCTTGGGCGGCCTTCACCATGACACGTACCGGACCGGAGTAAACCGCCGCCTCTGTGTTTCGCACGGTGCCGGATTCCGACAGCCGTTTGTAGGATCGGCGCAGGCGTGCGTTCGCCCAGCTGACTTGCAGCAGCTTGCCAGTCCACACAGCCCAGCCCAGAACCGACGCCAGCGCCAGACCGAACATCACCAACTTCACTACAATATCCGCGGCCATGAACATCGCCAACGGCGTGTGCCCGCCGCTTTGTGCTGCGGTCATCATCGGCTCGGCCAGCTGCGGCTCGATCCATTTATCAGCGAACTCGATCAAGCTTACGTTGACAGAGGCCGTATCGGCGAAGGCATAGCCGGGCGCTGTGGTAAGCAACTCTGTCAGGAGAAGGCGGTGGTGTGTCATATCACGTCTCTGCCCATTGCCGGATAAGGTTGTGGTAAATGCCTGTCAGGCGGACAGCAGTCGGATCATTCAAACCGGCTGTTGAGGAAAGGTCTTGGATCGACTGATCCAGATCGAACAGGATTTCACGCTGGCCTGCGTCGCGGATCATCGACTGGACCCAGAAAAACGATGCGGTGCGGGTGCCCCTGGTCACCGGCGTGACCTGATGCAGCGAGGTTGACGGGTGCAAAACGCAGTGTCCGGCAGGCAACTTCACAGATTGTGTGCCGTAGTTGTCTTCGATCAGAAGTTCGCCGCCATCATAGTCTTCGGGATCGTTCAGGAATATGGTGCAGGACAAATCAGTGCGCAAACGCTGGCCGGTTTGCGGATTGACGCGAATGGCGTTGTCCACGTGCACGCCGAAGGTTTCAGCCTGCGCATAGCGGTTGAACATCGGTGGCAAGATATGCAGCGGCAGTGCGGCAGACATCCACATCGGATGCGCCGTTAGACGCTGCAGGATAAACGATTGCAGCTCTGGCAGGATAGGGCTGTCCAGCGGGATTTGCTGGTTGCGCTTGGTTTGCGCTGATTGCGCGCCTGCGGTGCTGCGCCCGTCATTCCAAGCGGCAGTGTCCAGCAATGCTGGACACCTGTTGCGGCGATAAAATATCTTCGACACAGACCAACATGTCTTGTCCTTTCAGGTGTGGTTGGTGGGCAGCAAAAGCCGCCCACCACGCTGTTAGAATTTCATGCTGACTGAGATTGAGGCAGACCGCCCCGGAGCCGTGTAGGCGAACGGCATGCCTGAACGGTACAGCGCATCGTAGTAGGCTTCGTCCAGCACGTTATCGATGTGGAAGTTGACGGTTGTATCGTCGTTCACGTGATAGTCGGCCATCAAATCAAAGCGCCAGTAGCTGGGCAATGTGTTGCCAGTGGTTGCCGCAAACGTGCCGCCCTGAACGCTGCCGCGCCATGTTGCCTGCCCGCCAAAACTCCACTTTTCATTGTGGTCATAGCGTGCCAACAGGTTGAACTGCTCATGCGCGATGTTGGCGAACTCTTGGCCGATGTTGTCGGAGTTGCTGCTGTTCAGCACTTCGCTGTCCATCCAGGTCACACCACCGAAGACACTGATTTTTTCAGTAACTTTACCGCGAAAGCCCAGCTCGACCCCGCGCACGCGATACTTGCCTGTGTCAGTTGTCACGGCAGGTTGACCGCGTCCGCCAGTGCTTTCGCGTGCATGATCCTTTTGGGTTTGAAAGATAGCGGCCGTAGCGGTCAGGCTGCCAAACTGCCATTTTGTGCCAAGCTCAAAAGCAACGTTTTCTTCTGGCGCCAGAATAGCGTTTGCGGTGTCCAGCCCGTTATAGCTGCCGCCACCGGCATCCAGTTCATCACCGACCGGATTGCTGGATGTGGCATAGGACAGGTAGACCGAGCCGTTGTCGCGGGGTTTCCAGACAAGGCCGGCGTTCCAGTTGAACATCACATCGTCGCGGGTCAGTGTCGTGGACCCTTCAGCGGTGTTGGTGCGGCTGATGCTGTAATCATCCACCCGCGCGCCAAGGTTCAGTTCCCACTGTGGATTGAACGTGATCGTGTCATTCAGATACAGCGACTTGGTCGTGACTTCGGTCAGGGTCGCATCCGCACTTCGTACAGGTGTGGCGGTCGCACAGCCGCTGGTATCTGGCGCATAAATCGAAATGGAACACCCGGCGAGCCTTTCGGTCGCGGTCCCTCCACCTACTTCCGAGGACAAGCTAACATAGCCTCGCTGACTGACCTCTTCGCGTGACAGGGCTAACCTGGCGACAAAGTCATGCCGGGCTGAGCCGGTATCGAAGCCAAAGGAAAGCTCGCTCGTGTTGGCCATCACATCGTTGACCTGATAGCGGCTTTTGGGGGACGCGCTCAGCGTCCAGTTGAGTGGATCGGCATCGCTGGTGTCGGGCCGTTCGGGCGCTGACACGATATAGTCATTCTTGGTCTTGTTGACCCGTGTGCGGTTGGTGAATGTCACGCCGGGTGCTATTTCATAGGTCGCGCCGACAGTGGCTACGCTCTGCGTGGCATCCTGAAAGTCACGGTTGGTATCGCCGTAAAATGTTGACTGGTCGAGCGTTGGGCGGCCAGCACCACTTTCCGTGAAGGGAACGTTGTTGGTGCCATCCCACGGCACGCCCCAGTCAGGCATCTGCTTCATCTCCAGCCGATAGGCTTCGATGTCGAATGTCAGCTTTTCGGTCGCCTTGAATTCAGCTGCAAGTGAGAGGCCCAGGCGGTTGTCCTTGCTGTTGTCGCGACCGGCAACACCGCTGCTTTGCGCGACGGACCCGATGCGGGTTTTGAAACGGTCATTCAAGACCTTGTTCCAATCCAGCTCCTGACGAGCAAGATCGGCAGTGCCGAATGTCGTGGCGCTTTTGATGTAGTCGGTGTCTTGCGCCTTTTTCGTCACCAGATTGACCGCGCCGCCTGTGGTGGAACGCCCGCCGATTGAGCCGGAGGGGCCTTTGGTGATTTCGATCTGTTCGGCCATAAAGGCCTCTCGCACAGCCACACCTGAATCGCGCATGCCGTGGATGAACACATCGTTCGAGGACCGGAAGCCGCGAATAAACAGGACGTCACCAAACGCGTTGCCACCTTCGCCAGTGCCCAGCGCGATGCCAGGTGTCGTGCGCGCAAGCTCACGGACGGAAGTTGCGTTTTTGTCGCGCAGCACTTCTTGCGTCACGGCCGTAACCGTGCGCGGCGTATCAATTAAAGGCTGCGTTAAAAGTGAATTGCCGGACCGTACGGCATCGTATCCTGCCTCGGGGTTGGCGAAGGGTGAAAGCCCGTCCTGTCCTGCGACCGGCCCGCTTGGCGCGGCGGGGGCAACTTCGGCAACGGGGGCAGGTGCCGTTCGCAAGGGGGTGGCTTTGCGCATCGGCGCCGCTTTGCGGGCGCGCTGCTTTTGCACGGGCTTTGATTTAGGTGCGGCAGCTACGGGTTCGGAGGTCTCTACCTCGATCCCTGGCAATAGCAGCGGATCGGTTGCCGTTTGTGCGTACAATCCGCCTGGCGCCGACGTGCAAATTGCTGCGGCTGTCATCAACCCGATGCTATTGCGAGCGTTCCGGTTTCGTAGTGATTTTTGTGTTCTGAAGTGAGTCATTTGTCCCTCGAGGGCTTCCGTTTTTCGGAATTTTCGGGGGCTATGTCGCGGGCGATTGGCTACCTTGATTATGGGGAATATAAATCCCACTTATTTTGTCAAGTATTCATCTGCCGATGCTTGTAGGGGCTTCGGGCGCGGAAAGTCACCAGCAAATATCTATAGGGAGGGCGCGCAAGTATAAAGATGCGCGGCTATAGGCGGGCATTAGAGGATTCATGACGAAAATCTGCGAAAGCCTCTCCGAAGTGTGAAACAGTCTCCAATTAATAGATCTACGCCTGACGTGAAGCGGCGGTGCCTAGACCCTCCCGCCTTAAAGAGAGGGCGAGCTTTGGTCGGTGCGAGGCTCAAAAATGGAGGTTCCGAGTGGCTTTGGGGGTGTCTTCGAATAGCGCAGGAACTCACTGTTTCCCTTTAGCTAATTGACTCAAAGCCCCTATTGCGCGCAGACTTACCTGATGGCAGCACTCTGCGCTGCGATATTTGTTGCTGCTTTGTGTTTTCTGTTTTCGGAGTTTCTACATTTAAGGGTGTGTTTTGCCCTGAACTATATTTTGCATTGGACCGATCTGCATGAAAGATTTTATTTTCGAAGCTGAGAATTCCGATAGCTCAAAACGTTCTGACACACGAAAGAAAACAAGCTTTTTAAGGGGGGTTTCGCACACTGCGATACTGTCCAAGCCGCGCAAGCTTCCTACAGCGCCAAAGCTGGATGTGGAAATACTTGAGCCGCGCATTCTGCTGTCTGCTGACCCTATCGTTTCTATGACAGGACTGGCGCAAATCGTTCTGGACGTCGACGGTGGCAATCTTGAAATACAGCAGATCGCGGATGACGGGACCAGCACGACTGATGTGCACCTGTTGGCCGACGTCACTTCAATCGCCATCAATGGCACGGTTGGTAATGATTCACTGGTGTTGGGCGATTTTGTCTTTCCTCCTATTCTTTTTGAAGGCGGCGGCGGTACTGACGATGTCACAGACATGGGAGCAGGTTTTGCGAATACCTGGATTATCGGAAATTCCGCGGCCCCGGCGCCAAGCCCGACATCATCTCTGGCATCGGGTGAAGTCTTTTTGCGCAATGTCGAAAGCTTTGAGGCCAGCTCCGGAGATCAGGTCGAACTGGCTGCGGGCGTAACCAGCCTTGGCAGTATGGCCGTCGACGCGGATAAAATTACGTCGATTGCCGGACCTGATCTGGCGCTGACAATCGCGCAGATTACAGACGCTATTCAAAACGGTTTTGACGCCTTTGGCGATGTGCTGGCCGACATGACCGACGCGGCCGAATTTGTGCAAGCCTTGCCATTTATTGGTGGTAGTACGCTTGTGGACCAAGCTGACGTCACGCTTGGGCAGGCCCTTGATTTCTACGAGTTGATTGACGCGACCCGCGCGAAAATCCTTGATGCTTTGCCGGGTTCGGACAGCAGCGCATCTGCGTTCGAGGCTGTGGTGAATGCGGTCGACTTTGCCGCTCAGTCGCTGGGACCTGCGGTATTGAGCCCGCTCATCGGGCAGGCGGGCATTGGACAGTTCAACGTTGATGTCATGGTCGTGCTTACAGACGGTACAATACTCACAGAAACTTTTGACGTTGATGTGTTGGGCGCAGATATCCAGACGCCTCCGTTCTCGCTCGACAGTGCGGTAGACCAGATTGTTGACGGTATTGCAGGCCAGTTGGCTGACGAAGCATTGTCTGAAATGGCGGATCGGATTTTCGTGACAGCTGCAGAAGGCAGGCTCGCGTTCCAGATCAAGCAGGATGACGTCCAATCTTTGAGCATCACGGCAGGCGCTGGTGATGTTGTTGCGGCGAACTTCGGATTCGGCAGCACACCCGAGCAAATCTTGCGCGATGCAATTGAACAGCGACTGGTTGGTTTGGGCGCGCTCAACCTTAGCCTTGCTGATGCCAATTTCAGCCTATCGGGCACAAACGATGTGATATTTGATTTTGTACTGTCTGCTGCGCGGCAGACAGGATTTTCTGTTGATCTAGGCGCACAGGCGGATGCTGTTGGCCTAGAGCTGGATGCCCAAGCACGGGCGCTGTTGGGTGTGGGCGCCGTTCTGGACGCATCTTTGATGGTTGGAGCCTCCGGCGTTGCAGGTGAGATTAACGGCTTTGGTGTTGGTCTCGCCGTTGAGCTTGACCTTGATACCAAAGCTCACATTGGCATCCTCAAAGGTACGATCACTGGTGAACTGGACGCGAATGCAGGCCTTGAGGCGACAGGGGGGCTGTCGTTCACTATCTCGGCTTCGGGTGCAACAATGGCCAGCTCGCTTGGTTTGGACGTGACGGGCGCCGATTATGACTTTTACAATGACACGATCGTCCTTGGCGGTAATGCGGGCTTGAGGGGCACATTGACGCTGGGTGCTGACGGCGGACTGTTGGGCGCTGCCGAGATGACGCTGGCATTCTCCAAAGCGGACTTGTTTGACGGATCCGCTCCTGAGGTCGTGCTGGGCGGCAGCTCTGCGGACTTCCTTGATTTCAACGATTTCTCTCCTGAAGATCTGATCGAAATGATGGCGGACTTCATCCTTTGGATGGAAGATGCAACCGACAGCACGTTGTTGTCAGATATTAAGCTGCCGTTCGTTTCAGGCGGTTTGGATAAGATCGCTGATTTGGGTGGGATGTTGTCCGACCTGATCCTGTTTGATCGTGGCGGTGATGGCGTGAAAGACGCTAACGACAAGCTGGTGACCGACCTCAATGATGCCTTAGGGCAAGCGGGGCTGGACCAGTTCATCGAGTTCCGTGGCGTAGTCACTGCGCTTGAACTGCACATCGTCGATGATACGGTGGCCTCTGTTCAATTTAGCAATACGCTTGGTGATCTTGTTGATCTTGCGCTGATCAGCGCGGGCACTCCGGGCTCATGGACGGTCAGCGATCTGACGGGTCAGCTTGCGACAGCCTTGTCCGCTGCAGTGACAGTCAATTTCAATACAGGCCGCACCCAGCTAAGCCGCGATATCGACGTCTCACTGGAAGATTTGAGCGATAACGTTGGGCTTGGGGATGATGCTGCCGGGCTTTTGGACCGGTTCAATGGTGCCAATTTCAACTCCGTTCAGGGGTTTTTCGACATTCTTACGGACAAGGGCATCCTGCCAGAAGGCTTTAGCTATGACATGGATGAGGATCAGCTGATCTTCGACCTTGATCTGTCGCGTAGCCTGTTTGCAACCGAACTTGAAACCGACTTTGATCTCAATCTGGGGGAACTGGCGAGCGTCAGCAGTGACAGCCGCATTGTTCTGACCGGACGGGGTGATTTGGAGATCGGGTTCGGCATTGACCTAACCACTGATTTCTCCGTCGATCCTGTTACCGGCGACGCGGGCAGTGTTCCGTCAAATACCGGTGATATGGATGGCGTGACGCTGTTGAGTGCGTTGAAAGTGCAGCCTAAATCCGAAGTTGCTGTGACCGGCACAACCGTGCCCCCAGCCACCGCAACGCTAAGCTTCTCGGTCGAGAACACGACCACTTCCACCAGTATGGTGGTGACGTTGCCAAATCAAAACTTGCAGGCCACAGCGTCTGACATCGCGACGGCAATTAATGCACAATTGGTAACTGGCAGCACGGGAATCACGGCATCTCTCGACGGAACTGGTAAGCTTGTATTCACTGCCGGTGCAGGCGTTGGGATTAAGATTAACGCAGGACCGACTGAGCCAGCGATTGCGGTTCTGGGTATTAATGACGGGCAGACAGGCACGCAGACGGTCACGGCCGCGCGCGCAGTAGCAAGAGGTATCGGCGTGTTCGCGACGGACGCCGTGATAACGCTGAACATCGACGGTGAAACCTATGACGTTGTGGTGAAAGCCGCGTCTACATTGTCTGTCGATGGCGGCAGCATCAAATCACTGAACCGGAACATTATTGACCTTGCATCCGACGTGAATGCGGCATTGTCGGAGGCGCGTGGCTCTGACTGGACAATGGAGGGTGACGATACCGTCGATCTGTCTGAGGTCATCGAGGCTGACTATCAAGGTAACCTGCTGGTCCTGACGCTAAAGTCCGACGCGGCGGGCTTTGACGTTGTGAATGCGGTTCCTGAACTGGGTCTTGTGGCCGGTCCGGCAAATACGGACGACCTGCTGATCCGCCTTGATAATGAGACCTTCTTTACGGTCGACCTGACCTCGGCTGTTAATCTGGGCGATGTACTGGGGCTGATTGAGGCCGCGGATAGTGCGGGCCACCTTCAAGCGGAAGTGACACCTGACGATCCGCTTACGGCAGAGGACGAGTCCGGAAAAAGCATCCGTATAACCTATAACAACGGCAGTGTTCTGCTGAAATCAATCGAGGCGACGAATGGGTCGTCTGCGGCGTCGCAGTTAGGCATTGTCGGCACAGACACGGCCGTAGCAATTGCCGGATCGACACCAGAGACACCTGACGGGATAATCACTGGTAGTGATATTGGCGGCGTACAACTTGCCGATCGTTTGTTCTTGCGTAGTGATGATCTGTCTGATGTCGGCAGCTTCACCTTCGCGGCAGAGGCGGGGCGGCTGCTAAATGATCTGATGGTATTCGGAACGGGCGGTGATGTGCTGTTCTCCGAAACGCTTGATCTAAGAGAGTATGCCGGAACCAGCATCCGTTTGACCGGGGTCGGCAATTTGACGGCTGGCACGTATGGGATCATGGGCGAGCCATTTGTTGATATAGATATCTATGGCGACGGTAGCAAAATTGTGCAGGGCGTGCGAATCGACGGCAGTGCTGGTGTTGCGGGGCAGGCGGGCGGTCAAGCTGTGCTTGAGACCGGCGTCGAAGCCCAGGCAAGTCTTGGGTTCATTGGCGTTAATCTGGCCGGTACAGCCAATTTTTCAGCAACTGCTTCATTAGGATTTAACACGTCTGTCGGGTCGCCTGCGGCGGATAATATCCTAACGCTGGGCGAAATAATTGAGACGTTCGGCAACGGTGAAAGCCCGTTAGCGATTCTTGCCTTGCCTGAGATCACCTTTGCTAAAGGTTTGGGCGGTGATCCCGATGCGACAAGCTATGGGGGCGCCGATCTGACCCTGTCTTTGCAGGACGGATCAGCGGGCTTTCAAGCGATGGCTGATGCGCTGCTCGGTGGCAACGCTTCCGTAGACATCGGGGTGGAAATCCTTGCCATTGGTGACCCGTTCTTGTGGGACCGTTTCGAAACCTTCGGCGGTATGACTGTGACTGGTGCTGACACCTTCACCGTCGGACAGAATCTAAGCGATATCTTGGCCGTGGGGGCTGATCTGCGTTTTGTTAATGCGGATGGCACCATCTTCGACGGGACAATTGCTTTTTTGAATAGTGGTCCAACTACGACTGTGACGCTCGAAAACCTGCGCGAAGTCAGCGCAGGTGCGCCAGAGACAATACTTAGCACAGCGACAATCGAGAATGTTGTGCTTTTGCCTTCTGTCTCCGTTGATCTGCCCGATGTCTCTGCCATTCTGGGCAATGGGATAGGTGAGTTCGGTCTTAACGAAATTCTGGATGCACTTATCCTTGTCGCGGACTTCCTGTCCCAGTTCGAAAGCTTTGGCTTCCTTGATGAAGATATCCCTGTTCTGGATAAATCACTGCGCGATGTCTTGGCGATGGCCGATGATTTGCGCGATTACATCAACGAATTGCGTGAAGATCCTGCGGGCTCGTTGCAGTTCCTCGAAGACGCGCTGAACGATGCAATCGGTCTTTCCTCCGCCTCGTTGGGTGAAGCATATACGCTTGCCACCGGCGAAGTGTCGGGCGCGCTTAATGCATTCAACATCGGCTTTGAAGAAACCGATGGCCGTGAGCTGCTGACGTTCAGCCTCAATCTTGGCACCGCCTTCAGCGAAACGATGAACGTTGGCTTCTCCGAGCTTGGTTTCGGCGATATCTTTGATGATCTGGGCATCGGCGGCGTTGTCGATTTCTCCGGTTCTGCCGGACTGAGAGCCGAAGGTGGCGTCTTTATGACGCTGGCATTCGGTGTTGATATGGAAGCAGTTCTTGATCCCGCGAATTCCGTGTCTGACGCGGTCTTTTTGCTGGACGAAACAGCCCTTGAGGCCACGCTGAGCGTGGGCGGTGAAAACCTTGCCTTCAACGCGGCCCTCGGCCCGCTTGCCTTGGCGATCCAAAGCACCGACACCGAGGTTGCGCGCGTGGAGATCAATGCCGGTGCAGAAGTTGCATGGGCTGATGCGTCGAGCGAAATTGTCTCTCTCGCTGATCTTGATCTGGGAACAGCTTTCAATATCGGGGGCAATCAAGGTGTTGATGGCGCTTACGGCACAGTTGAAGGCGTGTTGCCGATCTTCTTCCCCAATGATGCTAACTACATCGGATCAATCCTTGTCGGAGAGGCGATCACGACTGATTCAACAGGCGCAGCGGTAGGCTCACAAGGCAACCTTGCCAACATTGCCTCTTTGAGAGTTGCCACCACTGACGCGGAACTCGACGGTTTTGTTGAGGGCGACCATGTTGTCATCGACGTCCGTGATCTTGTTTCCTACCTCGAAAACTTCGATTTCTCGCGTCTGTCGATCTTCGATAATATCCGCCTTGCGGTTGACGGCTTTGACGGATTCCTGGGGCTGTTGGGCGACAATCTGTTCGGTGCACTGGCCGATTTGAACCTACCGTTGGTCGGCTCTTCCTTCGCCGATGCATCTGACTTCATTGGAGATTTCCGTGACAACTTTATCGGGGATTTCCGTAACGCGGTTGACACGATTGAGGATGCGGCAGCTGACTTTACCGATGCTGACCTCAACGTAATCTCGAACCTGCTATTTGATCTACTGGGGCCAGACGGCCTTGACCTGCTGCTTGCGCTAGAGGGGGCTGACCTCACTGAGCAGACTGCGGGTGACTATATTTATCTCGATGGTGAGGCGCTGCGTCAGGTGCTCTTTGAAGGGGCCGATATCAGCTCTGCCGACATTTTCTGGGATTTCACGCTAGGCGCCCAGCTGTTGCCTGATGATCTGAGCAACATTGATCTTGGCTTTGATATTGGCATTCCTGGTCTTGGGCTGAAGTCCGAAGCAGAGATGGATCTGACCATCGACTGGGCTTTGAACCTTGGTTTTGGTCTGTCGACCAAAGAAGGTTTCTACCTTGATGTCGAGAATGCGCTGGATGCCGAAGGGAATGAGGTTCGTGAGCTGGAATTCACAGCAACCGCGACGCCACGCGGCTCAATCACTGGTGAGCTGGGCTTCCTTGGCCTAAGCGGCGAAACATCTGCGGGCCGTGATATTGATAGCGACGGGATCAACGAAACCACAGAGCTGACCGCAGTCGTGTCGATCGACGTGACTGATGACGTTCAAAGCGGAGACGGCGACAACAGAAATCATCTGGCACTGTCCGAATTCGGAGAGATCGGCCTTGTTCTGGGGCTGGAAGTAGAAGCCGCTGCAGTGCTTGATCTTACCCTTGGCATTGCGCCAAGCCTGACTGGCGGCAACAGCAGCTCCGGTTTCCCGTCAATAATGGCTGACTTCGACTTCCTGTGGGGCTTCGAGAATGACTTTGTCCTGATCGGCAGCGCCGAATCTGATGACCTTGGATCATCTTTGGCCGAGGGAATGCAGTATCTTGCCTTCAACAATGTCGAGCTGGATTTGGGTGAGTATATCACCGAAGTGCTTGGTCCAATTGTTGAAAAAGTCGCCGAAGTGACCTCGCCCCTTCAGCCGTTGATTGATGTCTTGACGGCGCCAATTCCGCTGATTGATGTGTTCGGTGTGAACCTTACGATGCTCGACATTGCGGCAACTTCCGGCAAGGTCGACCCCGGCATGATCAAAGCCCTTGCTGAGGTGATTACTCTTGTAAACACCGTCGCCGAATTGGCATCGAGCAACATGAACCTAGTCATTCCGATCGGTGACTTTGTTATTTTCGATAACATTGATGGCACCAGCGAAGAGACAAATCCGTTCGAAAACGGGTTCTCGGGCAATGATGTTTATCAGGAGCGTAAAGCTGGCGGCACATTGACAACCAATGATGTGAATGCCGAAATTGAAAACAAGACTACGTCAGGAAATGCAGACAGCAAGAAGGGTGCGCGGACCATGAAGGGTCTGCTGCAGGCCAATGGTGCGTTTGCGTTCCCGATCCTGTCCGACCCAAGCCAGATTTTTGGCCTGCTGATGGGCGATGAAGCCACGCTGGTCACCTATGATCTGGCGCCACTGGTCGCAGATTTTGAAAAGAGCTTCTTCTTCTCGATTTTCGGTCCTCTTGGGGTCTCTCTCAACCTTGGTATTGAATTCGTTGCAGATTTCGCCTTTGGATACGACACGACAGGTATCTCAGCCTTTATTGATGGCGATTATCGTAACCCGCTGTTGCTGCTTGACGGTCTGTACGTATCGGATCGTGAGAACGCGGATGGTACCGGTGCCGATGTACCAGAACTGACGTTCCTTGGCGGTATCACGGCGGCGGCAGAACTGAACCTTGGGGTGGCACGCGCCGGCGTTGCGGGCGGCTTGTTCATCGAGATTCTCTTTGATCTGTTTGACCCTGACAACGACGGCAAGGTGCGGATCAACGAGTTGGTCTCCAATTTTGTGAACCAGACGCGTGCCCCAGATACAGCGGACCAGTTGCTAGCACCGCTTGCTATCTTTGATGTGACAGGTGAGATTTTTGCGCGTCTGTTTGCCTTCCTCAAGATTGATCTGGTTCTGTTCGAGATTGATAAAGAATGGGATCTGGTCGATCCGATCACACTGGCGACCTTCGAGATTGATTTCTTCCGTCCGCCGATCGTCGCATCGGAAGCGGCTAACGGTGATCTGATCATCAACACCGGCCAGTTCGCTGCACAGCGTCTGCTGGGTGATGCTACCGATGGCGATGAGACAGTTACTGTTCGGAAAGTGCCGAATTCCGGAGCCACCGGTGATTTCTATGACGTAGAGGTCTTCACAACTCCCGGAGGCTTTGGCGAAGACAGCCCCGATACAAACAATAGATTCACCTATCAGGTGCGCAAGGGTCAGACTATCGTCGTGGATGGCGGTAACGGGAACGATACCATTATCCTGGATGGCTGGAATGGCAACGAAGTGCATTTCGACATTCGCGGTGGCGCGGGTAATGACAGCATCAGCTTTATCAACAATACAACGCCCTCCGGTGTTTCCGCAAAGTTCAACCTGCTGGATGGCGGCGCCGGAAGCGACACCATCATAGGTTCGAGTGGCAATGATCTGGTGATTGGTGGCGCAGGGGATGACGAAGTCTCCGGCGGCGGTGGTGATGACCTTGTGCTTGGCGATCAGGCCAGCATTCTGGAAAACGTTGTCTCTTCTAAAGCAACAGCAACAGACGGGCGCGACACGGTCAGTGGCGGCGCAGGAGAAGATATTCTCATTGGTGGCGGCAACAGTGACACGCTTGACGGCGGTACGGGCCACGACCTGCTGCTAGGTGACGGCGGCACAGTAAGTTTTGTCAGCACGGGGATCAAAATCCTGTCAAACGTGCGCGCGCTGCACAATGGCGGCGTGACGGATGTAGACGGGGCAGGCGCGGCAGATGACATCACCGGGGGTGATGGACATGACGTGATCTTTGCCGCTGATGGCAACGATATGGTGCGTGGCAACGCGGACAAAGACATTATCTTTGGCGGTAGCGGCTTTGATACAATCGAGGGCGGCGAAGGCAACAACCTGATCTTCGGCGATAGCGGGCGGATTCTGTCTTCCTTGCTGACGGTCTCATCGGATAGCTTTGTGGCCAACCTTTCTGCTCTGACGGATGCCAGCAATGTGAATGTGCTGCTAGAGCGGCTAGCCATCGGTCCTGACGGGGCCGGTGACGTGATCACTGCGGGCAGCTCTAAAGACATCATTATCGCGGGCATGGGCAATGACGATGTGACTGCCGGCGCCGGTGATGATCTGGTGCTGGGCGAAGGCGGTAGCGACACGCTGCGCGGCGGTGCAGGTATGGATGATCTGCGCGGTGGCGGTCAGGGTGATGTCCTTGAAGGTGGCGACCATAATGACATTCTGGACGGCGGCACGGGCGCAGACACAGTTGACGGCGGCGGCGGCGATGATCTGATCATGGCGACCAAAGGTTCTGATGATCTGAACGGCGGGCAGGGTAGTGATACCTACCGCATTAACCTGTCTGGCGGCACGACAGACAGCCGCATTACCATTGTGGATGCTGGGGACTCCGGCGATGTCGACCTTCTTGAGGTCAACGGCACGGACAACGCAGACCGTTTCTTGGTGCGTTCGGATGCCTCAGGGGCAAATGCGTTTATCGCAGGCCTCAATGGTGATTTCTATGTGGAACGGGTCAACTATGGCGCGACCCTTGAGCGGTTGATCGTCAACGGCCACGGCGGTGATGATATCTTTGCCGTCGATGACACCGCAGCCGAAATGACCCTGAACGGCGGAGCGGGTGCTGACCAGTTCCAGGTTGGTCAATTGTTCCGTACCGCGCGCAATGTGAATGCCGAAAACGGCGGCATCGATACCGGCATCAATGCCGATGACTTCTTCCTCTCGATCGAGACGACACGTGGTTGGCTGTCAAACGGTATCAGTTTCCAGATGACGGTAAATGGTGGCATCGGAGATGATATCTTTGTTGTTTATCATAACCTTGCGGTGTTGCAGCTTAATGGGGAATCCGGCGATGACCTGTTCGAAGTACGCGCCTTTGCTCTTATTGGGTCGTCCGAACCACAGCGTGAACGTACCGATCTGACAGGTGGCGTGGGCGCTGATACCGTCCGTTATGCCGTGAACGCACCGCTCAACATCAATGGTGGTGACGGCTATGACACATTGGTTGTTATCGGGACCGAATTCGGGGACGATTTTGTCATAACAGACGAAGGTGTCTTCGGGGCCGGTCTGAACGTGAGCTTTGTGAACATCGAGAGCCTGCGTGTAGACGGTGGCGAAGGCGATGACCGCTTCTTCCTGCAATCCACCAAGAGCACTGTCTTTACCGAATTGTTCGGTGGGTTGGGCAGCGATACCTTCAACGTCAGCGGGCCAACGCCGCCTGTGGTGTCCAATGACCTTCGGGGGCATTCGGGCATCATTACCCACGACATGACGTCCACGGATGCACGGTATGACGGTCAAAAGGTATTCGGCGTATCGGCGAATGTTGCAGATAATGATCAAGCTTTCGCCGTGATCACACAGACCCAAGGCAGCACCATCATCGATGAGGGTGACGTACTGGGTGATGTCTATTCCGTTGTGCTGACGCGTGCTCCGACACGTGATGTGCAGGTCATCGTGGGCGCGCCATTGCCGTCACCGGACGGACGCGATCAAAGTAAATATGCTTTCCGGGTTCAAAGCACCGCAAGCGGTGCAGTGGTCAAAGGTGACGGATCGGCCGTAACGCTGACCTTTACGGCTGCAAACTGGAACGTCGCGCAGAACGTAGCTGTCATTGCTGACGGCATCCGGTCCGAGACACCGGGCAGCCTGTTCACCCGTGGCGACCTCGACGGTCAAAGCAATCAGCCCGTGATGTTCAACTATGATGACGCGGCATTTGAAGGCCAGACGAATGGCGTCGTGACCCATCTGTTCAAGTCAGGTGTCGATATTGTCGTCGATCGCGCACAAAATCGGGTGTCGACAGCAGACACGATGGTCGTGACCACCAGCGCGCTTTTGGGGCAGACAGCCGATGATCTGCTGGGCCGGACCGTGACCATATCTTCCGGTCCCGGTTTCGGGCAGAGCCGCTTTATCACAAGCGTTTCCGTGGGCGGCACGCAGACAACACTTGGATTTGGCAGCGCATGGGACGCCGATGATGCTCCCAGTGCTTTCGAGTCAGGCTTTGTCTTGCGCGTGTCGGATGCGATCACCGGTTTGATCGATACGGTGACCGAGACGAAATCGGATGAGGTCTTTGATGACCGCTCCACCCTTACGGCGCAAACGGCTTCGGGCGCTTTGGTCGACTTTGGCGATGATGGCAGCATGATTGGCCGTAAGATCAAGATCGTGGGCGGAACCGGCGCAGGCCAAGAGCTTTTGATCCTTGGCAACACCGCAACCGAACTGACCCTGAATGGTCTTTGGGCGGTCGATCCGGCAGCAGATTCCGTCTTTAGCATTGGCCTGTATGACGGCCTTCAGACCCGAAGCGTCGAAGTCACAATCAATGACAATGATGAACCCGGTTTGATCGTGGATCAAAACATCGCGCTGGATGGCGCGGGCAATGTGATCGCTGATGATGATACGCTGACTGCAATCATTGAAGGCTCAGACGGTGACCAAGAGGGTGAGCGGGACGTATTGCGTCTGCGCCTCAACCAAGCGCTCGTTGCGGGCGAGACGATGACGTTGACGTTTGATTATGACACGTCACAAATCCACCTTGTCGAAGTCGGCGCGGCAATTGGTGCAGCGCCTCTGATGTCGGTAGATTTCACCAGCGGCAATGCAACGACGGGAATTCTGGTCGAAGTGCGCGCTGTCGACGACACGGCGCGTGAGGGAGCCCATTCAGAGCAAATCAAATTTGGCTTTCAGCCGGACTTTGTCCGGACGTCCTCGTCTTCCGAAACCTTGGCGCTTGATATCCCGGGCAGTGCGCCGATCACGTCATTTGGTTTGACGCAGGTGCCGACGTCTATCACTAGCTTTACGATTGATAATGTTGTGCAGGTTGAAGGCGTTGATTATGAGATTGTTGAGGCCTCTGAGACGGAGCTGACATCTACGATCCTGTTTATTGATGCGGCAGGGCAGCCGACCGAACGGTCCGGGAAGATTTCTGTCAGCTACACCTTCGACATCCCCACCTTTGCAGAAGCGTTTGCGCAAAGCGTTCTGGTAACCATCTCTGATGATGATGCACCGACGATGTTGCTGCGCGAAACGGGTGGCTCAACCGATGTGATCGAAGGCGGTCCCGGTGATACATACGAGTTGGTCCTGACAGGCCAGCCAAGTGGCGATGTAACGGTAGATTTGACCGCGATCGTCACCAAGTCGACGCTGACAGGCGGAATCCGTCACGATCTGGTGCAACTCCAGATCACGGGCATCACGCAAGGTGGCGACACGGTGGTGATCACCGAAGTGCCCGCACTGGATGCGAGCGGGAACCAAGTATTTGATTCAAACGGCACGCTGGTGACCAAGGTCATGGCGACCTTTACAGCCGATAACTGGGACGTCCCGATGGTGATCTCGGTGGCGGCGGTTGACGATGCTGAGGTTGATGGTGGCGATACCAAGGTGTTCGCACCGGGTCCGGCCACACTTGCCGGTATTCTTGGACCGGTCTTCCTTGATGGGGCCGGTGGCAGCGGTTCTTTGGACGGATTGAGCGAGCCATTGCGTTTGCCGGGTGAATTAAACGCCAAGCCACCCATTGGTACGGCGCTTGCGATCAACAATACGCCGGGCAATGCCCAGATCACCGTCAGTCGTGCAGACTTGATCGGTTTGGTTCTGGACAATCTGCGTTTGCGTATCTCTGCTGATGACAACGCCACGGCATTCCCTCTGGCTTCGAATGAAGAAATTGCTGCAATCGTTGGCAAAACAGTCGAGATCGTCTCGGCGCCGAACGCACCGTCAGCAACGGACGCGTTCCGCCTGATTATTGCGGCAACGATTGATACCAAAGGCACGGCTGATCTGGCCGACGATGAGGTGACCTTTACGCTCAATGAGGCCTACACTGATGAGAACGGTGTGGTGATCGAAACGCTGACGGGGCAGATCGGATACGCGCTGACCTCCGAGAGCCTGAACTTCTTTGTCACGGAAAGTGCTTCCGTTGATGTGATGTTCGTCAATGATGATGACAGCCCTGCAGACAGCAGCGGTGTGTTGACTGCTAACCGCTTGTTCGGCCTGAACATGGGCCCCAATACCGTGATTGGCGAACGCGAGCGGGCAGGCGGCATCACCTTTGGCAATCTCGAGGTGATCGATATCACGCTTGGCGCGGGATATAACGATTTCGAAATCAAAGGCACACCAACCCGTGAGGATGGTGGCGGCGTTTGGACCATTATCCGCACCGGCGATGAGATTGCAGACCCGAACCAGCCTGGCGTGCGCATCGGCGACACCGTCACAGCGGACATTCACAAAACAGAGCGAGTTCTGGCAGCGGGCTCGTCCGCGATCCTTGTGAATGCCAAGGATGCCCCGGACTTCCGCACAACACTGACCGTTGACGGGAACTTTGACGCTGATGCCTACCTTGGCCAGAAAGTCCGTATTTTCAATGAGAACGGCGTGCAGTTGGCTGAACGCTGGATCATCAGCAATGACGCCAACTCACTGATCCTCGATAATCCGCTCGACGAATTCGAAGGGGGTGCGACGTGGGAAATCTTTGATCCGGCAGATGGTAACCTGTCGGTTGATCTGCAAGGCGGCGATGATCGCTTTGATGCCCAAAGCTCCAGCATGGATGTGGTTGTCTTTGGTGGTGCGGGCAAAGACACGATCCTGACAGGCAGTGGCGCTGATATTGTCTTCGGTGATGTAGGCCGTGTCGACTATCGCGGAATCCCGAATGCAAACGGGGTCAGCGCGATTGTCACCCGCCTAGGCCAGACGCCTGATGTTATTGGCGGGCTCGCCGTAGGTCCTTTTGGCGCGGGTATCCTAAATACGAACCAAACGCTGCCGCTGCCCGATCTGGCAAGTGGTCTGCAGGGGGATCCTTTCGCTACAGGTGATACAGGGCTGATCGGCCTTTATGTTGATATTAATAACGGCACCGGATTCTTGCAGGAGCCGCGCCTGATTGAGGGCAACACCGTCAATGGAATGACCATTTCGCCAAACTTCTCGACTGGCCTTGATCTGACATCAGGCCTGCGGATTTCCACACTGCCCGAAGATCAAACAGACATGGTCAATTGGGGTGCGGGCTTGATCCTTGCGATCGCGAATGCGGGCGGGGATGACGACGTTATTTCGACAGGCGCAGGCGACGATGTTGCCATCGGTGGTGAGGCAAATGACGATATCACCGCAGGTGTCGAAGACGCCGACGTGCTGAGCGATGATGATATCGTATTTGGTGACCTTGGCCGGATTACCTACGACTTTGGTGCAAATCCGAACCTGACGCCCGAGATTAGCGAAACGGTCAATACATTCGTGTCACGTCTGCACTCTATCGAGTTGGCGACAGGCGGCGATGACACTCTGCGCGGTAATGCGGGCAGTGATATGCTGATCGGCGGCGCTGGCAGCGATGTTGTATACGGCGATGCTGACGGAGCCGGCGCCGAGGGGCGTGATGGTTCTGACTTGATCTTTGGCGATGTCGGGTATGCGCATCTGCTTCACGGTGTTCTGCAGTTTGCTGAGACCTACAGCACAGCGGGTGCCGCAGATGAGATCTTTGGCAATGCAGCGGGTGATCTGATCTTTGGTGGTCTGGGTGGCGACCTGATCCGCGGCGATGCAGTTGTGGCTGATCTGGGCACGGTTGATGGCGATGACGTGATCCTTGGCGATCACGGGCGCATAGACATGACGCTTGATGATCTGGCGGCACCGACCGTATCGATCCTTTCCGAAGTTGCCAGCGCAGGCGATCTTGTGGGCGGCGCGGATACGATCTCGGCTGATGCGGGTTCCGACATTGTGATCGGCGGGTTCGGCGGTGACATGATCGATGGGGATGACCTTGAAGGTCATGCAGGTACCAGTGACGGCGGTGATATTCTGCTGGGGGACAATGGCCAAATCCTCTTTGACACCACTACAGCACAGTCGCGGCTTTCGACGATGAAAAGCACCGACACAAGTGCCGCGACTGGCGGGGACGACCTGATCCGTGGCCGCGCAGGCGCTGACCGGATCATCGGTGGTATCGGCGCAGATACCATCCACGGTGACGCAGGAAGCGCGGATATTGCCGCAGGTGACGGTCTAATTGACGGCGCTGACTACATCCTTGGCGACAACGGAGAAATGCAGTGGGCGTCTGAAGCCACTCCTGATTACACCACGCTTGATCTTGTACTGAGTGCGCAAGACGGGCTTGGCGGAGCGGACATTATCTCTGGTAACGCGGGCGGCGATCTGATCCTTGGCGGGTACGGCGCGGACGAATTGTCTGGCAACAGCGCCACAAATGGTGATTCAGAGCTGGACGGCGCGGATGTCATCTTGGGTGACAACGGTGAAATCCTGCTGACAAACGGGACGTTTGCACAAATCCGGACCACAGACCGGACGGATATCTTTTCGTCCAATGACACCATCACAGGTGCCTCAGGCGGAGATATCCTGTTAGGTGGACTGGGTCAGGACGAGATTCACGGCGATCACTTCACCGGATTGCGCAGCGCCAATGATGGCAACGACAGCATTCTTGGCGACAATGGCCAGCTGATCTGGGATGCGGATGACGACCTTTCCGATCTGGACGTGATGACCAGCCAGCCACAAGAAGGCATTGAAGAGACAAACAGGCAGGGTGATGACGATTTCATCACCGGTGATCGCGGCGCTGACCTGATCATCGCTGGCTACGGCGATGACACCGTACACGGCAATGACGCTGGCAACCTTGATGCCGAAGTTGATGGCGATGATGTGGTGCTTGGTGACAATGGTGAAATCCGCATGGACGGTGGCTTGTTCACCGAAATTCGGACCACCGACAATACCGAAAGCTTTGCAGCGACCGTGGGCGCCGCTGACTTGATCACCAGTTCTTCGGGATCGGATATCGTGCTGGGTGGTTTGGGTGACGATACAATCCACGGCGATCATGCTGATAGCCTAACATCGACGCATGATGCCAAAGATATTGTTCTGGGTGACAACGGCGAGGTGATCTTCAACGATAACTTCGCAGGAACGGCGATTGACGCGCAGGGTGCTGCACCAAGTGGTGTCAATCTGACGACACTCGATGTGATCCGGACGCTCAACACACAACAGGGCGGCAATGACCTGATTACAACGTCGCTGGGTGATGATCTGGTTCTTGGCGGGCTCGGCAATGATCGCATTTTGGCGGGTGCGCAAAACGATATCGTGCTGGGTGACTTTGGCCGTATCGAGATGCTTGATAATGTGGTTCGCCACGTGTCGATCACTGACAACACCCAAGGCGGTAACGATACGATCTTTGGTGACGCAGATGAGGATGTACTGATCGGCGGCGCTGGTGCAGATGTAATCGACGGCGACAGCCATCGTGATCTGATCTTTGGCGATAATGTGAGCCTTGACCGCATTGCTGACGCGTTGTTTGACGATGTTACCGACCCACGGTTTGTTCAGCTCACGGGTACGCAAATCTATGGTAACGGAATCGGAACGGGCGCCGAGGGCGATGTTCTTGTCGATCATACGCCACTTGCCAAAACCGAAGATGCGGCGGTCTGGGAAAACTTCGAGATTGATCTGCTGGACCACACCACAGCGGTAGAGGGCGATGCGCAGAACCGCTTTGGTGCGGATTACATCGCCGGCGGTGGTGATGATGATGTGATCTTTGCCCAGCTTGGGGATGACATGGTTCAGGGTGACGGCTCTATCGACGGGCTTGACCGAACCGGCGAAGGCGTCTTTGCGATGCGCGATGCTAATGGGGCGTTGACCATGCGCGCTTCATTCGAGCTGAGCACAGGTGTCAAATCAGCCGAGGACGGTGATGACTACATCGAAGGCAACGGCGGCAATGATCTTATCTTCGGTAACCTTGGCCAGGACGATATCCTTGGTGATAACTCCGATCTCTATAGCCTTGATACGCTGGATGAACGCACGCCGACCGGGTCAGATATCCTGTTTGGTGGCGCGGGTACGCGGATTGCACGCAACCATTACGTCGAAGACCTTGGTGCGGCGGATGTCGGTACTGCGGATATTACGATTGAAGAACGCCACGCCCGCGATGCCGATATGATACTTGGCGACAATGGCCGCATCTTCCGTCTGGTTGCAGACGGCGGAGTTGATGCCAACAGCAGCTATTTGTCCTTCACGTATGATGTGTTGGGCGACAATGCGGACGAGCATTACGCTGCACATGGCCGCGGAGCTGAGCGCATTGTTGTGCGCGCTGCCGAGATGATCGACTATACCCTCGGTGGTTCAGACGTCGACGCGGCCCCGGCTGCAGGTGATCTGGGGCAGGGCGATGAGATCCACGGCGAGAGCGGTGACGACTCGCTTTACGGTCTGGTTGGCGATGACACGCTTTATGGCGATAGCGAAGATGACGATATCATCGGTGGCTATGGACATGACTGGATGTCGGGCGGTACGGGACAGGATGGCATGATTGGCGGCGATGGCCGCGTGTGGACGTCCAAGAACACTTCCGACAGCAGCCTTTCTGAGGCACTCTACGGCATCGCGGCGGTGAGCACGAACGAGCTGATTGCCACCAATGGAGATATGCATCTGGCCGTTATCCATGTGGACAATGCGCTGAAGAAAACCGTTGATCTGACGCCCTTCTCCTCGGATGATTTTGCAGATCCGATTGCCTATGTAGCGGATAGCTCGACCGGCGATAATGATATCATCTTTGGCGGTCTTGGTTCGGATTGGCTGCATGGCGGATACGGTTCTGACGCCATATCGGGCGCCGAGGCAATGCCGGGCGATGTTAGCTACACCCTTGATGGTGTGACTTACAGCTACACCCTGCTGCCGTTCAGCTATGACAATCCGGGCAACCCTGGCAATATCCTCAACTGGGGTGGTGCGGATGGACGGCCAACTGAATTTTCCGCCTATGATGAAAACAGCCCGCGGCCATTGATTTTTGTCGATCCGACAAATGGATATGTCTTTGCTGATCCGGCAACCAATCCCAACGCAGTGCCCTTCTTGCTCAACTTTGATGCGCTGGACGGCACCGGTACAGACGCGACCGATCAAGTTGACGGGCTGGCGTCGGACGGCGATGACCGCATCTTTGGTGATCTGGGCCATGACTGGTTGGTTGGTGGCACTGGGCGTGATCATGTCTTTGGCGGTTTCGGTGACGACATGCTGGACATCGACGATGACCGGTCAACCAACGATGGCTTGAATGATGAGCCAGACGCCTTTGACAGCTATGCCGACATTTCCTTTGGTGGCGGTGGGCGTGACATCTTGCTTGCCAATACTGGCGGCGACCGGATGATCGACTGGAATGGTGAGTTTAATAGCTATCTTGTGCCATTCTCACCCTTCGGTGCAGGCACAATTGTTCGTGCAGGTAACCCTTCGACGGTGGCCTTCCTGTATGATCTTTCCGAAGCGGATGGCGCAGATCCGACGCGCATTGCTGACGGTGGTGACGTATCGCGCAACGGTGAGCCTTATGGTGAAATTGGACTGGTCAAGCAACAAGACCCCCATGCGGGCGATCAGCGCGGTGGCCCTGCTGACCCTCAACCGGGAAATTCCAAAGGCTCGAAGGACACCCGCGCGGCTGGTGACACAATGCTGGACGATGGCACCGCCGGGGGCGGTGCTCCTGATGCGGGCAACGGCAACAACGGCAATGGCAATGGTAACAACGGTAACGGCGGGCCAACTTCTACAATCGAGCAGGTCGTTGAGCCGAGCTCGACCCTGTCGATGCTGTCAGAGCAATCTGTCGAAAGCCTGATCGTCTCGGGGCTGTCTCCGATGGGGGATAGCAGCCAGATCGGCGGCTTTGATCTGTCCCAGCCGCTCAATCCGGTGACGCCAGCTCAGGATGCAGCCAACACTCCTGCACCGCCGAACACAAATGATGTGCTCGTTTATGATGCACGGGTAGACGGAATGCTGACGCCTGACGAGGTCCTGCTACTGGATGCTGCGGATGCAGCAGCTGCCGATGCAGGGACTGGCAAAGGTAATGGCAAGAAGAACAAGGCCTTCAAGTGGGCTGCGCAATAATGCGTCACGTCTACGATTTGGATAATTGACGAAGAACGAGATAGCTTTCTTGGAAAAGGCCTATTTTTCTTGCGCTTGAGAGGCTGTTGCGACAGTCTGGCCGGATAGAAGCTGGATAAAAATTAAAGGTATTAAACTCTTATGACCACTAAGAAAACGACGAATAAAGCCGATGAAGCATCTGCTACTCCTTCTGAAATTGGCGCGCCCGCAGCCCCTGTTGTAAACTGGGACGACAGCCAGATGCGCACCACTTACGCAAACGTGGTCAACGCCTCTTCCACTCGTGAAGAAGTCACGCTGTTCTTTGGCTCCAACCAAACGTGGAACCCTTCAGCGAGCAAGGAATTTGATGTCCGGCTGGAAGAGCGGATTATCCTCAATCCCCACGCTGCCAAACGTCTGTTTGTCCTGATGGGTGCAGTTCTGTCACAATACGAGAACCGGTTTGGTGAAATCAAACTTGATGGTCTGGCCGCAGCAGCTGCCGCCGGTGCACAAAAGGCCAAAGGCGGAGACGCCTGAGCGGCTGGTCAAAAGTGATTTGCCGCTTTGCGGGAATGAATTATGAATAGACATCCTTCTGACGGGTCCAGTGCATCAGAGCTTTCAGGCAAGAGTGATGCCACGGGTGGGCACGACGATGACAAAGTCTCGATCATGGATAATGCGCTGTGGTCGAGATTCTCTGACGATCTTGATCTCGATGATTTTGCGCGGCTTTGGCTTGCGCTGACTGTTCGGATGTTGGGGCCGTGTGAAGGCGGCGCTGTGGTGCTAGAGATGCCCAATGGGCTGGTGCCTGTGGCCCTCTGGCCGCAAGGGGTCAGCCCGGGCCATGCTATGATGGCGGCTGTTGAAACATCGCTTCATGAAGAGCGCGGGGTTGTGCAGTCAGGTCGATGCTTCTCACAGCCTTTGATGGTTGATGGTGAGCCGCTCGGGTCCATCTGTTTGGAGTTTCAGTCACCGCCAGATGACGCTGCTGAGATGCTTCATAAAATGCGCTGGGCAAGTGGCTGGCTCATAGCTGCTTTGCGGCGCGATCTGTCTTTGGCAGAACACCGCGACCGCGCAAAAGTATCGTTGGTGCTGGATACCATTGGCGCGGTGTTGGAGGCGAATTCGTCCCGATCCGCGATGTTGGCGGCCTGCAACCTTTTGGCACGTGAACTTGACTGTGCGCATGTTGGGATTGGCCGCGCGTCACCGCGTCGGCGGATGAAGGTAACGGCTCTGTCCGATGTCTCGGACCAGCCCCGTGAGACGACACATGCACAGGCCATCGCGCTGGCGATGTCAGAGGCATTTTATCAAGAAGGGTCCGTCCTATACCCACCGCGCGACAGCCATGATTTTATGGTCGCACAGCATCACGCCTCATTGTTGCGCGAGTCCGGTGCAGGGGAGCTATTGTCCGTCGCTCTTTTTTCCAGCTCAGGTGGTCCCGCAATCGGCGCGCTGCATTTGGCTAAACGTGCGAATGAAACCTTTTCCGAAGAAGAGCTTATGGTCGCCGAAGGGGTAGGCGCTGCGCTGGGTGCATTGATCGACGAGCGCGAGCAGGGAGAGCGCGGCGTGCTGCGCGTATTCTTGCAAGACAGCCGTCAGGCGCTTGGCCGCTTGCTTGGGCCTGGGTATCTGGGACGGAAGTTGGCGGTGCTGGTTCTTGCCGGGATGGTCGCCTTTTTCTGGTTTGCGAAAGCTGATTTTCGTGTGGTCGCCCAGTCTGAAATACAGGGCGAGATCGTGCGAACGATGGTGGCTCCTTTTGACGGCCACATCGCCGAACAATTTGCCCGCGCAGGTGATGTCGTGAAACAAGACATGCCGCTACTTGGGTTGGATGAGCGTGATTTGCAGATCGAACTAACCCGTTGGTTGACGGACGTCGGCCGGTATCAGGGCGAATACGATCAAGCGTTGGCAGGCCGCGTTGCCGCAACTGCGCGCATCGCTTCGGCAAATATTGAACAAGCGCGCGCCAAGGCCGATCTGACGCAGCGCCAGCTGGACCGTGCGGTGTTACGCGCCCCCTTTGATGCGGTCGTCATTGAGGGCGATCACAGTCAGTCCCTCGGGGCGGCAGTAAGACTGGGCCAACAGTTGTTCCGGCTGGCTCCTTTGGACAGCTACCGTGTCGCACTTGAGGTGGAGGAACGAGACCTTGACCAAGTGCGCATCGGCCAAACTGGCACCCTTGTTCTAGCTCCTCTGCCGGATCGGCAGTTTGCATTCAAACTCACCCAGATCACCCCACGCATGAATGCCGAAGGTGGGCGCAACTATGCCATCGTCGAAGCGCAGTTGACTGAGAATTCGGCTGATTTGCGCCCCGGCATGCGTGGCATCGGCAAAGTACAGATCGAAGAGCGCCTGTTGATCGATGTCTGGACCCGGCCAATCATCGACTGGGCGCGTCTCGCACTTTGGCGCTGGACGGGTTGAGCCATGGCTGCTGGATTTGAAAGCCCGATTTGGTATCGCGCGGCGCATCTGCGCCCGTGGCTTGCCCCCCGCACCGAGATCACTCGTCAAGTATTTCGCGGTGTGGAGTGGTTTGTCCTGCGCGATCCGCTGTCGGGTAAATTCAGCAGATTGTCCGATAGTGCGCATTGGGTTGTGGCCCAGATGGACGGCAAGCGCAGCTTGGGTGAAATTTGGGACATCACCTGTACCGAGCTTGGCGAAACAGCGCCGACACAAGATGAAATGCTCAACACAATTGCGCAGCTCAGCTCGATCGATCTGCTGGTTACGAATGGATTGCCGGACAACGACCGTTTGGTCGAGAGGGCGCTGAAGAAGGAGGGAAAGGGACTGGTTGCGCGGTTCATGAACCCGCTGGCTTTGCGGATTCCCTTGATGGACCCAGACCGGTTTTTGACCGAGGCATGGCCGCTGGCACGCCCTTTCTTCACCGTTTGGGGCGCGCTCTTGTATTTGGTACTCTTGGGGGCTGGCGGCATGTCTGCGGCGCGGAACTGGGATGCGTTAACAGAAAATCTGATTGATCGCGTTCTGGCGACCAATTCGCTGGTCGCTCTTGTGTTGGTCTATCCGGTGGTGAAATTCCTGCATGAGTTGGGGCACGGTTTCGCGCTGAAGAAGTTCGGCGGTGAGGTTCGCGAAGTGGGGCTGATGTTCCTTGTGTTCATTCCTGTGCCTTATGTTGATGCTTCTGCCGCGTCTGGGTTTCCTGATAAACGCGCGCGGATTTTGGTCAGTGCCGCAGGTATCCTTGTGGAACTGGGGTTGGCGGCGGGGGCAATGCTGCTTTGGGCCGAGCTGGAACCAGGGCTGTGGCGGGCGGTTGCGTTCAACGTGATGGTGATCGGTGGCATTTCTACCCTGCTTTTCAACGGTAATCCGCTGCTAAGGTTTGATGGGTATTTCGTGTTAGCTGACGCAATCGAGATTCCCAATTTGGGCAACCGGTCGAATCAATATCTTGGCTATTTAATACAGCGCTATGCTTTTGGCATTTTGGACGCGCGCTCGCCCGTGCGTGCGCGGGGCGAAAAGGGGTGGTTCTTTTTCTATTCTATAGCGGCGTTTTGCTACCGGATTGTGATCACTGTGACGATCATCAGTGTGGTGGCGGTGCGGTTCTTTATCGTCGGGATCGCCTTGGCGATCTGGTCGCTCACATTGATGTTCATTGTACCTATTTTCAAGCACCTGCGGTTTGTCCTGGTTGGTGAGCGGCTTCGCGGCAAGCGCGGAAGGGCAATCATCGTGAGTGGTGCAGTGATTGGCGCGCTGGTACTTTCGCTGGGGTTTATGCCAGTACCTTACCGAACGACGGCTGAAGGTGTTGTGCATTCCACGCGGGACGAGACCATCTATGCCGAGGCGGAAGGGGTGATCGAACAGGTTGTCGGAATATCAGGCCAGCAGGTGGCACAAGGTGCGGTGATTCTCAAATTATTTGACCCTTATGCCGAGGCCACTTTGCGTGCCGCTGAGGCGGAAGCCCGCAAGTATGCTTATCGTTACCGTCAAGCCCTAAGCGAAAGCGCTTATGATATGCGCTTGTGGAAAGCACAGTCGATACGAGCAGAGCAGGAATTGGAAATCCTCAAAAGCCTCGAAGTCGCGCGCAATGTTGTGTCCCACCGCGCGGGGCAGCTTGTTCTACCGAATGCTGTTGACCTTGAGGGGGGCTTTTTGCGCCGTGGGGATGTGATCGGACATGTCGTCGATCCTGAAGCAATCGTGGTGCGCGTGGCGGTATCGCAAGATAAGGCCGACATTGTCAGGGCGCGCACGCTTGCGGTTGATCTGCGGCCTGCAGACGCACCGGAGAAACAATTTGAAGCGCAGGTTGTCAGGGAAGTCCCGGCGATCGGTTATGCGCTTGCATCGCTCGCGATGACAACCGAGGGAGGAGGGCAGTTCTCTCTTGATCCGACAGGAGAGGGCGCACCGCTTGCCCTTGAACCTGTGATGCAATTTGATCTGGTGCCCCTTGGTGCCGCGCCCAGTCTTGTGTTGGGGATGCGGGTCTATGTGCGCTTTGATCACGGGTCTGAACCTTTGGTGCAAAGAGGATGGCGGCGACTACGCCAGTTGTTCCTGAGACGCTTCAATGTCTGATCTGGCGATGGCTCTTGATGCCCGGGCGCAAGCGGCCGTTGGGCTTGGCCTGTTTCGGCAAATGGTGCCGGCGGCGGGCGCAGAGCAGGCTCTGGATTGGCGGTTCACTGCGCGGCGGATGATGTCGCAGGTCACGCAGCCAGTTACAGCGCCTATTGTGCGTCACAGGGTCATGTGGATCGCGCGCGGCATTGCGCGGCGCGCGCGCAAGCTACGCTACCTTGACGATGCAATTTTGTTTGCGCGGATCGAGGTCGCCCGACAAAAGGCCGATTTGCGTAAGCCGCTTGCCCGTCCTGCACGCCATCTGCTTGCCTTGTTGTGTGTACTTACAGAGCGCCAATTGGGGTTCTTGCCTTTCCGTAGCCAGATCGCTGGCGTGTTAGTGCTGGTCTCTGGTCGATTGGCAGAGATGGAGACAGGATCAGGCAAGACGCTTACGGCCTCTGTTGCCTCGGTCATCGTCGCTTTGATGGGGGAACGGGTGCATGTCATCACGGCGAATGATTATCTTGCTGCCCGCGATGCTGAAGCGCTCAAACCGTTGGCGCAGGCTTTGGGCCTTCGTGTCGGGCTCATCACCGCTGACATAGAGCCGCCGGACAGGGCAGAGGCATATCGCTGCGCCATCACTTATGGCTCCAATCAAGAGATGGCCTTTGACTATTTGCGTGACCGCATCCGGCTGGGTGGTGAGGTTGGCGCGTTGCGGCTGACGTTTGATATGATCAGTGCCGAAACACCGCGCGGGGCTGGTATCTCTATGAACGGGTTGCCTTTCGCCATCGTGGACGAGGCGGATTCTGTATTGATAGATGAATGTCGCACGCCGCTAATCCTTTCGTCTACTGCACCGCCCGATCCTGAGTGGGCCACGGCGGCATGGCAGTTGTCAGATGCATTGGAGCAGGGTCGGGATTTTTCGGTTGAGCCGTCGGCGCGGCGGATAGAGCTGACTGCATCAGGTTGCCGTGCCTTGACCCGTGAAGCCGAAAAGATGGGCGGGATCTGGCGCAACACAGCGCGGCGCGAGCATGCCGCCACATTGGCACTGTCCGCGCGCCATTTGTTTGAACGCGATGAACATTACCTGATCGAAGACGGCGCGGTGAAACTGATTGATGAATACACTGGCCGTGTCTCGCCTGATCGGGCGCTGTCGGACGGTTTGCACCAATTGATTGAGCTTAAGGAAGAGGTCGAAATTACCGGTCGCCGTGAGGTGCTGGGACGCATGACCTATCAACGATTTTTCCGCCGCTATCGCCGATTGGCTGGCATGACAGGTACGGCGCGCGAAGTCTCTGCAGAATTGAACGCGGTATACGGTTTGTCAGTGGTGCCAGTGCCGCCACCGCGCCCTTCCAAGCGGCGCTACTGGCGTGGTCGCATTTTGGGAAGCGAGCGCGCGAAGTGGGACAAGGTTGCAGCACGGGCATCTCAACTACACGCACAAGGCCGCCCCGTGCTGATCGCGACACGTACAGTACGGGCCAGTGAAGCTGTTTCCGCCCGCCTGACCGAAGCGGGCCTGTCGCATGAGTTGTTGAATGCGGCCCAGTCCGGACAAGAAGCTGAAATCATCGCGGCTGCGGGGCAACGCGGCGCAATAACCGTTGCGACTAATATGGCGGGCAGAGGTGTTGATATCGGGTTGGGCCTGCAGGTCAAAAGCTTGGGCGGCATGCACGTGATCCTGACTGAGCTACATGAAGCCGGACGCATTGACAGGCAGGTGATCGGCCGCTGCGCGCGTCAGGGTGATCCCGGCAGTTGCGAAGCTTTTGTCAGCTGGGATGACCCTTTGATCAAAAGCTTCGGGCGGCTACGGTTACTGATGCGGCTGCGGGGACCAAGGGCGTTTCATCGCGCTCAGGCGCGCGCGGAGCGATTGCACGCGCGTGCACGGACGGACCTGTTGCGACATGATTTGCGCAGGGAAGAACAATTCGGATTTGCTGGGAGAGTAGAATGACCAAGGTATCTGCGCAGAATATCAGCGGGGGAATCCCGGCTGCACTGCTAAGCTTCGCGCTGGTTTTTGGAAATGGTTCAGCTCAGGCGCAGCAGGCTGATCCAGAAAGCATGATGGACCTTGATTGTCTGATTGAGCCACGCTCCATCGCTGAGCTTTCGGCGGCCACGGACGGCATTATTTCGGAAATATATGTGAAACGTGGAGACCGGGTTCAGGTGGGTCAGGCGTTGGCGCAACTGGATGATAAGCTTGAAACACTCCAGATCGAGCTTGCCCAGGCCCGTGCTGAATCGGACGTAAACCTGCGTGCCCAGACATCGCGTCTGGAACTGCGACAGATCGAATTCGACCGGGCTTTGCAACTTGAGCAGCGCAATGTCGCAGCCGTTGCCCTGCGGCAAACCGCAGAGATCGAACTGGCATTGGCAAAGCTGGCTATGGAGGAAGCACAACTTGAGCAAAAGGTGTCTTCGATCGAGTTGGCGCAGTCCAAGGCAATCCGCGACCGCCGCATCTTGCGAAGCCCTGTTGATGGCATTGTGACGGCGGTTCTTGCCGCCAAGGGCGAGTTTGCTAATGAACAGACGCCCGTGATCACCGTGGCGGAAATTGATCCGCTCCATGTGGGTGTGTTTGCCCCGATCGCCGCTTTCGGGCGGGTATCTGTCGGCGACCAGCGACAGGTGCACCAACTGCTCCCGCTAGACCGCAGCTTTGATGCTATCGTGACAGTTGTGGATACCGTTTTTGACGCGGCCAGCGGTACGTTTTTTGTCAGGCTGGAACTGCCCAACCCCGACGGGGATATTCCTGCCGGTACGAAATGTCGGGTCAAACTATAGGCTTAACCAAGCGGTGATAAGGTAGCGATACAACTTCTATGTGCAGAAGTTCTGAAGCCGCGGAAATCACAAATCAATCAGTGGCTATGCGGCTCATCGTCCAGATGGCCGTGAACTGCAAATTGCATGATGTCGGCCTGTTGCGCTTCAATGATCCGAAAGCTTTCGCGCACGCCTGCGGGGGTCAATTCGCGGGTGACGGTTAGCAGCGTGTTGGGGGTGTGATCCGCGCACAGGTCGGCCATCTGGTCGATCTCGTGTAACGCCGTACCGCGTGCCGCTTCAACAGAGGGCGCACCATAGATATCGACGAAATGTTGGGCCAGAAGGGTGGCGATCACGTCCCGTTCCTGCGGTTCGATCTGGGTGATGGCGATACAACTGACGCGGCCGAATGTCTCGCAGCCCATCCAGCCGTTGGTGAACGCTTGGCGCGCCTTGCCGACAAGGTCTGCTTCGCCCCAGTTCGAAAATTCAAACCCACCGGAGATGCACCATTCACCCGTGCGGGCGGGGTTGTGGAATACCCGTTGGTCGCTTTCGTCAAAGTGGATCGCGCGGGCAAGTTTCATAGGGGCCTCGTCAGGTTTGCAGTCAGCGGAACAAGTGTCGTTTCATCTTCGATCTTAAGCAATAGCCCCAAGCGGTCGTCAAGGCCGACGAAGGTGCCTGTCAGGCCTGCTGCAGTTGTGTCTCCTTCAAGGCCATGGGCCAGACCCTGCCACTCGCGGTGGATCTGCGCTGTGCCGCTGTCAGCCCACGTGTTGATACCGACAAGGGTGTGGCGGACCCAAGATTCCAAAAGCGCGATGGCAGAAATTTCAGCACAACCTTCGGCATAAAGCGCGGTTTGATCCGGTGTCAGGCCGGTTTCATCGCTATCGGGCCAGAGCGAGAGCGTGATGTCAATCACCAGCCAATCCGGCTCGCTCTCGGGCGGGCCGGAGGCTGCCATGCGCAGTATGCCACAGCGCCCGCCATTTACATAAACTGTTCCATCCCAGCCCAGATGCACGCTGACTTCGGGAGGGCCTAGTGCGCCAATTGCGTTCTGAAGACCGACGCCGCAGATGGGCAGGATCACCGCCGCGTCAGCCAGGGTCACATCAGGGGCAAAAACGATGGCTGCCCGTAGTTTGTCTGCGGCAAGATCATAAATAACAAGCCCCGCGTCGCAGCCTGCATCCGCCGTCGCCACCGCCATAGCAAAAGGATCACCCCCGGCGGCGTCCTGTCCTGTGAATAGCGGTGGAAACTGTGGCTGGGTCATGCATGCCCCTTGGCAATCAGGTCCTTTGCAATGGCGCGAAATGCCGCTGCTGGAGCGCTGTCAGGTTTGGAGACAACAATCGGTGCGCCGCCGTCTGCCGCAAGGCGGATGTCGATCTGGAGCGGTATTTCCGCCAGAAGGGGTATGCCTAGTTTTTCAGCCTCGGCCGCGACGCCTCCATGGCCAAAGACGTGTTCTTCATGACCGCAGGCCGAACAGATATGTGTCGACATGTTTTCGATCATGCCGATCAATGGCGTGCCAAGCTGGTTGAACATATCAATGCCTTTACGGGCGTCCAAAAGCGCGATGTCTTGAGGGGTAGAGACGATAATGGCCCCGTTCAGGTCAGCTTTTTGCGCAAGCGTCATCTGCACATCGCCGGTCCCCGGTGGTAGATCGACGATCAACACATCCAGCGCACCCCATTGCACCTGCGTCAGCATCTGCTGCAATGCACCCATCAGCATCGGGCCACGCCAGACGACAGCCTGATCATCATTGGTCATCAGCCCAAGGGACATCATCGTAACGCCGAAATTCCGCATTGGCAGGATGATCTTGCCATCAGGTGAGGCAGGGCGCCCCGATACACCTAGCATTCGCGGCTGGGACGGTCCGTAGACATCCGCATCCAGCAGGCCAACACGGCGTCCTTCAGCGGCCAGCGCGCAGGCAAGGTTCGATGCAACTGTCGATTTTCCAACGCCGCCCTTGCCAGAGGCCACGGCGATGATCCGGTCCACGCCCGGTATCTTTTGAGGGCCGCTTGGTTCGGCACTGCGGGAAGGCTTGAGGTCGGGTGGTGGCTGTTTTGTGCTATGCGCGGTCATTACGATGGACACAGATGCAACACCGTCAAGCGCGTTGATCCGGGCTTCGGCCGCTTCTTTGATGGTTGTATAGGCGTCTACATGGCTGCCGTTAACTTCCATGACAAAGCGCACAACGCCATCATTCACGGTCAATGCTTTGACAAGGCCGGCCTCGACAAGGGGGCTGCCACTGATCGGATCTTCAAAACTCGAAAGGATACCAAGGACGGCTTCTCTGCTCACGGTCACGTTATGGTTGACCTTCGATTTTGCCAGTCACGACATGTTCCATATCCAGCCCGTCGATGGTCAAAACCATCTGGGCTTCAAAGCTGCGGCCCGTTGTATCGCCTGCATTGCGCAGGGCTTCTTCGATGGCTTGTTGCGAGGTGACGCCGACCTGCTTGAGGAACTTGCGCATCGACATGTTGAAATCTTCGCTCATGGGGTTGTCTCCGGTTGTCTTGACCGCGTGATGCCCGCCGCCGTAGGCTGAGGCATACCTGCGATAGGGGTGATGTGAAATATCTTGGTCTTCTTTTTTGTGTAATGTTCCCGTTGGTCGCGCAAGCGCAGAGTGCGGGCTTTACACTTTCCACCGCGCGCGAGGTCCGTGACACTGGTTTTCTGCAACACCTCTTGCCGCGCTTTTCGCTGAAGCACGGTGTGCGGATTACGCAGATCGACGAGGGTGGCGATGTTGTGATCGGGCATGAAGGTGTGCCCGTTTTTGCAGGGCTGGACGCCATTTGGCATGTATCGGGGCCCAAGGTTGGCGGTCCAGCGCTGTTCACTGAGTGGCTTCTGGCGGACATTGGCAAGCGCACAATCCATGCGTTCCAGCCGGAAGGCGTTGCGATTTTTACGGCGCAAATCGAGGATGAGGGGGCTTTGCCTGCGGCGGTATTCGAGGGTGATCCACTGCTGGGTGAGACGCTTTCGCTCAGGCACTGTGGACGGTGCCATGTGATCAATGACACCAACCGCATGGACGGTATGGGGCAGACGCCCTCTTTCGCGTTGATGCGCACTTTTGACGATTGGCGCGACCGGTTCGCCACGTTCTACATTCTCAATCCGCACCCCAGTTTCACCCAGATCGCCGATATTACCCAGCCCTTTGCCGCGCATTTGCCGCCCGCGATTGTGCCGCTGGAAATGACACAAGGTGAACTCGATAATATCTTGAGCTATGTCGCAACTATTGCGCCTGCTGATTTGGGCGCTCCTTTGCAAAGTCAGTGATCCTTGCGTTTTGACAAGTAGTCATCGCTTGTTCGTGGAAAGGGGCGTTCTTTGGACGCAAAGGGATTGTTCTGGGAGTGATACTGCGCATTGATGCGGCAGCCGTCACACATCTGGATCATGCGTGCCGCGGCAGGATTGGCGAACATCGAGTGATTGCCAGCCAGCTTTTCCATGATCTTTTCAACGGTAGATTTGACTCCGAACAGCGTGCCGCATTCGACGCAGGCAAAGGGTTCTTCTTCGTTAAGGATTTTTTGGGTGTAGGCTGCATCAGTCAGGTCAAATTGTGGTTCGAGCGTGATCGCCTTTTCAGGGCAAACGTTGGTGCAAACGCCACATTGTAAACAGGCGTCCTCTTGAAAGCGTAGCTGCGGCAGATCAGGATTGTCGCCAAGCGCGCCGGAGGGGCAAAGCGACACGCAGGCCAGACACAGGGTGCAGGCGTCGGTATCCACAACCACGGCACCGTAAGGCGCGCCAACCGGCAATGCGATTGTCTCCGATGTTGGGTTCAGCGCCTTCGCCGCCAATCGCGCGACCTGACGGCGGGTGCCCAGTGGGAGGATGGGCGCGTCAATCGCAGTGAGTGGTTCCGCGTCAAACAGATACTCGGACAAGGCATCTGGATCGCTGATATCGAGAATGGACGCCTTTTCCGGCGCAATAGCAAGCGCCAGCGCAAGCTGGGGATCAAGCGCGTCGCGTTCGGTTTTTGGCCCCACGAGAATGTCCACACGGGCAAAGCCCGAGGCGAGCGCTGCCAGCATTTCCGCGTGTCCAAAGCCGGATAGGGCGTTGATTTCCATCGGGATCACATTCGCTGGCAACCCGCGTCCATGCCGCGCTGACAGGCTGATCATTTCCGCGCCGTGGTCGCCATGGACCAAAAGCGTAGCGTCCTTACCGCCTGCCTTACGGTAGGCCGAGGCCAGCGTGTTGATCCGGCGGAAGATGTGGTCAACGGTTGGCATTTCATAGCTGATCGCGCCCGACGGGCAGACGGCTGCACAGGCACCACAGCCGGCACAGATCATCGGGTCGATGCTGACATGCTCACCCGCAGAAACAATCGCCCCTGTCGGACAGACGTTCAGGCAGTTGGAACAGGCCGGTTTCTCAGCCCGGGAATGGGCGCAAAGTGTGGGTTCCATCCGGACGTAGAGCGGTTTCTCGAAAGTGCCGACAAGCTGGCTTGCCGCAAAGACCACTTCGGCCACCGCAGGTTGGCTTTTAGGATCGGCACGCAGATATCCATCGCGTTTTTCAGGGGCCGGAAACAACGGCGAGCCACCGGTCAGATCAAGAATAATATCGCATTGCGACAGCGCGCCGTCGCGGGGGGAAGTTAAGCCGGGCGTGCCGCGCCCGCCAATAAGGCTTTGCTGGAAGGCGTCGATCTTAACCTCGAACTGCCCAATGGTGCCAGACGCTTGCTTGAGATTCCCGAGCACGACATCGAATTCATGTGTCGGCACAATCTCGGCGCCGGGTGCCAGCAGGACCGTTACCGGCAAGGTCTCGACCAATGTCTTGGCGGTCGCCAGCGCGATGTCGGGCGCGCCGATGATCAGGCATGTCCCTTCGGAGACGACATCAATCGATCTGTATGAGGGTTCCGGCAGCATGCCGTCCGCAACAAGTGCTGCCATTTTGGGGGCAGTGGAGACTTTGTCATCGGTCCATCCCGCGCGATCACGTATGTCGATAAATAGCGGTGCATCGACCCCTAACTCTTCTGCGACTTCGGCAAATCTATAGGACTCTTGCAGGCATGCTATAATCACATCACCGGTTTCGACGGCCTTGACTGCAATATCGATCTGGGTGGTGCATAGGCTGGTGTGGCATCCCGAACAGGTCAAACCTGTTGCCTTGCTCAACGCTGCGGCATCAACCGATTGAGAGCCAAGGCAGTCACATAGGAGCAAGGTTTTTGACATATAATTCCCCGGAATTTGCAGCAAAGTCTGCCGCATAGGTAGGCAGGAAACCACAACGCAGTAAACCGGCAATCATGTCGGAAGCCTATCTAAAGCCATTTGCAGTTGCAGCGTAATAAGCTGGAGAAAGGCATTTTAGATCAAAGCTGTTCCGCTTTCTCCTTCAAATGTAACGAATTTTACAAACGCCGCGCTGCAGCAATCACAATTGTGTACAATGGTATATTAGGGCTTTGTAAATGCGTGGAAATATTCCATCATCTCCAGGCAAAGCTTGGAAGGATTGGTCTTTGAAATTAGCATACCCAAATGCGCAGTTACTACCGATTGGCGTTGTTGTCAGGCGTGCGCCGGGTGTGACCCGCTGGGCGAAGTTTGCATGGACGGTATCCTCAGTTTTGCCGGGGGCTGCTGCTGCGGATTGGAAAGTGCTGCGTACTGAAGGCGACGTAACCGAGTTTCACGCTGCGACACTTCCTTTGACACTGTATGTGTCAGATGCCGAAGCCTACGCGCATGAGCTTATGGCGCGGAACCCGTCTGTTTATGTAGTGCTGCGTCAGAATGAACATATCAGCGATCTGCCTTGGTCGGTCGCTCTTGTGACGGCCTCCCCCTACGAGGCGCAGGATTACTGCGATTCTGCCGAGGAGTTGGTTGAGAAGATCCCGATGCCCGAAGGTTTGCACGGCTGGATCGCAAATTTTGTTGATACTCATTACGAAGAAGAAGCATTCGTGAAGCGCCGCCGTGACAAGACTCGGACAGACCGTGTTGACGACGGCATAGGCGATGCGCGCATCCGTCAGACCAGTGATGTGTACCGCGCGCCGCGCCGAAAAGGGGTGGTGAATTGACCAAAGCGCACACCTCATGGTCGCGCCGCCGTGCCGCTGTTGCGCAAGAAGCTGCGGCTGAAGAGCTTGCCGCAGAAGAAGCTGTCATTGCTAAGCAGCACGAGGCGTTGGCAGAGAAATCCGATGCAGAGATTCTAGAGGACCTGGGCTTGCCCGATCCTGACACGATGGTGCAGGGCGATGACTTCAAGGCGTTTTTGACAAAAACAGTCCCGGCGCATCTGCGCAAGCGTGCATTGCGGAACCTTTGGCGCAGCAATCCCGTGCTCGCCTGTGTTGACGGATTGAACGATTATGATGATGATTATCTGACAGGCAGCTTTGGACAGGGCCCGATCTCTACGAGCTATCAGGTTGGCAAGGGTATGCTCTTTCACCTGCTTGAGATGGAGCGGCAGAAAGAAGCAACGTTGTCGCCCGATGAAGAAGCCGATATGCTGCCGGAGACGCAAGACTCTGTTTGCCCTGAAGATTATTCGGGCTTAAAGATGGTGCAAGCTGATGTTGAAGTGCCGCTTGAGGTGGAAAAAACCTTTCAGGAAGAAGAACCGATGATGCCTACGCCGCGCCGCATGATATTTCATTTTGAGGATGACGCCGTATGAATGTCGCTGCGCCCCTGATGGAAGTGTCACAAGAGGACCGCTTGCGGGCGGATCTTTATAACTATCTTGGGCTGATGCTGTCCGCGCCTCCGGATCAGATGTTGCTGGAACAGACCGCTGCGCTGACGGGTGATGATACGCCTCTGGGTGAGGCCATTCAGGGTCTGGCACGGGTTGCAAAGGTGTCGAAGCCGAAGACCGTCCAAACAGAATTCAACGCGCTGTTTATCGGGTTGGGACGGGGCGAACTGTTGCCCTACGCCAGCTATTATCTGACGGGGTTTCTGAACGAAAAGCCATTGGCGAACCTGCGTGACACAATGGCCACCTTTGGCATGACCCGCGCGGCAGACGTGTTCGAGCCCGAAGACAACATCGCGTCGTTGATGGAGATGATGGCCGGAATGATCATTGGCCGCTTTGGTCGTGTGGCTAGTGTTGAAGAGCAGAAACAGTTTTTTAATGCTCATGTGGGAACTTGGGCCACCCATTACTTTACCGATCTGCAGGCTGCAAAAACATCGGTGCTTTATGCATCAGTCGGTGCTGTCGGCGGCGCGTTGATGGATATTGAACGCGAAGCATTTCGTATGACGGCAAGCTGACACATTTGCCAAATAACCGGTGGGGATGCCCGCCAAACAAGGAAGGGGAGACATCTCATGACCGATCAAACTAAAGGCGCAAGCCGCCGCGATTTTCTGAAGTTGGCTGGCACTGCTGCACCGGCAGCTGTGGCAGTTGTTGCAGGAAGCGCCACACAGGCGGAGGCACAGCCCGTCGATCTGTCGTCTGAAAAGATGCAGGATACCGCACACACGCGGGCCTATCTTGAAAGCACACGTTTTTAGGCTTTGCGCTGCGCGCGTCACTAATTTGTCCAGCTAGACTGGAGCAGGGAGGAAGACCATGCTGAGGAAGAAAACCAACGGATATACACGCCGTTCAGGACGTACCCCGATTGTCGTCAACAAAGGGGCGGGTGGTATTGACCGTCGGGGCTTCCTGCGCGGATCAGGGCTTGCCATCGGTGGGATGGCCGCAATCGCGGCAACTGGCGGTTCGGTAACACAAGCCACGGCGCAGACCGCTGCGACACGTGCTGTTGAAACGATCAAATCAGTTTGTACGCACTGTTCGGTCGGCTGTACTGTTGTTGCAGAAGTCGACAATGGCGTCTGGATCGGTCAGGAGCCGGGCTTTGACAGCCCCTTCAACCTTGGTGGATATTGCGCAAAAGGGGCCTCGGTACGCGAGCACGCACATGGCGAGCGCCGCCTGAAGTACCCGATGAAGAAAGAAAACGGCGAATGGGTTCGCATCAGCTGGGAGACCGCGATCAACGAGATCGGCGACGGCATGATGAAAATCCGCGACGAAAGCGGGCCGGATTCAGTCTATTGGCTGGGATCAGCCAAACATAACAACGAACAGGCCTATCTGTTCCGCAAATTTGCGGCCTACTGGGGTACAAATAACGTCGACCATCAGGCGCGTATTTGTCACTCGACCACAGTGGCCGGTGTGGCGAACACATGGGGCTACGGCGCCATGACCAACAGCTACAATGACATCCATAAGTCCAAGGCGATCTTTCTGATCGGTGGCAACCCTGCCGAAGCGCACCCCGTGTCGCTTCTGCACATTCTAAAAGCCAAAGAGCAGAACAATGCACCGTTGATCGTGTGTGACCCGCGTTTTACGCGCACGGCTGCCCACGCAGACGAGTATGTCCGCTTCCGGCCCGGCTCTGACGTGGCGCTGGTCTGGGGTATTCTGTGGCATATCTTCGAAAATGGCTGGGAGGACAAAGAGTTCATCCGCACCCGCGTCTGGGGAATGGACCAGATCAGGACCGAAGTGGCAAAATGGACCCCGGAAGAGGTCGAACGTGTCACCGGCGCGCCGGGCAAGCAGCTTGCCCGTGTTGCACGCACCTTGGTCAACAACCGTCCCGGCACCGTAATCTGGTGTATGGGTGGCACGCAGCACACTAATGGTAACAACAACACCCGCGCATACTGCATCTTGCAGCTTGCACTTGGTAACATGGGTGTTGCAGGTGGCGGCACCAACATTTTCCGCGGTCACGACAACGTGCAAGGCGCCACCGACCTCGGTGTTCTCGCCGATACTCTGCCGGGCTATTACGGTTTGTCTGCTGGCGCTTGGGCGCATTGGTCACGGGTCTGGGAAGAAGACCTCGACTGGCTTAAGGGACGCTTTTCGGAGTCGACTTATGGCGACACCGCGATGATGAACCTGACGGGTATTCCTGTCAGTCGCTGGATTGATGGCGTGCTGGAAAGCAAAGAAAACCTTGATCAGCCTGACAACACCCGCGCAATGGTTCTTTGGGGGCATGCACCGAACAGCCAAACCCGTCAGAAAGAAATGAAGACGGCAATGGAGAAACTAGACATGCTTGTCGTCGTTGATCCATATCCGACAGTTTCGGCGGTCCTTCAGGATCGGACGGATGGTGTGTATTTGCTGCCGGCGTGTACGCAGTTTGAAACACGTGGGTCTGTGACAGCGTCCAACCGGTCGCTGCAGTGGCGCGATAAAGTGGTTGAGCCGCTTTTTGAATCACTGCCTGATCATACGATCATCGCAAAATTTGCCGAGAAATTCGGCTTCCACGATAAGATCTTCCGCAACATTGCCATCGACGAGGGCGGCGAGCCCAACATCGAGGACATCACCCGCGAGTTTAACCGCGGCATGTGGACGATTGGCTATACTGGCCAGAGCCCTGAGCGCATGAAATTGCATATGGCCAACCAACATACATTTGACCGCACAACGTTGCGCGCGATTGGTGGACCGGCAGACGGGGATACCTACGGTTTGCCATGGCCATGTTGGGGCACACCCGAGATGAACCACCCCGGTACGGCGAACCTTTATGATATGTCGATGCCGATTGCCGAAGGCGGCCTGACATTCCGTGCCCGTTTCGGTGTGGAGCGTGACGGTGACAATCTTCTGGCCGAAGGTGTGTTCACCCCCGGTTCGCAGATCGAAGACGGGTATCCCGAATTCACGATGCAGATGCTGATCGATCTGGGCTGGGATGGCGACTTGACTGCGAAAGAGCGGGCAGACATCGAGTATGTCTCTGGGCATCGCACTGTTCGCCCGGGCGCCGATGAAGTGGGCGAAACCAGCCAAACTGGTGAAATTGAAAGCGATTATGCGGCCAAGGTAGGTGGTGTAAATTGGAAAACCGACCTTTCAGGCGGCATCCAGCGTGTGGCTATTGGCCGTGGCTGTGCGCCATTCGGTAACGCCAAGGCGCGGGCCGTTGTCTGGACCTTCCCTGATCCGGTGCCAATCCACCGCGAGCCACTTTATACCAACCGGCGTGATCTGGTGGCTGACTATCCAACCTACGAGGATAAGAAGTTCTGGCGCGTGCCGACCATGTATGCCTCCATTCAGGAAAAGGATTTTTCGGAAGAGTATCCGATCATCCTGACGTCCGGTCGCTTGGTTGAATACGAAGGTGGCGGTGATGAATCGCGGTCGAACCCGTGGCTTGCGGAATTGCAGCAGGACATGTTTGTCGAAATCAACACACGTGACGCCAACAACCTTGGTGTGCGTGACGGCGAGCAGGTCTGGGTCGAGGGCCCCGAAGGCGGCAAGGTCAAAGTAATGGCGATGGTCACCGAGCGGGTTGGCGAAGGCGTGGCCTTCATGCCGTTCCACTTTGGTGGTCACATGGAAGGTGTTGATCTGAGGGATAAATATCCCGAAGGTGCTGACCCTTACGTGCTGGGCGAAAGCACAAACACTGCACAAACATATGGCTATGATAGCGTAACCCAGATGCAAGAGACGAAAGCTACTCTTTGCAAAATCTGGACAGCATAAGGGAGAAGTAGAATGGCTAGAGCAAAATTTCTCGTAGACGCTGAACGCTGCATTGAATGTAATGCCTGTGTCACGGCCTGTAAGAACGAACACGAAGTCCCGTGGGGCATAAACCGCCGGAAAGTCGTCACGATCAACGACGGCTCCCCCGGGGAACGTTCAATTTCGGTGGCCTGTATGCACTGTTCGGATGCGCCGTGCATGGCAGTGTGCCCGACCGACTGCTTCTATCAGACAGACGAAGGCGTCGTACTGCACTCCAAAGACCTGTGCATCGGCTGCGGCTATTGCTTTTACGCGTGCCCCTTTGGTGCGCCGCAATATCCACAGGCCGGAAACTTCGGATCGCGCGGTAAAATGGACAAGTGTACATTCTGCGCCGGCGGCCCAGAAGAAAACAACTCGACCGCTGAATTTCAGAAGTATGGCCGCAACCGCATCGCAGAAGGCAAACTGCCGATCTGCGCCGAGATGTGTTCCACCAAGGCACTGCTTGCCGGTGACGGTGACGTTGTTTCGGGCATCTACCGCGAGCGTGTTGTTGCGCGTGGTTTCGGTTCCGGCGCATGGGGCTGGGGTACAGCTTATGACCAAAAAGGCGGCTAAAAGCTCTTTTTTGAATTTATAAAAAGGGGCGGCCTGCATTTGGTCGCCCCTCTCTCATCCCGACATAAGGAACTTCCGATGTTGCGTCTGTTTGGCTTGCTTGCTCTTTTATGGACACTTGCGTTACCCGCTATTGCGCAAGAGGTGCCTGCTGATCCGCGCGCCTCGACGGGTGGTGCGCAAACCCTCGAAGATATCATGCGTCGCCAAGAAGGTGTTAAGATCGACGATAGCTTTCGAAGTGATCTGACCGGAAATCCCGATGCGGCTGCCGCGACCACCGATCAGCTCGGCACGTTGGGTGGGGCGTCCGACCCTGAACTCTGGCGCGCGCTGCGCTATGGATCAGCCGATATTACCACTCAGGCCCGCAACCCTGCAGCGACGACGTTGATGCAAGATGGAGGTATGTGGTGGCTAAAATTCCGCGAAGGTCCATTGTTGAAGATCGCGGTTTACCTGTTGGGCGGGACGCTTGCGGCGTTGGTACTGTTCTATCTGATCCGCGGGCGCATCCGCATTGATGGAGAAAAGACCGGTCGCACAATTGTACGTTTCAAAGCTGTTGAGCGCTTCGGCCATTGGTTGTTGGCATCCTCATTTATTGTGCTCGGAATTACCGGCCTGATTTCGCTTTTTGGGCGCAAGGTGCTTATTCCCGCTTTCGGCCACGAGGCATTCTCGTTCCTCGCTGTCATAAGCAAATGGGTTCACAATAACATTTCATGGTCCTTTATGGTCGCCTTGGTCATCATCTTTGTGGCGTGGGTCGCACACAACCTGCCGGACCGGACCGATCTGCGCTGGCTTGCAAAAGCAGGTGGTCTATTCGGAGGAGAGCATCCTCCGGCGAAGAAATTCAACACAGGCCAAAAGCTGATATTCTGGGCGGTTATCGTCTTGGGCGGATCGATAGCGCTGTCTGGTTTGTCGCTTTTGTTCCCGTTTGAAATCAACCTCTTTGGGCATACCTTCTCAACGTTGAACAGTTGGGGTGTGCCGGGCTGGTTCGGTATGGCTGACTTGCCCTATCCGTTGGAGCCACAGGAAGAAATGCAATATGCGCAGCTTTGGCATGCGCTTGTTAGTCTTGTTCTAACTGCGATCATTTTTGCCCATATCTATCTTGGCTCCATTGGGATGGAGGGGGCTTTTGATGCCATGGGCAAAGGCGAAGTTGAAGAGCAATGGGCGCGCGAGCATCATAGCATCTGGGCCCAAGAGGTTCTTGATGCTGAAGCTACCAGTCGGGAGTCGAATTGAGATGAAGTCTTTCCTGCTCGCGCTTATCGCGCTTGTTGTAATTTCATTTGGTGCAAATCAAATTCTGAACCAAATTGGTTTTTCTAGCTCTTCGGCTGGGACGTCTTCCGGAAATGTTAGGCTTTCAGACTAGATTGCGTGCCGATATCAAAGACCCCTTTACAGGTCCCAATGGGCGGTTGGCCCTCCCTTGGGATCTGCATCAAATCTGATTAAAATTAGCTTAAATCAGGCACCGCATTTGCACAGGATGACGCAGGCAGGCCGTAGCTCAGCCCGCGTCCGATCCTATGGGCCAGTGCCGACCAAGCGTGTGCAAGAGGGAGCGGCAGCTCTTGTTCAAGAACGGTATCGAACAGCGAAAGCCAAACCGCGAAATGGTCGCTTCTGACGTTGCCCGCAGCAGCATGAACCTGCATCGGGTTGCCGTTGTAGCACCGTTCCAGCAATAGCGCGTTTCGCCAGAAAAGTTCGATCTTGGCCTCGTGTGGCGTCCAGTCCGTCACATGTGCGGCAAAGATCGGTCCAAGGATGGGGTCAGCGCGTACACGGGCGTAAAACTGCGTCACGACCGTTTGTATTTGATCCACAGTAACGGGAATGCGGGGCGGAATGCTCAAACTACGAAAATCCAGACCACAAATAGGCTCAGTACCAAATAAACAAGCGTGTTGACCAACCAACGAAGCAAACCTGCCTCGCCCTCTGGGTCGACGCCTACTTTTTCACAGACTTTGGTGCCCGGCCATAGAAAGGCTTCAGATAGGGTCATGAGAATCTCCATTAATAAGTATTTATGATGCGTATTATGTAACGCTTTTAATTACGCACTTCAAATGCTAAATATTGTGTCATGCAACTAGATAAATTTACGGACTATGCCCTACGGATACTGATGACGCTGGCGGTGCGCGCGCCTGCGCGTGTTCCTACATCGCAGATCGCCGCGCTTTATGGCTTATCAGAGCACCATCTGTCCAAGGTAGCGACACAGCTTGTCGCTGAAGGATTTGCTGAGTCTGTGCGAGGGCGCAACGGTGGGTTGATCCTAGCACGTCGCGTCGATCTGATCATCATCGGCGACGTGGTTCGGGCGATGAAGCGCAATGATCCTGTGGTTGAGTGTTTCGGGACCGATAAGTCCTGTCTGATCCTGCCTGCTTGTGGATTGAGAGGCCCGCTCGCTCTGGCGCAGGAAGCGTTCTTTGCCACGCTTGATGGCTATACATTGGCAGATGTGGTGCAGCCTCAGAGCGCGCTTGCGGCGCTCCTTGATGTATCAGGCAAGGCGACTGAGTAAGTAAAACATTCAAGCCGTCAGTCGACGGGTGAATAATTCAGTAAACCTAAATGCGGTTCGGTCAATGATGTCACAACGATCTGCCCATCGTGAAGGGTGACTGCACCGGTTGTGAGGGCATAGGCGCCTTTGGGGTCCTGAAGCGTCTCAAGAACACGGCCCTCAGCGTCCATGCGCAGGATGAAGCCGTAGCGTGTCGGCGCAGGTTTCATCGCATCCGGCAGTCGCATAATGACGCGCCGCAAGAAGGTATTGCCAGACAGCTTGTCCATTATGGCATTTCGAGGACTGACGAGGCCCACCCAGAAGGTCCCATCAGATGCTGGGTTTATGTTGTCCGGAAAGCCTGGCAGGTTTTCCAGAACGACCTGTCCGGGGCTGCCGTCTGTCGGGAAGCGCCAGATACGATATGCGCCTGTTTCAACAACAAAGACTGCATCGCTCGCCTCATTGACGGCAACGCCGTTGGCGAAATTTAATTCATCTGCGAATACCGTTGTCTTGCCGGTTGCAGGGTCGAATTTCAAAATGCGGCCATTCGCAGAGTGTTCAACAAGGTCCAGAACCGAAGCCGATAGCGTTCCGCCATTCGCTTCGGCGCCAAATCTGGTTGAGGCATCTGAAAAATAGACGCTGCCATCTGCCGCAATATCAACGTCATCGGCATAAAGGACGGGGCTTCCATCCTCGACTTGGTCGGTCAGCAATGTGACTTGACCCATGCGGTCAACGGCCAGTAATCCGCGATAAGCATCCGCCACATAGAGCGTTCCATCAGGCGCAAATTCAATCCCAAGGGGGCGCCCCTGTGTCTGCGCGAATGGAGTAACAGCACCGTCTTTCCCGAGACGCAAGATTTCGCCATCATGGGTCGCAACGTAGATCAACCCATCTGGGCCGATGTCGGCATCTTCGGGTCCGATCCGACCGTCCAGATCAATCAGATCAAGCGCAGCAAGGCGATCGTTCTCTGTGAAATCCCTAGTATATCCGGCATTTTCGGGCGCCTCCCAAGTTACGGGTTGCACCGATACAGGCCACAAGATGAGATATGCAGCCAAACAGACAATCACTGCTCCCAAGAACTTGAAGAGTATTTTCATTTTCACGTCTCCTACGCGGCATCCCGAAGATATCGCTTACATCGGAGGGTTGCCGATATGCGACGACGGATCAAGTGGTTAGCCCATTGGAATTGGGCAATGGGAGCAGGGTCGCACCGCTACAGAGTGATTACGACAAATACCTACATTCCTATGAGCCCGAATTCGGGACGGATCCGATTAAGCTTTTTGAGGAAAAAGAAGCCCTTTCTGAAATCAGGGAATGGAAAGAACAGTGGGCGCACTCACCAAAGCAATACGATTATGCCACAAGTGTCATAACGCGCTTTTTAAACTGGGCGCGCGATGGAGGTGCGGCAATCGTTACCCACCACCACATGAATGTCGCCCGAATGTATAGATCAGATCGTTCGGAGATCATTTGGTTGCCTGAAGAGCTTGATGCGCTTCTAAGCGTCGCGAACGAAAGGGAGGGGAGAGTGGCGATAGCTGCATCCGAAGGGGGCTTAACCCCTCAAGATATCGGTATTCTCAAACGCGAACACGTGCAAAAGACACCCAACGGTAGGCGCCTGTTTTTCAAGCGCACAAAAAGCGGGAAACCAGTCAGCATTCCTGTCACGCCAGCCTTGGGGAAGCTAATCGATGCGACTCCTCGGCATCAAGAATTTTTGATTGTTTCACTTGGAGGCCACCCGCTGAAGCCTGAACGCGCATCCGGGATCATAAGGGAGCTGAAGCAACGTGCCAATAAGTTGGCTGCTAGGGGACCAAAGCCGCATTCACATTCGGGACGAACTGCGTCTCTATGACATGCGGGGTACGGGTGCAACTGAGCTACTCCGCGCTGGCTGTTCACTTAATGAAATCGCGGTAACCATGGGATGGGGGCTTCGGCATGCAGCTAACATTATCGAAAAATATGCCGCTTTGGTTCCGGAGGTTGCTGATGAAGTCCTCGAAAAGCTCACAGTCGCTCGCCAGAAAAAATCGAAGGGGTAGGGTATCAGAGATACCATTCTTCATTGGGTCACTTGATCCGGATGTGGGATGCGCAGTCGCTGCCTAAACTGAAGTGGTCCGGCAAAATTGGACAGCGTGCTAAGATGTATCCAACCCGA
>NZ_JBALVJ010000061.1:0-21510 GCF_036961165.1 Sulfitobacter sp. | reverse complement strand
GTTGTACTAGGTGACCTTGCGGTTTGCTTCCGCAGCGAACTTCCGCTTTCCGCCCACACAGCACATTACCTCCACAAAATCGACAACCATTGAAACGCGAGAGCATTCCCTATTCCACCCACTCCCCTATCTCGTATCCTTTTTCCTTAAGAGTAGCTTTTAACAGCCTGCGGATCATCTCCGGCCTGCTTGGATCATCTGCTTCCTTTGAAATCAGATCATCGACAGCTTCGAGTGTTTTTGCATGAAGACGCACAAGCACGCCTGTCGTATCTCTTTTCGGTGGTGCCATTTATCTCTACCTTAGCCTGTTCGTGATATTAATATCACGAACAACTTCCGCGGCAAGGCAAATTTGGCCTTTAGAGGCTCTTTCCACAAAAGACCTATTGCAATATTGATATCAGTATTGCATATAGAATGCAGATGACGAGCAGCTGTAACTGCGCGCCATCCTAATCACAAAGATCCTTAGGAGATCCCCATGACTACGCTCACGATTACCACGCGCGCAGCGCATTCCGCCACCCCTCCCCGTTTTCTCTCAAGGCTTTTGAGGAGGTGCTGCTTCATATGGAGCGCACCATCGCGCTGGACCAGGATGTGAAGCACATGCCGCATCACGACTATTCCGCCGTCGAGAGTGCGGGTGAAGCGACGGCCGATGCCTGGGTCGCGACCGAAGCGTCCGCCTTTGCGTTTCTGCGCGCGCATGCAGGTGCCACTGCTGTTCCTTTTCTTGTCGAGACGGTGAAGGATCTGGTCTCGCTGCTCGATATCGAGACGGAGGAACATCCGGCACTGAGCGAGACAATGGAAGCGGCAATCGCCCGTCGCGTATCTGCGCCGCGCGGCACGGACCTGCGCAACCTGTTGAACCGGGCGCTTCCTCTGTTGTTCGGCATCGCGTCTATGAAGGCCGCGTTTTTCGAGCGTGATCACGCCCAGGACGCCGCCTGATCTCCAGCGCACGGACCGCGTCTTGCGCGGTTCTGACCCTCCCTTTTCAAATCACATATAGGAGCGCTTCATCATGATGCTGCCCCCCGTCTCCCCTATGCCTGCCGAGCACACATCCACCCCTGCCGCACTGTTTCCCGACTATGTCCGGCTGTCCCGTTCGGCGACCCCGACGCACCCCCCATTTGACGGAAAGATCAAAGCAAAATGGCAGAAGGCTGCCCGCAAAAAGGGCTTCACCATCGTTGATCGCGTCAAAGACCGCCTGCATGTCGCCCTGCTCTGTCATGACTGCGGCTGCACGCATGTAAAGCGCGTGAACGTGGTACTCGGGCATAACCCCGAATGCCCCCATTGCATCAGACACCAGCGCATTGAGCATGCCCGGACATTAGGTGCAGTGCTCTTGGGGCGTGACCCCAAAAACCGCCACTATGGGTTTTACCATCTCTCGTGTGGGCATCAGGTACGCCGCCAGTTTCACCGGGTAGCACTCGCGGCTGACGGAGGTCATGGCCTCGGCTGCGAGCCATGTCGCGAAGAGCGTTATCGCTCGCAAGCAAACAAATTTGGGTGGGACCTCCTTGGTCCCGCCTCAAGCGGCAAACCGGGCTACCGCAGCTATCGCCACACCTGCGGTCAGACGCAGGATATCATGGTCGGCAACATGCTCTGGGGCGATTGCGCCTGTTCGGGCTGTAGCCTTGGCAGAACGGCGCAGCCTTCCCACATCTACCTTTTTGTGATTGATCTTCCCGGACGCCCCGTCCTCAAACTCGGCTATAGCGCACGTCCGGCAAAGCGCCTCAAGCATCAGCTCGGCATCGACAAGGGCATCACCACGGAGGTGCTGCGTGTCGTGAACCTTCCGAGCGGACACGACGCCCGGGCAGAGGAAGAGCGCGCGCATAGAACGCTCACCGCGCAGTTTCCGGACAGTGTTGTGGCCAAGGCCGAGTATGGCGATGCCATCAACGTCACCCGCGAGATCTACCGCCCCGAGGCAGCCCCCTTCATCCACCGCTTGCTCGACGAGATCGAGGCACGTTTCCCGGGCACGGGTGATTTGCATCCGCACATCGCCGCCTGATCCTTCTTCACTTCCCTTCTTCATTGAACAAAAGGAGGCATGCCAATGCCCCACCATTCTATCGCGCGCGATAGCGCAACTCCCGCCTTCACTCTCAACCTGATGCAGGAAGTCCTCCGGCGCGTCTTTGCCGAGAACCATCGGCGGACTAATCTTCCTGTCCGGTTTACGCAGTCAAAGCACCCCTTCGATGACGACAATGACGACGACTTGATGGATTTCCCGGACACGCCCGAGGATGTCCCCACGCTGCCCTCATACCAGACCACGGCCGCTGACAATCTCGGACCCGAAGAGATTGCTGAGTGGCAGTCGCGCGGCATTGACCCCTATGCCACCGCAGCCGATGGCACTACCCGCCTCCAGCAGGCAAAGCTGCCGCTGACCCGTATGATCTTTGCCGCACGCTTTGCGGCCATCTTCAATACGCCAGAGATGGCGCGGTCTCTTGTGTCGCCACAAGCGGTTACGCTGCTGTCAATTCCCGACGATGCAGAGCGCGAGCTCTTCTTCGAAATGTTTCCGGACATCTTGGAACAGACCGCACAGGCCCTTGATGATGCAGGCATCCATTTACATGGCATTGCTGTTGCGGAGCTTCCGAATGTTCATGCCGCATCAAGCAATCGCGGCCGCAAGGAGTTCAACGACAAAGTTGACCGGCTGATCGCTAAAGGCAACAACGTGATCGTTGTCGCCAGAACCCGCGATGATCTGCCGCCCAGCGGGCAGCTGCTGTGCACGCGGACTGCTACCTTGCCCCCAGTCACGGGCGATATGGTAATCGAGATTTTGCGGCAGACCCATTCCATCAGCGGAAAGCTGTCAGACGTCGCGATCCGCGGTCGCTTCCCCAACGACGCTGCCTTGCAAGAACTGCCCATGCCGCTGGTCAAAAGCGCGTTTGCAGAGCAGACTACGCTTGAGGTTGCAGATCGCCTCCTCGCACTGACCCGCCGCCTCGGCACAGGCAAAGTGGCGCGGGGCCCGTCTCTTGATGCCATCTATCTCCCGCCCCAAGCGCAACAGGACATGAAGCATCTCCTCAGTGACCTCGGCCAGTGGCAGGCAGGCAATCTGCCTTGGTCGGAGGTCACGTCATCGGTGCTCCTCTACGGCCCTCCAGGAACCGGCAAAACGCTTCTCGCCCAGGCCCTCGCCGGCTCTGCCGGTATCCCGCTCATCGCCACCAGCTACGGCATCTGTCAGAAAGCGGGCCATCAGGGCGATTTTCTTCGGACATTGTCCGAGAGCGTAGAAAAGGCGATCGCCTGTGTCCCCTGCGTGTACTTCATCGATGAGCTGGACTCATTTTCCAAACGATCTGTCTCTCACCGGAACTCCGGCTATGTCGCCGCAATCGTCAACGCCCTGCTCGAGCACCTCACAACCCTCAATAACACTGCTGGTGTAATCGTTCTGGGCGCAACAAATCTGCCAGAGAACGTGGACCCTGCAATCATCCGCCCCGGACGTTTTGATCGGCATACGGCGCTCGAGAACCCCGACCGCGCGGGGATCAAACGGATCTGCGAGATTGAGCTCGGCGCAAGCTCACAAGAGCTCGATCTTGCTCCTGTCGCCGACCGCCTGCTTGGTATGTCAGGCGCGCAAGTTGCAGCCGTCGTACGCGACGCCCGCGGACAGGCACGCCATAGCAACACGACGCTCGGCAACCAGCACCTCAAGGCAGCTGTCGACCATGTCGCCCCCGAGGGACGCCAAGAGGATCTGCACCGCATCGCCATCCACGAGGCAGGCCATGCCGTTGTCGCACATATTCTCGGCCTACCCCTGCCCGACATGGTGCGCATCACGGCCCGCGGTGGGGCCTATCTCGGCAAGATCCCCTTTGCCGCGACAAAGAAAACCGTCTGTGACCAGATCGCCGTCACCCTTGGGGGCCGCGCCGCAGAAGCCGTCCTTTTCGGATCCGTCTCAAACGGCGCAGAATGCGATCTGGAACAGGCGACCGAGCTTGCGTTCAAAGCGAGATACTCATGGGGCCTCTATGCAAACAACCTGCTGTCCCTCAGCCCCGTAAAGCTGGCTCATCTCGACCCCCTCGCGCCCCTCGGATCAGTCGTGAACTCGGATATCAAGAACCACTATCTGCGCGCCAAAGAAGTCGTTGAGGACAACGCAAAGCTGGTGCAGCGGGTGGCAGCAGCCCTTCTGGAGCAGCGGGAGATCGACGGGGCAACGTTGGCCGAGATATTGGCGGCGCACACTATCACAAGCCATGATCGAACAACGAAGATCTTGGCTGGTTAACCTGCAAATCGATAGACCTTCTTGGCGGAGCGAAATATCGTACGGGTATCACAGGAGGTTACACAAAAGGTTGCACAAATACTGAAATTGATGATCATCGCTGGAAATTAAAGACAAACATATCAGTACATTAAGCCATTTGGGCGAAATTAACTCCGATCCCTACCGTCGGAGCCATTTCTATCACCCCGTATTGAGTTGGCACAGTGTATTACTTCCGGCTATTGCCGTAAGTATCATTCGTCAGAATGTAATTCCAGATACTGCTTGATGATGTCGTCGGTCACATTTCCAGATGTAGTCGAAAAGTACCCATGTGCCCAAAAACGCCTAACCCAGTAGCGCTTGCGCAGTTCGGGAAACTCCATCTGGATACGACGGGACTACCTACCCGATAGACTGGGCGTTGAGGCCCGGATGACCCGTGTCCTGCCCCATGACACCCAGATCAAAGCGCCCAGACTCGCAGATGCAGTGCTGACGGATCGCCAATAGCGAACGGGAATAAATTCCGCAGTGCCGCAATACGATCCAGTGGGTTCGACCCCCGCTTCTTTTGGTTGATAATGGGGAATAAGTTTACTGATGCGGATGATGCCTCCGGTGAAGCAACATCCCCTGCATCAGTTATGCCTTACACTATCTTTTTTTGCATCAGTTTGACAACTGATGCAAAGTCCAGTTCTGGGTTCGTTCTGTCCAGTCCACCTTGCGTTCCAAAGAAGGGGCCGACGCGATTTCTCACCTCGGCCCCTTAAAATCTCAACAGTATATGATCTTACCCGATCCTGTAGTTTGGGCTTTCGCGTGTGATCTGGACGTCATGCACGTGGCTTTCTTTCAGCCCAGCACCGGTGATCTTAACGAAATTGCAGTTCTTGCGCATCTCATCAACGGTTGCACAGCCAGTATAACCCATCGCCGCGCGCAGACCTCCGACCATCTGGTGCACCACGGCAGCAGCACTACCCTTGTAGGCCACCTGACCTTCGATGCCTTCAGGCACCAGCTTATCACTCGCTGCGTCTTTCTGGAAATACCGGTCGGCAGAACCGCTGGCCATGGCGCCAAGGCTGCCCATACCACGGTATCTTTTGAAGCTACGACCTTGATACAGAATAACTTCTCCGGGGCTTTCATCAGTGCCGGCAATCATCGAGCCGACCATCGCACAGGAAGCACCTGCCGCAATTGCCTTGGCAAAATCACCGGAGAACTTGATACCGCCGTCAGCAATAACCGGAATCTCACCGGCCGCTTTTGCGCAATCCATGATCGCTGTCAGCTGTGGAACGCCGACGCCTGCAACCATACGTGTGGTACAGATAGAACCTGGTCCGATGCCAACTTTAACCGCATCAGCGCCCGCACCGATCAGCGCGCGCGTCGCCTCACCCGTCGCCACGTTACCTGCGACAACCTGCACATCGTTGCTGAGCTTCTTGGCGCGCTCGACTGCAATCGCCACCCCTTCGGAGTGTCCATGCGCCGTGTCGATCACGATCATGTCCACGCCGGCATCAACCAGCGCCTGTGACCGCTCGAAGCCCGCATCGCCCGTGGTGGTAGCAGCAGCGACGCGCAGACGCCCAAGCTCGTCCTTGCAGGCGGTTGGATTGAGCACGGCCTGCTCGGTGTCTTTGAGGGTCAGCAGGCCAGTCAGCACGCCTTTGCCATCAGTCACCAGCAGCTTTTCGATCCGGCGCGCTTTCATCAGGCTAATGGCTTCATCACGGTCTGCTGGTTCTTGCAGGATCGCCAGATTGTCAGTGCTCATCATCAGGTGCACCGGTGTGTCGTCAAGATGGGCAAAACGCATGTCGCGGTTTGTCACAATGCCAACGACGCGGCCCGTTTCGTCGACCACCGGAAAGCCGGTGACGTTATAGCGTGCCTGCAGCGCCTTGGCATCGGCCAGCGTCTGGTTGGGCGTCAAGGTGATCGGGTTGTAAACGATCCCGCTTTCGAAACGTTTGACGCGGCGGACCTCTTTGGCCTGCTCGTCAATGGTCAGGTTGCGGTGGATCACGCCCATACCGCCGGCCTGTGCCATGGCAATAGCCATGCGTGCTTCGGTCACCGTATCCATAGCCGAGCTGAGCAAAGGGATGTTCAGCGCGATGGAATTGGTCACGCGGGTGCGGGTATCTGCGGTGGAAGGCAGGACCGATGAGGCGCCGGGAACCAGCAACACATCATCGAACGTTAGAGCCTCACGAATCTCCATAACAACCTCCAAGGGTAATGGCATCATTTGGCGGTTTTCTATTTCACGGATAGACTGGATTGGAAAGACCCCGAGACGCTCACATCTTGCATTTGATCACCGCTTGCACAAAGCTGCGGCAGAACAGGAGAATGTGATGAGCAAACACGGGTATGAGAGCGGCAGGTTGGACCTGCCATTTGTCGGCATTTCGACTTTCGGCAAACGCCCTTATGAGCCCAACTGGGCCAAGCTGGATGCCGATGTGGCGATCCTTGGTGCGCCGTTTGACGCAGGCACGCAATATCGCGCCGGTGCGCGCTTTGGCCCGCGCAGCGTGCGCGAAGCCTCCACCCTGTTCAGCTTTGGTCATGCAGGCGCCTATGATCATGAGGATGATCTGACCTATCTGCCCGGTGACGTGAACATTGTGGACATGGGTGACGCCGACATCATCCACACCGACACCGAAGCCAGCCATGCCAATATCGAGGCCGGTGTGCGCGCTGCATTGGACGCTGCCGCCCTGCCCGTGGTCATCGGTGGCGATCACTCCATCAACATCCCCTGCATCCGCGCCTTTGACGGCCAAGGTGACATCCACATCTTGCAAATCGACGCGCATCTGGATTTCGTGGATGAACGGCACGGCGTGCGCAACGGTCACGGCAACCCGATGCGCCGCGCAGCCGAGCAGCCCTATGTCACAGGCCTTACACAAGTTGGCATCCGCAATGTCAGTTCCACCGCCAAGGAAGGCTATGATGACGCGCGCGCCATGGGGTCTGACATCATCAGCGTGCGTCAGGCCCGTGCGATGGGGACCGGAGGCGTGCTCGCGCATATCCCTGTTGGTGCAAGGCTCTATGTAACCATCGACATTGATGCCTTTTGCCCCTCGATAGCACCAGGTACCGGCACGCCTTCGCACGGCGGTTTTCTCTTTTACGAAGTGCTTGAGCTGTTGCAGGCCGTGGCAAACCGCCATGAAATTGTGGGCATTGATCTGGTCGAGGTCGCGCCAGATTACGACCCCGCAGGCTCCACCCAGATCCTTGCCGCGCAAATCTTGCTAAATTTTCTTGGCTTTATTTTCCATGCCCGCCGCGAGACCTGAACCTAAAACGCTGAAATGACGCCATTCAACCTAATTATGACGTGTGCAGTCTTCCCCTGCCCGAATGCTTGGCTATGTTGCTCTGAAACATATCTCGGGAAGACCTAGCATGAGCGATGATCCACTTGTTATCTTCACCCCTTCGGGCAAGCGTGGACGCTTTCCTGTGGGCACGCCTGTACTGACAGCTGCACGGCAACTTGGCGTTGACCTTGATTCCGTCTGTGGCGGGCGCGGTATCTGCTCAAAATGCCAAATCACACCGGGTTACGGCGAGTTTTCAAAGCATCGCGTGACGGTCGAGGCAGACGCGCTGTCAGAGTGGAACAGCGTCGAGACGCGCTACGACGACAAGCGCGGATTGAAAAAGGGCCGTCGTTTGGGTTGTCAGGCGACTGTGCTAAAAGATGTGATCATTGACGTCCCTGCGGAAAGCCAAGTTCACAAACAGGTGGTGCGCAAACGGGCCGAGGTGCGTGACATAACGCTCAACCCATCGACCAAACTGTTCTATGTCGAAGTCGCCGAGCCTGACATGCACGACCCCTCTGGCGATCTGGAACGCTTGCGGATTGCCCTGCACCAGCAGTGGGATCTTGAAGATGTCACCTCCGATCTGCACATCCTGCAAATCATGCAACCCATTCTGCGTAAGGGTAACTGGAAAGTCACTGTCGCAATCCACTTGGGTGATCACGAGAACAAGCCGCGCATTATGCACATCTGGCCTGGTTTCTATGAGGGCACGATTTACGGCGTCGCTGTCGATCTCGGCTCGACCACCATTGCGGCGCACCTGTGCGATCTGCAAACTGGCGAAGTCGTTGCCTCATCGGGCGTGATGAACCCGCAGATCCGCTTTGGCGAAGACCTGATGAGCCGCGTCAGCTATTCCATGATGAACCCTAAAGGTGCCGAAGAAATGACACTGGCGGTGCGCGAAGGGATGTGCGGCCTGTTCACACAGCTCGCGACCGAGGCAGAGATTGACAAGCAGTTGATCGTGGATGCAGTGTTTGTCTGCAATCCGGTAATGCACCACCTCTTCCTTGGCATTGATCCGTTCGAGCTGGGCCAAGCGCCTTTTGCGCTGGCGACATCTAACGCGCTACGCATGCGTGGCCGCGATCTCGACCTCAACATCCATGAAAGCGCGCGAATCTATCTGCTGCCTTGCATCGCTGGGCACGTCGGCGCGGATGCGGCTGCCGTGGCTTTGTCGGAAAGCCCGCAGCTTTCTGATGATCTGGTGCTGATCGTAGACGTGGGCACCAACGCAGAGATCTTGCTGGGCAACCGTGAAAAAGTGCTCGCGTGTTCATCGCCCACCGGTCCAGCCTTCGAAGGCGCGCAGATCAGCTCGGGCCAACGCGCCGCCCCCGGCGCAATCGAGCGGGTCGAAATTGACGCCGTGACCAAGCTGCCCCGCTTCAAAGTCATCGGCTCTGATCTTTGGTCCAACGAGGAAGGATTTGATGCCGCTATCGCCCAGACCGGCGTGACCGGCATTTGCGGCTCTGGCATCATCGAGATGGTGGCAGAGATGCGCATGCATGGCATAGTCGATGCGCCGGGCCTGATCGGCACGGCCGAACAGACAGGATCATCTGCGGTCTTCGCGGATGGGCGTACTAACAGCTATATGGTTTATGACGGCACCGCAGACGGTGGCCCGTTGATCACCGTGACCAACCGCGACATCCGCGAAATCCAGATGGCCAAGGCGGCGCTTTATTCAGGTGCGCGTCTGCTGATGGATAAGTTCGGCGTCGACAAGGTGGATCGTATAGTGCTGGCCGGTGCCTTCGGGGCGCATATCTCCAGCAAACACGCGATGGTCCTAGGTATGATCCCTGACGCGCCGCTAGACAAGGTCAGCTCGGCGGGCAATGCCGCCGGCACCGGCGCACGGATCGCCCTTCTCAACAGCGAGGCTCGCGCCGAGATCGAGGAAACCGTGCGCAACATCCACAAGATCGAAACCGCGATCGAGCCGCGCTTTCAGGAGCATTTCGTGAATGCCTCGGCCATGCCAAACGCGGTGGAGCCTTTCCCGATCCTTAACTCCATCGTCACCCTGCCAACCCGCACCTTCAACACTGGCGGCGGCGGCGACGGCACCGGAGCGGGTGGTGGTCGCAGACGGCGCCGCGGATGAGCGGAAACAGCGACCAGCGTAGCTTTTGGACCGATCAGGCGGGCCCGCTTTGGGTTGACCAACGCACGGCGATGGATACCGCTCTAGCAAAGGTTCTGGAGGGCACACTGGCGCGTGCCGAACTTCGGTCTGGACGCAGTGTGCTGGACATCGGCTGCGGTGCAGGCACCAGCACGCTGGCTGTGGCGGAGATCATTGGCGATAGGGGGCATGTGACGGGTATCGACATTTCCACCACATTGCTTGAAGCGGCGCATGCCCGTTTGAAAGGGCAGCACAACATCGCCTTCCTTCAGGCAGACGCCCAAAGCCATCCTTTCGTCCCTCAAAGCGCGAACCGGATCGTGTCGCGCTTTGGTGTAATGTTCTTTGATGATCCCGTAGCCGCGTTCAAAAATATGGCCACCGCATTGCGCCATGAAGGGCGTATCGTGTTTTCGGCGTGGGCGGATATTGCGGAAAACCCGTTTTTCACCCTGCCAGCAAAAGTCGCCCGCCAGTTACTCGGTCCGGTGCCCAAGTCTGATCCGGATGGTCCGGGCCCGTTTTCACTGCGCGATCCGGCCCGTATTGCGCAAATTATGGATGACGCAGGTCTTGTCACTAAAGTCGAAACGGTAGCAGAAATACTGACCATCCCCGATGGCGCAGAGGCAATGGCCCGCGTCATGTGCCGCATCGGCCCCGCCAACAAAACATTGGGCCATTACAACGCGGACAGCGCGCAACACACCCGCCTGATGGACGCTTTGACAGAGGCGCTTGTGCCTTTCGAGACAGCCGACGGCGTCACCCTGCCCGCTCAAATCAACTATGTCACAGCACGCAAATCCTCTTGACGCTTGACCCCGTGCGGCTTAGGTCAAAGCCACTGGCGCGCGGGTATGGTGAAAAGGTATCACGGCAGCTTCCCAAGCTTTAGTTACGAGTTCGATTCTCGTTACCCGCTCCAGATAGAACTGCATCCCGTTGATTTTACTCAGATTTTAAATGAGAGCGTAGATCAGCCCGCAAAAAAACCCACCAACCCAAAAACACTCTCATTTGAGCAAAGACTGCTTATCAGTCACCCATATTTCAATCACCTTTGTCTGGGTAAGTCGCGGTTTCGTAGGGCGAAAAAAAATTATTCATTTGAAACTCAAAGAATTCATTAAAGCAACTATTCAATCGATATACGAAGCTAGTAGTGAGTTGGCTGATGATAACCTGGGTCTGCTGGTCAATCCGGCAATGACGACGGGCGGCAACACCGACGTTCAGTACCATGCCCGCATTTCCCAAGTAACTTGACGTTTTCGCACCTCCTATTGCCAGTAACGTGTTATATTTCAGGATGTTAATCGGGCTGAAGGTGGCGGATTATGGATCACCCAGAGGGTGCACGCGAAACGGGTGATGGGCGGCTTGGTTTTGACCGCCGGGTGCGGCTGGAATTTCGTGGCACGCAGCTCAGTTCCGACGGCGGTCTTCTGGTGATGCGCGAGTTGGATGACGTGCTCGGGCTGTCTGATCTTGCGTCGGGTGCGCTCAATGACAGCCGCCGTGGCAAGAACACCGTTCACCGGCTTGACGGGCTTTTTCGACAATCGGTCTATGGTCGGCTTGCGGGCTACGAGGACGTCAACGACGCCGACCGACTGGCTCTTGATCCCGTCATGCGCCAGGTTGTCGGTGGCCGTGCCGTCGATGCGCAGGCAGCCTCGGCATCGCAGATGGGGCGGTTCGAGACCGAGACGCTGGCCCTACCCGAGAACCGGGCGGCGTTGGCCGATCTGAACGGCACGTGGATTGACCGCTTTCATGATCGCAACGGGCTGAAGTACATCACGCTGGACATGGACAGCTCGGTCAGCCCGCCCCATGGCGATCAGGAAGGCACAGCCTGGAACGGGCATTTCGACTGCACCTGCTACCACCCAAACTTCTTGTTCAACCAGTTCGGCATGCTGGAGCGCTGCGCCCTGCGCAATGGCAATGTCCACAGCGCCGACGGTTGGCAGGATGTGCTCGACCCGGTGATCGCCCGATATGCCAAGCGCGACATCATGCGCTTTTTCCGCGCCGACGCCGCCTATGCGATCCCCGCGATCTACGCGCGGTTGGAAGAGGCAGGCTATTTTCACGCCATCCGGCTGCCCTCCAATGCCGTGCTGAAAGGGAAGATCGCACACCGGCTGACCCGACCTGTGGGGCGTCCGTCGCCAACGAAGGTCAAGCGCCTCTACGAGGATTTCGAGTATCAGGCGCAAAGCTGGGACAAGCCTCGCCGTGTCATCGCCAAGATCGAATGGCATCCGGGCGAGCTGTTCCCAAAGATCGGGTTCATCGTCACCAACCTGCCGATGAACCCAGATTGGGTGGTGCGATTCTACAATCAGCGCGGCACCGCCGAGCAACACATCAAGGAAGGCAAATACGCCTTCCACTGGACGCGCCTGTCCTGCAAACGGTTCCGCGACAACGAGGTGCGGCTGCAACTGCATGCGCTGGCCTACAACCTGGCGACCTTCTTGCGATGCATCGAATTACCCGAGGCCATGGCCGATTGGTCTTTGACCAGCTTGCAACTGAAACTGATCAAGATCGGCGCCCGTGTGGTGCGTCACGCCCGCGCCATCACCTTCCAACTCGCCGAGGTTGCCGTCACCGGTGCTATGATCAGGGCCATCCTTGCCGCAATCCACCGATTACGAGCGCCGCCGTCATGTGCGTGACCGCAATCCCGACCCAAACTAAGCTAAATCGGCAGGACAGGTCCGTTCGCCACGCTGCAAAACTTGGCCGCATGACCAAGGTGATGCTCATTCGCGGTCCGATCCACCAACATTCGACCGCTCTGACGGCCGCAGTCGAGCCTGAAAGCGCAAAACACTTGATCTGGTGGCAAGATCAGGCAAAGTTGACGTCAAGCAGCAGGCCACTTGGGGAATGTCGGCTATGATGGATTTGCGCCCGTTACATTAGTCCAATTTGACGTTGCCGTAGTTGAAAGAAACTCTGACAAAGCTGGAGGCAAAGCAGGCATCAACATCATGCCCTTCAAGGCTGAAGCGGGCGCTGAAGTATCCAATGCATACAACAATAGCAGCAGGATAACGTTTGAAATTCGTTTGGCGCTCCCAGCAACTAAAATTCATTATTATCAAAGACTTACGTAACTTATTACCAAAGATCGTTAGTTTTAGTAAATAATCGCAGCCCCCAAATCTAAACCGCTATCCGCTTCTGTGCATCGACAAAAACCAGCCGCGCCGTTTCTCCGAATTCATCCTTGGCCACAAAGTCAGGTCGGAAGAGGCGCGAGCATATGACCGAAGCGATTTGATTGAAAACGACGAGGAGTGATGGAGCGATGGACAAAAATGTTGACAAGCGGGCACTGGTTTCGATTTCTGAAGCGGTAGATATTGCGTTTGAGATGTTACACGTACTTGGGGTATGGCGGTTTAGTTGTTTGATCGTCATAGAACTCCGCGGTTTACGAACAAAAGTAGGATGGGAACCACCTCAATTGTGAGCCAGACGAACAACGCAAGCAACACGATCCACACAAGCCGTTTAAGCCACGGCGGCAGATCACGAACTTCTGCGTTAGTAGCAGCTGCAGGCGCTTTTGCGGCTATGTGTGCGGTTGAATTTCTAGCCCTTGCGTGCTCCCCCGCCTCGGTGGCGGCTTGGTACGCGGCTTTTTCCGAGAAGTGTTCGTCAGAATGCAAGTCCGCCGACTGTTGAGCATAAGCGGCTGTGCGTTCCCGCTTTAGTTTTTCCAGCTTGCGAAGAATGCCTCGCTTTTCGCCCTCAGTCGTGGCGCTGTCGTGTAGCTTCCGCTCTAGTGCCTCGATTATGTTCATGGTGGGCTTATCTTATTAGGTTGCGGTGAGTTTATGCACGCTTAGAATTTCATTGGACCCGTGCTCAAGTTCCCTGCAAGGTACAGTTTGTGGAAGGTTAAGCCTAGCCGAGGTTTTCTTTCCACTCAAATTGACCAGCGCGACTTCAGGAACCAGTTCCAAGCGGTTCAGAAATGTCATCTGACGGTTTATTCCAGTTCATACTATCCATTATTTTGTCGCGCATTTTGTCCACGAATAACCAGCATCGGTCGCGGGTTCCGCATTGGACGCAAAGTTCTCAAATATAGTGCCCTTACCAAAACTGATCGGGGGCAAACGTGACGGGCGTGGCATCACTGGCATTAAGAACCCCAAGATATCCGACCACACCGGCAATTGGTGACATTGAATAGAGCTTGAAGTCCTGCGCAGCACCATGCCATCGTGAGCGTGGTTTACATGATTGCCATTTTATCCGACAGCGCATTAAACATACGGGAGAATTCGCCTTGAACGATCATATCGATACGACACAGGGCTCTCTTGAAGCGTATGAAAGTTGTGAGTGGCTCGAAGGGGGCCTCGCTTTCAACAGGCGCAGCTTACATTCGTGCCTTATTGTGCATCATGACTCGGGAATGCCCCATTTTGCCGACTATAATGGCGGGCCCTTGCCAATCGAAGAAGTCATCAAATCACGCAGCGAGATTCTGGAAAAGCAGAGAAATGGCGAAACTCATGATAAATGCAAAGGGTGCGCGCATTTAGAGAAGAAAAAATGGAAAAGATCGCCGTATCAATTCAACATTGTGGGAATTGCCCATTATTCACACTGTAATATTAAGTGTAACTATTGTTTTCTTCAGACGCAGGATCCTTCTTCTTTTTCAAGCGGATTCAAACCCTACAAGATCGCCGAACAAATTCGCCACCTTTATGATGAGGCTTTACTCCATCCGGATGCCATCATTGATTGGGGTGGCGGTGAGCCGACAATCTACCGCGAGTTTGATGAAATCATGCAATTGAGTCTCGAGCGTGGTGCTTTCCATTACCTGCACAGCAATGCTGTGCGGTTCCCGGAATTCGTCGAAACATCGCCCTATGCCGACAAAATACATATCATTTGTTCGATCGATGCCGGTTTGCCCGAGACCTACTTCGCCATGAAGCAACAGGACTACCTCGAACAGGTGTGGGAGAATCTGGGCCGCTATTTGAGTGCTGGGAGTATTGTGACAGCAAAATATATCATGCGAGATGACAATTTTTCCGAGGAAAATCTGAGTGCTTTTGCAATCCGTGCAGAAGAAGTTGGCGTAAAAGACATTCTCATCGACATAGATTATGATTTTCCCAATCCGTCAAGGGAAGTGATTACGGCGCTGGCGCATCTCAAACATCTATGCCTGACAGCAGGATTGCAGGTGCAATACGGCTTCACTGGCGATAACTTTGCTGCGGAAAACAGGGTCGTCGACCAGATCCAAGGTGCATTTGCGACCCGTCAAATCAGCGCCATCCAATCGCTGATCAGGGAGCGCGATTACTCTGTCTCTGAGAACACCGCTGCCGATCTGGAAGAACTGGTCAAGATGCTGTTCGACCATTGCGAGCAAAAGGACCAGGCTCTCCAGGAAAAAGAGGAGATGATACAGCAACTTTCCGCGGCCCTTAACAGCATCCCTCCTATAGAAACGGCGTCTTTACCCATAGAGGAAAAAGCGCCGCAGCCTCCGCAGGAATTAGCCCGTCCAATTGCTCTGGAAAAGGCGCTTATACTCCCGCAGGAGAAGGCCACTGCACCGTCGCTGGAACTAACAGAAGAGCAGACGCCCCATCCCGAGATCCTACCGACGGCGAATGCACCGACCGTTGTGCCCGCGATGTCAAAGAAGGTTGAGCCTAATCCAGCGGCTTCAGTTTCCCTTGCCGCTCCGGCCATTCGGGTAGAGCAGGCAGGTTCGGTGCAGGGAATGCAGCAGGAAACGGCTGTCGACCCAGACGCACCAGGGATGCAGATGCGTCTGCTCGGCCGCACGGGCCTCAAGGTGTCTCCTGTAGGAATCGGCACGAACCAGCTACGCATCACGTCGCGCGCCGAGGCCATTGAAACGCTCCATACCGGCTTCGAGAACGGCATCAATATCGTGCATGTCTCAGCCGATTATGAGGGTGCCGATGAAATCGTCGCTGAGGCGATCCGCCTTTCCGACCGTAAAGTCTACATGGCGGCAAACAGCTATGATGTGCATGGCAACACCAACGGCCCTGTAGACCACTTCATCAGCCATTTCGAGCGCACATGCGAACTGCTTGAAACCAATCGTCTCGATCTCTACGGGATCGCGGCGGTCGAGGATCGCGAAGCTCTGGGTGAAAACGTTTGGGGCGAAAATGGCATGGTTGCATTCCTCAACAGAATGAAGGCCGAGGGAAGGCTGGGGCACAGTTTCTGCACCACCCATGGCGAACCCGACTTCATCGAACGGATCGTGGACAGCGATGCCTTTGATGCGGTTATGATGTCCTATACGCCGCTCGGGTTTCATCTTCTCAGCCTGCACCCCCCCAAAGGCCGTGGGTTTGAGGATCTGGCCCTGAACCGCCACCGCCTCTTTCGCAAATGCGAGGAAAAGAACATCGGCATCATGGTCATGATGCCGCTAGCAGGTGGTCTGATGCTGGATAGCAAGGCAGCCCCCCCCGACCCGATTGATGGGGCGGGGCCGCAGAATCTGGAAGCCGCAACAATCTTGCGCACCATCCTCGAAGACCCGGCCGTCAGCACGGTGATGCCGGGTACGGCGACGCCGGTGGAGGCCCGCGAAAATGCACGGGCCGGATGGGCCACGGGGCCGATTGCACCGGAGCAGACGCGTGCATTGACTGAGCGGATTGCCACGCTGCGCACCGACATGTGCAGCCGGTGCGGGGCCTGTGAACCGCTTTGCAGCCGCAGCCTGCCCGTATCCTGGTTATTTCGGGCCACGCAGATTGCCGCCCAACCAGCCGAGTCCTTTGAAACCTGGCCAGATGTAGATTATTTCCGCCTTCACCCGATGGGAGAAGCACCATGTCAGGATTGTCCCGATGTTTCCTGCGAATGTCCCTATGGTCTTGATATCCCGGCAAGTCTGACGAAGGCTCACAACCGGATGCTCGATCAAGCGGCGTTGGGGCAAGTCCCGCTGCCACCCGGAGAAAAGATGCTGGATCGTGGAAACGGCGCTTTTGCAGCCCGTATCCTGCGCCTTGATTTACCTGAGCGGTGCGATGAAGGCGTGCGCCTTCGCGGGCGCGTGTATCTGGAAAACATCGGTACATCGCCATGGCGCAACTCAGCCAATGGCGTTCGTCTGCAACTCCTTCTGAACGGTCAGTTAGCAGGCGATGTTTCGGCAAGAATAGACGTACAGCCCGGCGCGCGGGCATATTTTGTCTTCGAGAGCGCAGAAAATTGCGAGGGTGCTTTGTTGAATCTTGGACTTCAGCTCCATGCCGGCGACCTGAACGCCGATCATATCGACCTGCTCGAGACGAGTTTAGCTCTCCCGGCAGAGCGGGAGGAGATCAATACAGCCATTAGGAACAGCCTGTCTGTTTCCCTAGCGCATCTGACCCGGGCCGGATCAACGGAAACCTCGAAAGAGGTCGGCGATTACGGCGTGGAATGGATTGCACATAACCTGCCCGAAAGCTGGGCCGAGGAAACGCCGTTCTGTTTTTACCTGACGGTCCGTAATACGGGTAAGCGACGCTGGCCACATGCAGCGAGCGCTGCGGCCAGTGTCAACCTCGTGTTCCGGCTCGAAAACGAGGTCCATGCCATCAAACCCTTGCCGCATGACGTGGAACCGGGGCAGACTGTCACCCTGTACTTCATGGAAGCGCTGCCATCAGGCCTTGGGGCATGGGATGTCAGTTTTTCGTTCGTCGAGCAGAACGTCGCATGGTTTCATGAGAGGGGTGTGGAGCCGCTGTGTGTACTTATCCAGCGCAGCCCTGCCCTCGATGACCACACGACGCGCTGGACCGATACCATGCATCGCAACAATCCCGCCTATTTCAGCCCGGCGCAGGGTGTTCCGCGGAGCCGCACCGGCGAACCTTATCCAACCCTCATCGCTCATGCATCCGGCGCTCAAATAACGGATGCGCGCGGGAATAAGTGGATCGATTACAACATGGGCTGGGGATCCGCGCTGCTGGGATACGCTCATCCCGAGATTGCCGATGCCGTGGCGCAGGCCACTTCCAGCGGCGCCATCCTCAGCTTGCCGCATACTGACGAGGCGGATGTGACTCGATTGCTGTGTGACCTTTTCCCATGCGCGGAAACGGTATTGTTCGGGAAAAACGGGTCCGATGCCTGTACGGCAGCCGTTCGGGCGGCGCGGCTTCATACCGGGAAGACCCACATCCTGTTCTCAGGCTTTCACGGGTGGCAATATCCGTTCGCCCAGGTTTTTGAGCCAGCACTCAACAAGGCGGAAGGGGACGGCGCCGCGCACCGGTTCGACTTGAACAATATCGAACAGTTCATGCAGCTCGTTCAGAAATATTCGGGAAATATCGCAGCTGTCATGGTCGAGCCGGCGGCACAGGCGGTCAGCGTGGATGGTCCTGTGCGCAGCGGTGATGTCGCCTTTCTGAAACAAATCGCTGAGATTGCGCGGGATCAGGGGGCCTTGCTGATATTCGACGAGATCATGACCGGCTTCCGGCACCGGAAGGGGAGTGTGCAGACAGCCACTGGCATCACGCCTGATCTTACCTGTTTCGGCAAAGCGCTGACAAGCGGTGCCCCTCTAGCCGCGTTGGTCGGGCGGCGCGATGTGCTCGCTCCGGCTCTCAGCCGGTTGTTCTATCACCCCACCTTCAAGAACGATGCCCATGCCTTCGCCGCAGCGAAGGCGGCCATCAACATCTATCGCCGCGATGATGTCCCGAGGAAAATTGCCGAATTCGGGTCGCAATTGCGCAAGGAGATCACTGCGTTGACTGAACATATTGGCGTCGATGCAAGCATTATCGGGCCGCATTATCGAATGCTCTGTCGTTTCAACGAACCCGAGGCCGGTTTGCGAAAGTTCAAGCGCACCTTGCTTCAACAGGAGCTGATGAAACGCGGCGTCATGACATTCCGGGGCTACATGCTGCCAAGTATTGCGCATGGGGACGAAGAACTGGATCTAACGGTCAAAGCCTATCACGGCGCCCTGGAAGCTATTCAGGAGGCCGAGGTGAACAATACATTTGCAAGCGCGCTGGAGATATTGCCCGTCGAATGAAAAATCAACAGCTTATGCCTGCACTTCGCGCTGCCCTTAACGCGCGTCTCATACTTGCAGACATGCCGCCCATCGTCAGCAAGTGAGAGTCCGAAAATACTAGTCTGTCAGGTCAATGCGCATCTGTCGTCTCTTTACGGGACATCTGAGGGGCATTTTTACCCGGAATATGTCTGGCTTTCATCCGCCTCAATGGTCGCAGGTGCAAACCGAGTGTCCTTCAACCATTTGAAAATCAGATTGGCGTTTACGTCTCAACGGACTTATCGCTGTCTTGGCATGACCGACTTCGATGCACTAGAAGAACGAAGCCTTGGAAGATATCGGTCATTTAGATCATAGAGCTGGTAAAATACGATAGCCCGCATATTTCGGCTATTATTCCGATTAAAATTGTTCGATCAGGTCAGGATGCAAGATCAATAACCTTGAGCCAACGAGGTCGCCATACGCCTTTTTTGCGCCTTGACGGCACGGGTCCAAAACTGCCGGAATGGACTCCGAAAATAATGGAGCGCTGGGATGGAATTTGTAGCCATTGACGTAGAGACAGCAAATGCGAACATGGCCTCTATCTGCTCAATAGGTACTGCGGCTTTCGAAGATGGAGTGCTGACAAACGAATGGTATTCGCTGATCGACCCGCAAGACTACTTTGCCGGTATGAACGTTTCGATCCCCGGAATTGACGAGTCGCATGTCGTGGGAAAATTGGGATATTCTGTAGCGCTAGCAACCACTAGCCGTACGGAACCTTCTTTGCCAGAAGGATGCCTTGAGTGGCGGTTACGTGCAACTGCATTTTTTTTCCGGGGTCCACATGTTACTCAGCGTAGCCAAATGATTGCAGCTCATGTGTCAATATATTGTTGAGCTGGACAATCGTTTCAGGTTTGAGTTTGCGTTTGTGATCACCGGGCGTGACCTGCCGTTTGTGTTTGGAGCTATCTTCGACGTCAACCGAAAATTGAGTTTTTTTGTGCAACTTTGAGCGCAGTTCATCGGAAATTGGCTGATCCAGAAAATCCGATATCTTTCCTAACCATTTGGGGGTGTTCTCTGTCATTTCCTCGTATTTCAGAACCAGGAAATCGCTGTGACTGTTGATGATCTTCGAAAGAATTTCCATTCGTCGTCTGTAATTTTCTGCGCGGGCAAGGACGAAATGGTCGATACTCAGCTCGCCACTCTTTTCACGCCTCTCATAAAACAATTTTGCCCTTTCCGGATCAGGCGGCGGGCTATGACTTTCCTTTTGCGAAAAGTACAGCGAGGTCAGACAATCACGCGGATCGCGGATCTGCACGATCATCCTGAGCGAGTTGATCTTGTCCATTTTCGCAACATAAGGTCCACGAGCCATGCCATAATAAACGCCATCAGCAAGAATGTTCTTTTGATAATCGATGTAAAACTCGGCTTCTGTGAGGGGTGAAGCCCAGGATTTATTTGAAATGTCGTCAATCTCATAGCGCAATGCACCAAAGAAATCCAAAAGGATGGAGTTGGCAACTGTGCTGCCGGCTTTATGCATTGATGCAGCGATTACACTTTTCATTTTTGACTTCCTTTGGCCGGCACGTCTCAACTGGAATGCCATCCGTCACTTGGTAATGGCGTTCTGGATTTCGATCAAGCCGCTGGTCCAAATTGTACCGTGGCTCGTGCATCTGACACGCGATCAGGGCAGGATTTATGGCCTTCACTTGGCTCACCACCATATCCGTCAGCTTCCACGCCCAGCTCCGCCAGCCTACGTCTACATCGTCCAGTTCTCACAACAGGCTTTGCAGCGTGCGCATCTCGCCCACCGGCGTATCTCCCACGGGGTGGGACGTAATCACATACATCAACAACCGCGTTTCTGCCGTCCACCTGGAATCACGGAACTGCAATGGGCCTTGAACCATAGCCGCGTCGGTCTGGGCGCTACGGACAATCTCCGCATGTTCAGTCCGTTCCACAACTCCGAGGTGTCTGCATCCGCGCCGTTCTGCACGGAGAAGTCTCGCACTGCGCGCAGCATTGCCGCGTGCTTTTTATCAGAAAGACAACCTTTTGGGCCATGAGTGACTGGCGCAACCCTGAACCGTTGCTCAAGGCTCATCGCTATCTGCATTCGCGGGCAATGTTCTGCTTTATGAAACGGGTCACGAAGTTAACCAGCTTGATATTGTTGGGTTCGATTCATTGACGACATCTTGATTGTTGCGAAGTCCAAAGCTGAGTTGGAAAAATCCGTCAGTCTCACTAAAAAGTGTTTGAGCGATTTTGGCTTTTCGCTTTACGAACCTTCGCCAGACAATGACAAGGCCGGTGCGGGAATGTGTGTTGAAACGTTCGGTTTTCTTGGCTGTGACCTGCACACTTCAAAACGCGTCCCTAGTACAGACTCTTTGAGGCGTATTTTTGGGAATGTTGAGGAGGCTCTGTCATCGTCTCAGAACGCTATCAAGAACCACAAAGGGAAGGTTCGACCGTTTTCCTGTCCATCACTCCCCACGCGCTGTGCTACACTCCTAGGCTCAGGACGCATAACCAGAATATGACGGTTGCTGTGAGAGCGATGGCGGAC
>NZ_JBALVJ010000060.1:0-21547 GCF_036961165.1 Sulfitobacter sp. | reverse complement strand
ATGCATCTTAGCCAAGCCGCAAAACTGTCCTAAAAAGCAGGACCACTTCAGTTTAAGCACAGTCCGCAGCATGACCTTGCGCTGTTCTGTCCTATTTGTTTCGCCGTTGGACTTGGAAAATTTTTCACCTCGTAAAGCGTCTTGCTCCCAAGCCCACTTCATTCTTGCTCGTTCCCAAGCAACGCCTGCGTGAAAGGCCATCATCGCGGCAAGATCAGCATCGCCTTTGGCAATCGAATGATGAGCAACTCGAATGCCTTGCAGGATCTTGTGGGCAAACGCTTGCGGACTATCCTCAAACACCAGCAAATTTTTTGAAGATTCAATAATTGTCTTTGAAAAATTTTCAGCCACTCGGACAGCACGAGCAAAATCCCCTGAATATGTTTCGCTAGCTAAAGCCTGCATCGATGCTCTTATTTCTTCATCTGTTTCTGCTAGATTCCAATGACTTTTCGTAATCCCTGTGCCAATCGATTTTTTTTCATCCACCCACTCCGATCTTAACAACCTTGCGCTCGGCTTCACCTGTCAGAAACCGGCCCCAAGCATCCATCATCGCCCGCCGTTTTTCGATCATGTCTGATCTGTCATAAGCCTGTCTGACCTTGCTGCCGACAATATGTGCTAACGCGATTTCGGCCATGTCACCATCAAAGTTGGTCCGCTCCGTCACCCACACCCTAAAGCAGCTTCGCAGCCCATGCGGAACAGCTTGGGCCTTGGTTTTGGCATCCACATAGCCCACGCCGCCTCGCTTGACATCAACCTCATGTAGCGAGCGCATAGACTTGCCCAAGGTTGCATCTGACAAACTGCCGCCACGCGGTGCAGTGAAAAGCAGGTCGCCCATGCGCGGCAAAGCTTTCAGTAGTGCGATCATAGCGTCTGTAAGAGGTACGCGGTGGGGTTTACCTGTCGGGGCTATCTTGCTTGCGGCGCGCCCGGGCTGGATCGTCCAGAGCCGCGCACCTAGGTCAATTTCATCCCATGTCGCGAAACGCACGGCCCCGGAACGCGAAGCGGTCAATGCCTGAAATGCCAGAGCGGTCGCCCCAATGCCATCGCGTGACTGCAAGTCTGCCCACCACCGTGCAGCATCATCAAGCTGCAAGGCAGGATAGTTTTCCTTTGCTGCGATTTTGTTAGGGGATGAAAGTACGAGTTCGAGGTTGCCTCGCCATGCAGCCGGATTGTCGCCCGTGCGATGCCCGGCAGCCTTCGCATAGTCCAGCGTCTTTTCGACCCGCTGGCGAACCTTGGTTGCCGTCTCTGTGCGTGTTTCCCAGATAGGATGGAGAACGCGAAGAATGTCCTCGCGGGTTATGTCTTGAACCAACATTCCGCCTAGCTCCGGAATAGCATACTTTACAACAGTAGCCCTCCATTGATCGCGGTAACGTTCTGTCCTGAGTTCGGGCAGTTTCTTGGCAGCATATTTTTCGAAGGCCTCCGAGAAGGTCAGTCCCAGTCGCTGAGACGCTAGCAGCGCCGATCTAGCGGCCTTACGGACCTCTACCGGGTCGACGCCGCTGCGGATCGCCTCCTTGGCCTCTGCGGCTTTCTCGCGCGCTTTCGCAAGACTGACTTCGGGAAACGGCCCAAGACCAATTTCGCGGCGTTTGTCGCCAACCCGAACACGCAAAAGCCAAGACTGCGCCCCATTGTCTGAAACCTGCATCAGGAGGCCAGCCACGCCACCCACGTTATGAACGCCAGGCCCCAGTCGCCTGACCTCTATTGCGGAAAGTTCTTTAGCACGCTTCGGCATTTAAGCCCCACATTCAACCCGCCCAAAAATATATAATTATTCGCTACAGGATGTGACTGTATGATACAAGGCATAAGATAAATGCCCGTATTTTATGAGTATATTTATACAAATAGACGCGCGTTGCTACAGGGTAGCGGAGTTCCCACTCGCCTCCAAAAAATTTCAATGGCTTAGGTGATATCGACCACCAAGAAGGTCGATTTTAGTCTCTTTTTAGTCTCACTGGAATCTTTGCTTCCGCATGTTCAACAATGAGCTCCTGCCAGCAGCTGGAAACGCCTTTCTGGGACTGAAATCAGCGCTTTTTCCTTTTGATGAAGTTCTCAGAACGCGGCTCAATCATGTCGCTTCATCGGAAGCAAACATTCAGACCAAGCCCGGCTAATGACTGGTCCGAGCCCAATGCTCATCATGCTGCGAAGCGGACGCAAGTCCGTTTTCTTTAGTCACGATACTCAACTGCGACCAAGGCTCTAAGAGGTTTGCTTGCAAGAACGAGTTTTGAGACAGACTGAGTTGCTCGAAAACGCCTTACTAAAGCGGGTTGCGGTTAATTGGCCTCATAGCCTACTGCTCTGAAGAAGTTATAGCATCCTCTTTTGGGCACCATAAAACAATGAATTATGTTTAATTTTCATTGAGTTAGTAAACGTCGCGCTTTTCATTACCCATATATTCCCCAATTTGCGTAAGCTTCCACAGAAGTGTTCTGCCCCATCTTACAACAAGTCAGACAGCAGCTAGCCGCCATCTGCGAAGACGTGGCGCAACAAAGGATAGGCCTTGGCGATGGATTTCAGCAGACCCGGCGCGCCGTCGCGATCCTGTACAGCAGCACCATGAACGGCGAAGCCGACCAGCAAACCGACAGTATCAGTCACAATGTGGCGCTTGAGAGACGTTGGACCAAACGTGTGTGAGAGCTTGTGGTCTCATCCTCTACTTTGCCTGCAAACTCTCGTTATGAATGAGGGAGCCTCGGGGGGCAGGTCAGCTTCGACAGCATTTCGTAGGGAAATGAACCCGAAAAACACCAATCAACTGGCGGTGGTCGCAACAACGCCGTTAAATGTGAGGCTAAGGCGGGAAGGGTTTCGCCGGTGGATCAGCAAGTGTTATAGTGGGGGAAGCGGATGGAGAATATCGCTGGAAACGAAGTTGGAAACGTTGGGATACCCGTCGGCCCTTTGCACTACGACATGATTGCTATCGGCAAAGCGGGTCGATGAAGACCTCCATTTCTGATCCTGATGCACACCTGAACCTTTGGGAGCCACACCTTAAGGCGTTCGTAGAACTTTGTCCCGCTGATACCCCTCGCGATGGACCCTTGGCTGGGATGCGTGTTGGGGTAAAAGACGTAATCGATGTTGCAGGCACGTCTACCCGAAATGGCAGTGACGCGTGCGAAAATGCGCCGCCAGCGATGCAGGATGCCGCGGTCGTGGGCCTTCTGCGACAGGCGGGGGCCAAGATCGTTGGCAAAACCGTGACGACCGAATTTGCCTTTACCGATCCTACCGCTTGCCGGAATCCCTACGATCTGCGCCGCTCTCCGGGCGGATCAAGCAGCGGGTCGGGGGCTGCTGTGGCCGCAGGCGTCGTGGATATCGCCCTTGGCACCCAGACAGCCGGATCGCTGTGCAGGCCTGCGGCCTATTGTGGGGTTGTCGGGCTCAAACCGACGTACCGCACTTTGTCGACCGAGGGCGTCACACCGCTTGCGCCCAGTTTTGACACGGTGGGGATCATCACGGGGTCCGTCGCTTTGGCGCAAAAGGCTTTTGCAGTCATGGCCCCGTCCCCGTCTGCGCAGCCAGATACAACACCTCAAAAGACGCTCTGCGGGCTTTGGCAGACCGACGCAACACCGGACGGCGATACAATGGAAGGGTTTCAGGCGGCGGCGCACGCGATTGAAGAACTTGGCGCACGCGTCACACAAACTCCTTTGAAAGCTGATGTTGCGCCCATGGTCATCGCCCACCGTTTGGTCATGCATTACGAGGCCTTTATCGCCCATGGTGCAGTGCTGAACAATCCGCGAGGGGCGCTGTTGAAGCAGAAGTTTCTCGCTGGCCTGCGCGCCGGGGCGACGATTTCACCCGATCAGGTCGCACAGGCCCAAGAATTTCTGGCCGAGGCGAAACACGCCTTCTGGGCAGGTCTTGAAGGCTTAGATATAATCCTGACCCTGCCCGTCCCCGAAGGCGCGCCCCTTATGGATGGCACCACCGGCTTTCAGGATTGGCTGACCCCTTGGACCGTTTTTGGTGGCCCGCTGGTCTGCCTGCCATGGGGGCTGGACCGCTTGGGCAGGCCCCTGTCTGTCATGCTGGCCGCGCGACCCGGACAAGATCATCAGCTGCTGGCGACAGCGGCACGACTGGAAGCAACCAGCCCGCCGATGCCGTCACCGCACTTGCCGCAAGCCTAGCTTTTCAGCCGTATGATTGCGTCCACTTCTACAGACGCGTTGCCCGGCAGGCCAGACACCCCCACCGCCGTGCGCGCGTGCCATCCGTCGTCACCAAACAGCGCGATGAAAATTTCCGTCGCGCCATTGATCACCGCCGGACTGCTGGGAAAGCCCGAGGCACAATTCACAAATCCCCCCAAGCGCAACACCACATCGACCCGGTCGAGATTACCATCGCAGGCCTGCCGCAAGCGATAGATCAGGTTGAGCGCGCAGATTTTTGCGGCCTCCCGCCCTGCCTCGATCGCCTCTGGCGTATCGGCAACGGGGCCAACATGGGTAACGTCCCCTGCCCATTCGCAGATTTGACCCGAAAGGTAGACGACCGCGCCATCCTTGCGAAAGGGCAAAAACTGACCGCGTGGGGTCCAGTCGGGGGGTAGTTCCAGCCCCAAGGCACTTAGCCGCTGTTCGACTTGCGATGTCATACTGGCATAGCCTCTTGCGCCAGATAGACGCGCCAATCGCCAAGGGCTGTGATGTCCGTGGCCCCTTTGATGCCGCTGGCCTCGCAGATGAACCCTTTGACCGACGCGCCGTCAGAGAGTGAAACCGTCCCAATGCCCAAAGGCGCGGGGATGCCTGCCATAAACGTGCCGAATGCTGTCTTGGGCAGCGACCAGACCTCGACCGCGACAGCACCTGCATCCGGCGCGTCAGAGCGGACCAGACCGGGGCGCGCAGGCGGCCCACCGGCCAAGGCATAGAACTTATACTCTGCGGTGGTTTGCGCCTTGCGCACAAAGGTAGCCCCCAGATCAGTCAGTTGCCAATTGAGCGGCAAGCCCGTCATATGCGCCCCGCAAACTGCCAGATCAATCCGGTCCGATACCGCTTTTGGCAAGGCAGCGGGTGTTGGCACCGGATGCACGGTGGCTCCCATATTGCGGGCACAATCAACCTCGAAACCCCGCGCAACAGCGGCGACAAGGGCGTCTTGGCCAGCACCTGCCAGCAAGGTGACACTGCCCGGTCTGCCATCACTGCGCGGTGCGGTGGGCACGGCAATGCCGCACATATCCAGCAGGTTCACGAAATTCGTGTAGGTGCCATTGTTGGAATTGGGCGTTACGGGGTCGGCCTCAAGATCCTTGACAGAATAGAACGTCGGGATGGTGGGGACACACAGCAGATCGAGTCCCGCCAGCATCGGTTCCGCCGCGCGTTTCAGATCAGCCAAACGGTACATCCCCCGAAACGCATCCGCTGCTGACATGGTTTCTGCATGGGTGATGATCTTGCGCGTCACCGGATGGATCGCGTCGGGGTTGGTCTTTAACAGATCGTCAATCACCGTATAGCGTTCAGCCACCCAAGCCCCTTCATACAGCATGCGGGCAATGGCATAGAGCGGCTCGAAATCGAGGTATTCGATCTCGGCCCCGGCGGCCTTAAGCAAGGCGACATCGCGGTCAAAGGCAGCCTGCTGCACGGTATCGCCGAAGAATTCAATCGTAGCGGCATCCGGCACACCCACGCGCAAAGTTTTTGACGGCTCGGTCAACGCCTCATGCACCAGCGGTTTGCTATAGGCATCGGCCTGATCAAACCCGCGCGCCACGGCAAAGGCCTCGTAGGCGTCATCGACGGTCAGGGCAAAGATCGACACGGTTTCGATCGACCGACAGGCAGGCACGACACCGCGGGCGGACAAGGCGCCCAAGGTCGGTTTCAGCCCGACGATGTTGTTCAGCGCAGCAGGCACCCTGCCCGACCCCGCCGTGTCTGTCCCTAGCGAGAATGTAACGATGCCGTGCCCCACAATCACACCCGATCCGCCCGAAGATCCGCCCGGCACGATCTCGGGGTCCACCGCATTCAACGGTGCGCCATAGGGCGTGCGCACACCCACAAGGCCAGTCGCGAATTGATCAAGGTTGGTTTTGCCGATCATCAATGCCCCTGCTGCACGCAGTTTGGCGATGAGAAAGGCATCCTCCTTTGGCGTGTAAGCATAGGCAGGGCACGCCGCCGTCGTCTCGATCCCAGCGACGTCGATGTTGTCCTTGGCGGCATAGGGAATGCCCCAAAGCGGCATGTCGGGGTCGTACTCTCCAAGGGCCTCCGCCTGCGCGCGCAGGCTGTCGCGGTCACACAGATGGATGAAGATGCCCGGATCGTTCACTGCGTCAAGACGTTTGAATATCTCGTCAATCACCTCGGCAGGGCGCGTGCCCGCCGCGTAAGCCGCGCGCAGGGCATCAAGGGTAAAGGGTAAATTGCTCAGCATCAGGTATCTCCGGGTAATTTGTATCTCAGTTGGTTACCCGACGCAGCGGCGGCTTTGGCGCGGCGGCAAGCAGGGTTTTGGTATAATCGCTTTTCGGGTTCGACATGACATCCTGCGCCGCGCCCTGTTCAACGATTTCGCCATCTTTCATGACGATCACATGATCGCAGAGCAGACGCACCACATGCAGATCATGGCTGACGAAAAGATAGCTTAGCCCCAGCTTGGCGCGCAAATCCACCAGCAGGTTCAGCACAACCGCCTGGATCGACACATCAAGCGCCGCAGTCGGTTCGTCCAGGATCAGGAATTTAGGATCAAGCGCTATGGCCCGCGCGATCCCGACCCGCGCTTTTTGTCCACCAGACAGCTGATGCGGAAAACGGTCAAGCAGAGACAGCGGCAGCCCCACCAGCGTTGCCAATTCTTCGATCCGCGCCTTGACCTGCGCGCCACGCATCCGGCCCAGCCGTCGCAACGGCTCAGAAATCGTCTGGCGGGCAGTATGGCGTGGGTTGAGGCTGTCGGTGGCGTCCTGAAAAACCATCTGGATATCGGCGCGTCTGGGATCCTTGGCAAAGCCACGCGCAGGCACCTGCGCAATGTCTTCCCCGTCAAAGATCACCTCTCCACTGGTGGCATCCATAAGGCGCACCAAGATTTCCGAGGTGGTGGATTTTCCGCAGCCGCTTTCGCCCACAAGACCCACACATTGGCCCAGTTTGATGCTGAACGAAATGCCCTTCACCGCATGGACCGGACCGGATTTTCCCGCGTAGGTCTTGGTCAGATTGCGCACCTCAAGCAGCGTCTTGTCCCCAATGATGGGCGTCGGTTCGCTACCGCGATCTTCGGGGGGCAGCAGGCTGCGCACGGTTTCGCCCGCGCGCGGGGTCGCGTCCACCAGCTTGCGGCTGTAAGGATGCTGCGGGTCAGTGAATATCTGGCCCGGATCCCCCTGTTCAACGATTTCGCCATCTTTCATCACCAGAATTCTATCGCAATATTGCGCGGCAAGACCAAGGTCGTGGGTGATCAGAATACTGCTCATCTCTCGTTCGCGGATCAGGTCGCGCACAAGGTCCATCAACGCCTTTTGTGTGGTGATATCAAGGCCCGTCGTCGGCTCGTCCGCGATCAGCAAACGCGGATCGCAGGCCAGTGCGATGGCGCAGACAATGCGTTGACACATGCCGCCTGACAGCTCGAACGGATAGGCGTTATAGCGGGCTTCAGCATCGTTGATCTTGACCGCCTCAAGCGCTGCAATCGCTTTGGCGCGGGCATCGTAGCGGGTGGCGCGGGCGTGATGGCACAGCACGTCTTCGATCTGGTGGCCAACCTTGCGGATCGGGTTTAGGGCTGCACGGGGGTTCTGGAAAATCATCGAAATCTCGCGGCCCCGGATGTCGCGCATGTCCCGCTCTGTCGCACGGCGCAGGTCGATGCCGGAATAGGTTGCCTCGCCTGCTTTAATGGTCCCGCCTGCGTCAAGGATGCGCATCAGCGCATAGGAAGTGACCGATTTGCCAGAGCCGCTTTCGCCGACGATGCCGAGGATCTCGCCTTTGGAGACCTCGAAACTGATGCCGCGCACCGCATCGACCTGACCGCGACGGGTTTGAAACGCGACCGCAAGGTCTTTGACGGAAAGCATCGCGCTCATGAGCGTTTCCTTGGATCGACGATGTCGCGCAGACCGTCGCCCAGAAGGTTAAAGGTAAAGACCGCGATCATCAGCCACAGGCCCGGAAAGACCGCCAACCACCATTCGCCCGACACGATGAAATTCGCGCCTTCGGCCACCATGATCCCCCATTCCGCCGTCGGCGGACTGACGCCAAGGCCGATGAACGACAGGCCAGCGGCGTTCAGGATCGCCCAGCCAAGGTTCAGCGACACCTGCACCATCATCGGCGGCAAGGCGTTGGGAAAGATGTGAAAGGCCAGCACGCGCAGATCGGAATTGCCCGCCAGCTTGGCCGCGCGGGCAAAGCCTGCGTCGCGGCGGATGTTGACCTCGGCCCGGACAAGGCGGGCGTAGAAGGGCATGTTGATGATGGCTGTGGCGTAGATGATATTCTCGATCGTGTTGCCCAAGGCAGCTACGATCCCCATCGCCAGAACGAACAATGGAAACGCCATGATTGTATCCAGAAACCGATTCAGGATGATATCGGGCCAGCCGCCCCAATAGCCCGCGATGCAGCCCAGGACCGAACCTACGACAAAGGACAGCGCCACCGCCGCGACCGAAATCGACAGGTCAAGCCGCGTCGCCACGATCACCCGACTGAACATGTCCCGCCCCACATTATCAGTCCCGAACCAATGCGCCGCCGAGGGCGGTTGCAAAGCGTTCGACGCATTCGTCGCCAGCGGATCGTAAGGCACCAAAGCGGGGCCGAACACGGCTGAAAAGATCAGCAGCGCAAACATCGCAAAGGCGATCAACGTGACCGGATTGGCCTTAAGCACATAAAAGACGTGATCAAGGCTGCCTTGGGTTTTGGCCGCAGGTTGAAGTGGTATTTCAGTCATTTGGATGAAAATCCGATCCGCGGGTCTATCGCTGTGTAAAGAAGGTCAATCACAAGGTTGAGCGCTACGAACAGCAGCGCCATCGCCAAGACAAACCCCTGCACGGCGGCATAATCCGACACGACAAGCGCCTCGACCGCATAGGATCCGATACCGGGCCAGGCAAAGACTTTCTCGACCAGAACATTGGCCCCCAAAGCGAAGGAAAACACCATGCCAAGGGTCGTGACCACGGGCAGCAAGGCGTTGCGAAACGCATAGCGGTACAGGATCGTTTGGTTAGATAGCCCAGACGCGCGCGCCGTGCGGATAAAGTCAGAGGACAACGCCGTCAGCATCGCAGCCCGCGTCATCCGTGCAACCGGGGCAAGCGTGAACAAGGCCAACGTGCTCGCAGGCAAGATGAGTTGTTTTGCAGCGCCACGCCATGTTTCCCAATCGCCCATCAGGGCGGCGTCAATCAGGTAAAACCCTGTGACGTGATCGGGATCAAGATAGATGAAATCCAGCCTGCCAAGGGGCGATGGTGCGATGCCCAGCAGGTAATAAAAGATATAAATCAGCAAAATACCAGTGAAGAACGTGGGCAACGACACCCCCGCCGTCACCACTAGCCGGCACAAATGATCAACCCAAGTGCCCGGACGCGTCGCCGCAAGCACACCCAACGGCACCGCAATAGCAATGGCCAACAAAAGTGCTGTCAGCGTCAGTTCCAGCGAGGCAGGCAAACGCTTGGCCAGATCTTCTGCAACCGACCGCCCGCTAGAGAGTGACTGGCCAAGGTCGCCTTGCAGAAAATCCCCAACGTAGATGAAAAACTGCTGCACCAACGGTTTGTCCAGACCCATGGCGACACGGGTCTGTTCAATGGATGCTGTGTCCGCCGCCACCCCGGCAAAGTAGACGGCCGGATCACCCGGCAGCGCGCGGGTCAACAAAAAGCTAATCACCACCACCCCGATCACGACCGGGATGGATTGGGCGATACGCAACAGCGTCGCGCGCAAACGGGGCGTTGATGCAAGCATCGTTTACGTAAGCGTAATTGGACGGATGTCCAACTGACGGTGGAACCAGAACTCGTAGCCTTGGGCACCATTCATCGCCACGTTCAGCGCAGGCTGGTACAGTGGAATGCGCGGCAGCTCGTCCAGCACAATCTCGAACATGCGCTTGATCTTGGGCGCGTATTCGGGGTCATCCATGGGCATGTGCAACGTGGCATTCGTCAGCTCTTCGATTTCTTCGTTGCGGTAGTTGGAAGAGTTGAACAGGTGCCCGTCCTGGTAGGCCCAGAAGAAATAATAATCCGGTGTGTTCAGCCAGCCGCCAAAGTTTTCAAGATGCAACGGCAGGCGCTTTTCGACCAGCACGGCTGTGCGCCAATTGGCACCGGGGATCTTTTCAATGGTGGCATTGATCCCGATCTTACCAAGGGCTTCTTGCACCAGCAGCGCCGTCGGCTCCATCCAGGATGCCAAATCCAGACTGATCGACAAAGGCACATCAAAACCATCAGCGTAGGCAGAGGCCGCCATCAGTTCTTTGGCCTTCTCGATGTCGGTATAGTACTGCGTTTTGCGCGGCCATGCGATATCGTTGATCTCTTCTTCGCCGCCCCACATTGGCAAACCACGACCATAGGCTGCGGCCTGAAAGATGTCTTCGTAGGGAATGGCATAGGCAATGGCTTTGCGGACATTCGCGTCTTGGAACGGCTCGAATGTGAAATTCGGGCACAGGCAGTGGATGCAGTTTTCAACTGGTGTCGAAAACACATCAATCTTGTCCACCAATTCGGCCGCATCCTTGTCGGGAATATCGAAAGCAACCTGAACATCGCCGCGTTCCACCAAAGCGCGGCGGGTTGCGGGGCTTGGTACTTCACGGATCACGACGCGTTTGAGGGCCGGAAGTGGCCCGCCAACCCAATCGTCATTGCGCTCATAGACAAGCTGCTCGCCCGGTGTCCAACGGGCCACCTTATAGGCCCCTGACCCGGCGGGTGTCATGTGCAGATATTCCGTTGCCCACGGATCTGCCTCGGTCGCGTTGGCTGCGGCTTCGACGGAATTGATGATGTAGGGCACTGGCACGGCCAGATCGGGGATCGTCAGCTTGGACGCGCGGTCAAGTTTGATCACAAAGGTCTCGTCATCCACCGCTTCGAACTGGTCAGGGCGTTCCAGCCCGCCCGCTTTCATCTGAACGGTTGGGAAGCCGCCAACAGATACGGCACGATCAAAGGACCACTTCACATCCGCCGCCGTCACCTTGCGACCATCCCAGAATGTCGCATTTGGTTTCAACTTGAAGGTCAGCGTCAGACCATTCTCGGATTCGGTCCAGCTTTCTGCGAGCTCGGGTTCGATCACGGTGTAGTCGTAGGAAAAACCGCCATCGGCGGTCTGCTTGGTACCAAACGACAGCAGGCGATCATAGCAGTTGATCCCCACTTGATAGGCCGCCCGGCTGGTCCCTGAGCGGTGCAGATCAAGGCTGTTGATCGTTGTCCCGGTGACAACGACCAGCGTATCGGACCCTTGGGCCGCAGCAGGCATCGCGCGCAGGAACGGCAGGACAGAGGCACCAGCGGCACCCATCTTGAGGAAATTACGGCGGGAGGTTTTATCGGTCATGGTTCTCTCTCTGTTGGCATGCATTTTTATTTGAATCGCATTTGCACAGAGGTTGCGATGGATTAGCGTGTACTTCTATTGCTATATAATCATATATGCGCTGTGTTTTATGCATCGCTATTCAAAGAGGTGTTTAAATTGAAGTACTTAAAGACATTTGAACTGATCGAAGCCGTGGTGCGTGCGGGCTCTATCCGCAAGGCGGCAGAGGACACCAATCTGACGGCATCCGCGCTAAACCGGCGGATTCAAGGCTTTGAGCAAGAGTTCGGCTGGCCGATATTCGAGCGCCTGCCGCGCGGGATGCGGTTGAACCCCGCCGGAGAGTTGCTGATGCAACATATAAAGCTGCAAAGGAACGATCTGACTCGGGTGCAGTCGCAGGTTGCCGACCTGTCGGGGCAGCGGCGTGGACATATCTCGATTGCCTGTTCGCAGGCTTTGCTGCCCTATTTTATCCCCGAACAGATCGCCTTTTACCGTGCCGAACACCCCGGCGTCAGTTTCACCGTCAATGTCCGCGACCGCGCGCAGGCCGAACAGGATCTGGCAAGCTTTCGCAGCGATCTCGCGCTGGTATTCGAACCGGTTCATTTGGTTGATTTCGAAGTTCTTTTTGCCTTGCCACAGCCGATCCACGCCGTGTTCAGGTCCGACAGCGCGCTGTCGCGCAAAACCGAATTGCGTCTGCACGACTGTCTTTCGCGCAAGCTGGTTCTGCCTGCGCAGGCTTACGGCGTGCGTCATTTGATGGAAACCGCCGCGACCCGCAAAAGGCAGACCCTGACACCGATTGTAGAGACCGAATCGTTTGAGTTGATCCGGCACTACGTGACCCGTGAAGATGCAGTCGGATTTCAAATCCCCATTGGGCTCAGCACGCGCGAACAAGGTGCTATCGCGCATTTGCCGATCTCGGAAAAGGACATCCCGGTTGGCCGCCTTCTGCTGGGTCAGATGAAGGGGCGCGCCCTGCCCGTGGCTTCGGCAAAGTTCAGCCAACAGCTTGTTTCAGCGCTCGCACAACTGGCCGACCAGTAGGGCACCCGAAAAGCGCCCCGATCAGCCGCGCCAGATCGCTTCGTAGTGCGCGATGATCTGGTGCATGCGGTCCTGCCCAAAGCTGGGGTCGTGCCCGCCATGCACCACGGACACCTCCAGCGCCTTCAGTTTCTCGAAGGTCTTGATGTAGTCTGGAATGCTCATCCCGGGGCCGTCGTAAATCAGTGGCCCGTCATAGATTGCATCTGCGCCAAACAGCACACCGGTTGCATCCTCAAACAGCCCGATCCCCCCCGGCGAATGTCCGGGAAGATGCAGCACGGTGTAGGTATGATCGCCCAGATCGACCACGTCGCCCTCGTTCAGCAGCCCAGTGGCGGGCGCACCGCGCAAAACGTAAGACTTGGGATCATAGCCTTCGTAAGGCACCGCATCGATCAGCAACTCATCAATCGGCGGATAACCTGCATCAAGGAATATCTGCAAAAGGCGCGCCGACATGTCGTCGCGATAAAGCGAGGAAAGCCCGGAGGGCTTGGCCATTTCGTCAGCCTCGGCAGGATGCACGAGCCGCGTTTCAAATTCGTGGACGCAGCCGATGTGATCAATATGGGTATGGGAAGATACGCAGATAATGTCCTTGTCCGGATCGGAGCGCAACGTGTCGAGGAAGGGTTTCAGCGGCACGATCCCCATCCCTGTGTCCAGGATCATGTCGCGCGCGCTGCCTTCGACCAGAAACATGTTGGCCTGTTCAAGGACATGCACGTGCGGCTCAAGAATAAGGGTCGTGTGGTCATCAATCTTTTTGGACGTATACCATTCATTCGCTACAGGAAGTGTCATCTTATCTCTCCGCTCAAAGGGCTTGAGGTCACGCTTGCGTATCTTGAAACGTGCCGCAGCCCGTCGCCAGTGCTTAATGGATTGAGGCGTCAATCGGCGAAAACAACACTGCCAATCACGCAGATCGTCCAAAATTTAGGCAGTATGGAGGCGGTTTTTAACGTCTGATACCTTGGTTTGGGACGCTGACGTTCTTTTCACAAAGCATCGGTGGCACATCTATGCGCTTTCGTCTCAAATCAGGGTCAACAATGATCGACATATGCCAAAAAAGGATCCCGAATTGGACTACAAATCGCCCGCCACCCCGAACCCCTTTGCGCCGCGCTTTACTGAAATCGCGACCTTCATGCGGATGCCAATCGCGAGGAACCTTGAAGAAGCAGACATCGGCATCTTTGGCGTGCCTTATGACGGTGCGCTGACCAATCGGGCGGGTACGCGGCATGGCCCGCGCCAGGTGCGCAATCAGTCCAGCCTGATGCGGGCGATCAATCATGCCACGCGGATCAATCCGTTCGAATTAGCGCGGATCAGGGATATGGGCGACGTCCCCTTCACCCGCATGTTTGAAATCGAGGCCAGCCATGACGAGATCGAGGCCTTTGCCACGATGTTGCTGGGGGCGGATATCCTGCCTTTTGCGATTGGTGGCGATCATTCGATCAGCCTGCCCTTGCTGCGCGCAATCGCCAAAGACGGGCCTGTTGCCTTGATCCATATCGACGCCCATGCAGACACCACAGACAGCTTTCAAGGATCAAAGTTCAACCATGGTGCCCCGTTTCGCCGCGCTGTCGAGGAAGGGTTGATCGACCCCACAAAGACCATTCAGATCGGTATTCGCGGCACCCAGAACACCTCGGATGGGTGGGATTTTTCCAATGCTTCGGGCATGCGCGTCGTGTTTTGCGAGGAATTTCACGAAAAAGGCCCTGCCGCCATCGCCGCCGAGGCCCGCGCGCTGGTGGGTGATATGCCGGTCTATCTGACCTATGATATCGATAGCCTTGATCCCGTCTATGCGCCGGGCACGGGCACGCCGGAAATCGGCGGTATGACCACGCATCAGGCGCAGGTCTTGTTGCGCGGATTGCGCGATCTGAACTACGTTGGCGCTGATCTGGTCGAGGTCTCACCGCCCTTCGACGTCGGAGATGTAACATCGCTGGCGGGGGCGGCGCTGGCCTTTGAAATCCTGTGCCTACTCGCTGAAGTGCGCAGCAAAAGGCAGTCGTGATCGCTCTAAGGCCTTATCGCTAAGTCAGGTTCAGCGGCAAGGCCTCGCGCTGCCCGTCAAACGCCAGACTGTGCCAGACCAGTCCGCCATGCCGTTCAAGCGTCACCTGTCCTTCCTGAAACGGATTGGTAGACAGCTGGGCGATGCCAAGCGGGCCGTCCCATCGGCCAAGCACGTAGGCGCTGCTGAAATGCTGTTGCAACGCAGGATGATCCGCCATGCCGCCGTCCAACGCTGCGATCAAATCCGCTGACGTGCCGTTTGGGGTTGGGCCGATGCCAAGGAGGAACACCTCGTCATTCTCGATCAAAACGCCGCTTAGCGCACCACTGCTGACTGTCGCCCCGCGCAAGGCAGTCTGGGGCACAGCCTGCCAAAGCTCACGGTAGTCGGCCAGAACGCCATCCTCGATCAGCCCGCCGCTATCGTCAAAAGACATCGCGCCGATGTCGGCCTGCCCCGGAATACCGTGCCAGTTAATCTTGCGGTGCCAGGTGCAATTGCCATCCTTGACGGTGATGTGGCCTGCAAACCCCTCTGATACCATCAAGGGGCGCAAGGACGGTGGATCAAGCTCTGCCAGACAGGAAAGTCCCAAGATTTCGGGGCGCAAAAGCGGGATGCGCAGGTCCGCATACAGCACGCCTGCTTGCAACCAATGCACCCGCGTGGTGTCGTCTTCGAACCCGGGTGCTTTGATCCAGTCCCGTTGCCAATGGCCTTGCAGGTGGTCTTGGGTGATCACGCAGCAGCCCGCTTTTGCGCGGCCATTCCGGCGATCAACGTGTCTGAGGACAAGACCGCGCCCGTCTGCAAATACTCCATCGCGTTTAGCGACGCATCATGCGCCGCCTGCGAGGACCCCGCGACGCAGTCTTTCGCGACACGGCAGTAATAATCGCTCTGATGCGCATCGGCAAAGGTGTAATGCACACAAACATCCGTGAGGCAGCCCACCAAAATCAGGGTTTGTGCTTTCAAACCTCTCAGCAGGATCTCGAGCTCAGTCCCGAAAAAGCACGAATAACGCCGTTTGTGGATGAAATAATCGCTGTCACGCATTCCCATCTCTTCGGCGGCGACCGGCGTGCCTGGGTTGCCTTCAAGGCAATGAATGTCTTCTGAACCATCGAGTTCGCGCCCGTAATCAATCAGATCCTTGCGGTGGATTTCCTGAAAGAAGATGACCGGAATATCATTGTCATGGGCGGCATCCACCATAGTCCGCGCCCGTTTTTGATTTTCGTAAAAATTCGGCATATGCGGAATGCCATTGTCGTAATCCGCCAGAAACGCCGACTTCTGAATGTCCACGACAATCAAAACAGGCTGGCCAACGATCATAGGTTGCTTGGGCATGGCGTCTGGTCCTTTGACTAATTCTTGGATTGGTCGGCGCCCATCAGGCGCGGCAGGTCGCCCCAGCGGGCAACTGCTGCAAAGACGATGATGGAAACGGTCAAAAAGGTGATTGCCGCCACCGCCATCGTGGGTGTGTAGCCGTTGCGCAGAGAGTTGAAGATTTGCAAGGTCACGGTCGAATAGGCCGAGGCAGAGACGAAAAAGATCACGATGAATTCGTTGAACGACAGCACCAGCACAAAGAAAAACCCCGAAATCGTATAGGGCAGCGTTTGTGGCAGAACCACGGTGCGAAATGCCATACGTTCGGTCGCACCCATTGTCGCGGCGGCGTCCAGATGCGAACGGTCGATGGATTGCAACCCGATTGAGATCGTGACCAAAGGCAGCGCCATCAGCAAGATCGCGTGGCTGATAACCCCCGACCAGATATGCCCCAGCCCGCCGGTAAAGGCCCAGAAGAACCCAAGGCCTACCCCGATTACGATCGGCGGCACCGCAAAGGGCAAGGACCCAAGCCCGGCCAGCGTCTTGGATAGCTTTGATCCCGTTGACCACAGTAGATAGGCGACAGGCCAGGCGATCAGAACGGCCAGTGTCGCGGCTCCGAAGGCCACGATAATCGAATTGGTCAGTGCGTTCGTCCAGACGGGTTCAGAGACGAAAAATTCGCCGAACCGCGCCAGCGTCGGTTCGCGTGGCGGAAAAAACATGCTGCGCCCGCCGTTGAGTGCCGCAGCGCAAACCACAACGATGGGCATCGCCAGCACCAGCGCTGACAGCCCCATGAAGATTGTCCCTCCGGTCCGCATCAGCTTGCCTCCGCCTTGTTGTTCAACAGGTGACCGAAATAAAGACATATACTGGCCGAAATCAGCAGGATCACAGCCTGCGCCGATCCGAACGGCGCGTCCATGTTCGATCCGCGGATGTTGGAATAAATCGCAACGGCCGTTGTTTGTTTATCGGGTGTGGCAAAAACGCTGACCGATACATAGCTGCCCAGCAAGAAGACGAACAACAGCAGCGTTGTGCCCAGCAGCGGCAGCCGGATAGAGGGCAGCGTTACCGTGCGCGTAACGGTCCATCGGCTGGCACCCATGGTCCGCGCTGCCTCTGACAAGGACGGATCAAGGCGCGACAGGGCGGGATACAAAAGGATGACGGCATAGGGCCATACAAGATAGCTCATCGTCAGGATCGTCGCAAAGCTGGAGGGTTTGAATTTTACATTCCGCGGATTGGCAAGACCCATATCGCGCAGGGTCTGGAACCAGCCCACGTCCTTGAGCCACTGGGTCAGGCCCGTCACCTCGAACACTTTGGGCAGGCCCGAGTTGTTGGACAGCAGAATGTCCCATCCCATGACGATAAAGACCTCTGACATCGACAGCGAGGCCAAGATGAATACCAGCCAGACTGCCTGTGTGCTGCGTCTAAGCCGGGTCAGAAGCAGGGTAAACGGCAGCGCCGTCAACACAGCCAGAACCGACGCAATGATGGCGAAGTAAAACGAATACCCCAGTTGCTGAAGGTAAAGAAACGTCACTTCGTCCGGCCATAGAAGCCCAACGAAGAATCTTTGGTAGTTCGCGAATGTAAAGGCCCAGACCCACCCGGCACCATCCACCTTCTGACCAAACGATATTATTATCACCAGAATAAAAGGGAGGATGCAAAAGACGACCATGATCGTGGTCAGCACGCCGTAAAGCACGGCTTTGGCGTTAATGCCCTTTGAGCTATCCAAGCCTCTGTCGGCCCTCATGCCTATGTCGTCGGCAATCGTCATGCTGCCACACGCGGATAAACCCGAAGCGCACCAACGGGCAAATGCACAAGCGCCTTGTCACCGGCCACCCGTTCAACCCCATCCGTGCCAGCATATTCGACGATCAACGGGCCAATGTCCGACTTCAGATGATATTCTTTGACCGGGCCAAGATCGCGGACAAAGCTGATTTCGGCAGCAATGCAGTTTTGCCCCGGCTCGGTCACAATGCAGGCACTTTCGGGTCGGATCGCCAGACGTACGGGGCTGCCCGGTGCAAAATTGGCAAGAATATCCACAGCGTGATTTCCAATCTTCACACCGCCCTTCTGGTAGACCCCATCAAAGAAGTTCGCCTTGCCGATAAAATCCGCAACAAAGGCATTGGCAGGTTTGTGGTAAATGTCCCGAGGTGGGGCGACCTGTTCGACGCGTCCGTTGGACATGACCACGATGGTATCAGCCATTGTCATCGCCTCACGCTGGTCGTGGGTGACGACGATGGTCGTGATTTTCAGCCGCTGCTGCAACAGGCGCAACTCAACCTGCATCTCCTCGCGCAGCTTGGCGTCCAGTGCGGACATCGGCTCGTCCAGTAAAAATACCTTCGGCTCTTGCGCCAAGGCGCGCGCGATCGCGACGCGCTGCCGTTGCCCGCCAGACAGCTCTCCAATGCGCCGATCACCGAACCCGCTTAGCTGAACCGTTTCCAAAAGGCTCTGCGCCTTTTCCAGCGCGGCTGGCTTGGCCATTCCGCCGATGGTCAGCGAATAGGCGACATTCTCGCGGACGGTGTAGTGGGGAAACAGGGCAAAGCTTTGAAAAACCATGCCGAATTTGCGCTTATGGGCCGGAAGGGAGGTGATGTCGGCATCACCCAGACGGATCGTGCCGCGCGTGGGGTCTTCGAGGCCCGCAATCATGCGCAACAACGTGGTCTTGCCACAACCCGACGGGCCCAGCAGCGCGGTCAATTGCCCCTCAGCAAAGGTCAGGTCGGTCGGTTCAACGGCACGGGTGCTTCCAAAAGATTTGGAAACACCCGACAGGATCAGGTCAGGCATCGCAGATCAAGACTCTGCCAGCATCTTGTCCCAGCTTTCCTTGATGAAGGTCTCGTTATCGAGATAGGCCTCGTAGGCGGGCTTGATCGACGGCGAACCGGACACGAAGTTGAATTCGTCATCGGTCAGATCGGTCATCGCTTTGTCAACCAACGGCGCGGTTCCAATCTTGCGGCTCATCAAGGCTTGGGTCGCAGGATCAGAGGAATAGTTCATGAACTCCGCCGCTTCCGCTGATTTTTCCGAGCCCGCGGTCAGGCACCACGATCCATAATCTTGCAAATTGCCCTCTTTGGGGAAGGTCGCCTTGATCGGGAACCCGTCAGCGGCCATCAGGTTTGCCACATCCAGATAATATTGCCCGCCGATCACGTCGCCGTTTTTCATGCCCTGCTCCATCTGGCTTTCGGCGTTCCACCACAACGTCACATTCGGCTTGAGTTCACGGACCTTGTCGAGGATCGCCAGAATCCCCTCGTTGGACATCATCGTTTCTTCGCCGTCAAAGAAGGTCGCCGCCGTAATGTCCAACAAACCGTTTGAGTGGACATTGCTTAGACCCAACGACGCTTCAAATTTGTCCGTGTCCCAGAAATCCGCCCAGCTTGCGGGGATATCGACCTGGTTGGGGTTGACCACCATGGCCGAAAACCACGACATCGCGCCAACACCCTGCGGGCCTTCGGGGCCCTCGAATACGAAATACCCGTCCAGATTCTCCGCCTTCGGAATGGCCGAAATGTCCAACGGTGCGATCAATCCGCCAATGCGACTGGCCTTGATCATCGAATCGCGACCATAAAGCGAAATATCCGTGGGGATGCTGCCCGCTGGCACCGCCTGCTGCATTGTCACCAGCCAATCGGCCGAGTTGGGCTGTGTCACGCTTTCCACAGTAATCCCCGTCGCGGCGGTGAATTCGGGATACACAAATTCTTTGAAGCTATTTTCAAAATAGCCCCCGTAAGAACCGACTTTCAAACTGCGGCTTTGCGCGATCAACGGTGTGCCAATGGCTGCCCCTGCCACGGCAAGGCCACCGATGCTGGCCCCGGTCTTTAGTAATGTGCGGCGATTGAAAGTTGTCATGTGTATCTCCCCAGATATTAATTGTTCATGCGGTCAGCATTTGCCATTTGGTGCTTATGGTGGGTCCCATTCAGTCACAACTCGCATTGCGACGGCCAATGAATGTCGCGCGATAGTGGATACACACAACAATCCGGCGCAAAATCAGGCATCTTGGCTTTGGTGTGCCAAAGTTTTTAGCCAAGCGTGAAAATGCCCTCTGTGCGCTTGGCTCCTGCTTGCGTGATAATAGGGTTCTGGCCCAGCGTGATCCGAACAGAGGACTTCAAAGGGCAAATACCATGAAACAGATTGACCACGACCAGCGCGCGCTCAAGATCGAACAGGCTCAATTGCCGGTCATTGATCTGTCAGGGCTGATGACGGATGATCCCGAGGCCAAGAAAGCCGTCGCCACCGCTTTGGGTGATGCGGCACGCACGTCCGGCTTCTTCTACATTACCAACCACGGTGTACCGGAAAGCCTGATCAGTGACCTTTTCGCGGCCTCCAAAGAGTTTCACGAAAGGCCGCGCCGCTTCAAAATGAAATACTGGTCCGGCTTCACGACCCACCATCGCGGCTATGTCCCTTTGGAGGAAAATGGTGCTTCCTTTCCCGCCCGGATAAACTTTAACGAAGCTTGGGATATGTCCTTTGAGGCGCCCGCCGATCACCCCGATTATCTGGCAGATTGGCGCATGACAGGCCCGAACATCTGGCCCGATATCCCCGGCTGGAAGGATACCGTTTCGACCTATTACGACGCTGTGTTTTCCCTTGGTCTGAAACTGCTGGACGCGCTGGCGCTTGAGCTTGGGGTCGATCCATCGGAGCTGACCAAACATATCAACAACCCGACCTCGCAGCTGCGGATGCTGCGCTATATCGAGAACGACTTGCCCGCGACCAAGGATTTCGTCGGCATCGACGCGCATTCCGATTTCGAGTGTTTCACGATTTTACTGCAAGGCGCGCCCGGTTTGCAGGTGATGAACGCCGACGACGTCTGGATCGAGGCACAGCCCATCGAAGGCTGTTTTATCGTCAACATCGGCGACATCTTCGAGACATGGTCCGGCGGGCAGTTCAAATCCACCCAACACCGCGTGAACAACATCGGGACGGAACGTTATTCCTTCCCGCTGTTCTTCGGCCTTGATTACCACGCCGTAGTGGAACCGCTTGAGAAATTCCGCACGCCCGAGACGATTGCAAAATATCCGCCGATCAAAGCGGGCGATCACCTGATGCGCATGTCCGTCAACGCCTTCCGCTACATGGCTGACGCCCGCGCCAAGTGTGATCTGGTGCTAGAGTTCGACGTGCCCGAAGAAAACCCATTCAAACGCGAAGCCCGGACCGCCGCGGAATGAAACCGCATCCGGATTTCGAAGCGCTAGATATGCCCACGGCTTTGACCGTGGGCAGCTATCACTTGAGCATGTTGACCGGCGCAAATGTCGAGGAGGATTTTGAAGTGGTCCTGCTTTTTAGGACAGTTTTGCGGCTTGGCTAAGATGCATCT
>NZ_JBALVJ010000059.1:0-21783 GCF_036961165.1 Sulfitobacter sp. | reverse complement strand
ATGCATCTTAGCCAAGCCGCAAAACTGTCCTAAAAAGCAGGACCACTTCAGTCGCCTTCGGGATCGCCGACATACGTTTCATCAATGAAATCAGCGCCAGTTGTGCCTTCGACGATGTAGTTCGGTAGCGGAATACCAATGGCTTCGAGGGCAAGTGGATCGCTAAATGTGCTTGCTGATACGCCGACCAGCGTGATGCTTTCACCGTTCGGGAAGATCAGGATTGCGTCGCCTGTTCCGTCACCCACGGTGTCCGAAACTGTGACATCATCGGTGTTCACCAATGCCCCGCTGAGATCGCTCATACCGCTCACGTCGAGCTGGTCAACGCCAGTCCAGACGCCAAGACCGTCGACGGTAGGCGCAGCAAAGCCGGAAACGCTATCGGTGCCCGATCCATCAGCAAGGACAATCGTATCCACGCCACCGCCCAGCACGATGTTCTCGATCTCCAGGAATGTCGCTGTGCCGGTGCCGTCCGACACGCTGCCTGTTTCGGGGTTCGCGGATGTCAGATCAATGGTCAGCGCATCGGTGACCGCGCTCAGATCCAGCGTATCTCCGGTTGTCTCACCGGTCTCACCGCCTGAGACTTGATCATTGCCAAAGCCGTTTTCAAGCACGGTCAGGTCGTCGCCGTCACCGCCCGAAATGGTATCATCACCGGTGCCGCCAAGAAGGGTATCATTGCCAATGTCGCCATTCAGACTGTCGGCATCCGCCCCGCCGTCGATGCTGTCATCGCCGCTGCCGCCTGCAATGGTGTCCATCTCGGAGCCACCAAGAATGGTGTCAGCCAGATCACCGCCGAAAATCAGATCGTTGTTGGCTCCGCCATCGATATAATTGTTACCGGTCGAGACATAGATTTCGTCGTTGCCAGCGCCGCCCAGCAGCGTGTCATTGCCAGCATCGCCAATCAGAGTGTCATTGCCGCCGCCGCCCTCAAGGCTGTCGTTGCCATCATCGCCGTCAAGAATGTCGGCCCCTTCGCCGCCTAGCAGCGTATCGTTGCCGCCCTGACCAAAGACCGTGTCATTCCCATCGCCTGCGATGACGATGTCATCGCCCAGCCCCGCCTCGACGCTGTCATTTCCGATACCTGCGTCGATGGTGTCATTGCCCGTCTCAGACCGGACAGTATCGTTACCTGCGCCCGCCTGAATAGAGTCGTCGTTGGACCCGTCCAGCGCATCGCTTGCGTCGATCCTGTCGCCTTGGGGATCAAGAGCATACCCAATATCAATGATATCGTCCCCGGAGGTACCCTCAACAATGTAGTTGAGGGGGATATCCGCTTCGGTTGTGATAATGACATACCCGATGTCAACGTTGCCCGCCCCATCGACGACCGCATAGGTAAACGGCTCTGAACCAAGATCGTTGTCTGACAGGATGGTCAGCGTGTTATCAGCATTGAGCGTGATTTTCTCACCCGTTGGCAGGGTAACTGTCTGCCCAACGGCAACAGCGTTGCCGTTGATCTCGGTGATAGTGAGACCGGCACCCGTGGTGTCGATATCGTTGGCCAGGACATCAACAGTCGTCGCGGTATTTGCCTCGATCGTGATTTGATCATCAAAGGCAAGCGCAACACTCTGGACGCTGTTCGCTGCAATCAGAACGTTGGAGTCGTAAAGCCCGTCCCCGCCATCAGCCAAGGCGATGCGCAAGGTATTCGGACCAGTAGAGCTTACCGGCGCCTTAATCGACAACACAAGCGTGGTGCCGTCCATCTCAGTGTTATAAGTATCCGCAGCAACCGGGTTATCGAGGTACAGGTTCGACGCAGTGGTGCTGTTGACTGTGTCAATCGAAACAACGCCGCCCGGAACCGGACTAAATGGCACATATATGTCATTGACCCAAACGCCAAACGCATCATTCACACCGCCGTTCACATATTCCAGATACTCCTCTGACGAGAAGGTAAAGAGCATCGTGATATAGTCGCCGGTGGTCGTGAACGTGGTCACTAGAACAACAGCGTCCTGCGTCAACTGGCCCGTGACAGCATCAAGCTGCGTGTCGCCGGCTGTTAAATTATCGGTGCTGGCGCCACTTTCAGTAGTGTTTGTGTTGGTTGTGCCGTCGGAATTGGTGAAATCGGCCGCCTGCCCAGTCGACAGAATAACGCCACTATCACCAGGTGCGATCCCACCCAAAGTGGCGTCCGCACCTGTATAGGTCGCTGAAGCCCCAGCCGCGCCAGTGAGCGTTGCGTTGGTTACGGTCACAGCATTACCGAAAATCGTCTGGGCAAGCGTGATCGCGTCAGCGCCGGTGTTGATATTTAGTTCTGTTGCGTTCGGCATGCAGCAATCTTCCAATCATACACCCCGCCACTTTTGGCAGGTACTCGTTCATGGTCGGAAGATGGCAGTCAAATGGGGGCTTACCGCGGCTACAAGTTGATTAAAATTAGACACGCTCAAGCCGAAAGAAGGGTATTTTACACGCAAGAGTAGGTAAATTGCGGCATATATCAACCTGAATGTAATGGTAGATCAAAAAAACGATACAATTGGTTTGCCGCTGGCAAGCACCTGCAAAAAACACGCCCCGCTTATGTGTTGTGAAAAAGGCGGCTCTTTTGGCTGTTTCACCCTCGTTCAAGCAAGAGCTAGACGGCTGTTTGACACATCACCGAAGGGCTATCCCGCGCAACCTGAGAGCCTCCCAAACGACAAACGGTCAGGGTCAATCGACGACCCGATCGAACCCCATCAAATAGCTTAGCGGCGCATGATCGTCCGTCAGAATGCGCGCTGCGTGCCGTTCAACGATGCTATCCACAAAGCCTGTAGCAAGCACTTGAAATCGCGTCAGGTCCGGTGCGCGGGCGTCTATTGCCGACAGCGCACTGTCATGCGCGCTTGCAAGCAGGACAAACACTCGCCGTTCCCCCGATTGAGGAGGGCCTGCTGCGGTCCAGACTTCGACGCTGGGAAAGACCTCACGCAGGGTCGCAACCACCGCCGAAAGCGCGGCAAGGCTATCGACGCTGTCAATCAGGTTCATCGCATAGACACCATCCGGCGCAAGCCGCGCCGAGACGAGCTTGAAGAACTCACGCGTCACAAGGTGCTCAGGCACCGCGATGTCGGTAAAGGCATCACCCACGATCACATCAAACTGCTTGTCGCTTTGGCGTAAAGCCATGCGGGCATCGCTGTGAAGGATCGTCACAGTCGCGGGATCAAACCAGAAATCATTGATCGCAGCGGCGGTCACTTCGGGGTCGATCTCGGCGATGGTGACTCCGCCGATGCCTCGGTCTGCCCATGCTCTGGGGACCGAGTATGAGCCCCCCCCGATGTGAAAGGACGTAAAGGCCGCTGGCCCCATCCGCATACGCGGCAGGGCATCCAGCATCGCCGCGTGTGGGGTGAACATCACGCGCGGCGCGTCTCTGGCGCTGATGCCGTGTGCCAGATGATCCACCACCATCAGGCGGACCGGATCAGTAGGGTCATCCGATAATTCAACTGTTCTGATGCAGTAATAACTGCTTTCGCGATCACATATTGCAGGCAAGCCCAGCGCGCTTATGCCGATCAGAAAAGCAATCGCTATGCCAATCAGTGGCGATATAGTCGCGCGCCGCGATCCGCCACCCAGCCAGAAACACATCAGCGCAGCAAGCGCGTAAATGGCGGCGATGATCAGCAAGGTTGTCACCGACCCCAGCAAGGGCACAAAGACAAACCCCGCCATCAAGGTGCCGACGATTGCGCCGATTGCGCCGACGGCAAACATTGCGCCCAGCGCACGTTCTGACTGGGTGCGGCCGCGCATAGCGGCCACAGTCAGGACGGGTGCAGGAACACCCGCAAACAGAGATGGCAGGAAAAACGCCAGCATACTTAACGCTGTAATGGCCACCAGTGGATGCACATTTCTTTCGACAACGGGTCCGGCAAAGGTGCGCAACAGCAGCGTCGCCCCAGCGGTAAAGATCGCGGCGGCGATCATCGTCCATGCGGTTTTCCGCAGCGCCTGCCCTGTGTCGCGCGCAGCAATGCGTCCCCCCCACCAATGCCCGACCGAAAAACCCGCAAGTACGACTGCAATGACGGAGGTCCAAGTATACAGGCTCATCCCGACATAGGGTGCTATCATCCGGCCCGCGACGATCTCAACCACAAGACTGGATGCCGAAATAGCGGCCTGCAGAAATATCAGCAGCCAAAGAGGGATAAGCGTGGGGGAGAGTTGTTTTTCCATTTGGGATGAAGGTGCTTGCCCCGCGAAATTCCGTCAATAGAGATTTGCGCTTTAAGCCAAGTTTTTTCAGCCAAATATCTCGTCCCTAAGGGACCCAATTTTTTCATGAACCCTGCGCCATATTTGTCTGAGTGCAGTCCGATGAATGACACCCACATCGCCCCGCCCTTCGAATTCGCATCGTCTTTGACGAAGAAGAAATAGTCGGGCCCGCTAAGGCCGAATGATTGCAGCGGATTGCGGTCACAGGGTCAATCGCTGCGGCGGTGGCGCTACTCTGACAGATACAGGCCACGCCGCGCTGGCCGAATACCGCCGCGCCGAAGCCGCATGTCCAACAGCTCTGGTCCATGTTACGGGATATGTCCAACAAGAAATAACGATTGACCTTCAACCACCCCGTCACTGATATGTTTGGCGATACATTTCCAAGGAGCCTTCATGACTGCTCGTCTGCTTTCTGCAGTAACCACCTGCCTGCTAAGCCTCTGGGCTATGAGCGCTCCGGTACGCGCAGCAGACATCCCGATCATTGCTGCGGCGTCTGATCTCCAGTTCGCAGTGACCGAAATTGCGGCAACCTTTGAGGCCCAGACGGGATACGCCGTGCGGCTGAACTTTGGCTCAACCGGGAACTTCGCGCGTCAGATCCGCGAGGGCGCGCCGTTCGATGTTTTTATGGCAGCAGACGAAAGCTATGTTCTGGATTTGGCGCAGGATAGGCTGACCCGCGATGATGGCTTCGTCTATGCGGAAGGTCGTATTGTGCTGATCGCACCGCACGGCTCAGCGCTTTCGGTGGATGACGGGATGAATGGCCTTGCGGATGCATTGGCGCAGAGGCGCATCACCCGCTTCGCTATCGCCAATCCAGATCATGCCCCCTACGGCGTCCGCGCGATGGAGGCGCTCAAGCACCGCCAGCTTTGGGAGCCGCTGCAACCGATGCTGGTGCTGGGCGAAAACGTCAGCCAAGCCGCCCAGTTTGCAACGACCGGCAACGCCGAAGGCGGGATCATCGCCTATTCTCTGGCCCTTGCGCCGCAAGTGTCGGCGCTTGGCACCTACGCGCTTATCCCTGCCGATTGGCACGCGCCGCTGCGCCAGCGCATGGTCTTGCTCAAGGACGCCGGACCTGAGGCCGAGGCGTTTTACACATTCATGAACAGCCCGCAGGCCCGCACCATCATGGAAACCTACGGTTTTAAGCGGCCGGAGGAATAGCGGGTGGACTGGGCCGCCCTTTTCGTCTCACTGCAACTGGCCGGCTGGACTGCTATCATCCTGCTGCCAGTGTCGATCTTTATGGGGCGCTTGTTGGCGTATCGCAGGTTCGCGGGCAAGGGTCTGATCGAAGCGCTGGTGATGCTGCCGCTGGTTCTGCCGCCCACTGTTCTGGGATTCTATCTACTGGTGTCGCTGGGGCGCAATTCATTTGTCGGCGCATTGTGGCAGGACCTGTTCGGCCAGCAACTGGTCTTTACGTTTGAAGGGCTGGTGCTTGCCTCGGTTATCTTCAACCTGCCATTTGCCATCCAGCCCGCCCAGCGCGGATTTGAGGCAATCGCACCAGAGGTCCGTGAGGCAGCCGCCTGCTGCGGCCTGTCCCCCCTGCGCAGCCTATGGCGGGTGGAACTGCCGTTGGCATGGCCCGGCGTGATGACTGCCATGGTGCTGACCTTCGCCCACACGTTGGGCGAGTTCGGGATTGTGCTGATGGTCGGCGGCTCAATCTCGGGAGAGACCCGCACCATTGCCATCGCCATCTATGACCGCGTGCAAGCTTTTGATACCCACGGGGCTGCGGTGATGTCGGCAGCATTGGTTGCAATATCACTGTTCACCATCGCGCTCACATACTGGCTCTCCGCCCGCGTAGGACGGCGTTTGTCATGACGCTGGAGGTGATGGCAAAGGCCAATGGTCCGATCCCTCTGGACGTCGCGTTCAGTGTCGCCCCCGGCGAAGTGTTGGCTCTAGTCGGGCCCTCTGGCTCTGGCAAGACTACGCTTTTGCGCAGCATTGCAGGCTTGTGGCATCCAGACACCCTGCGGGTTGTGGTGGATGGCGAGGTCTGGACTGATACAAAAGCTGGCCTTGATCTGGCGCCACACAAGCGGCGCGTTGGCATGGTGTTCCAGAACTACGCGCTTTTCCCGCATATGACGGCGGCGCAGAATATCGCCACGGCGATTGACCATCTGCCGTCCATCCAGCGCGCGGCAGAGGCGCTGCGATTGCTTGACCTTGTGCAACTGAATGATCTCGCCGATCGCAAGCCCGCGCAGCTTTCAGGCGGACAGCAACAACGTGTGGCCTTGGCGCGCGCGCTGGCCCGCCAACCCGCAGCGCTTTTGCTGGATGAGCCGTTCTCGGCGGTAGACCGCGCCACGCGCGAGCAGTTACAGGCGAGCATCATCGGCTTACGCGCGTATCTGTCGATGCCCACCATCCTTGTCACCCACGACATGAACGAAGCGCAGCTTTTGGCGGACCGCGTGCTTGTAATACGCGATGGGCGCGCCGTGGCTCATGGCCCGACCGCCGAGGTCATGTCAGACCCGCATGCCCTGCGCACCATGGGCATCCGCGAGGTCGCTGCTTTGCTGTCAGCTCACGTGGCCGAACAAGAAGCGGACGGTATGACACGCCTTGCCACAGCGACGGGGCCGATCTGGCTGCCACGGATTGACGCGCCCGTTGGTGCGCGTGTCAGGGTCCGCATTCTGGCCCATGAAGTGATCCTAGCGCGCGAGCGGCCAACCGGACTTTCAGCGCAAAACATTCTGCCAGCAATCGTCAGTGATATCCGCCCCGGTGATGGTCCCGGCGTAATGGTGCAGCTTGCCATGGGCGAGGACCAAATCCTTGCGCGCGTCACCCGCCGCGCGGTTCAGGCGCTTGCGCTTGAAGTGGGCAACGAAGTGCATGTCATCCTCAAGGCGATGTCGGTCGCTCGCAACCAAATCGCAACACAGACGCCGCAACCGAACTGATCATTGCCCCTTCTTGCAAATCCCCCTGCTGACGCAGTCACTTTTCTCTGGCAATTCCACGCAGCTTTCGGGTTTGCTTTTCCGGACACTCTAAAGGCACACAGGCAGACATATGGCAGACTATGACTACATCATTATTGGCGCGGGATCGGCGGGTTGTGTGCTGGCGGAACGTCTGAGCGCATCTGGCCGCCACAAGGTGCTCGTGCTTGAGGCCGGCGGGCGCGGACGCTCGCCCTGGATCGCGCTGCCACTAGGGTATGGCAAAACCTACTTCGATCCGGCTGTGAACTGGAAATACCAGTCTGAACCCGAAGAGGCGCTCGATGGGCGCACCGGCTATTGGCCGCGCGGCAAGGTCGTTGGCGGATCGGGCGCGATAAACGCATTGGTCTACGCACGCGGTTTGCCGCATGATTTTGATGACTGGGCCGCCGCGGGTGCCACCGGATGGGATTGGACAGCAGTGCGCGAGACGTACGACGCGATGGAAACCCAAGTTGGCGCTGATGGCAGTCGCACAGGCAGCGGACCGTTGCATGTTCAGGATGTCTCGGACCAGATCCACAAGGTAAACCGCCACTTCTTTGCCGCTGCCAAAGAGCTTGGCCTGCCACAAACGACTGATATCAACGGGGCGCAGAATGAGGGCGCCGCCGCCTACCGGATCAACACCAGCGGCGGTCGTCGGATGCATTCCGCGCGCGCTTATTTAAAACCCGCGCTTAAGCGGCCCAATGTGACCCTGATGACCGGGGCCATGGTTGAGCGGATCGTGTTTGAAGGACGCCGCGCGACAGGTGTTCAACTGCGCCATAAAGGCAAGACGTTAACCCTTCGCGCGGGGCGCGAGATCATCTTGTCCGCAGGAACGGTCACCTCTCCGCGTATCTTGCAGCTATCAGGGATCGGACCTGCACAGACACTGAACAAACACGGCATATCGCCAGTGCTGGACGTGCCGCATGTGGGCAGCAATCTACAAGACCACCTTGGTATCAACTACTATTTCCGCGCCACTGAGCCGACACTTAATAATGCGCTGCGCCCGTTTCATGGCAAGGTCCTTGCTGCCCTGCAATACGCGCTGAAGCGGCGCGGGCCGCTGGCCTTGTCGGTGAACCAGTGCGGTGGCTATTTCCGCTCTGACCCGACGCTTACGCATCCAGACCAGCAGCTTTATTTCAACCCCGTCAGCTATACTACCACGCCGAGCGACAAGCGCAGCGTGGTGCAGCCCGACCCCTTTGCGGGGTTCATCATCAGCTTTCAACCATCACGCCCCACCAGCTGCGGGCGCATCGATATCAGCGCGAATGATCCGGACGCGCCGCCGCTCATCCGGCCCAACTCACTCGCCACTGAGGAAGACCGCGCGCAGGTCATGGCGGGCGGTCAGTTGTGTCAGCAGTTGATGAACACTGCCGCGCTTAAGGAGCTTGTAAAAAGCCCCATGAAGCCGGACCTATATCACCTGACACCCGATGATATCCTTGCCGATTTCCGCAAGCGTAGCGGCACCGTGTTTCATCCCGTTGGCACGTGCCGCATGGGGCAAGATGCGACCACTTCAGTTGTAAGCCCTCGCTTGCGCGTGCATGGGATCGACGGACTGAGGGTGGTCGATGCCTCTGTCTTCCCCAACATTACGTCTGGCAATACCAACGCGCCAACTATGATGCTGGCGCATCGCGCATCGGATCTCATACTGGAGGACGCCTCATGAGCACACCCTACTCCGCTTCCGGCGCTGTGCCGGTCAGCTACGATCTCGGCGCCAATGACACCGGCCTGCGCACCACAAAGATCGAGACGTTTTGCACCCCGCTTATCGGTTTTGTCCGCGTCACGGCCGAGGACGGCAGCACAGGCTGGGGTCAGGTATCGACCTACAACAGTGATCTGACCTGCGAAATCCTGCATCGTCAGGTGGCACCTTGGGCGTTGGGGCGCGGGATGGATGCGCTTGAGGCCGTCCTAGCGGAAATCCCGCTGCGGGAGCATAAATATCCGGGCACCTATCTGCGCCGTGCGATGGCGGGGCTTGATACCGCTGTCTGGGACTGGCGCGGAAAGGTGGCGGGTAAGCCGGTAGCGGCGCTGCTGGGTGGCTCAGCAGGGCCATTGCGGGCCTATGCCTCATCCATGCGGCGCGATATCACCCCGCAGCAGGAAGCTGAGCGGTTGATCAGGCTGCTTGACACCAGCGGCTTTGACGCGTTCAAGGTCCGCGTCGGGTCGGAATGCGGACAGGACCGCGACGAATGGCCCGGCCGCACGGAAGAGATCATCCCGACCATCCGCACCGCCCTTGGGCCAGATACCGCGCTGCTGGTTGATGGCAACTCTGGCTTCAGCGCCACCCGCGCCATTGAAGTGGGTAAGATGCTGGAGGATCAAGGCTACGAGCATTTCGAAGAGCCCTGCCCCTATTGGGAGCTGGAGCAAACCGCCGAAGTCACCCGCACCCTGACGATGGATGTTGCGGGCGGCGAGCAGGACTATGACTTGCAACAATGGAAGCGCATCATCGCTATGCGTGCCGTGGATATTATTCAGCCTGATATCCTCTATCTGGGCGGCATGGCGCGCAGCATGGAGCTGGCACGCATGGGTCAAGCCGCAGATCTACCCTGCACGCCCCATTGCGCCAATCTGTCATTGGTGACGCTTTTCACCATGCACTTGATGCGCGCGATGCCAAACGCAGGCCGCTATCTGGAGTTCTCCATCGAAGGGGATGACTATTATCCGTGGCAACGCGATCTTTTCCGCACTGACCCTTACACCGTGAAGGACGGCAAAGTTCAGGTAGCCGAAGCGCCCGGTTGGGGGATCGAGATCAATCCCGAATGGCTTGCACGATCAAACTACAAATGCAGCGAGAGCCCCTAGTTCGTGCGGGACCTACAGGGCTAAATCGTCTTTCAGTACGGCTTTTGAATAGTTGGCTTTGTCGGCTTTACGCTTGATCATGCCGCGCTCCATTACGACAAAGCTGTCGCCCTGCTGAAAGGCAAAGTTGGCGTTCTGCTCAACCAGTACAATCGCCATGTCTCCCTGCGCACGCAAAAGCTGCAAGGCGTCCCCGATTTGCTGGATCACGTTGGGCTGGATGCCCTCGGTTGGTTCATCCAGCAGCAACACACGCGGGCGGGTGATCAGGGCGCGGGCGATGGCAAGCTGCTGCTGTTGGCCGCCTGACAGATCGCCGCCGCGCCGCGCCTTCATCTCTTGCAGGACGGGGAACAATGCGAATATCGTGTCGGGAATGACGTGATCGGACTTTGGTAGGCAGGCGAAACCTGTCTCGAGGTTTTCCAACACGCTCATCATCGGGAAAACCTCACGTCCTTGCGGAACATAGGCGATGCCCGCACGTGCTGCGTCCACAGCCGAGGACAGCTTGATTGCCGCGCCGTCCACGCTGACCGTGCCGCCTGCCACCGGATGCCGTCCGGCAATGGCCTTAAGAAGGCTGGTTTTGCCCACACCGTTGTTGCCGATCACCGTGGTGATGCGGCCTTTGGCTGCGGTCAGGGAGATATCGAACAGGATTTGGCTCTGCCCGTATTTCAGGTCGAGGTTTTGAACATCAAGCATTTGCACGCCCCAGATAGACTTCGATCACACGTGGGTTCGAGGTGACGTGGTCAAGGTTACCTTCAGCCAGAACAGAACCTTCGTGCAGCACAGTGACTTTACAATCAAGGCGCCGGACGAACTCCATATCATGTTCCACCACCACCACAGCGCGCGTTTGCGCAGCACGGCGCAGGATGTCGGTGGTCTTTTCGCGTTCCTCCACCGTCATGCCTGCCGCGGGTTCGTCGACCAGCAACAAGCGCGGTTCCTGCGCCAACAACATGCCGATCTCCAACCATTGCTTTTGACCATGGCTTAACTCGCCCGCGCGGCGAGTGAGGCTATCGCTCAGGCCGATCTCCTCGGCGACTTCCTCGATCCTTGCGGCGTTCTTGGCGGTCTTTTTGTGCATCAGCACAGCAAAAGGCCCGCGCGGGTTTTTCAACGCCATCGCAAGGTTCTGCCGCACGGTCTGTTCTTCGAACACGGTGGGTTTCTGGAACTTTCGGCCGATCCCTTCCCGTGCGATCTGGCTTTCGGACATGCCAAGCAGAGAGATGTTGCGCTCCCCCCAAATCACAGTGCCTTCATCGGCTTTGGTCTTGCCGGTAACGATATCCATGAACGTGGTCTTGCCCGCCCCATTTGGCCCGATGATGGCGCGCAATTCGGCGGCGGCAAAGTTAATCGACAGGTTGTTGATCGCACGAAACCCGTCAAAGCTGACGCTCACGCCCGAGACTTCAAGCAGCATGCTCATTGCGGTTTCCTCACCAGATAATCAAACAATCCACCGATGCCCTTCGGGAAGAACAAGGTGACAGCGACGAAGCTGAAGCCAAGCAAGACCAGCCACCAATCGGTCCATTGGACCGTGTAAAAGCCCAAGTTGATGTTGGGGGCGCCACCGCCGGTGAACCAGCTCGACAGAAGCGACACGAATGCCGCGCCGATCACAGCCCCGTAAAGCCGCCCGCGCCCGCCAATCGCAACCCAGACAGCAAGGTAGATTGACGCAATGGGCGCGATTTCACCGGGGTTGATAATGCCTGCTTGCGGGTAGTAAAGCGCGCCGGCGATGCCTGCTACTATGGCCGTGATGGTGAAGATGAATAGCTTGTAGCTTTCGACATGATAGCCAAGAAAGCGCACGCGCGCCTCGTTGTCGCGGATGCCTTTCACGACACTGCCCATCTTGCCCGAGACGACCCATGCGAAGAACACATAGCCCACCGCCAGCGCCGCCGCCGAGGTAAGGAAGAACACGATCGATATGGCGGCCTGCGGCGTGTCCTCAAAACCGGGGATGTTTTGGAGGCCGGACAGGCCGTTGTTGCCGCGCAGCCCGCTATCATTCTGGAAGAGGTAAAGCGAAAGTGCCAGCGTCATCGCTTGGGTCAGGATGGACAGGTAAACGCCTGTAACGCGGCTACGAAACGCCAGCCATCCAAACACTAGCGCCAAAAGACCAGGGACAACGACGACCATGGTAAGTTGCAAAAACAGGCTGTCGGCAAAGCTCCAGATCAGGGGGAAATCCGCACTGCCGACCAATCCGAAAATTTGGTTACCGATGGCGTCAGAGATTTCTTGCGGCGTGGCTGGAATGGTCTGCGTGGCGAGATTGTCGAGCACGATCCCTTCGGTGCGCGCATACATTAGCCACATGCCGATGGCATAGCCGCCGATCCCGAAGAAGGCGAAATGTCCAAGGCTAAGGATCCCGCAATAGCCCCAGACCACGTCCATCGCGATGGCAACCAGACACAGGCACAGGGTCTTGCCCAACACTTTCACAAAGGAGGTCGAGATCAGACCAATGCCCGTCACCTCTGACAGCATCGCCACACCAAGGCTGAAGATACTAAGGGCCGCTAGGAACCATAGGACGGACGGGTTTTCCGCGATAAAGGTATTTTTCATGGGATCAATCCGCCGCCGCGCGACCTTTGAGGGCGACAATGCCCTTTGGCCGGAACTGGATAAACAGGATAATGAACAAGATCATATAGGTCTGCGCCGCCAATGTGTTGGAGGGGTTGAGCCACTCAATCCCCTTTTGCAAAAAGCCGATCATCGACGCCCCCGCCAGCGTGCCCCAGACGTTTCCAACTCCGCCAACAACCACGGTCATGAAGCTTTGCACGATGTAGTCCGCGCCCATCTCGGACGTGACTTTGGCATAGAGCCCGATGGCCACGCCTGCGATGCCCGCGATGCCAGAGCCTAGGCCGAAGGTCATCATATTGATCCGGTCGGGGTTGATGCCCATGCTTGCCGCCATGCCGGGGTTTTGCGTGACCGCACGTACTTCCAGACCCAGCCGCGTGCGTTTGAGCACAAACAGGATCAGCGCCAGAAAAATTCCAGCCAGCACAAAGATCGCAATGCGGATATAGCTGATCTGGATCACGTCAGAAAACACCAGCGCCCCGTCCAGCCATTCGGGCGACGTCAGCGGGCGTGCCTGCGTGCCAAATATGTTCTTGGCCAACTGCTGCAAGGCAATTGAAATGCCGAAAGTGGCCAGCAAAGTTTCTAGCGGGCGGTGATAGAGGTGGCGGATCACCAAACGCTCCATCGCCACGCCTGCCCCGAAGGTGATGGCAAAGGCCAACGGTAGAGCGATGATGATCGACAGCGTGTAATCGGGCACGAACAGCTGCACGACATAGCCAGTGTAAGCGCCCATCATAATGAATTCCCCATGGGCCATGTTGATCACTCCCATCACGCCAAAGGTGATGGCAAGCCCGATTGCAGCAAGGAAATAGATTGAGGCGAGCGATAGCCCGTCCAGCGCCAGATCAACCGACTGCGCCCAACCCACCCGCACCTCAACGGATGACAATGCGGCCTCAGCTGCGTCGGTGATTTGCGGGTCGGCTTCGTCATATTTGGCGTAGAATACATGCGCTGCCAAAGCGGCGTCGCAGTCTGCGGCGGTAACAAGCGGCGGGACCAGTCCGGATTCAGCCAGTTTCGCATAGGCAGCGTTGCGTGCCTCATCAGTGCCGAGCTGCGCCACTGGCACATCCCCCACGCGCGCCCCTTGTATATTGGCCTCAAGCGCTGCACGGATGGTCTCCGGCGACGTGCGCATCGGTGCGAGGCCTGCGGCGACAAGCTCCGCATAGGAAGCATCCGGCGTCTCTAAAGGGTCAATGAGGCGGGCAATATTGCCCTCGGGCGCGGTCATTGCCACGCCGGTTTTAACGCTCAGTATCTGGTTCAGCACGGCGCGGGCTTCAACGCTGGTATCTTTGGACAGGCTATTGATCGCAGCGATCCTGTCTTGCGGGTTATCGCCAAAAATCGCCTGTAGCAGGTTGGCCAATTGCACCTTGCGGGCTTTCAACGCGCTGTCTGTCTCGCTCTCGACCGAGGCCAGAAGCGGGCCAAGCTGGTCAGCCTCGGGCCTGCGCGCGATAGAGGCGACTGCCGTTTCGCGCCGCGCTAGATCGGGATCGCTTAACTGGAATTGCACGAGGGCGGTGCCGATCACACGGCGCACGCCGCCGTTCGGTTTGAGTTGGGTGAATCCGTCCTTCGCTTCGGTACTTTCTGCCCTTGTATCGACATCGCGCAGGGACAGATCATCTCCCTTCTCGCGCGCGATGAAAAACATACCATCATCGCGGCGCCAAACATTCTTGTCCGACCACTGTTCCAGAAACGTGGTGACCTGCGGCAAACCGGAGGCAACCAGATCGTCCAGCACAACACTTACTGAATTGCGCGATGGTTTGGACAGCTCGTCGGCGTGGGTTTGTAGGATTTTTTGCAGGTCTTGGGCCTGCGCGCTAGCCACAGTGGCGAAGCAAAAGGCAAGGGCCAGAATGAGGGGGCGCATAGGGCGGAACTTTCGGTATTTAGGGATGCGCGGGGCCCAAAGGCTCAGGCCCCGCGCGGCGTATTTTAGTAGTTGGAAGTCAACTGCACGCAGGTCTTGGTTTCGGTGTTGTACATGCCACAACCGAGGTCTTTCCAATCGGAGGTGAGGACCTTTGAAGCAGGCAAGAAGTCTGTCCACGCATCACCCGGCACCTCAGCCGTCTGGGAGATGATGTCGAACTGACCCTCGGCTGTGATCTCACCGATCAGGACCGGCTTGGCCAAGTGGTGGTTCGGCAGCATAACGGCCGTGCCACCTGTGAGGTTCGGGAATTCCTGCCCGTACATCGCAGTGCGAACGGCATCCACATCGGTGGTTCCTGCCGCCTCAACCGCGTTCACCCACATGTTAAAGCCGATGTAATGGGCCTCCATCGGGTCGTTGGTCACGCGGTCTTCGCCAGCGAATGTTTTCCATTCCTTGATGAACTCGGCGTTGGCAGGTGTGTCGGCGGACTGGAAGTAATTCCACGCCGCAAGGTGGCCGACAAGGTTGGAGGTATCCAGACCCGAAAGCTCTTCTTCACCGACAGAGAACGCCACCACGGGGATGTCATCAGCCGAGATATCTGCTGCTGCAAGTTCTTTGTAGAAGCCGATGTTGGCGTCGCCGTTGATGGTCGAGATCACGCCCACCTGTTTGCCGTCCGCGCCCAGCGCCACAACGTCACCAACGATGGTCGCCCAGTCGGAATGGCCGAACGGCGTATAGTTTACAAAGATGTCTTCCTTGGCGATACCCTTATCCTGCAGGTACTGCTCAAGAATATTGTTTGTTGTACGCGGGTAGACATAGTCAGTGCCCAGCAGTGCAAATTTCTCCACGCCCAGTTCTTCAAGGAAGTAGTTCACCGCCGGGATCGCCTGCTGGTTCGGGGCAGCACCTGTGTAGAACACGTTTTTGGAGCTTTCCTCACCCTCGTATTGCACCGGATAGAACAGCAGACCGTTCAGTTCCTCGATCACTGGCAGCACGGATTTGCGTGAAACGGAGGTCCAGTTGCCAAAGATAACGTCAACATTGGACACGGTCAGCAACTCGCGCGCTTTTTCAGCAAAGAGCGGCCAGTCGGAGGCCGGATCAACGACGACAGGCTCAATCTGGCAGCCTAGCACACCACCGGCGGCATTCTGCTTTTCGATGAGCATCAGCATTGTGTCTTTGAGCGTCGTCTCGGAAATCGCCATAGTGCCGGAAAGCGAATGCAGCACACCGACTTTTACCGGATCTGCGCATTCGGCAGCAGCAAGCGAAGTTGTCCCCAAAAGGACTGCGAGGGAGAGAGAAGAGAGCTTCAACGTCATTATTTTATACCCTGTTGTCGCCGCGCACACTTTTAGGGGCGCCAAAAGCACTTCCCAAAAGCGACCTGAACAGTGTAGCCAGAGTACGCAGCAGTGTTGTTGCCGTCGCGTAGAGGGAGAAGTCTTCCCGGACGCCCTTCTACGCGGCACTTTTGCCCGATGTGGGCAGGGTCAGTTAGACCCAGCACGAAAACCTACGCCACGATTCACGATGCTTGAGCCGTCAGGCAACGATGCTTGCCAAAATATTGGGCAGTAATTTCTTTGGTCGCTCACTATTTAATCAGCGACAAGACCCTTCAGGCCTTGGCAGGCGGCACGCGATAAGGATCAAGGCTGGCCTCGAACGCTTCGATGAATTCCAGCACCGCCATTGAAGGGCGCATCAGTTTAGGCCGCAACAGCGACAACCGGTGCGGCAATGTTGGCGCGAAAGGGCGCAGTTGCACAGCCTCGGAGGCGATCTTTTCCGCATCCAGCTCGCTCACTACTGCTACGCCTACACCCTGCGCAACTAATGCGCAGGCCGCTGTGAACTGGCGGATTTCGACCAACGTGGAGATTTGGCAGTCTTGGGATGTGAATATATCAGAGAGGCTTTTGAAAAAGGCGCTGTCGCGGCGGGTGTGGATGATCCGTTCACCATCCAGATCGGCTGGGGTCACAACCTTGCACGCTTGCAGGCGGTGTCCAGTTGGAAAAATGCAAACGGTGCGCACATCGATATCTGTGCTCTGCACAGCCGGATGCCCTTCAAAGTTGTCCGTAATCCCGAAATCGAACTGCTCTCCTATGATCCACTCAAGGATGCGTTCGGGGCGGTCGGGTTCGATGGTGATACTCAGGTTGGGACGCTCCTTCAGAAAATGCGCGACCACTATCGGCAGGTGGCTTGTGGCAAAGCCTGGCAGACAGGTAATTCGGATATGGCCTGCCTTGCGCTCTGTGATGCTTTGGCTAGCCTCACCGATTTGCTCCATCAACTCTAACACCCGCTGGATGTCGGGCTGCAAGAACCGTACCTCTTGCGTCGGCACCAGCTGCCCTTCACGGCGGTCGAACAAGGCAAACCCGAAGAACTGTGCAAGGTCAGACAAAAGCCTGCTGGTGGCGGGCTGGCTGATGCCCAAATCTTTTGCGGCACGTGTCACAGAACCGTAACGAACTGCGGCCATAAGGGCCTCGAGCTGACGCAAACGCGGAATCTGTTTCACGATGAAAAGACCTTTTATGAAGAACACCGCACCCATAGCATGGTGTTATTTTTTTTCAAAATTTTGTGGTCTTGAATTATAGCAGAGCCAGTGTATCGTTTCGAAGTAGAAAAGCCGATGCAAGTCAGTGACTCAAAGCATCTCATGACACGTCACCATTATGGTGAAAGGGAGGAACTATGAAGAAATCATTAATCGGCGCACTTGCCGTATCCACAATTCTGTCACCCATCGCAGCGATGGCCCAGACCGAGGTGCAGTTCTGGCACGCCTTTACAGGCCGTCTGGGCGAACTGGTCGCGACACAGGTTGAAGAATTCAACGCCAGCCAAAGCGATTATGTTGTCGTGCAAAGCCACAAAGGCAACTATTCCGAAACACTTAACGCCGGTATCGCTGCGTTCCGCGCAGGTGAACAGCCCCACCTCCTGATGGTGTTCGAAGTTGGCACAGCCACGATGATGGCCGCCAAAGGCGCTGTCCGCCCTGTGTATGAAGTGATGGCTGAAAGCGGTGCCGAGTTTGACCAGAGCGCCTATATCGGCGCGGTCAAAGGCTACTATACGTCCACAGACGGCGACATGCTGTCCCTGCCCTTCAACTCTTCCACACCTGTGCTTTGGGTGAACCGCGATGCAATGCAAGCTGCAGGCGTTGATCCGGACACCGATCTGTCCACATGGCAGAAGGTCCGCGAAACGCTGGACGCGCTCAAAGCCGGCGGCGAAGAATGCCCGCTGGTCACCGCATGGCAAAGCTGGATCCACCTTGAGAACCTGTCTGCCTACCACGACGTGCCTTTCGCTTCCAAAGACAACGGCTTTGCCGGTACCGATACCGAGCTGATGTTGAACGGCGAAGCACAGGTCGCGCACCTGACAGCGATGGGTGAGTGGGCCAAGGACGGCAAGTTCATCTACACTGGCCGCCGCAATGAAGGCGGCGCGAACTTCCGCTCCGGCGAATGTGCGCTCTTCACCGAAAGCTCGGCTGGCTATGCGGGCATCAAGTCCGAAGCAGAGTTTGAATTTGACGTGCGTCCTCTGCCTTACTGGGAAGGCGTCGGCAACAGCCCCCAGAACACCATCATCGGCGGCGCGTCCCTGTGGGTTATGGAAGGCCATGAAACTGAAGAGTACAAAGGCGTGGGCGAATTCCTGAGCTATCTGTCCTCCTCCGATGTTCAGGCTAAATGGCACCAGGACACCGGCTATCTGCCGATTACAACGGCTGCGGGCGAAGCCACCCGCGCTTCCGGCTTCTATGACGAAAACCCCGGCACCGATGTGGCTGTAATCCAGATGACAGCAAACGAGCCAACAGCGAACTCCAAAGGTCTGCGTCTAGGGTCCTTCGACCAGATCCGCGGGATCATCGACGAAGAACTGGAAGCTATCTGGGCAGGTGACAAATCCGCTCAGGAAGCTATGGACAGCGCGAAAGAGCGTGGCGATGCCTTGCTCCGCCGCTTTGAAGCTGCAAATCGCTAACTAACACGACCAAAAGCAGGCCCCACTGCGGGCCTGCTTTTCATTTCTTGGGGCATATTGATGGAAAAACGCGTTATCTTTCGCGGATGGCTACTGCCTGCGCTGCTGATCGCACCGCAAGTCTTGGTCTCTGCGGTATTCTTTTTCTATCCGGCGGGTCAGGCAATCTGGCAATCGCTGTTCATCCCTGATCCCTTTGGCCTATCCTCACAGTACGTGGGCTTGGGCAATTTCGAATATCTGCTGGGCGACAAATACTACCGCGCGTCTTTTGTGACCACGGCGATCTTTTCGATCCTTGTTACCTTGTGTTCCATGGTCCCCGCACTGTTTCTGGCGGTGCTGGCGGATCGGCTGATCAAGGGCTCCGGCGCGTACCGCACAATGCTGATCTGGCCCTATGCGGTGGCCCCAGCAATTGCGGGCGTGCTGTGGCTGTTCATGTTCAATACCCGTGTGGGCGTGGTGTCATGGTACCTTGGCCAGCTTGGCTATGATTGGAATCACGTGCTCAACGGCAGCGAAGCGATGGGCCTTGTTGTCGTCGCCTCAGCTTGGGGGCGCATCAGTTATAACTTCTTGTTCTTTTTCGCAGCCTTACAAGCCGTCCCCAAATCGGTAATCGAGGCGGCGGCGATTGACGGCGCGCGGTTCTGGCGGCGGTTCTGGACGATTGTCTTGCCGCTGCTCTCTCCCACAACGTTCTTCTTGTTGGTGGTCAATGTGGTCTACGCGTTCTTTGAGACCTTCGGCGTCATCCACACGATCACGGCGGGCGGCCCGCAACAATCGACGACCATCCTCGTTTATAAGGTGTTCTCTGACGGCTTTGTCGGTCAGGATCTTGGCGCCTCATCGGCCCAATCGGTGATCCTGCTTTTCGTTGTTGGCCTACTGACCATCATCCAGTTTAAATTTATAGAAAAAAGGGTGCATTACTGATGGCCCGTGAAATCCATGGCATGGTCGAAAAGCGCGGGGTCGGCCTGTGGCTGACCCACGTATTCATGATCTTCGGCGTTCTGGTGATTTCCTTCCCGATCTGGCTCGCCTTTGTTGCGTCGACTGTGACGCAGCCCGAAATCGTCAAGCCGCCAATGCCGCTGTGGCCGGGTGACCAGTTCGTTGAAAACTACACCAAGGCGCTGTTCTCCGGTGTGAACGTGCCGGTGGCAACGATGCTGTTCAACAGCCTTGTGATGGCGATGGGGATTGCCATCGGCAAGATTGTGATCTCGCTGCTGTCCGCTTTCGCCATCGTCTACTTCCGTTTTCCAGGGCGGAACATGTTCTTCTGGATGATCTTCCTGACGCTGATGCTACCGGTCGAGGTACGCATCGTGCCGACCTATGAGGTTGTCGCGGGCTTTGGCATGCTCAACAGCTACAGCGGGCTAATCTTTCCGCTGATCGCCTCTGCCACAGCGACGTTCCTGTTCCGCCAGTTCTTCCTGACCATCCCTGATGAACTGGCCGAGGCCGCGCGTGTGGACGGCGCCGGTGCGATGCGGTTCTTCTGGGACATCGTCCTGCCCATGAGCCGCACCAACATCGCCGCCCTGTTCGTGATCCTGTTTATCTATGGCTGGAACCAGTACCTCTGGCCCCTGCTGATCACCACAGACCCCGAAATGAACACCATCGTGATGGGCATCAAACAGATGTTCCCGTCGGGCGATGACGTGGCTGAGTGGCCTGTGATCATGGCAACGTCGATCCTTGCAATGATCCCCCCTGTTATTGTCGTAGTGAGCATGCAGCGCCTGTTCATTCGCGGCCTTGTTGATAGCGAGAAATAGTACATGGCAACCGTTACCCTCAAAGACATCAAGAAAAGCTTTGGCAAAACGGATGTGATCCACGGGATCAGTACCGAAATTGCCGAGGGCGAGTTTATCGTTATCGTCGGCCCCTCTGGCTGCGGCAAGTCCACACTGCTGCGCATGGTTGCGGGGCTTGAGACCATCAGTTCGGGCGATATTCTGATCGGCGGAGAACGTGCCAATGACAAGGAGCCAATGGACCGTGACATCGCGATGGTATTCCAGAACTACGCGCTTTATCCGCATATGTCGGTGCGACAGAACATGGGATACGGCCTCAAGGTCGCGAAGCTGCCCAAGGATCAGATCGACGCCAAGGTGAACGAAGCCGCGCGCCTGCTACAGCTCGAAGCGCTGCTTGACCGCAAGCCAAGGGAGCTTTCGGGCGGGCAGCGGCAGCGTGTGGCCATGGGTCGTGCGATTGTGCGCGAACCGGCCGTGTTCCTGTTTGACGAGCCGCTCTCGAACCTAGATGCGAAGCTGCGGGTGCAGATGCGCCTTGAGATCAAAGAGCTGCAATCAAAGCTGGCCGTCACCTCACTTTACGTGACCCACGATCAGGTCGAAGCGATGACAATGGCTGACCGCATGATCGTGATGAACGCAGGTGTAGCCGAACAGATCGGGACACCGCTTGAGGTCTACGAGACCCCCCGCACCCTGTTCGCGGCGCAGTTCATCGGCAGCCCTGCGATGAATATCATTGATGCCCGAGTGCAGGGCGGCAAGGTCATGCTAAACGACCGGCCCGTGACCGATGCGATTGGCGCGGATGGCCCTGTAAAGCTGGGCGTGCGGCCAGAACACCTTGAGCGTGACGATACAGCCCCCCTTTCGGTGACCGTACAGATGTCAGAGCCGTTGGGCGCAAACACCCTGCTGCATGGTCATGTCACCGGCACGGATCAAAGCTTTACCGTGAGCCAGCAAGGGGTCCACCTGATGGCTGACAACCGCCACGACCTGCGGTTCCGCATCCAGACCGGCAAGGCGCATCTTTTTGATGTATCGACAGGACTCCGACGCACTGCCTAGCGCAACGGCTTCTTCCATACGCACAATGGCCCGCACAGTTGCAACGGCTGTGCGGGCCTTACGATTTGAGGGACGCTCAAATTCCGTGTTGGCAATCTTCAGGAGGACATTCCCGGTCAGTTTTGCAAAACACCATACGATGTCTAGCGTCGGCTCTTAGCGGCGATTTTAACGGGTCGACGCAACACTTTAGTCTTTAGCCAAAGATGGAGTG
>NZ_JBALVJ010000058.1:0-22028 GCF_036961165.1 Sulfitobacter sp. | reverse complement strand
TGCCATCTGTCCCAAATCTCCGACTTCTGCTTGTCCGTGAAAAATACGCGGCGACAATACTTCATTTTGATCACTCCATCTTTGGCTAAAGATTAAAGTGTTGCGTCGATCAGTTGAGACCGCCGGACAATGCCGACCTTGGTCGCCATGTGGTCAACGTTTTAGCTTGTCTTTGGGGCATCCACGCCATCAACAAAACCCCGCGGGGGTAATCCTGCGACCATCCGTAAAGTGGCTAAGACCAGAGCCACAGTGTCACGATCTGAGTATTGATTTGAAAGAAGCGCTGGCACCCTCGGACGGTATAGATATCTTGAAATAAAGGTCTGACAGCAAAGTCGGGCCCAATAAAGGGCGCAAGTAGATAGCTAAAGCCCGAGTGAAGATCAAAAATATGCCGGCGAGCCCTTTGGCAAAGTTAGCGTCGGGCTGCTGAGGCTGGAGAGGCCTTGTGATGAGCTGCGCGGCCAGGTTACTTACGACTGCCAAGAAGCCTGTCTTTTGCTTCAGTAACTTGTGCCATAAGTACAGCTGAACCGCCACTGTCAGGATGAACACGCTTGATGAGGCGGTGATATGCCTTGCGGATATCCTCATCAGTGCAACCGGGATCAAGACCCAGTACCTCATAGGCTTGATCTTGGCTCAACTCTCTCGAAAGCGGTGATTGCGCCTGCCCATGCGCAGAGCGCTCCTCTTCTTGATCGCGCCAATCGGGATGCGCATTGTCGAGAAAGGTTTGGAGCAGCTTTACCGTTTCATTATCCGTTTCAATTTCGACGTAATACTCAAGCAGTTTGTCCAGATCAAGGTTTGACAGGAACTGACCCTTGCGCTCCCCGGCCAGAATGCAACCGTCAATCTTGCCGCTATCGTGGTCGAGAGTCATTTCCAGATATATGGAACGCACCGTCGACGTTTGCGGTGCAGGCCCATTGGCAGCGCCTACATTTTTCCGCGATAGCAATATGAGGCCGAGGATCATCAATGGAACCGCAACCACAATAGCGCGAAATAAGAAAAGCAAGATACCGGTCGAGATCAGGGCGACACCCAGTGGGTTTAACGCTTGAGTGCGAAAAATTGCCCCCAGAACACCCCGAACAATCCAGAAGACAACTGTAAAGCCTAACGCAATTGCCACGAAAATAAGGATCGGTTGCATTAGCGCATATCAGCCAGCAACGCTCCCGCCGTCGCGGTGCCAGCGGCTTCCAGCGCCTTTCGCCCTCCCGCTGCATATGTCGCCACAGCAGCGAGAAGCGCCTTGAGGTCTGAGGCTGAATTGCTGTCGAAAGGCAAATAGGCACCACCCGTCAGCCTTGCGATCTCGCGGAACGCCGTTTCAGCCTGCTTGTCCCGGCCATCATGAAACATAAACGCCTTGACCCCGCGCAGGCCAAGCTCACCCGCAAGGCTGCACAATTCATCGATGTTTTCTTCCATTGAATCGCCGACGTAAACCAAAGCTGCCAGTGGTTGTCTCTCGGACTCCCGCTGGGCGTGCGAAAGGACCGCGGCAATCTGCGTCAACCCGCCTTGGCAGTCGATTTTTCCCATCAAACCGCGCAGGCTTTCTGCGTTATTTACCCAACGAGATGCCCGAGTTTCCGTCAGGCCGCGGAAATAGACCAGCTGCACCGAGAGATTACCCACAGATGCGGTCGCCGAAAACATCTCACCCTGAAGACCGCAGGCCATGTCCCACGTTGCCTGACGGCTCATGGTCGCATCGAGGGCAAAAATCATCCGTCCGCGAGTGGCAGTCGGCACCGGTGCAAACTGCTTTGCCTCTTGTAGAAATGCGTCAATTTCTGATCCGCTGGATTTTGGGCGCGCGGAGAGGTCGGATCTACTTTGTCGTGAAATTTCATTCTTTTTCATAACGATACAATACTCTCATTCTGGCACGAAGATACTGTCGGTAAGACAGGCCAGATCGTCTTCAAGATTTACACCTACATCTTGAAGAATAGCACTCAGCACCCAATCGGCAATCGTTCTTTGTTTCAGCGCGACCTGCACCTTGATGGTAACGTTGCTCGCCACGATGTGAGCCTACAAGTCCCAAGTGCGCGAAACTGAACCCCAACGCCCGACTGCAGCTTTGTCGCACAGCGATCAGCGAAACCTTGAAAACACTGCGCCATGCTCGAACGTCCGGTTTGGTGAAGCTGCACTGCGACGTTGACTTCTGCCTCGAAGGTCTGGTTTGGGACGTTCATAACGACGTGATACTGATTTTAACTCGACGTTGCAGCATCTGCGGTTTGAAACGTGCGAATGATGATCAGGCATTCAGCGGTCAAACCGTCAAAACTACATCAAATGAACTTTGCCCGACTCTCCACTTCGGGTTTGACTACCTTCAGGGCCGCCTCGATATCAATACTCCGATCGAACAAGGCGCGTCCAATTAAGGCACCCGAGACATGTGGCACGTATTTCAGTCGTGACAAGTCATCTTGAGCTGCTGCTGGTTTCGTGGACACCGAGATAAGGTGTTTATGAGGTTGGAGAACAGCAATGACGAGAAGAATATTCAGTCCAGAGTTTAAGCGTGAGGCGGCACAGCTTGTCGTGGTGCGCGGTGTGAGCGAGGCACAGGCTTCAAGGGATCTGGACGTGCATGCAACGGTTCTGCGCAGATGGGTCTGGGAGTTTGGATCGAGCGGTGCAGATGCATTTCCTGGCAAAGGTCGATTGAAGCCTGACGACGAAGAGCTTCGCAGCTTGAGACGTGAAGTTGCGAAGTTGAAAGCGGAGCGCAATATCTTAAAAAAGGCCGCAGCCTACTTCGTCAGGGACCAACTGTGATGTTCGGGTTTGTGGCGAAATACCGAGGGGTTTGGCCGGTTAGCTGGATGTGTGACGCGCTCGGTGTGTCACGGAGCGGGTTCCACGCATGGCTGACGCGGCCACAGAGTGCGCGGGCCCGTAAAGATGAGAGGCTGGGCGCTGTGGTTCGTGCAAGCTTTGTGCGATCTGATCGGAGCTATGGCGCAAGGCGCGTCTGGCATGACGTCCTTGCTGAGGGTTTTGAATGTGGTCTGCATAGTATTGAACGCCTGATGCAAATGAACGCACTCAGGGCGCGACCGAGGCGCCGTCAGCTTCCTAAGGATCAGGGGGAACGCTCTATCATCGCACCGAATGAGCTTGAGCGAGAGTTCGAGGCAGATGGCCCGAACCAGAAATGGGTCGCTGACTTCACCTACATCTGGACTGCAGAAGGTTGGCTGTATGTCGCGGTCGTCATCGACCTATTCTCACGGCGTATCGTCGGCTGGTCGATGAAGGATGCCATGACAGCCCAGATGGTGACGGATGCACTCATGATGGCGATCTGGCGCAGAGGGCGGCCAAGAGAGCGGCTGCATCATTCGGACCAAGGCAGCCAATACACCCGTGAACCGTTCCAGAGGCTGCTGGCGGACAATGGCGTCACCTGCTTGATGATCCGGTCAGGCAATGTCTGGGACAACGCTGCGGCAGAAAGCTTCTTCTCGTCGCTCAAAATCGAACGTGTGAAGCGCAAAGTCTACCGGACGTGTGATCAAGCCCGTGCGGACGTATTCGACTACATCGAGCGTTTCTACAATCCGACACGTCGTCACTCGACCATCTGATATTTAAGCCCTATGCAATACGAGGAGAGAGCGATGAAAGCTTAAGTTGCCGTCCGCGAAACCGGCAGCAGCTCAGAAGATGAACTTTCTTACAGGTTAGCGGTTAATGATTGCACCTAAATTGTGACCTAATATTTGGTCCAAAAACTTGAATTATTCCGATTACTCCAAGCCTTGGTGTTTGATATTCTTTTATCAAGTACTCTTTGAACCAATCAGAATTTTGCCTGAACTTGCCGAACTACCACAGATGTAACGGGTGACATAGCACAACGGCAAGTCGAGGCGGAGGACCGGCAAGCCACCGAGCTTTGGGATGCGTCCTTACACCGCTTGATTGCGCAATCTGCACGCAACCGCCATTTGATCACAGCCTATGCGATTTTGGATCCAATCCGCAGCAGTGCCGATTGGATGGCAATTCGCGCTCGCAGTCGTAATTATGCATCTATCCAGGTCAGCAACAACGAGCGTATGGTAATCATTGAAGCCATCGGTCCGGGCCATGTAGATGCTGCGCGTCAGGCCATGCGTGATCTCCTTGAGACCCGCTCGAACTCACTGTGCGCAGCCCTTGAAATGCATTGTAAGGCGGAGAATTGAGCCATGACACACGACATCACCATATCCGATATTGCTGCCGCCGAAAAGCTTATGGGAATCGAATATACTGCGGAAGAACGCGGACAAATGATCGGTAACCTCGAAGGGCAATTATTGTCTGCACAGGCGCGCCGGGCGGTAAATCTCGAGAATTCGGTTCCTATGGCCTGTCGTTTTGATCCACGTCTTGCCGGATTTGCTATGCCGCATGGTGCTGATGCGCTGGTCCGCTCGCAGGTTACGGACGCTTTGCCTGCCTCGGACGACGATATCGCCTTTGCGCCACTCACACATTTGTCGCATTGGATCGCAACCGGGATGATCACCTCGCGCAGGTTAACGGAAATCTATCTGGCGCGTATCGAGATGCTTAATCCCAAGCTGGAGTGTTATGCGACGGTCACACCGGATCTGGCGTTGGCGGAAGCAGATGCAATGGACAGTCTGAGCAAAGCTGGCGTCAACCTTGGCTCGTTGCATGGCATTCCGTACGGGCTTAAGGATTTGTTTGATACCAAAGGGATCGTAACGGGATGGGGGGCGGAACCGTTTCGGGATAATATTCCCCAATCCGACGCTGCCGTGACGACAAAAATGCGCGCGGCAGGTGCGGTTTTGTTGGGCAAGACGACACTGGGTGCGTTGGCCTATAACGACATCTGGTACGGTGGCTGGACCCGCAATCCCTGGAATCTCAACGAAGGCTCGTCGGGCTCGAGCGCAGGTTCTGCTTCTGCAACCGCTGCGGCATTGTGCGCGTTTTCCATCGGTACGGAAACGCTGGGTTCAATTACATCACCGTCGCAACGCTGTGGCACTACCGGATTGCGGCCCACGTTCGGAAGGGTGAGCCGCGCTGGTGCGATGGCGCTATGCTGGTCTTTGGATAAGGTCGGGCCAATCTGCCGCACGGTCGAGGATACGGCATTGGTGCTGGCCGCGCTGAATGGTGGGGACGCTGCGGATCGTGGTTCGATCGACGCCCCCTTTGTGTTTGACGCGACCAAGGGAATTGATGGCATGGTTTTGGGATACCTGCCGGAAGCTTTCGAGGAGGGTGCGACGGATGTTGACCGCGCCGCGCTGGAGGCGGCAAAGGGGCTTGGCCTCGAGGTGCGCGCGCTTAGTATTGAGGATCTGCCCTACGGCGCATTAATGAACGTGGTTTATGCGGAGGCGGCCGCCGCGTTCGAGGATCTGACGATTTCGGGCACGGATGATACGATGAAATGGCAAGACGAGGGCGCATGGCCAAACACGATGCGCAAGGCGCGGTTCTTGTCAGCGGTCGATCACGTGAACCTTGACCGTCTGCGCTTTCGTGTGATGCAAGCCGTAGCCATGATGATGCAAGGCTGCGATGTGCTCATCGGTCCATTCATGACGGGTCCGATGCTGGTTGCGAGCAATTTCACCGGTCACCCGTGTTTGCATATTCGCGCAGGATTTGAGCAGATCGCCACCCGATCTGCCGCTTCTTTGGGCGCGGGCAAATTGACGACAGGTGATGCCACCGGTGATGATACCTTTCGGGTCCCTCAGGGAATATCACTTTGGGGGCAGTTGTTTGACGAAGGGCCACTTTTGAATGTGGGAATGGCGCTTGAAAAAGCATTGAATGTGGTATCGGAGAGACCGGGTTTTCTGAAATAAACAAGACCTTACGACAAAGCAGGCCTCAACACTTTAACCGCGCAAAAGCGCACTTTTGGAGATATAAAATGAAACGCAGGGAATTTTTGAAGACCACGACAGCAACGATGGGTGGCATTGCTTTGACAGGGCTGCCTATGGCCCATGCGGACGCCCACGCGACACCGGCGAGCGGCGGCACGTTGATCTGGGGTCACTCTGAGACGACGCAGAACCTCGACATCCATCAGACCGGCACGGCCTCGACGGGGAGGTTACTGCAAAATATCCACGAAAGCATTGTTACGACGGATAAGGACCTCAACGTCATCCCGAATCTCGCGTCGAGCTTTGAGCAATCCGAAGACGGGCTGACCTACACTTTCAATCTGCGCGATGATGTGATGTTCCACACCGGCACCAAGATGACATCGGCGGACGTGAAGTATTCATTCGAGCGCTGCGCAGATCCTGCCACGGGTGCCACGAATTTCGAGGTATTCAACGCCGTTGAAAGCATCGAGACGCCGGATGAGACCACCGTGATCGTCAAGCTCAAATCGGTCAATGCGCCATTCCTGTCGCGTCTGGCGGAAAATGGCGCGGGTGTGGTCATGCCTATGGATTCAGGTGACGGGCAGGGCGAGATGCCAGTGGGGGCCGGCCCCTTCAAATTCGTGCGCCGCGAATTCGGCAACGAGGTCGAGCTGGAACGTTTCGAGGAATATTTCGACGGGCCATCCTACCTCGAAAAGATCATTAGCCGCGAAATCACCGAGCCTACTGTCCGCCTTACAGGGCTGCGCACCGGCGAATTGCATATGATCAACGACATCCCGCTGGACCGGATGGCGGAAATTCAGGGCGACGACAGTTTCCAGACAGTTGCATGGTTCCCGCTCAATTTCGACTTCCTGAATTTCAATCACGAATTCGAGCCGTTCAAGGATGCGCGCGTGCGCGAAGCCTTTGATCTGATGCTCGATAAGGAGGTTCTGATGGAGGGCGCGCTGTGGGGGCAGGGGAAAACATCTGCCTCGCCCAGCTTCCCGACGTCGGCCTCCTATAACAGCGACATTAGCCAGCGGGCGCAGGATTTCGAGAAGGCCGCCGCATTGCTGGCCGATGCGGGCTATGGCCCCGGTGATCTGAAGGTCGTGTTCAAGGTTACGACCAACTATCCCTATCACGTCGACAGCGCGCAGATTATGCTGGAGTGGTTCCGTCAGGGCGGCGTCGATATGACGATTGAGCAGCTGACATGGTCTGACTGGCTGTCACAGGTCTGGGTCGACAAGGACTTCGAGATCACGATGATGAACTTCTTCACCCTTTGGGAGCCTGATTTCCTATATTATTCGCTGTATCACTCTACTGGCGGGTTCAACTACCGCAAGATCAGTGATCCCGCGCTGGATGCGCTGTTGGAGCAGGCGCGGATCACCGTGGACGCTGATGCACGCATGGCGATCTACAAAGATGTTCAGAAGTACATCAACGAGAACACGCTGGATGTGATTTTGTGGTTCCGCAACGGCACAATCGGGGCACAAACCAATGTGATGGGCCTTGATACCATTGTTCAGCCCAACGGGTCGGAGATGAACTTCCACAAGGTCTGGCTCAAGCAAGCCTGATGAAATCGCGCCGGAGGGAGACCTCCGGTGCACCACTGGAGGGGCCATGAGTTATATTCTGAACAGATTGCTGTCGGTGGCGTTCACTCTCCTGCTGATATCTTTGATCACCTTTATGGTGACCAATATCCTGCCCGGCGATGTGGCGATGGTGATTATGGGGACCCAATCCAACCCCGAGGCGCTGGCGGGTTTACGGGAAAGCCTTGGGCTCAATGACCCGCTGATCGTGCAATACGGGCGCTGGATTGGGGGTATGCTGACCGGCGAATGGGGTAATTCACTGGTGTTCAAAGAGGCCATAGGCCCCCTGATTGCGGACAAAGTGACGGCATCGGCGCTGATCGTGGTGATGTCGATGAGCATTGCATTGGCTGCCGCTGTGCCTTTGGGCGTCTGGGCCGCTGTCCACCGCGATAAATGGCAGGACAATACGGCCTCCACCACGGCGCTTTTGGGGGTTAGCCTACCGGATTTTTTCTGGGGGATCATCATGATCTTGCTGTTTGCACGGTATTTGGGATGGCTGCCCTCGTCGGGCTTTGTGCATCCGGCGGATGATTTTATCGGGGCTGTGCGCCATGCGATTTTGCCCTCGCTGGCCCTTGGCCTCGGGTTGATGGCCCATCTTACACGTATGACGCGTTCCACCATGTCCTCCATCCTCTCCCAGGAGTTTATCCGTGTCGCCCGTGCCAAAGGTCTCTCCGAGCGTACGGTAATCTGGCGCTATGCGCTGGCCAATGCCATCGGTCCGGTTATTACGGTTGCGGGGCTGCAAGTGGGATATCTTTTCGGCTCCATCATCGTGATCGAGAGCTTGTTCAACTTTACGGGCATGGGGTGGCTCACCTATCAGGCGCTGCTGAACCGTGACATTCCGCTGATCCAAAGCACGGTTTTCGTGATTGCCGCCGTTGTGATGCTCACAAATCTGGTGGTGGACCTGCTGTATGCGGCTCTGGATCCGAGGATTAAACTGCCATGAAGGGTTTTCTGACCGGAAAAGGGATATTTGGCGGCGGCATCGTTTTGCTGGTCCTTGCTGTTGCATTGCTTGCGCCGCTGCTGATCCCCGACACATGGGCTACGCAAATGGACATGCGCGCGCGGCTTGCCGGTCCCAGTGTGGCACATCCGATGGGCACCGATCAGCTGGGGCGTGATCTGATGTACCGCATGCTTCTCGGGGCGCAGACCTCGATCATGATCGCGGGGACTGCCGTGATGATGAGCCTCTTTGTCGGCCTGCCGCTTGGTGTGATCTCAGGGTATTTTGGCGGCTGGATCGACAATGTGCTGATGCGGTTGGTTGATACGCTGCTGGCGTTTCCGGCGTTGCTGCTGGCGCTCACGATTTCGGCTATTCTGGGCCCGAACCTGACCAATACGATCATCGCAATCGGCATCGCCTTTACGCCCTATCTGGCGCGTATTATTCGCGGCGAAGCTCTGCGCGTGGCTCAGATGCCCTATGTCGAGGCGGCGCGCGCTGTTGGCACGTCAGATACATTGATGATCATCCGGCACGTCCTGCCCAATGTCATGCCGCCCATCATCGTGCAGGCCACAATCAGCCTTGCCTTTGCCATTCTGGCCGAAGCGGGACTGTCGTTTCTTGGTTTGGGCACGCAGCCTCCCGATGCAAGCTGGGGTTTGATGATACAGGCCAGCCGCGACTACCTTGATGTGGCACCGTGGACAGCACTGGTGCCCGGGGCGGCGGTGGCTGTGACGGTTCTTGGCCTTAATATGTTCGGCGATGTGCTGCGCGATGTTCTTGACCCGAGGATCAAATGACAAAACCGATTATAGAAATTAAAGGCCTGCGCGTTGGCTTTGGCGACGCAACGGCGGTGCGCAACGTAAGCTTTTCGGTCTATCCCGGCGAAACGGTGTGTATCGTCGGTGAAAGCGGGTCTGGCAAATCCGTGACCTCACTGTCGCTGATGCGTCTGGTGGAATTTGGCGGCGGTGAAATCCTTGATGGCACCATGACGTTGGAGCGCGCGGGCGGCACCTTTGATCTTGCCACAGCGGATGCGCGCACGATGCAAACCATTCGCGGCAACGAGATGGGTATGATCTTTCAGGAGCCGATGACGTCACTCAACCCCGTGTTCACGATCAGGCGGCAGCTTACGGACGGACTGCGCATGCACGAGAATCTGACGCGGGTGCAAGCGGACGCGCGCGCGCTGGAGTTGCTGCGCGAGGTGCGTATTCCCGAACCTGAAAGACGGCTCGGGCAATATCCCCATGAGCTGTCTGGCGGCATGCGCCAGCGTGTGGTGATCGCCATTGCAATGGCCTGCCGCCCGCGATTGTTGATCGCGGATGAGCCGACGACCGCTCTGGATGTGACCATTCAGGCTGAGATTATCGCGCTCATCAACCGGCTCAAGCGGGAGACGGGGATGGCGGTGATGTTCATTACCCACGATATGGCCGTGGTGGCGCAGATCGCGGACCGTGTGGTGGTGATGTACCGCGGTGATGTGGTCGAAACCGGCCCTGTTGCGGAGATTTTTGCAGACCCCAAGGCGGAATATACCCGTGCGCTGCTGGCTGCCGTGCCGCGTCTGGGGGAGATGCGGGGCAAGGCAGCCCCCGAGCCGCTGCGGTTGGTGGGGCAGACCTATGATCCTGTTCCGCTGACGCCGCGCGATGTGCCGGAGCCTTTGTTGGAGGTGCGAAATCTCACAACCCGCTTTCCGGTTAAAGGGGGTATTCTGCGCCGCACTGTTGCCCAGGTCCATGCGGTGGAAGACGCGTCGTTTACGCTCAACAAAGGTGAAACCCTCAGCCTTGTAGGCGAAAGCGGCTGCGGTAAATCGACGTGCGGGCGGTCAATCCTTCGGCTGGTGGAGCCATTGTCGGGGTCGGTTTATCTCGGGGGCAAAAACGTACTCACCCAGACCAAACCGCAATTGCGCGCAATGCGCCAGCACATGCAGATGATCTTTCAGGACCCGTTCGCGTCGCTCAATCCCTATATGCGTTTGCGGGCACAAGTGACCGAGCCGATGCAGAATTACGGGTTGGACAATCGTGAAGATCGCGCGGCACATCTGTTTGACCGCGTGGGTCTGCCGCGTGATTTTATGCGCCGCTTCCCCCACGAGCTGTCGGGGGGGCAACGCCAGAGGGTTGCAATTGCCCGCGCGCTTGCGGTTTCGCCAGGGCTTATTGTTGCTGACGAAGCAGTATCAGCGCTGGACGTTTCCGTGCAGGCGCAGGTTTTGAACCTGATGATGGAGCTTCAAGCGGAACTGGACCTGTCCTATTTGTTCATCAGCCATGATATGGCAGTGGTAGAGAGGGTGAGCCACCATGTTGCGGTCATGTATCTGGGCCGTATCGTCGAGATCGGACCGCGTGCGGCAGTGTTCGAGAACCCGCAGCATGAATACACAAAGACGCTCATGTTGGCCGTGCCAATTGCCGACCCTGCGACACGCAAGCTGGATGGCGATTTGAACTTCAAACCAATCCCGTCGCCTATTCATCCGCTCACATATATGGCCGAGCCGTCACTTTATGAAACAGTCGGGCCAAACCATCGCGTTCTGGTAAATACAGGGTAGACAATCTTCTCACCAGGGCTTTTGCGTGTTCCAGTTGTCTATCTCATCTTCCACTCCTAAGTGGTTACGATGAGCCAAGACTACTCTCTTATCAAATAACGCTATTTGGACCCGTAAGCGCTGACGTCAGACAGTTCGCCTTGAACGGATGTTCTTCTACTGGGCGCGGCGGACGTCCCAACGTACGACCATTTCGGATGCTCAGCTCGCATCACGCGAAGCGACTCTGGGCGAAGCGAAAGCTGGCATTCTGATCGGATATCGCAACGAGGACGAGCTTCGCGAAGTTCTGAACCAGGCCGGAGACAGGGCCAGACCTGTGCGCAAAATGCTCTGACATCATGGTTGGCGCGTACGTGTTTTTGCGAGAAATAGCGGCATGCCGCTGGCGTTAATGATGTTCACCGTGTTCAGCAACACAATCACCGTGCTGACATAACCTATCAGGATACGGACCTTACTGCTGTTCGAACGCCCGTGGCATTTGTGCAAAAGCGTTCATTGGGAAGATCACTGCGGCGCTCTTAACAATATGCCACCGCAGAAAAGGTCTGGTAGCAGACCTTAGACGAGTTTCGTACCAATGTCCGGTCTGGACCGTGAACTACGGTGCTTCTATGGGCCAAGTCAGGAGATTTCACACCGTAACCGTAGTCGACTTTGACCGCATAGAAGGCTCGAAGCAAATCGCCCGATCCTAAGCAATTGGGGCGCTCAATATATATCACCAAAATGTCTTAATGCCGCGCGTGCGATCGGTTCACCCCATTCCTGTACGAAATGGCCAGCCTCTTTCAAGACCATCGGTTCCGGGCAATCTTTGATGGTTTTGCGCAGTTTGCTCATTACGGGTCCGCCGAGAACCGGATCTCTTGCTCCGATGGCCATAAAGCTTTCCCCGCTCCATTCAGATTGCCAGAAGTGACGTGCGCGCTTTGCCGTCTCGATGCCCTCCATACCTGGCTCAATCATCACCATTTGCGGAAACCGGCGGACACCCGCCTTATACCGCTGATCCGGGAATGGCGCTTCATAGGCTTGGGCCTCTGACTCGCTCAAGTGTGGACAAGCCCGCTTTATCAACGCCCTGCAATCCATGTCGGGCCGGCTTGCCACATAGTCTTTCCAGCCCTGAAAACCTCCGCCAAGACTCTCGCCGACCGGGATTGCCGTATTCATTACGATTAAACGGGCAAACCGTTCGCTCAAATCCATTGGCAGGGTCAGTCCTAAAATGCCGCCCCAGTCTTGCACCACCAAAGTGATATTTTTCAAATCCAACTTCTCTATGAAGGCAATCATCATTTCACGATGAAAATGAAAGCCGTAGACATTGTCATCCACAGGCTTGTCAGACCTCCCAAACCCTAACCAATCCGGCACGACCACCCGCGCGCCAGAGCCCGCAAAAATGGGTATCATGCGCCGATATAAGTAGGCCCAGGTCGGCTCACCTGGAAGGCATAAGAACGTCCGTGGCGCTTCATTCTGGCCTTCATCCACATAGTGTACCCGAATGCCTTCGTAGCCTTTGAGGTCATCCACATAATTGGGGGCAAAAGCATAGCCGGGCAGCTTTTCAAAACGGTCGTCCGGAGTTCTTAATACGTCCATGAGCACAATTTCCGTCACTGATTTCCGCACAATTATGCCCCGCGAGGCACCTACTGGCGACCTGCCTGTGCCGAACATCCGGTTCGCCCGCATTGCTGAACTTGGCACCGTCAAATTGCTGCGCACCTTTGCCAATGCCCGCTTCGGGGAAGCTGCACCGCGGCGACGGGATCCTCGGCCACGGTCCGCTAAGGGCCTATTCTGTTGAAGAACTCCGCTACGCGAAAATCGCCTCAAAAACTTAGAACATTGTTGCCGTCACAGGCCAATCGCCAAACTTTATTTGCAGGGGGACGCTTTCGCAGGATGATTCCCTGGAGACCTGGTTCCTTCTGGCAGGGCGGTGAGCTATTCAACAGAATAGGCTAAAAGAAGTCGTTAGGCGAGTTTTACTCGAACTGCCAAAACGTTTAGATATCAATGACTTATGCGGTAGCCAGAGCATCTTCAAGTTCGACACCCAAGTATCTGACGGTGCAGTCCATCTTTGTATGCCCCAACAGGAGTTGAACGACCCGCAAGTTGCCCGCATTCTTGTAAATCTGGGTGACCTTTGTGCGCCGCATTGAATGGGTGCCATAGGCGGTCACTTCCAAGCCAATCGACGAGACCCAGTCTCGCACAATTCGTGCATACTGACGTGTCGAGATGTGAAGGCGCTCGTGGACGCGTCCAGGCCAGAGAAATTCGGACCCGAACATCAGCGGATACTCCATCCACTTCGCGACCGACGCGCGTGCCTTCTGAAATTTCAAAGCGAACTGGTTTCTTGGTCTTGCTCTGCAGAACCGAAGCTCGCTCCTTGATCTGACCGGACGCCATCACATCCACGACCTGCAATCGAACCAGATCACAACCGCGCAATTTTCTGTCGATTGCCATATTGAACATGGCGAGATCGCGATGCTTCTTGGCCAGTTCGAGACGCACCCGGATCGCCCAGACATGCTTTGGCTTCAAGGGAGACTTCTGACCGACAATTCGCCCTTTGTACCAAGCGGGGCGAAGCGCGCGAATGGCCGGTAAGTTTGGTGTTTGCATGATAGTTCCTCCGATCCGCCATACCCTCCCACATCGGCAACCCGACGTTGACATTGCACAGTATCATAAAATGCTGCGCTATATCTGAGGTCGTCTTGGAGCCCGAAGTGAATAGTTTCTGTAAGGCCGCGAATATCGGTTTTGAACTATTGCACAGCCGTTCTCCTCTATAGATCAACTCGCCGAAGGCGCGGCGCGTTGCTGATCACTGAGACGGACGATAGGCTCATCGCGGCTGCTGCGATCATCGGTGAGAGTAGAAGGCCCGTGACGGGGTAGAGCAGCCCCGCTGCAATGGGTACGCCAAGCGTGTTGTAGGCGAAGGCGAAGAACAGGTTCTGCTTGATGTTGCGCAGGGTCGCCCGCGCCAACTTGCGCGCCCGCACGATGCCCATCAGATCGCCGCCAAGCAGGGTGATCCTGGCGCTTTCCATCGCTACGTCGGCACCGGTACCCATGGCGATGCCGACATCGGCGGCGGCCAGCGCGGGCGCGTCGTTCACGCCATCACCTGCCATGGCAATCTTGTGGCCGTCCCTCCGCAATTGGTCGATCAGGTCCCTCTTGTCTTCCGGCAGGACGCCCGCACGCACCTCGTCGATGCCGAGCTTGCCCGCTACCGCCTGCGCCGTGCGTTCGTTGTCGCCCGTGGCCATGATCACCCGCAGCCCTTGCGCATGGAGTTCCTTGATCGTCTGCGCGGTGCTGTCCTTAATCGGGTCTGCCACGGCCGCGATGCCCGCCAGCGCCCCATCGACCGCGATGAACATCGCCGTCTTGCCCTCGGCGCGCAGGGCATCGGCCTGTGCCTCGGCAGCGCCCGTGTCCAGCCCCATCTCTTGCATCATCGCGGTGTTGCCAAGCGCGACGGCGCGTCCGCCAATCTGTCCGCGCACACCCTTGCCAGTGATGGCCTCAAAGTCGGATGCATCTTGACGTGCGGCGCCCGCCGCTTCGGCTCCTTCAACAATCGCTTCGGCCAGAGGATGCTCGGAGCCGCGTTCAAGTGCCGCGGCCAGTGACAGCAGGTCTGCTTCGGCTATATCCTCCAGCGCCACCGTGTCGGTCAGCGTCGGCTTGCCCATGGTCAGCGTGCCAGTCTTGTCGACGATCAGCGTATCGACGCTTGCCATGCGTTCCAGCGCCTCGGCATCCTTGATTAGCACTCCCGCCTGCGCTCCGCGTCCTGCCGCTGTGGTGATCGAGATCGGTGTGGCCAACCCCAGCGCACAGGGGCATGCGATGATCAACACCGAGACCGCTGAAGCGATGGCAAAAACCAGTGCGGGTTCGGGGCCAAAGATCATCCACATGACGAAGGCAAAGATCGCAGTACCCACAACCGTCGGGACAAATATGGCCGAGACCCGATCCGCCAGTCCCTGGATTGGGGCACGTGACCGCCGTGCGTTCGACACCATGGTCACGATCTGCGCCAGCACAGTATCTGCGCCGACCTTGCCCGCTTCGATCACCAGTGATCCGTTCTTGTTGATTGTGGCGCCAGTCACCGCATCGCCGGGGCCTTTCTCGACGGGCATCGCCTCGCCGATCAGCATGCTTTCGTCCAAGCTGGAACGCCCCTCGATCACCGTTCCATCCACCGGGACCGCATCGCCGGGGCGCACGCGCAGACGATCGCCCTCCATGATGTTCTCGAGCGGCGCGTCGTATTCATTGCCGTCCGGCAGGATCCGCCGCGCGGTTTTGGGCGCGAGGTCCAGAAGTGCGCGGATCGCGTCACCCGTACGTTCGCGCGCCCGCAGTTCCAGTACCTGACCAACAAAGACCAGCGCCACGATCACCACCGACGCCTCGAAGTATGTGCCAACGCCTTGGCCCATTTGATATTGTTCGGGAAAAAGGCCCGGCAGGAACGTCGCGAAGATCGAATAGAGATAGGCCGCCGACACGCCGAGGCTGATCAGCGTCCACATGTTGGGCGAGTGGTTCACGATTGAATCCCAGCCCCGCTTGAAGAACGGCCATGCCGCCCAAAGCACAATCGGCGTCGCCAGCACAAATTCCAGGTAGCTGGCCGTCTGATGCCCGATCCAGTCGCGCACCGGCAGGCCGACCAGCCCGCCCATGGTCAGGACGATCAGCGGCACCGCCGCAGCCGCCGAGATCCACATCCGGCGGGTGAAATCGGTCAACTCCTCGCTGGGCTCGTCCTAGGGAACTATCGGCTCAAGCGCCATGCCGCAGATCGGGCAGGCCCCAGGCGCGTCGCGGATGATCTCGGGATGCATTGGGCAGGTGTACTGGACGTCGGCGGGCGCGGCCGTCTTCTTCCCTGTGGCGCGGCCTGACGCGTAGTGCCACGGGTCGGCCTTGAACTTGGTCTGACATTTCTCAGAGCAGAAATGGAATGTCTCGCCCCCAAACTCCGCGTGCCGCCCGTCGGGCTTGACTGCGACCGCCATTCCGCAGACCGGGTCCTTTGCCGTCTCGGTTCCCGCCGGGATTTCGGACGATTCGTGATGATGAACGTGCTCCATAGTGTGTGAATCTTTCTTTTTATCTTGCAATTGCCCGCTTCTTGCGGCTGGAAGCTCAGGTTGTTTTTATTGGTGGTTCGGAGCGCCGTTTTTTGGCTGCTTCCGCAGGGCCACCCAGAGCAGCGGTGAACCCGTCACAAGCCCAAGGCCAAGCACCGCCCATGTCGCCCGCCCAAGGTTCCCGCTGACCGCCTCCCCACCGAAATGGGCGAGCAGGAAGCTCGCCGGAACGATGCCAGCCAGTGTCGCGAGCGCGAAGCGCCAGGCGTGCATTCGGCTGAGCCCCGCCGCGTAGCTGACCATGTCAAAAGACACAAAAGGCATTAGGCGACTGGCAAACACCGTGGCTGTTAACGCGGTCTGCGAACCAAGAAGCCCAGCATCGACCTTGTCCCCGAAAAACCGACGCAGGACGTTGTGTCCCAAAACCCGCGCCAGACTGAAGGCAATCACCGCCTCGAGCTCTGCGCCGATTATGACCTGCACCGTCCCCCAAATATGTCCGTAGGCTGCCCCGGCTGCCAGCGCGATCGGCGCGCTCGGGATCGGGCTCGCCACGACCGCGACGGTCATCAGCGTGACGATCAGGACAGGCCCCCAAATGCCTGCGCGCGCCACCAGCATATCGAGACGCTCGCCGTCCCGCTGCCCACGTGCCTCCGTGTACACCGATGGTGCGAAATGCCACACGCCGAGCAGGGCGATTCCGAGGATCGCCAGCCCTGCGAGGATGGCGGTCCGCTGACTCATCTCATATCGCCTTTATGGCTTTATCAAGAAGGTCGCGGACCTCGCCCGCTACGGCCGTCAGTTCAGCGCTATCGATAGCCTGCATCGACGCCACCGGGTCGACGGCGCTGACCTCAACACCGCCTTCAACTTCGCGCAGGATGACATTGCAGGGTAGCATGGCACCGACCCGCGGCTCGATCCCGATCGCCTGATGCGCCATTTTTGGGTTGCAGGCACCGAGAATTCGATAGGCAGACATCTCGACATCGAGCTTCTTCTTCATCGTCATTTTGACGTCGATCTCGGTCAGTACGCCGAAGCCGTGGTCCGCAAGGGCTTGGCGAGTGCGGGCGTCAATGTCGTCGAAAGTGGAGTCTTTGAACATGCGGTTGATGGTGTAGCTCACTGAAATTAAATCCTTATTTTGAGTGTGGGAGACGCTGACCTGGCGGGGCGGTACTTAAATTTACCTTGCGCGGCCAAATCAGAGGGTACGCTCTACGATAAACGCCTGCGTATCTGCGCATCACACTATCGTAATTCTGCAATGCCGCCTTGATGTAGATCAGGGTAGGCGCACAGATTTGCCCCTACAATAGCACACTTAATAGTCGGCCTCAGTCGATGCCGTGCAAAGGGAGTTAACAGATGGAATCCAGGAATAGGGCGATTGTTCCGAGCATGGCAGGCGCACTCTGCGTCGTCGCGACGTCGGCGATGGCACAGGTCGGGGAAATCCCAGGTCGAAACGGCTTTTACGATCATGGACATGACATGATGTGGGGCAGTAGCCAGTGGGGAGGGTTTGGAATGATCCTCGGGCCGATCTTCATGATCCTGATCGTTGTCGGGATCGTTGCCGGGATCATATATCTTCTGGGCCTATTTGGTGCGTCCGGTTCCGCCGTAAACAGTCACGCTGCGCACGATCGCGCCTTGTCGCTTCTGAAGGAACGCTATGCCAAGGGTGAGATCGATTCGACCGAGTTCACTGAACGCAAAAAGCTTCTGGCTGAATGATACGTGATGCGTCCTGCCCTTGCAGGACGAGCGAGACCGTGGCGATGCTTCAACCCAAGCCTTGAAAGATCAACATGAAAAGACGCCAGTTCCTAGCTTCGACCTCCGCAGCGATCCTGAACGCTGGCGCTCTTTCACAAACGCCGGTCCGACGCGCGTTTGCGCAGGGACAAGCTCCGCAAACCCGCCTCGCCATGCCGCCTCTTCTTGATACTCGGGCGACGGGGCGGCTGTCCCTGACGACGACGTCAGGCAGCAGCAGCTTTTTCGGCGGGCCTGCCACACCGACGGCTGGATTCAATCAGGCGTATCTGGGCCCGACCATCCTGATGCATAACGGCGATCTGGCGGCTGAGGTGCAGAATACTCTCGATGAACCCATCAGCACGCATTGGCACGGCCTTCTGGCACCCGGAGAGCATGACGGCGGCCCCATCTTGCGATTGCACCCGGTGGCACATGGCAGCCCGAGATGACAATTGCACAGGATCCGGCAACCATCTGGTATCACTCGCATATCCATGAACGAACCTCGGAACAGGTTTACTTTGGACTGGCGGGGGTTATCCACGTGACCGAAGGACAGGACGACGCGCGCGGTCTGCCCTCCACGTACGGTATCGACGATCTGACGCTCGTTTTGCAGGATCGACGCTTCGATGCATCGGGACGCATGGTCTATAACCCGTCCATGATGGACGTAATGCACGGGTTTACCGGGAACCGGATGCTCGTCAATGGTCAGGCGAGCGCGACGGCCGTCGTGCCGCAGGGGATCGTGCGCTTACGCCTGCTCAACGGCTCGAACGCCCGCATCTACACGCTCTTTTTCGACGATATGCGCCCGATGCACTTGGTGGCGACGGATGGCGGGTTCCTACCGACGCCTGTCGCGCTCGACATTCTGCGCCTTGCTCCCGGCGAGCGAGCCGAGATCCTTGTCGATTTCTCCGGCGACAAAGCGCCGGTATTGATGAGCGATCCGGGTCAAGCCTACGGCGTCCTGCAGTTCGAGACCGACACGACGCTTGCCAAGCGGTTTGCTCGCCTGCCAGAACAACTGGACGGCGCGCCCGATGACCTGTAGGGTGCCAAGATCTTAACAAGGTAGATATCGCTCGACATGGGCATGGGCGGCATGATGATGGGCGGCGGTGGATTTTCCATCAACGGGCATCCCTACGACATGGACCGGATCAATTTCGAGGTCGCCCAGGGAACCGTGGAACGCTGGCAAATCCGCAGCAGCATGGTCGCGCATCCGTTTCACGTCCATGGCGTGCGGTTTAGGGTCGTGACCGAGAACGGCGGCCCTCCGCGACCCGAGAACACCGGCTGGAAAGACACCGTGCTGGTGCCTAGAGAGGCTGAGATCCTCGCCCGGTTCGACCAGCCCGCCAGCCGCGAGACACCGTTCATGTTTCACTGCCACATCCTCGAGCATGAAGATGCTGGTATGATGGGCCAGTTCACCGTTACCTGACGTGCGCGCCGGGCGGACCGCAACCCGAAAGCTCCAGCAGAACCGATGACAGAACCCCTTCTTGCCAGTGAACCGCAACTACGCCTCGTCGTGTTTCTCGGCGTGCTGGTCGCTATGGCCCTATGGGAACTCGCAGCACCCAGGCGAAGGCAAGAGATCCCGCGTTTGATCCGCTGGACGAACAATCTGGCCCTCGTTGTAATCGATACTATTGTCCTGCGTTTGAGTTTCCCGATCCTTGTTGTAGGATTGTCCGTGACTGCTCAGGACCGTGGCTGGGGGCTATTCAATATAATCGAGGTGCCGGGGTGGATTGCGGTTCTCGTCTCGATCATCGTTCTTGATTTGGTCATCTATTTGCAGCACGTCATGTTTCATGCAGTGCCCGCGCTGTGGCGGCTGCACCGGATGCATCACGCCGACCTCGAGTTTGATGTCACCACCGGATTGCGCTTTCATCCGGTTGAAATTCTGCTGTCGATGGGGATAAAGATGGCTGTAGTTATGGCTTTGGGCCCGCCTGCTGTGGCTGTGTTGATCTTCGAGGTCCTGTTGAACGCAACTGCGATGTTCAACCACTCCAATATCCGGCTGCCGATGCTTGTGGACCGTTTCCTCCGCTTGATTATGGTCACGCCAGATATGCACCGCGTCCATCATTCGATCATACCAGAAGAGACGAACAGCAATTTCGGCTTCAATCTTCCTTGGTGGGACAGGTTGCTTGGTACCTACAAGGCGCAGCCGAAAGCCGGGCATGAGGGTATGTCGATCGGGATCGAACAATTCCGGACAAGGCGCGACCTATGGCTCGACCGGATGCTGGTTCAACCAGTAAAAGGCCCGGCAAGCTGCTATCCGATTAATCGCGTGACGGGAAAAAAGAAGTCTTGATAGAAGTTGCCGCCGGTCGTGGTTTGACCATCAACTGTCTAAATTGTGCGAGGTAAAACAGGACTTAAGACACGGTAGACTTGCCTGCATGCCATTCTGCGGGACAAACTCTTCCGTCGTTCAGCCCATACCAGTGGAAGAACGCTTGCTCGAAATATAACGAGTCACCATAAATAACGCAGACATCGGTGCGGTTGCAGCGAATTCACCCTTTGTCCGCACTGCAGCCATCGACGTCCAAGATTTCTGTGTCCTCGACGAATGGCCGCTTTGGGGAAGCCGCACCGCAGCGCCAGCCCTCATCACGAACGGCAGCTAAGGGCCGTTTTGTCGATCAACACCAAGGGCGGGAAGCGGACTTTCAGATTGCGTAGGTGTATTGAAGTGTATCGTGTGTACCGCCGTGCCATCCTCTTCGTTGTTCCAATCTAAAAGGAACATGGGGTTGTTTGCGCGTCTGGGAACGTTTGTTTGACTTAATGGAAGGCGGCCAGGTTCTTCGCCAGATCAACTACTTTGAGCTTTGCTTTAGTACCGAGCCAACTGCTCCACCATAGGTGGATCGGAACTCAAGGGCAAAAATCCGGGGCAGGGGCAGGGGGCAACCAAGCAAGCTACTGCAAAGGAAACTCTCTCGGTAAGTTACAGCAGTTCGTGTCTTTTAATTGGCACAAGCAGTAGAAACAAACCGGCCGAAGGCCATTTCCATATTTTCAGTAATTTTAAAGTTCGCAACGGAAATATGCTATCTTGTCAGATTCTTGCGGGGTGGCGGTGAGCATGAATACGGGGAAACTATGCACAGAAGGGGGGCTGTGGGCCCAAATGCGGCTCGTCGACGCAAGAATCTGGGCAGATGATTTCATGTGTCTATCAAACCCCATTCGCACGAGCAGGATTCGAACCACATCCTTTCAGACAGCTTGAAAGGAAAAACGATGGTTCAATGTAACGGCAAGTTTCGTATTTCACTTGCAATGGCAGAGTTTCTCAAAACCTCCACTTTGCCCGGAGGGGCCAAAAAACTGCTGCTCGGGTTGATCTACCTTCAAGAGATTGAAGATGAGGCCTGGCCAAAAGTGTGGGTTGATGAAGTTGGTGGAACGGCTGCGTTTAAACGTGAAGCAATGCAAAGTCATTTTGCATATATTTCGCATCTTCATTCATTAGGTTTTGCGCCCAGATCGAAAAGCAGCCGGTTCTTGGAAAAGCCTATCGACGATCTTAGCAATGTGGAGGGATTCTTTGATCATCTATCCGTCCGATCGGGTCAGAAAGGGTGCATCATGTGGAAGTTCTGAATTCAGCCTGCCGCTCTGATGACCGACATGAAGATTTATGCCCTGATGTCGGTCGGAGATATCGCGCATTGTTCATATGAACTTGATGTGCTGATGCTTACTCAAATCACTCTCCGGCAAAAGATGAGGTATCCTGCGTTCTCTCTTCTGAGTGATGACCCCAAGGCCGGATGGATTTTTCCCGAGAACCCACATCAGGCTGCAGATGCGCGTACGTTCAAAGCAAAACTAAAACGAGCACTTCAAAAATGGGCAACGCTCAAGAACTGTCGACTGATTGCTGAACTTGAACAGAAGGGTGAAGTGGACCTGCTTTTTAGGACAGTTTTGCGGCTTGGCTAAGATGCATCTGGT